>CAVEUD010000027.1:30856-31906 GCA_963618995.1 bacterium
TATACAGATAGCCAAACTTACTTTTCTGCTGCAAAATAGCAACCTTCATAAACAACAACACAAATGCATTGTCTTCATGGTGCTTCAAGTGAAATCGTTTCACATCATCGGAGAAAATACATTCATAGGGATGGTAGAAGCCAATAACCATACCGTTTCCGTTGTAATTGACTCCGAGTACTTTTTTATCCAGGGATGCATTAGTGTCATTCACAAAGCGCGCAACGCCGTTATTGTTATCCAGAGCTCCGATAAAAGGTCTATTTCCGGGTGTGGAGTCTGCTGCGACCAGACGTTTTCCAGGCAAAATATTAAAAATTTCTGAGATAGAAAAAGAATCCCATGACACTTCAGACAAAGTAGGCAACTTAGATTCTTCGCCTAAGTCAACAATACATTTTTGAGCATAAATGCGATACTTGTTCAGCATCATTTGGCGTTTCTCTTGCGTAATTTTCTCTATATATTCGTAATCCGGAATACCTTCATGTATAGGAAGCATAACACGTTCCCTGGAAATACGAACATCGTTAATCTCTCTGTTGAAATTATACTTTTCCCCCAAACGGCCAACAAGAGCAGACAAACCCAAATAACAATCTGCACTGGTTCCGTCACGTCTTAAAGCCGTCACATGGTCACTGGCAACAAATTCATAAGGGTGATAAAAGCAAGAACCAACACTTCCGCTATTGGCAATAGTAAGGCAGTCTTCAAATTTTCGGACTCCCTTTCCATTGCCGCAACTTCCGTCTGTTCCGTTTACAAGCGCAGTAGATGAAACATATGGCACTTTGCCGGGAATGTGGTCCGATTTTTTTATCCGTTTTCCTCGGGAGATAGTGTCAAATATCTCGGTCAATCTAACAGCATCCCATGTTTTCTCGTCAATCTTCTGCAATATCGCCACCCCCGTTCTTAAACATATAGTCACGATTCTGCATAATCATAGAAAACTCAAATGTTAGGTAATCACCAATCGCTTTCTCAAAATCTGCATCTGTGGGTTTTTCATCATTAAAATAGAAGAAGGAATGCAACCACTCATCC
>CAVEUD010000027.1:31971-36283 GCA_963618995.1 bacterium
AATTTTGAAGCTGCTTTGGTTCTGCCAAACCAAACATCGAGCAAATGCTGGCGCTTATCCTTTGCAGAATCTCCTTCAACAAGTCCAACATGAGCACGCACTTCATAACCATCGTTACGGAAGTCAATAAATTTACAGATCTTATCATCAGGATGCGGCTCATGGGCAGTAAAAACAGCAATAACAGGGTTTGTACCGACACCATAGAATGTGTCAGTATTGCAGGTGATGACACCCTCCAGAGTATGGTGCTTCAGAATGTTTTCCTTAAAGGTCTGTTCGTCTTTGGTTTTGCCAGTCATAGATGACTGCGGAACAATTACCGCAGCCTTTGCACTTTCGGCCAAAGAATCGAGCAAGTGCTCCACAAAAGACAATTCATACTGCGACGGATCAGCTTTGGTTCCCTGTGAATAGGGCGGATTCATCATGCCGACAGTAGCCCCTTTAAGCTGCACCTGAGCAGGATTTTGCCGGAGAAAATCTTCACATTTGATGTTACTGTTGCCATCTTCGCGGAGAATCATATTGGTAGCAACAATAGCAAACATATTACTCTGGAGTTCAAATCCGTGCAACTGCTTCTTCTTGATATTCTTGCGTTTGTTCTGATCAGTGCCTGCCTTTTCGAGCATATGGTGCATGGCTGCAACAAGGAATCCAGCGGTGCCGCAGCAGGGGTCAAGCACAATGTCTGTAGCTTGAATATCCAGAAGGTCACAGAACAGATCACAAAGGTGGCGAGGAGTCAGGACGATACCGAGTGTCTGCCCATCACCGCCGGAATAACGCATAAATTCGCCATAGAATCTTCCAATGAAATCTTCACTGGAACTGCGATACTTTATGTTGTCAAAAACATTCTTCTTCAAGAATTCAGTATAAAATTTCAACGGAGTTTTGCCAAGTTTGGTATCAACCTCGTTCAGACGAGCACTTGTACGGATGATGGAAAATTCGCTCATCAGCTTGTCACGCTTTGCATCAGGGCCGACATTAGATGCTTTCAAACGGCGTTTTATGGCATCGTAAATCAGTTGTCCGTCCGTGGTTGTTTCGTCTCCGAGCAAATCATCAGGTTTGAAGAACTTATCATCCAATGCAAGAAGAATGCCGGAGACCACCAAAGGCTTATCTTGATCCTTCAGAGAGCCGTAGGTGCGAAGATATTCGTGCAGTTCCGCCGCATCTTTCAGAATTTCCTCTGTAGTCTTTTCAACATCGGTCTTTTCTGCCAAAACATAACGAGTATAGTATTCGTCGATATTGGAAGCGGTGAAGGATGTAAAAGACTCAATATCAGGGAGCTGCTTATATCCTTCCCTGTCGTCTACATACAGTGGAGTGATTTTATGATGCTTTTCATCGCCAGAAACACCGATTGCAAAAATCTTATGGAAGCTACTATTTTGCGCAATGTGCTTTGCGTAGAAGTACGCTCCGTTTACAGCATAGTCAGCAATATCTTTCTGATCGGTAGATAAAATTCCAGTATCGGTCAGCTTCTGGTGTTTGGCCAGATCGGCTTTGTCTTCAATAACGATGACAAAATCTTTCACAACCGCAACATACTCAGGGTAGCCGGCATTACCAGTACCACGTTTCGATGCGCTCTGTAAAGCATCATTGATTTCCTTAACATCGCTGCCTTGAGCATCATACTTGATTTTGGAGTCGTCGAGCTGACGAGCAACCCACAAATCAGTTTTTGCTTCTTTCTTAGCCATATTCCAAGTTCCTTTCAGAATCGATATTTATCAGGGCACTATTTTGTATTTGAAGATTCAGTCCTCTGCCACAGCAGAGGCTGATAATCTGAAATTGCACCATATCCAATTTCAGATTATCAGCACCAAAAGGAAGATTTGCGCTCTCACTATCATGGCGCAGATGCTTCCTTTTGTATTTTCTTCGCACCGGTGGCAAACTGTATTTTTTCAGTTTGGGTACCGCCGTGTGAAGAAAATTGCAGGTGTCCAGAGGGATGCAATCCCTTTGGCTCTGGGTTTCCAATAGGGGCGCGTAGCATCCCTGTTGGCACACGATTTTGCTTGCAAAGTCTAGTGTGTTATACCTTTGCTTCCGGCTGACGCGGAAAGGGGTTGACGGCGTACTTTGCGACATGGCAGAGTGCGGCGGCAAACGGTTTTCTGCGGCAGTAGGACAGGCGGATTTTGTGACGTGGGTTACGGCACAAATACAGGATTTTTGAGAAACAAAATTCGACTGTCCGGAAAAGGAAGCAGAGGTATATAAAAGCCCCCGTCCCGCCGCAGCGACACGCGCTAAAACCACCACGGCAACTCCAGCCAGAGGTTGTCCATCGCCTCGCCTTCCAACTTCTTTGCCCTGCTCTCGCTCAGGTTAAAATGAATCGCTGTGCCGATCAGGGTATGCCCAATATCATCCATAAAGCCATAGCGATACAGAAGATATGTCTGCTCCCGTTCGGAGATTTGCCCAAAACCTTCATACAGCTCCCGCAAGGTTTCTCTTTCCTTATAAACCTGTTCCGGAGATTTGGCGGTGATGTCTGCAACAGCTTCAATGCGCAGCAGCCGTTCTTCACCGGGGAGTATTTCGTCCAGCCTGACTTTTTGAAGTCCCAGCCCGTTTTGGGGATCGACCATTCGCTGCTCATATCGGGAGAAGGAATCCCGAACCAGATCAGTCATAGCGTTTCGGATGAATGGAGCGGCATAGGTCAGAAACTTGACGCCGATGCTTTTATCGTAGCTGGGAATTGCCTTCAATAAGCCGATGCTGCCCTCTTGTTCCAAATCACAGATTTCTATACTGAGATCGCTTTCCACCAGATTGGATTTCAGGAAAATCTCATTAGCTGTTTTGCGGATGAAGCCCGAATTGTATTCCAGAAGAAGATCGTAGGCACGGGTATCTCCCTTTTGAGCCAGCGCACAGAGCTGCTCATTGCTCGGCTTGCTCATCGTCCTTCTCCCGTGATGCGGTGTTACCTAAGGTGGATTGGAAAAGACCTGTCAACGCCTCACCGAGCGTATTCAGGGCATCCGGATCAATACAGTCCATGCCAGCTACGCTGCCTATAATCAGATCAGATACTTGCTTCGGTGTAACGGTCAGGTTTTCCATATTCTGACCCTTCGTAATCTCTGAAAACATTTTTTCCGCTTCTTCCGCTGTCATCGCCCGAATTGCGTCAAAGTCATTACTGATTTCCTTCTTCACTTCTTTGACTGCCATCATGAACTGGTTTTCGATGGTGGCAAGATCAGCTTGATAAACGGGAGTTTTCAGGCGATTGATTTCATTTGCAGCTTGTGCTGCGGCTTTCGTTTTTGCCGATTTTCGCGTCAGACTGCTGAGCGTGGCATATAGCTGGTTCTGCGCGGCATACCCGGCAGCAATGGTGTCGTTGAAATACTGCTCCAATATGTAGGTCAGTTCAAGAAAACGTGGCCTTTCCAATAGATAATTAACGACCTGCGCATTTGCTTTTCCAGCATAGAGGTTTCTTGCCGCCTGCGCCGATAAGCCCAATTCGTCAATTTCATAATTCTTTCTGTCCGGGACAGTGGTTACGCCCAAAAGGAAGTCCGTAGACACGTTGAAGGCTCTTGCAATACGGATGATATTTTCATCGCCGAGCTTGTCCGTTTTTTCGCTCAGAAAACGACTGAGAAGGCTGTCATTGCAGCCAATTTTTCGGGCGAGTTCCGTTTGAGAGACATTATTGTGCTTCATCAAATCGAAAAGTCTTTGTCGGATATTTCCTGGTAAAAATACAGTCTCCATCCATCAAGCGCCTCCCTCCGCTGCTCTTTCTTTGACATATTTTCCACTCTTAATTCTGGCATCGGCGGGCTTCTCTGCATCATCCGGAATGATCCAGCGGTTTCCCGCCCGCTGTGCGCCTGTGATGCGCCCCTGATTGCAGAGAACGCTTACGCGCCGATGCGAGATACCCCATTTCTCTGCTGCTTCAAAGGTCGATAAAAACTTCATGCCGCGCCTGTCCTTTCTGCCAATATCTGATCCTATTATATTCAATAAGTGGAATAATATCAAGACGCATATTGTGAACAAATGCCGCTCTGCGTTTTTGCATTTTTGCAAAAATTCAGAGCGGCATTTTCTTTTTTTGCGCGAATGCCGGATTTCCCGGCTGACGCCGATTTTCTCCGTATATTGAGGTGACAAGAGGAAATTGTCAAATAAATTGCGGAGGTATGTGTATGAATTTATTTGAAAGTGTAAAGGCGGCAGTCACGGTGAGACAAGCTGCCGAACACTACGGTCTGGAAGTGAACCGTGGCAACATGGTCTGCTGTCC
>CAVEUD010000028.1:0-36131 GCA_963618995.1 bacterium
GGCTGCAGAAAATAATGCGCTCTGTGAAAACATTTGACGAGGCAATTATGTTAAGTCTGTAAGTTAATTGAGTATAATCTACGTCAACGACTTCCTTTTGAACACCGACGAGCGCAACAGTGCGCGCTACGAAAAATTCAAAGATAAGTACGGCGAATACGGAGTCTTTGAATTGCCGGAAGGCGCGGTCTGCCGCCACCACGACGAAAAATATATAAAAGAGCTGCTAGGCGGCTTCTCCGAACTCGAATACAGCCGCCTGACCTTCACGACGATGAACGGCCATAAATCAAACGGCTTTTATTTCATCGGGCGCGCGAAAGGCTGAAGCACAAGGAAGATAAAAAATTGAGCGCATGGCACGCCGGCCTAGGGGCATAAAACAGCCGCCGCTTCGTGGGAAGCGGCGGCTGCGTTAAAGCTGCGTGACGTTTTGCGGGCGGCTACTCGACCAGCAGCGCTGGGTTGACGGCGGTCATCCCGCGGATTTCATGCTCGCTGATTCCAGCGTCGAGCAGCTTCAGAAGATATTCTTCGAAAATTTTCACCGGCTCGGGGTTGATGGCCTGTCCGAGGTCGGTGGAGAGTATCATGTGCTCCGCGCCTATTTCTTTTATCTGCGCCGCGAGGTCGTCTATCTTCAGCTCGCCGCTCATCAGGTTGGCTATGTTGTGCTCGAGATAGGCTCCGTACTTGACGTACTCTTTCTGCTGTTCGAGCGTTGCGCGCGTCGCGGGCCATTCCACGTGCGTGGCAATCATCTTTTTGAGCCCCTTTTCCTGCGCGCGCTTGAGCAGAGCGATGGATTCCGCCGGCGCGATGTGGCCGGTGCAGAGAACCATGTCGTATTTGAGGATTAAATCAAGTATTTCCTCGACCGGCTCCGCGAGCTTCTCGCCGTCGTACACACGGATGGCCTTTACTTCGCCCGCGCTCTTTGAGCTCGCGCCGAAGGGGATCGCGTCGTTGCTTCTCGCAAGGTAGTCCCACATGTTCTGCGCGTCCATCGTCGGCATGAACACGAGCTTCGTACCGAGCATCCCGCCCTGCTTCACCGCGTAGGGGTTGAGCCCGCCGACGGAGTTGTTGAGGACGAGGCAGCCGACCGCGTTGAAGCCCGGGAATTTTTTGCGCAGATGGTATGCGCGTCCCTCCGTGTTGAAATAGTGCGCTTTTATCGCCGCGCCCTTCATTCCGGCCTCTACGCAGAACTGAGCCAGCTCTATGTCGTCGAGTTTCCTGTTTACCACGTCAGGTGCGGTGTGTACGTGCAGGTCGTAAGCGCCTTCAAGGATTTTATTCATCTGCGTCAGCTCCTTTTTTATTTTCAGCAAATTATTATCCGAGTACCAGATGCCACATAATCAGCCCTATCAGGCATATGATGGGGATTATCGCCTGAGTGACGAAGATGTGCGAGAACGCGTCCTTGTGCGTCTGATGGCAGATGCCGAGCAGCGTAATCTGCCCGCCCGTGTGCGGAAGCGTGTCGAGCGTCGATGAGGCGATGGCGGCGATGCGGTGCGCGGCTTCGATGTTCACGCCCATGTTTATGTAGGTCTGGGCGAAGGTGGACATCGCGACGCCCATTCCTCCCGCCGAGGAGGCCGAGGCCGCGGCGCAGGTCGCGGTCGTGACCGCGACGAAGACGAGGCCCGGCATCTGAATCGTGCCTATCCAGTCGACAAGGTCGGTAAAGAGGTAGGAGGACTTCATAACACCCGCGAATCCGACGACGAGCGAGACGTTCAGAATGACGCCGCAGGTGTTGCCCGCGCCTTTATTGAATGTCGCGAGCCACGTCTTGAGGTCTCCGCCGTAGGGGAAGAGCAGGACGAAGGCGGAGAGCACTCCGGCGAGAAGCGCCCATTCGACGGCAAGGTGCAGCACGTTGAAGATGACGAGGATGACGAGCATCGGGATGAACGCGAGGAGGAGCGGCGGATATTTTTCGTCGGGATTCTCGTTCAGCTCAGCCTCCACAACGGCGTCCATCTCGAAGCCCTGCCCGAGCTTTGTGTAATGTCTGGACATATATTCAAGATAGACGAAGTTCAGCACGAACATGCAAATTCCGCAGAAGATGATGCCGGGGACGAGGTCGGCGGTGCCGGGGGTGCCGAGCGCTTTCGTCGCTATGATGTTGGGAATGGAGGGCGCGCCGGGCATCGCGTTCGCGAAGGTCCAGCAGCCCGCGCCGATCGCAGCGGGGATGAGCTTTCTCGTTATGTTGGATTCCTTGCAGAGCTGCAAGGCGATGGGGTAGGCCGCGAAGTAGACGACGAAGCCGAGAACGCCTCCGTAGCAGAGGACGCCCGCGATAGTCATAATCAGCGGCAGGGCGAATTTTCCGTTAGTAACGCGGCTCATTCCTATCGCTATCGCGGCGGCGGCGTGCGTCTTTTCATAGATTGCGCCGAAGATGGCTCCGAGGAAGAATACGAAGAAGTTGCCCTTGATGAAGGCGACGACGGAGTCCATATACGAGCCGAGCATCGTATTCAGCAGCGGCTGCTGTGTCGCGAGGCAGAGCAGCAGGGAGACGAACGGCCCGAGCAGAAGCGGGCTCCATCGCTTGTAGGCCAGGAAGGCGAACAATAGGATAAACGCAGGTATCAACAACAGCTCCATAATAACAGCTCCTTATAAATATATTTTATTGACTGCAAGGCTTCCGCTCTCGGGCGAAAGCCCTGTATTGACACTTGAACTGAGCGGGACGCCGCTATTCGTCCTCCTGATAGAGCCAGAGCGCGCCCTTGTCCGAGCCGGATACTCCGCGCCGGTAGGCGGCGAGCACGCCGCGGGCGGGGTGGTTCGGACGCTTGACATGCTTCAGGCGCTCTGCGATTTCTTCGTCAGAGAGCGCGACGTTTATGGTCTTTGCGTCGATGTCTATCGTTATCATGTCGCCGTCGCGGATCGCGGCTATCGGGCCGCCGTCCCACGCTTCCGGCGAAATGTGTCCGACGCACGGGCCGCGCGTTGCCCCTGAGTAACGCCCGTCTGTGATCATCGCGACGCTGGTGTGCAGTCCCATGCCGACGAGCATCGCCGCGGGGATGGACATCTCGCGCATTCCAGGCCCGCCCTTCGGCCCTTCGTAGCGGATGACGAGGACGCAGCCCGGCTTGACTTCCCTGTTGACCATGAAGTCGCGAAGCTCTTCTTCGGAATCGAAGCAGACGGCGGGGCCTGTGTGGCGGAACATCTCCGACACGACGCCGCTCTTCTTTATGAGACAGCCCTCTGGCGCGATGTTGCCGTAAAGCACCGCATAGCAGCCGTCCGGGTAGAGCGGGTCGTCCTCGCTGTGTATGACTTCGGGGTTCACGCGGCGGCTGAAGTTGTCGAGATACTCGCCGAGCGTGCCGCCCATCGCGAGCTTCGCGTCGAGGTTGAGATGACGCTTTATTGCCTTTAGCGTAGCCCCGACACCACCGGCTTTGTGGTAGTCGCTGATGTTATATTTAGATGATGGTTTGAATTTCGCCACGACGGGGATGTCTTTCTGGATATCATCAAATTCCTTGAGAGTGAGTCCTATGCCCATAACGTTTGCTAATGCGCAGATGTGGATCTGAGCGTTGGTAGAGCCGCCAGTTGCGGAAACATGGCGCAGACCGTTAATGAGTGAATCCTTCGTCACAATGTCTGAAAAACGCACACCATTTTTTACAAGCTCTACGGAACGTTCGCCTACAGTACGCGCTTGCCGTACCTTTTCGGCAGAGCAAAACAACGTTGTAGTAGAGTCGAACGGAGTCAGACCGATGACTTCGGAGAAAACCCCCATAGTGTTTGCTGTACCATACATTGAGCATGTACCGCACGAATGGCAGATGTTTTTCTTAAAATCGTGAAACTCTTTAGAAGAGATTTTCTCGGCTCTAAAGGCTCCAATAGACTCTTTGAGGTCAGGGGTCACGTAGACGTGCTCACCGTCTTCGTAAGGAACCATACAGCCTGCCGTGAGAAAAAGACATGGCTTGTTGAGCGAAGCCGCTGCCATCAGCATGCCGGGCACGATTTTGTCGCACGCACATAAAAACACCAGCCCATCAAAATCGTGTGCGCGCACCATGCACTCGGCCGCGCCCGCGATAAGGTCACGTGACGGCAGAATGTAGTGCATCCCGAGCCCTTGCGCCATTCCGTCGCACGGGGCTGGAACGTTGAACTCCGCTGGTGTTCCGCCTGCTGCCCAAACACCCTCGGCTACGTGCTGTGCTAGCTCGCGCAGCGGCTTATGCCCAGGATTTGCGTCTGTGTAAGAGTTAACGATGCCAATGATCGGCTTGTTAAGTTCTCTTTCGCTATAACCACATGAACTCATCAAACCGACATAATACGCTTGAGTTGGGTCTTGTGTGTTGTGATTACCCATTTGCACTGTACCTTCCATTATAAAAATATAAAAAGTATCGTATATACCTATACGAAAATTCTTTCTTTAAATTACGTTGGCTATAATATAGGCTCTGGAATTACAAAAGTAAAACAGTTAATTTTTATATATTAACAGTATATATATTGTGATACCATTAGCAGTAATGGTATTATTTTGCAGGCGAAGGGATGTATGAGTGAAATATGACGAACGGCGAAAGATTATTCCTCGTGCTCGCCGAGGAGCTGAATTTCGGACGCGCGGCGAAGAAGTGTTTCATCAGCCAGCAGGGTCTGAGCGATCATATTAAACGACTTGAAGAACACTATGGCATGAGTCTCTTCACGCGTCGTCCGAGCGTTGCGCTGACGGAAGCCGGGCGCGCCGTTCAGCGTTCTCTGCTTGCAGTCAGAAATTTGGAACAAGGGCTTGGCGCTGAGTTGTCTGAGATACAGCGCGGCGCGACTGGAACTCTACGGCTTGGCATGAACTACACTCGTGCGAGGATAATAATCCCTGAGCTTTTTAGATGGTGTCGTGTGAAATACCCCAACGTGAAAATCGAGCTGACTCTTGAAGAGACGCTGACGATGCAGGAGTTGCTGCGGAAGGGAAAACTTGATTGTTTCTTAGGCGTCAACGCTGTCATACCGCCGGATATGCGTGTTCGCTCCCTTGCAAAAGAAGGTATTTTTCTTGTCGCAACGTCCAGGTATTTGCGTGAGCGCGCCAATATAGAGCTGTTGTGTTGCGGCGTCTCCAAAGAAACTGTGAATCTGCGCAATTTTGAAGGGTTGCCGTTCGTTATGAATTATCCGAAGAGCACGACCTACCAACTCATTTCCCAGTTCATGGCGTCAAACGATATAGAGGTTGAGAACGTTCTTTCCGTCAGTGATTACGACATATCGGAGAAAATATGCCGTACTGGGCTGGCGGCGCTGTGCGCACCGCAGTTCTTTATTCCATCTATATTGAAAGGTAATGACGGTCGTCCGGATGATGAACATTTGTTCGCCATGCCGATCATGGGGTTGGAATGTGCGTTGCGTTTTGAGCTTATATATAATGGACTACCGCGCTATCCTAGGTTTGTGTTGGATTGTTTTGATAAGATAGAAGAAATATCGTGGGTTGACGGAGTGCCTGCTTGAGTTGAGTTTTGATGCCTTGTCGTCTGTTTTTTTGTGAAAAGCGCTCAAGCGGCATCAGGAGCTGCCCGCTTTTGAATTGACCTCGCAAGCATGCCGATGCATATAAAACATCCGCCGCTTCAAACGAAGCGGCGGATGTAGTGTTTTTGTGTCTCTCTTGCGGATTAACGCTTGGAGAACTGCTTGTTGGCGCGGGCGCCTTTGAGGCCGACCTTTTTGCGCTCGACCATGCGCGGGTCGCGCGTGAGGAAGCCGGCTTTTTTGAGCGCCGGGCGCGCGTTGGGATACATCTTGAGTATCGCGCGGGCGACGCCGAGGCGGATGGCTCCGGCCTGTCCGGTGAGTCCGCCACCGTGTGCGTTGACGAACACGTCGATTTTGCCTTCGACGCCTGCAACTGCGAGCGGCTGCACTGCCATCGACGACCAGTAGAAGCGCGGGAGGTAGTCCTTCACTTCACGGTTGTTGATGAGGAACTGTCCCGTCCCTTCGCATATGCGGACGCGGGCTATCGCGTTCTTTCTTCTGCCTGTTCCCCAGAGGAAAGCCGATTTTTTCTCTGCCATTTTATTCCACCCCTCTCCTTAATCTATTTGCTCGGGCTTCTGAGCCGTGTGCGGATGCGCCGGTCCGGCGTAGACCTTAAGCTTACGGTACATGTCGCGTCCGAGCTTCGTCTTCGGGAGCATTCCCCAGACGACGCGCTCGATGAGGTGCTCGGGACGTCGCTCAAGGACTTCCTTGTAGCTGAGTGTCTTGAGGCCGCCCGGGTGTCCCGTGTGGCGGCGTATCTTAGACTGTATGAGTTTTTTGCCGGTAAGTCCGACCTTGTCCGCGTTGATTACGACGACGAAGTCGCCGGTGTCGACGTGGGGCGTGTATGTGGGCTTGTGCTTGCCCGAAAGGATGCGGGCTACCTGTACTGCGAGACGGCCAAGATGCTTGTCGGTGGCGTCGATGAGATACCACTTGCGCTCTACTTCTTCGCCCTTGGCCATGTAGGAACGAGTGCCTATCATGGATCTTCCTCCTTAGAAGACGTGGTTGTTCGTAATTATTTATCGCTCAAAGCGCTTCCCGCCCTATCCGTCCGCCGCGGCGCGCCTGCCGTAACACAGGCCCGCCAGTCGCCGGAAACGCCCTTCCCGCCGACTGTGGGGGACGGCTTGGGGGCGCGGCGCGGAGTGCGCGTTTAAGTCAGCTTCGTTATCTGACGAGTATCTGGATGATCGAGATGGCCATGAAGGCCGCCATGAGACCCGCGGTTATCTTCGTGAGGCCGCTCATGCGCTGCCATGTGCCGCTCATGTCGGCCTGCGTGCCGCCGCCGCCGAAAGCTCCGGTAAATCCGCCCGTCTTTCTCTTCTGCATCATTACGGCGGCTATCAGCGCTATGCAGACAAGGATGTGAATGACTCCTAAAAGGATTCTCACAAACTACACCTCCAAAAATTTTATACTCAAAGACAAAGCTTTTGCTTTGTCATGACTGCGCCGTCACACATTGCGTACAGCATACTATTCTATCACAGCCCTGAGCATTTCCGCCATACTTTTGACTGCGAGTGCGCGATGGGAAATTTTATTTTTTATATCGTCGCCGAGCTCGGCGAAGGTTTTGTCGAAACCGTCGGGGGCGAATACGGGGTCGTAGCCGAAGCCGGAGGTCCCGCGCGGCTCGCGGATTATCGTACCAGGGCAATAGCGCGTCACGACGAGCGGATCTTGTCCCCGCTGCATGACGACGGCTATCGCGCAGGCGAAGCGCCCGCGTCGATCATCCTTGTCCGCAAGTTCGCCGAGCAGCCAGCGCGTCCTGTCGGCGTCGCTTCCGGGGACGATGCGCGCCGAGTGTACGCCGGGCAGTCCGCCGAGCGCCTCGGCCTCTAAGCCGCTGTCGTCGGCGAGCGCGGGGAGGCCCGTCGCTTCGGCCCACGCGCGCGCCTTGATTAGCGCGTTGTCCGCATAGGTTTCGCCGGTTTCTTCTATTTCGTGCGGGCCGGACATGTCGCCGCCGAAGAGCAGTTCTACGCCCGCCGGTTCAAGCTGCGCCTTCATCTCCCTGTATTTGCCTCTGTTGCCGCTTGCGAAGACTATCCGCATATTTCAAAGAGCCTCCGCTCGTCTTCCGTGAGCTCCAGTATTTCGACCTGTTTGCGGCGGATTTCCGCGATCCCTCGCTCCGCGAGGTCGAGCATCTGCGCGAGCTCCGCGCGCGAGAACGTCGCCCCTTCGCCCGTACCTTGCATCTCGACGAGCTCTCCCCGTCCTGTCATGACGACGTTGGCGTCGACCTCGGCGGTCGAGTCCTCTTCGTAGCAGAGGTCGAGCAGCGGTACGCCGCTGCATTTGCCTACGCTGACGGCGGCTATCTGGTTGTTAAGCGGGATTTCTGAAATTTTGCCGTCGCCGCGGATTCTGCGCAGCGCGTCGAAGAGCGCGACGAAGCCCGCCGATATCGACGCGGTTCTGGTGCCGCCGTCGGCCTGCAAAACGTCGCAGTCTATCGTAATCGTGCGCTCGCCGAGGCGCGTCATGTCGACGGCGGCGCGTAGCGAGCGGCCTATAAGCCGCTGTATCTCGCTGCCGCGCGCGTCCCGCTTGCCGCGGTTTATCTCGCGCTGCATACGGCTCTGAGTCGAGCGCGGGAGCATCGCATATTCCGCCGTTATCCAGCCGTTTCCGGAGCCGCGCATGAATGGGGGGACTTTGTCGTCGACCGAAGCCGTGCAGAGGACGTGCGTGTTTCCCCAGCGGATAAGCGCCGAACCCTCGGCGTAGCGGTTTACGCCGCGTTTCAGCGTTATCGGGCGCAGCTCGCCGGACGCGCGCCCGTCTATGCGTTGTGTTTCCATGCTAGCGTCCCTCCGTCCACGCAGTCGTGAGGTCGACCGGAGTTTTGTCCGTGATTTCCTTTGAGTTTACGTAGAATTTGATCTTTTTG
This sequence comes from bacterium, assembly GCA_963618995.1. Classification (GTDB taxonomy): domain Bacteria; phylum Synergistota; class Synergistia; order Synergistales; family Synergistaceae; genus Caccocola. Next base: position 8,489 of record CAVEUD010000028.1, read on the forward strand.
ACGGGAGGGAAGTTGTCGCGCATCGTGTTGAGCATTCCGTTGAGCGCCTGCGCGGCCTTATCCTTTCCGAGCTTCTTTATCGAGCTCTGGAAGGCCGCCGTGAAGTCTACGTAGAGCCATTCGCCGCTCTGGAATACGTTCGTGACGGAGACGGCTGGGGCCATCGCCTTGGTCTCTTTGAGGCTGTCTATGTACATCGAGAGCACTTTCTGAATGTCGTCCTCGCGCGTGCCGCCGGGTTTTATCTCTATGGCGCGGGTCTGGAAGGACTGTCCGTCTGGCACGTATATGCTGTACTGCGCGTTCGACGGAGCGGGCTCCTGCTGCGCCGCGGTCTCGGCGATCTCAGCGCCGCTGCCGTAGACGCCGCCGATGCGATCGCCGCCCTGCTTGTCCGACCACGCGAAGAAGTAGTTCGTAGCGACGTAGCCGCAGGTAAAGAGTATGACGACGAGCGCTATCCATGCAAAGACGCGGACGATTTTCGGCGCGCGCGGACGCTGCTCTTCGTCGTCGTATTCGTCTTCTTCGTCGAAGTCGGCGCGCTTCATCGTCTTGCGTTTGCGGCTGCCGCGCAGCGAACGGACCTCCTCCTCTTCCTCCATCTCGCGCTCGCGCAGCGTGCGGCGCGCGCGCGGACGCTGCGGCTTTTCTTCGCGCGCCTCGCGTTCCTCGCGCGCTTCGTCTTCGTCCTCGCGCACGAGGCCGCGGCGGCGCACGGCGGGCTGGTCGTAATTTTCATCTTTTTTATCGCGTATCACAAAGTGACGCTGTCTTTCCTCTGGATTTCTCATTCGTCGTCCTCCAATGAACGGTTGGTCGTTTTGTAATTTCGTATTATATGCTAAAAAGAGCCCGCGCGTCTCGTCCGCGCGGGCCGGATTCTGCGTTCGCGTCAGTATCCGCGATGAGTCTCGATGAATGTGATTATGCCGTCGGCGAGGCTGCGGCATATCTTCTCACGGTAGGACGCCGTGTTGAGCCGTTTCGCCTCGGAGGCGTTTGTCAGATAGCCCATCTCGACGAGCACTGCGGGCATCCCTGCCCCGCGAAGGACGAAGAACGGCGCCTGGGCGACTTTGCGCATCGGCAGGCCGGAGCTCTTTGCGTTCTTGTGCAGGACTTCTGTCAGCTCGGTGCTCGCCCCTATCTTATCGTTCTGCTGCATGTCGCCGAGTATCTTGAGCAGGAGCTGCGTCTTTTTGTCGGCCTTTTGGATTTCCGCGGCGCTGTGCGCGTCGCCGGAGATTTCCCTGTTTTCGACGATGGCGAGGTTCATTGCGTCCTTGTCGGAGGGCAGGGCCATGATGTAGATTTCAAAGCCCGCGACGCCTGTCTTGCCCTTCGGCATGGCGTTGCAGTGCAGGCTGATGAATACGTCGGCGTTGTTCTTGTTCGCGAATGCCGTGCGCTCCGCGAGCTTGAGGTAGACGTCGGTGCTGCGCGTGAGGCGCGCGTCCGCGCCTTTTTCTTTGAGTATTTTTGCGAGCTGCGTCGCGGCGCTGAGTGTGATGTCCTTCTCGCGTATCTTGTTGGCGACTGCGCCGGGGTCGTGCCCCCCGTGCCCAGCGTCGATGACGACTACCGGCTTGCGTCCGCTTCTCGGCGTAGGCGCTGGGGCCGCTGCCTTGACCGGCTCCTGGGTTTCCGTTTCCGTTTCCGGTTCAGGCTCCGGCTCCGCTTTCGGGGCCTCGGCCTTGGGCTTCGGCTTGGCCTGCTGCGCTTGCTTTTTCACAGGCTCTGCCTGTGTTTCAGGTGCGGTTTGCTTTTGCGGCGTCGGCTGCGCTGCGGCAATAGTCTTGGTCTCGCCCCATCGGAAGGCCGCTTTTTGCCCTATCGCCTTGTAGAAGCGGTCGAAGGCCGATAGCAGCGAATGCCCCTCGCCCCACCAGTGCCCGTCCTTCGTCACGACCGGCGTAGGGAAGCTTATTATCGTCCCGGCGGCGCGCACGATGTTCGAGCCGTTCCAGAACTCTATTTTTTTGCCGCTCATCGTCACAACGAGCGACGTACCGTCGTTTTTCGGCGCGAAGCCGAGCGCGGAGACGACTTCGTCTACCGCCATCTCGCGCAGCGTGCCGTTCATGCGGACGCTGACGCTGCCCTTGCGTATGTCCCCGTTCCAGAGCTCTATCTTCTCCGCCGCGAAAGCGGGAAGCGCGCAGAGCAGCAGCGCGGAGAGAACGAGCAGGATTATGCTTTTCGTCTTATTTCCCAGCGATGACAACATTATCTACCACCAATGTCGGCGCGGCGGTCGCGTAGGAATAGGTGAGGTCGTTGCCCGCCGCCGCGATGTTTTTCATGAATTCCAATAGGTTCGAGGCGATCGTAACGCCGCTGACCGGCGTTGTAATCTCGCCGTTTATTATCCTGTGCCCCTTTGCGCCGATTGAGAAGTCGCCGCTCACCGGGTCTATCGTGTGCAGCCCCATGAACTCGGTGACGTACATGCCGCTGCTTACACGCGAGAGCATCGACTGAGGGCTCTCCGCGCCGGGCTCGAAGATGAGGTTCGTCGTCCCGACGTCTGGCAAGGATGACATGCCGCGCGAGCAGTTGCCCGTCGATTTCACGCCGTCCTTCGCCGCGTACTGGAGATTGTAGAGGAAAGCCGAGGCGACGCCGCCCTTTATTAGCTCAGTGCGCGAGGTCGGCACGCCCTCGGAGTCCCAAGACGAGCTTCCGGCCTTCCACGGCACGCGGCCGTCGTCCGTGAGGTTCACGCAGGGCGACGCGACGAGGTCGCCTATGCGCCCCTTCATCAGCGAGTGCCCGCGGTGGACGTCAGAGGCGCAGAAGAGGCCGCCTATAACGTCGACGAGCGGCGCGGCGGCGTCCGGGTCTATAACTGCCGTATAGGTTCCGGTTTCGAGCTGCGTACCGCCGAGCGCGGCGACGGTTTGCTTCACGGCCGTGCGCGCGCACTTCGCGGTGTCGAGCTCGCAGAGACGCAGGGCGTCCATTCCATAGCCACCCATCTCAGTAAATTCGCCGGACTGTGCCAGCACGAGGACGCCGCAGTTTGCGCTCGAACCGTGTTCCCATCCCGCGAGCCCCTTCGTAGTCGCGAAGAACGACGCGCCCCAGCCGTCGCGCCACGCCGCCGAACGCACGGAAATTATGCGCGCGTCGGCGCTTTTCGCCTCTTCCGTCATCTGCGCGCAGTATTCCATGCGCTGCTTCGGCGTTATCCCGCGTATAGTCTCGTCCTCGGCTTCGAGCTCCGGACAGCGGACGAGCGGCCCGCCGTAAAGCGTCACTCCCTCCTCGGGCTGCGAGGCGCGCGCGTTGTGCAGGCTCCATTCGATGAGCGAATTGACGGAGGCGCGGTCGAGCCTGTTGCCGTAGGCTATGCCCTGGCGCCCGTCGGATAGTATCGTTCGTATGCCGAGCCCCGCCGACGAGCCGCTGGTGGATTCTTCTATCTCGCCGTCCTTGAGCGTGAGGCCGTTGGCGCAGCCCTCGCTGTAGAGCACGTCTGCGCCGGCCGCGCCGCCGCGCAGCGCCGCGTCGAGCGCGTGCGCGGCGAGAGCCTCGACCTCTTCGTGTGAAAGAAATCCCGTCACGCCCTGATTACCTCAGACACTATCGCGGCGGCGCGCTCGACGTCATCGCGGTCTACGTCCATGTGCGTCACGAAGCGTGCGCGGCGCGGCGAAATCATGTGGATGAGCAGCCCCTTGTCGAAGCAGCGTTTTTCAAACTCCTCGTCGCTCACGTCTCCCTCTACGAGCGGAAAGAACACCATGTTCGTCGTGTCCGGCGTATCCTCGACCGCGATTCCGGCCTTGCGCAGCAGCCCGGCGAAGAGCTGCGCGTTCTCGTGATCCTCGGCGAGGCGCGCTATGTTGTTCTTGAGCGCGTAGAGCCCGGCAGCCGCGGCTATGCCAAGCTGGCGCTGCGCTCCGCCGAGGCGCTTGCGCCATTTCTTCGCCTTTTCTATAAATTCGTGCGAACCGCAGAGCATCGAGCCGAGCGGCGCGCCGAGCCCTTTCGAAAGGCAGAACTGGACTGAGTCGACCTCTTTCGTAAATTCGCTGACATTGACGCCGTATTTGACGGCGGCGTTGAAGATGCGCGCGCCGTCGAGGTGGACGTGGAAGCCTAGGCGCTTGCCCTCGCGTGCCGTGCGCGCGAAGCGCTCTGGCGAAACGGCTATGCCGCCCGTGTAGTTGTGCGTGTTTTCGAGCGCCAGCATCGTCGTCTCCGGGTGGTGGATGTCGCCGTCGGCCCTATTGGCGGGCGCGAGCTCCTCCGGTGCAGGTATGCCGCTGTCGTCGTTGAGCGGATAAGGGCAGAGCCCCGCTATAGCGGAGAAACCGCCTACCTCGGAACACCATACGTGCGAGCGTTTGCCCGCGAGGATGCTTTCGCCATGACGGCCAGCCGATACGAAGGCAAGCAGGTTGCCCATCGTGCCGGAGCAGGCGTATATAGCCGCCTCTTTGCCGGTTATCTCGGCGGCGTATTCGCAGAGCGCGTTGGACGACGGGTCGTCGCCGTATATGTCGTCGCCGACGGCGGCGCTCGCTATAACCCTGCGCATTTCGTCGGACGGGCGCGTTACTGTGTCGCTTCTGAAATCCATAATTTTATGCATTTTTTATCCTCCGTTCCGATTTTACGTGTGTTTCTTAATAATTTGCGATTTTGTTTTTATCTTATGCCGAGCCTCGCCCACGGCAGGAAGTCGTCGCTGACGACCATGCCGATGTCGGCGCTGCGGTCGCCCGTGCCGTGGAAGTCGCTGCCCGCAGTCGCGTAAAGGCCGAAACGCTTCGCTAGCGCGAGATTGCGTAAGGTCGTCTCCGGGCTGTTCGCGCCGTAGACCGCCTCAATGCCCCACAGGCCCGCCTTTTTGAGCCGCGCCACGAGCGCGTCTAGCCCCGCGTCGTCAAGACGGCACTGCGCGGGGTGAGCGAGCACCGATACGCCGCCCGCATCGCGTATCAGATCGATGCACTCTTCGGCTGATATCCTCTCCCGCGAAACATAGGCCGCGCCGCCGCGGTCGAGGTACTTCACGAAGGCGTCGCCTATCGAGAAGGCGTAGCCCTTGTCGACGAGAAGCTGCGCTATGTGCGGACGCGCGAGCACCTCGCCGTTCGTCAGCGCTTCGGCTTCCTCAATGCCGACGCGCAGGCCGAGCTTGTTGAGCCTCTCGAAAATTTTGACGTTTCGCTCGCCGCGTTTCCGCCGAATGTCTTCAAGCCGCCTTTCAAGATTTTCCGCCCCCGGCGTGATGCGGTAGCCGAGGATATGCAGAGTATGCGGCGCGGCGGCCGAGAGCTCTATGCCGCAGAGGCCGCGGACGCACTCGCGCTCGCAGGCCTCCATAAAAACGGGAAGCCCCGCCGTGGTGTCGTGGTCCGTCAGCGCAAGCAGCGCGAGGCCGCGTTTTTTAGCCGCCGCCGCCAGCTGCGCCGGAGTGTACCTGCCGTCTGAAAAACGGCTGTGAGTGTGCATATCAATCAGAATCATGGTCAATTTCCTCAATTACGTCAGTTTCAAACATATACAGCTCGTGCGCCAGAATCATAGCCGCGAGCGAGAGCTTTGCCACGTCCTCCTGCGTGAAAGCTCCAGCGGAAGCCGATTCGAGCTGGAGCACGCCGAGCTTCTCTCCGTGCGCCGAGAGCGGCACTGAGACTATCGAGGCTGCGTCGCGGTCCATCGGCTGGTCATGGGCGGTCGAGACGCGCTCGACCACCATAGGCTTGCCCGAGGCGTAGACCTTCCACGGCGTGCCGCCGTTTCTCTTGAGCCGCCTCGGCGCTTCGCCGAAGTGCGCGGGGAGATAGAGGCTGCCGTCCTCCTTCGCGAGAATTATGAAAACAGCGTCGTCCGGCGCCATGTTCTGGAGTTCCTCCCACGCGCGGTCGATGAACGAGCCGTAGTCCGGCGCGTGCGCAATACGCGAGGCGAACGCCTCGAACGACGGGATGATCCTCTTCGCCCTGTCCCTGAAATAAAAGAGATAGGCGCTTATCGTAAAAAAGAGCGCGAAAACAGAAGCCGCCTCGAACCACGAAAAAACGCCCGCGACCGCGACAACCACAGCCGCACCCGCGCAGAGCACGAGGTTCGTCTTATAGGGCCAGCGGCCCGCCTCGTTCAACCCGATGAAAGCGGCGACGAGAATCGCCGTGAAAAACGGAAATGAATCGAAAACGCAGCTGAAAACCGATCCCGCCGCAAGGAAAATCACCCACAGCACGGAGGACCAGAAACGACGCGGCCGGAAGACCGCAGCCGTCCTGCGCTTACCATTTCTCAAAATGCAGTTCCTCTCCGCCGAGCGTCATAATCCAAATCCCCTCGTCCGTTGCGAAAGCCGCGCTCTCGGGGTCGCGTCCCTTAGGGATCGTAGTCGAACCTGGGTTCAGGAAAATCGTGCCCTCCTCGCGGACGAGTGAGCCTACGTGCGTGTGCCCCGAAATCGCGAGATCCACCTTGTTGTAAAGCGCCATCTCGCGCAGCAGCGGAAAATTGTCGCCGTGCATCATGAGAATTTTTTTGCCGCGCCACGTAGCCGAAACGATCGGATGAAACTCCGGCTTCAGCACCATCATATCCACAGGCGCGTCGCAGTTGCCCGTCGAGATGAGCACACTGCCCCCGTCGAAATAAAAATCGTTGATCGCCTCGGCGAGATCCGCCGGCGTATAGCCTCCGGGGATGCTGTTGCGCGGCCCGTGATAAAGCACGTCGCCCGCGTGCAGCACCGTCCTCACCTCCGGCCCGAAAAGCTCGAGCGCACGCTTCCACGAGGGAAAGCTGCCGTGAGTGTCGGAGAGTATGCCGATCTTGCTGTCTTCTATGACGTAAACGGACAACACAATCCATCCCTTCTCTTAGAATAACGGTTTATATTATAATTCAGAGCAGCTGGAAAGATAAACCGCAAGGGGGAACAAATTCATGGAACTCGACATAAAAAACCTCGGCGACCAGGACATGAAGCAGCTTGTCAAATCTCTCGAACTCGTCTCGGCGCGCGTCCTCGACTCCGTAGTGCGCGCGAGCCAGCTCGCGAGCGCGGCGACGCCAGAAATGCAGGCGCTTTTCGCCGAATGGGTCGCCTGCCTTGGCGGCGAGCTCACGCGCGCTGTCGAAGAGAAAGGCGCTATAAACCCCGCCGAGCTCGCTAAAACCATCGGCGTCACGCCGGCTACCGTCATCTCGCTTGCTCTTGCGCTGCACCGCGAAGGCGCCATAACAATCAGCGAAATTAAGGCTGAGCCGTCGAACGGCGTAAACACAGAAATCTGCGGCTGTCTCCGTCAGAATTGAAAATAATCATAGACGCCGACGCCTGCCCGCGCGGCGCGCTCGCGGCGGCGTCGCGGCTCGCAGAAAGGTACGGCGTTCGGCTCGTCACCGTAGCGGGCTTCGACCACGTCATAGACTCGCCAGAGCACGTGACCGTCGGCGACGATCCACAGGAGGCCGACATAAAAATAATCAACCTGACGCACGCGGGCGACGCCGTCGTCACGCAGGACATCGGCCTCGCCGCAGCCGTGCTCGGCAAAAAAGCGGCGGCGCTCAATCCGTGCGGCTTTGAGTACCGCGAAGAAACCATAGCCGCGGCTCTCGAAGAGCGCGAAATAAAGGCGAAATACCGCCGCGCCGGAGGCCGCACCAAAGGCCCGCTGAAACGAACGAAAGAAGACGACGAACGCTTCGCCTCGCGCCTCGAACAGATCCTGCGCCGCGCCGTCGGCGCTCATTCTGAGTAACGCTGCGCGCGGCGCGCATACAACCGGGCCCGCGAACCATAAGCTCACATAAAATACACGGAAACCCCGCACCCCGCGCCCCGTCCGGGAAAATTAAAAATTTTGAAACCTCCAAGCACAATGAAAAGCGCCGAAACGCAGGCCTCGCGCAAAATACCGGAAAAGTGCTATCATAAACACATCTTTTCGCCGCACAGTCGCGTCCCTCGCGGACGCGTGAGTTGAAGCCACTGAACCTTATTCTGAAAAACTTCGCTCTGCATTCACCCATGCGAGTGTGTGAACAGGGCGCATGTTCATGTCTGCTCCTCATGCGTCCGTGATGCGGCGATGCAGTATGACTTTCTGCCAAGCAGACGTCAATCGTTGAAACGTATAAGGAGCATTATGTGATATAAAAATGAGATGCGCGGCGTTGCCGCGCATCTCATTTTTTAATTATTGTTATATTTGTTAGACGGACGCCTCAGCTTACTCTTCCTGCGGGTCGTAGAGGCAGTATAGAGACTGCGTGCCTTTGTTCTCGAAGCCGCCTTCGGCGAGCTCTTCGTAGAGTTCGCGCGTGAGGGTGAGCGCTGGTAAGTCGAGATCCATCGCGTCGGCCGCCTCTTCGGCCAGCTTCATGTCCTTGATGTAGTGCTTGACGAAGAAGCCTGGCTCGAAGTCGCCTTTGAGGATGCGCGGGCCGTAGTTAGCAAGGCTCCACGTCGCTGCGGAGCCGCCGCCGACAGCTTCGATGAATTCCTTGAGGTCTAAGCCGCAGGACTTCGCGAAGGCCATCGCCTCGCACATCCCAGTCATCGTGCCGGCTATGACTATCTGGTTGCCGAGCTTCGCGTTCTGCCCGTCGCCAGCGCCGCCCATGCGCTTTATGGTGCGGCCCATCCTTTCAAAGTAAGGCATTGCTGCTTTGAAGTCAGCCTCGTCGCCGCCCGCGAATATCGTCAGAGTCGCTTCGCGCGCTCCGCGGTCGCCGCCCGTTACCGGAGCGTCCAGGAGGCCGAGGCCGCGCTTTTTGCCGGCGGCGTAAATCTTGCGGGCGAGGCTCGGGCTCGAGGTCGTCATGTCTATGAGCAGTGCGCCGTCTTTGGCGTTGGCGACGAGGCCGTTTTCGCCGAGGTATGTTTCTTCGACGTCTTTCGGGAAGCCGACCATCGTAAATACAACATCGCATTTCTTCGCTATTTCGGCGGGTGAATCTTCCCATATCGCGCCCCTTGCGACGAGTTCGTCCGTTTTAGCCTTCGTGCGGTTGTAGACGTGAACTTCGTTGCCCGCGTCGAGCAGGTGCCCCGCCATGCTGTGCCCCATTACGCCTATTCCTATGAATCCGAGAACTTTTTTGTCAGCCATGTCTATCACTCCTATTTGATGATTTTTTCTGCTTTGTCCGAGTCGCCGTCGCGAAGCAGCACGTTAAGGTACGGGTAGTTCATCTCTACGCCGTGCGCCGCGTAGGTCTCGGGCACAGCCTCTATTATGCCCGAATATAGCTCCCAGTAGTCCTCGGAGCGGCACTAAACGCGCACCGAGTATTCGACGGCCTCTTTGTAGCCGCTGACGCGGATGAAAGGCGCCGGGGCGGAGAGGACTTTCGGAAATCTCGCCACCGCTTCGCGCAGTGCGCTCTTCACCTCCTCGGGAGGGCAGGCGTAGCCCGCCGTAAATACGAAGTCGACGCGGCGCGTTTGCTCCTTCGTGTAGTTGACTATCTTCGATGTCGCGACTTCATTGTCCGGAACGTAGATTATCTTGTTGTCAGTAGTCGCGAGCTTCGTGTATATAAAGCCTATCTCCCGCACCGTCCCGCCTATGCCGCCTATTTCGACATAGTCGCCGACCCTAAACGGCTTGACGGAAAGCAGCATTATGCCGATCGACACGCTTGAAAGCACGTTTTGAAGCGAGAGCGAAATGGCCAGCCCCGCGACGCTGAGCAGCGCGACGAGCGATGTTATCTGTATACCGAGCGTCCCAGCGACCGTCATGAATGGTATGAAGTACAGGACTATGCGCAGTATCGTGAGAATGAATCTATGCAGAGTCTTGTCTATCGATGAACGCGCAAGCGCGCGCGTCGCCGCTGACATCGCGAAGCGGATTATGACTAGGCCGCATACCAGGTAGAGCAAAGCCGGGAGAAGAGAGGCGAGAGTCACCTGCTGCAGCATAGTCGGCAGCCCTTCGAGGTTTACGTTCAAAGCTGTCGCTCCTTTCCTTCGCCTTGGCGAATTCCTGTTTCATTGTATATTCGTGCGGCGGCTTTGGCAACGAACGGCAAACACGAAAAAAGCCCGCACGGTTGTCCGCACGGGCTTGAAAAGTCTGGCTCCCCGACGAGGACTCGAACCTCGAACCTAGTGATTAACAGTCACCCGCGCTGCCGATTGCGCCATCGGGGAATAACCTGCCGAAAATCTCGACAAGGGACATTATATCATGCAAATTTTATTTAGCAAGCCCTTTTTCGCCGGAGCTGAAATATTTCTTCCGCCGGCGGAGCCTCGCGCTAGCCGCAGCTCTCGCAGTAGCGGACTATCGTCTCTACCGCGCCGTCGATGCCGCACTTGTCTGTGCAGATGCAGAGGTCGTAATCCTCCATGCGGCCCCACTTGCGATCCGTGTAGAACTCATGGTATTTCGCGCGCTTTTTGTCGACGTCGATTATGCGTTTGCGTATCTCGTTGCTCGTAAAATCGAGCCCCTCGGGGACCATCGACATTTTTCTCTTCACGCGCTCTTCGAGGCTGGCGTAGATGAAGCAGTTGATAGGGTTCATGTTGCGCAGTATATAGTCTGCACAGCGTCCGACGACGACGCACGGGCCGCGTTCCGCGAGCGTGCGTATGAGTTTCGACTGCCCCCTGTATATGAGGTCCGAGGGGAGGTCCTGGTAGAAGACCGGCATGGCGAAGCCAGGCATCACGGGACATATCGGCGGCGAACACTTTTCCTCGTGCGCTTCGATGAAGTTCACGTCGTACTTTCCGTCCTTAGCCAGGAGGTCTACGAGCTCCTTATCATAGAATTTTACGCAGAGACGTTTCGCAAGCTTCACGCCTATTTCGTGTCCGCCGCTTCCGAACTGGCGGCTTATCGTAATTATCCGGTTGCCCATGTCCTCACGTCCTCTCGCTGAATTTGCCAATATTATACAGTCATTACGCCGCAAGCGCGCGACGGCGGCGCGGCAAATCGACTAAAACTGCGCGATTTATACGCAACGCCCGCGCAGTGCGTGCGGCTTGTGCGCGCGGCGCGGCGATGCTGGACTATATTCGGAGTAGCGCAGCGCGGAGGGAGCGCGATGATTTACCTAAAAGAGGCCAACATGGAGGCGGCGGCGAAGGAATACGCCTTCGTCAGCCGTCTGCCGCTGTGCGAGAACGGCTTTGCGAACGAGTACCCCGGCGTCTCCGAAGCGGAGTCCACGGAGTGCGTGCTGCCTCGCATGATGGCGTTCGAGCGCGGCAAGGGGCTGCCGGTCGGCTATGTGCCGGAGACGAGCCTGTTCCTGTGAGAGGACGGCGAAATCGTCGGCCTTTTCCGCGTGCGCCGCGCGCTCACCGAGTTGCTGCGCGAAGGCGCGGGCCACATAGGCTACTCGATAGAGAACGAACGCCGCGGTCTCGCGACGAAGGGGCTGGCGCTCGCGCTTGAATTCGCGCGCACCGTAGTCCCAGAGGATGAAATATATATGTCTGTCCTGAAGGACAATCCCGCCTCGCTGCGCGTGCAGCAGAAAAACGGTGCGTATATCCATCACTCTGACGAGAAACAGTACTATACGCGGATAAAGCTGTGAAAATTCGAACCACGGGCATGACAGGAGCCTGGCGGCGCGGAATCGTCGTCCGGCTCCTGTCATGCGCTGCGGCTCGCGTCAGCGGCGCAGCAGCAGCACGGTGAGGTCGTTGACGTTGGTTCCGGTCGGGCCGGTTATAATAAGGCCGCCGCACTCCTTGAGCGCGTGATAAGCGTCGTTGTCCGCGAGCACGGACGTTACGTCGATCCCTTTCGCGCGCAGCGCAGCCATCGTTTCACCGTCGCAGCAGCCGCCAGCGGCGTCGGTCGGGCCGTCCGTGCCGTCGCTGCCGACCGAGAATACGGCGGCGTCTTTGAGACCGTCGAGCAACGGCGCGGCAGCGAGGGCTATTTCCTGGTTGCGGCCGCCGAGGCCCTTGCCGGTAATGTGGACGACGGTTTCCCCGCCTGCTATGTAGGCGAGCGACTTTTCTGTATTCTTGTGCGTGCGCGCTATCGCGCCGAGGAAGCTTCCTGCGTCGCGCGCGGTGCAGCAGAGCTCTGCTGTGAGTATGATCGGTTCGTAGCCGAGGCCGCGGCATACTTTTTCCGCGGCTACGCAGAGCTGGCGCACGCTGCCGGTGATCATCGTCTCGACGTTGTCGAGGCTCTTAGGCGTCTCTTGCGCGATGAGGGCCGCCGCTTCGGCGGAAATCTTTAAATCGTAGCGTCTTACTATCGCCTGCGCCTGCTCGCATGTCGAACTGTCGGGGTAGGCCGGGCCGGAGGCTATCATGTCGAGCGGGTCTCCGATAATGTCGGAGAGGACTACGGAGAAGACTTTCGCTGGGGCGCAGAGCTGCGCGAAGCGTCCGCCCTTGACGGCCGAGAGGCGTTTGCGCAGAGTGTTCATCTCGACTATGTTCGCGCCGCATGCAAGCAGCTGCCTCGTTACGTCTTCAAGTTCCTCCGTCGGAATGAGCGGCTTTTCAAAGAGCGCAGAACCGCCGCCTGATAGCAGGAAAAGCACGGTGTCATCAGGCGTGAGGTTGTCGACGAGCTTTATCGCCTCGGAGGTCGCGGCGAAGGAGTTGGCGTCCGGTACTGGGTGTCCCGCCTCGAAGATGCGCGTGTGAGGTAGCTCGCCCTTTGAGTGGCCGTACTTTGTTATTACGACGCCGTCGTCTATTTTATCGCCGAGTATCGCGCATGCGGTGCTTGCCATCTGCCACGCCGCCTTGCCAGCGGCTACCATGACGAGCCGTCCGGGGCCGAAGGAGCGTCCTTCGAGCGCCTTCGCCACTGCTGTGTCGGGCAGCGCCGCGCGCAGCGCTTCGGCTATGATTTTATCCGCGTCTTCTCTGATTTTGCTCATTTCGAAAAATGCGTCTCCCTTCATAAAATCCGCGCAAGCGGCATATATTCCATCAGAATTATAAAATAAAAAAGGCCGCCCGAAACAGACGGCCTTTTTTATTTTCGCTGCTTTTGTCTAGACGAGGAACAGCGAGACGATGTAGATGATGACTATCAACGTGATGCCCATGACGGCCGTCATGCCTGTCTGGCAGCGATAGGCGTCGCTTGGCTTCATATCGGAGAACTGCGAGACGACCCAGAAGTAGGAGTCGTTCGCGTGAGAGGCGACCATGGAGCCGGCGCCTATCGCCATTAAGACGAGGACGCGCCCGAGCGGGCTGCCGTAGCCCATCGTCTCGATGAGCGGAGCCATCATGGCGGAGACCGTTATCATTGCGACGGTCGAAGCGCCCATCGCGAGCTTCATTATCATAGCGATGATGAACGGGACGATGACGCCGAGGCCGGAGGCGAGCAAACCGGTGGTCGCGTCCGCTATCGGCAGCAGGCTCAGTATGGCGCCGAAGGAGCCGCCAGCGCCCGTGATGGCTATAATTGCAGCGGAGTCGCTGACGCCCTGCGTGATCCATTTGAGCGTATTTTCTTTCTCGCTCTTAGGAATGAGCGTCATGGCGAGGAATACGCCGAGCATGAGCGCGACGACGGGGTTTCCTATGAAGTTGAGGAACTTGAAAGCGAGCCCTTCGCCGAGCGGGCGGCTCGGAAACGAGACTACGGAGGCTATTCCGATGAGTATTATCGGGAGGAATATCGGCGAGAAGCTGTGGAGCACGCCGGGAAGCTTTCCGTATTTCTGGATGAGCTCTTCCATTGAGTACTGCGAGTTGGCTGGAATGTCCACCTTGCTCGAAATCTTGCTGGCATAGAGTATCGCGACGGCGACGCCGGGTATGGAAAGGAGAAGGCCGACTATTATCGTGAGGCCGAGGTCCGCGCCGAGGGTTCCGGCCATCGCTATCGGTCCAGGCGTCGGCGGGACGAGGCAGTGGGTCGCGTAGAGTCCGCCGGAGAGCGCCGTCGCCATTACGGCGAGCGACTTATTGCTCTGCGCGGCGAGCGCGCGGCTTATCGGGGAGAGGACGACGAAGCCAGAATCGCAGAAGACCGGGATGCCCGTCACGTAGCCCATGGCGCCCACCGTAAGGACGCTGCGATTTTTGCCGACGACGTTCAGGATGCTGTTGGCCATCGTGAGCGCCGCACCCGTTTTCTCGAGGATCGTACCGATGATCGTTCCGCAGAGGATGACGATACCGATGTTCGCGAGGATGTTGCCGAAGCCGCTCTTGACGGTGTTGATTACCTTCACCGCGTCGAAGCCGCATACGAGCCCCATCACGATCGCTACGACGACCATCACGATAAACGGATGGATGTTGAACTTGGAGATGGCGATTATCATCGCCAACACGGCGATAAAAATAACGCCGAACATGAATAACGCTGACATGTTGCTCTTCCTCCCTGTTGGGTTAGATTAAAGGCGTTCGCAGCCTTAACTGCCTATGATATAAAATGCAGAGGCGCAGCAGGAATTCCCGCTCGAACGATCCGCCCACGCCGGGGCAGACCGCCTCCCAAAGCCTCCGCATACGGTACTGGAGCGTGTTCTTATGGACGTGGAGCGCCTCCGCTGCCTTCGTCACGCTGCCTCCAGTTTCGTAATACGCCGCGGCGGTTGAGAGCATCGTTTCGAGCTCGCGCCCGCTGAAGCTCTCGCCTAGCTCGCGGTACATCCTTCCGACAAAATCTTCCTCGCGCTCCGCGGCGCGCCGCATTAGGTAGGCGAAGCGGCAGGCCGGGTCCGTTATATCGAAGACGCCGCCGTCACCCTTCTCGTCGAGCGTCAGCGCTTCTCCGCCCGAGGTGCGCGCCTCTTCGAGCGTCGCGCAGAGATGCCCTGCGCAGAGCTGCACCGGAACGGCCGCCGCCGCCTCGGCGCATGCGTGCGCGCGTATAAGATATCTGCCGTCGCCGCCGCTTTTCAGCACGAGAAGCTTATCATCTATAACAGCCCATACGTCGCTCTCAGGCGCTATCAGCCGTTGCGACTGGAGTTCCTCGGCGACGCGGCTCAGAAGCTGTTGCCGCGTCAAAGAATCCTCTGCGCCGCGCACCGAGAAGGCGAGCATCCTGGCGGGGAATTCCAGCTTCAAGTCGAGCGCCCCAGCAAGCTCCGCGAGACGCTCCCCGCCGCCCGCCGAAAGGTTCATCAAGATACGGAGGTAGTCCGCACGCAGGCCGTCAGATATGCGGCTCTGCCGCTCCGTCGCCTTCTGTCGGAAAAACTGCTCCGTGTAGGCCTGCAAAATATAGGCGCTGTCTCGTACCTCCTCGGGGTTGCCGTAGACGCCGACGACCGCAGTGAGACGGTTGTCGCTGAAAACCGGGAGGTTGTAGCCCTCGCGCGCTCCCGGATAACGAGGAACGTCTGGCCTCTCTATAGCTACGGGGCGGCCCGTGCGCACAACCTCACGCGCGCCCTCATGCGTCGTACCGATGCGGTCCGCGTCGGTGGAGGCGACGATGACGCCGGAGGTGTCCATTATGTTCACGATCCGTCCGCGCAACAGCCTCGACGCCGTATGCACGAGGTCGCGCGCTATCTCGTCGAAGCACATATCTCTCAGCGTATTGCCACTAAATCTCCCGTCGCCATGTGGCAAGCCTCAACGCCGCCGCAGGCGCGCAGATACTCTTCCGCGGCCTTGCCCGAGCAGTGGCTCAGGCCGAGCACCGAAAGCCCCATAGCGCGAAGCTCCTTTATCGTCGCGTCGATTCGCGCTCCGTCGGCCTCTACGAGGTGCGTCCCGCCGAAGAGCGCGTAAATCGGGCGGCCCAGCGCTTCGTGTACCTTCGCCGCCATGTTCAGGATGCCTGGGTGCGCGCAGCCAGCGAGCATAACGAGGCCGCGCTCCGTATCCATCGCGAGGCAGATTTCGTCTGAGAAGTCGTCCGGCGTGAAGCTCGGCGCTTCGCCCTTCACGAAACGCTTGGGGATTGTTTCAAAATTATGCACGCGCGGAAAATCGCCGACGAGCCAGCAGCGTTCCGCGACCTCAAGCACATCGCGGCAGACGTGATGGGCCACACGGCGCTCTGCAAGGAAATTTTCGTCGAAGCCGGCAGAGAGGTCAGTGTACTTCACGCCATCGCGCGCGTACTTGCGCTCCCAAAAGCCAGGCCCAGTGTAAAGCAGCTTACCGCCGCATCCCGCCTCCGCCATGTCGCGGAAGCCCGCCGCGTGGTCGTAGTGGCTGTGCGAGCATACCGAGAAATCCGCCGACGCGAGACTGACGCCGAGACGGTGCGCGTTCGCCATCGTCGCAGGCCCCTGCCCGCAGTCGAAAAGAAAGCGCCGTCCGCCCGCCTCAACCCAGTACGAAAGACCGTGCTCCGCGTGCAGCGCAAGATTCTCAGACCCGATATCGTCCATCAGGGTAAGAACTTTAACCAATCGAAATGCGCCTCCTTGCAGCCGCAATTTTATCTAATGTTCCGCAAAAATTTCCTTCTGCTTCCAATTCTAGCACTCGCGCAGGCTCAATTCATTGTCGCCGGTAACAATAATCATGGTGTGCGCGGCGTGTTTTTTTGTACTACAAAGGGAAAATTCTGCGCGTGCGGGCGCAGCCCTTTCCAACGCGGCGCGGCGGTTGTATAGTACGGACGGGCTTAAATTTATCTTTGTACCGCTCTCGGGGGGAATTTTTATGATTTTATACTTCGGCAGAAGCCGCACGATATTCTACACAGGGCTCGCAGCGACCGCCGCGCTAGCGGTCGCCGTCGCCTACCGCCGCGCGGACGGCCCGTTCTGGCTTCTCGTCATAACGGTCGCGCTCGTCGCTCTCGTAGGCAGCGCGGTCACGACGCTCGTCGCGAACATCGCAGCCGCATCATGCGAAAGCAGGGTGCTCGAAAAGCTGCATTTAGCGCTCGAGCCTGAAGAGTTCATAGCGCTCTACGAAAAAGCGGCGCGCGGGCAGAAGCAGGGAAGCGTGCAGCGCGTTGTCGGTCTCGCGAGCCTCGCCGACGGCTACTGCGCCGCTGGCGACTGGCGGCGCGCGCTGAAAACGCTCGAGGAGCCCGGCGAAGCCGTGCCGCAGGGCAAACGCGCCTCGCTTGAAGCGCTCGTCAAAAGAAACCGGTGCCGTTACGCGCTGTGGGGCGGCATCCCTAAGGAGGCGGGCGCCGCGCTCGCGTCGTTTGAAAAGCAGCTTGCGTCGCTCGAGTCTCAGAATCCTAAGCTCGCGGAAAACTTCGGCGCGGACGCGAAGCTCTACGCGACGTGGCTTTCTCTGCTAGAAGGCGGTAAAGCCGACATGGCGGAGCTCGAGGAAAAAATGCGCCGCACGCCGACGAAACTCGCGAAATTCGACCTCTGCCAGATGCTCATAACAGCCGCGCGCCGCGCCCGCGACGCCGAAGCCGAGGAGCGCTACTCGCGCATGTTCGCGGAAGAAGGCGGACAGTTGGCAAGGGCGAAGGATTTACGAAGGAAGTTCTCGTAGCGGGACAAGCGGCAAAATATAAGTACGGGCCTAATGCCAGCCGCGAAGGACGAACGGGCGCATCGCGCCGCGCGCCGCTGGGGAATCCGGCACCGTGCGGCGCGATGCGCATACAAGCGGGCGCGCGGGCCGCAGGCTCACATAAAAACTCTGTAAGCTTTGCGCTCCGCGCAAAGTATCGGGAAAGCGCGGTCGTATCGTATTAAAATACAGTCGCGTCCTCTGTGGACGCGTGAGTTGAAACGCTGCCCCCTCCGGCATTTGAAGTGCAGCGAGGCGCGTCCCTCGTTGATTGCGGTCTGCGGCCAACCGCCGTCGCTGATTCCTTTCTCTTTCTTCATTATTCTATCTTCGCGCGCTTCTTTCCATGCCGCCCCGCTCTTCCGCCGTCTTCCGCTTCTGGCAATTTCAGCGATTATCGTCTATAATACCCGCAGTGTGTTTTTTGCAACCGATTGCAGTATTTTTAGGAGGAATTATTATGGCAAGAAAACAACTTGTTTACGGCATCAACGACAAGCCGCCGCTGCCTATTCTGATCCTTGCCGGGGCGCAGCACGTGCTTACGCTCTTCGGCGCGACGACGCTCGTGCCGCTCGTGCTTGGACCGGCCATGGGCATGACGACTGCGCAGATGGGCGCGTTCATCGGCTGCGTCTATTTCGGCATGGGCATCGCTACGCTGATTCAGACGCACCCGAAGCTCGGCTCCGGGCTCCCGATAGTGCAGGGCTCGAGCTTCAGCTTCATCCCGCCGCTCATGACGATCATCGGCGCTTACAAGAGCATGGGGCCGGACGTCGTCATGCAGTATGTCGGCGGCTCGCTCATCGTCGGCGGCGTCGCGCTCTCGGCGCTCGGCTACGGACGGCTCATCGGGCGCATACGCAAGATAATCACTCCGGTCGTCATAGGCCCGACGATCATGGCGATAGGCTTCTCGCTCGCGCCGACGGCCATTCAGTTCAACGCGGCGAATTTCTGGCCCGTCTCTCTGCTCGTCGTCGTTCTCGTCTTTTTCTTCAGCCTCGTGAGCAAGAATAAATATTTCAACATCTTCGCCGTCCTCGGCTCGATAGTCATCGCCTACCTGCTCTGCCTCGCACTGTCGCTCGTCGGCGTTTTCGCGCCAGGACATGCGGCTTACATAAACCTTCAGAGCATCGCCGACGCGCCTTGGCTTCGCCTGAACCTCTTCATGCCGTGGGGCGCACCGAAATTTTCCGGCCTCGCCATCGGCGCTATAGTGGCGGGATTTTTCTGCGTAATGATTGAGTCGATAGGCGACTACCACAACTGTTCCTACGCGGCGGGCATCGACGACCCGACGATACCGCAGATAAACCGCGGCATCGGCGCGGAGGGTATGTGCTGCGCGCTCTCCGGGCTGCTCGGCTCGGTCGGAACTACGTCGTACACCGAGAACATCGGCCTCATCGGGCTGACAGGCGTCGCAAGCCGCTACGTCGTGCGCGCCGGGGCCGTGATACTCATCTGCCTCTCGCTCATAGGCAAGCTCGGCGCGCTCATCGCGACTATGCCGACGCCGGTCATCGGAGGCGCGTACATCACGCTCTTCGGCACGATTGGCGCGCTCGGCATCCAGAACCTCATGCGCGCGGATATGGGCAGCCAGCGCAACGTGCTCATCGTCGGCTTCTCGTTCCTCATGGCGCTCGGCCTGCCGGGCTGGGTAGAACCGAATCAGGCGCTCTTTAGCGGCGCGCTCGGCACGACCGTCGGAGGCATGGTTTGGGCTGTGCTTAAGACGCCGATGGCGGTCGCGGGCATCCTCGCGGCTATCTGCGACAACCTCATCCCAGGCACGACGGTGGAGCGCGGCATAGCCTCCGGCATAGAAGAGCCGCAGGAGAACGTGAAGCGCCCGCGCGCGTAAAAATTTCGGTAACGGCAAAAAGAGGCGAAAGCCTCTTTTTTTATACTTTCAGGCGCTTTCGCGCGGCCCGCGCGCCGCGACAAAAGCGCCGCGCGGCTTTATAATTAGATAAATTTATCGCCCGTTTTATGTTTTGAGCGGGCGGCGCGGCTATGCGGCGCAAAGCTGGAACGTACCGGCGCGCGGCCTGCGCCCGTCCGCCTGAGGAAGGAGAGGTTCTGAATGAGACTGTTTGTAACCGGGATAAACGGATTTATCGGCACGCATCTGCTCGATGCGGCGCTTTCTACGACCGACTGGCAGGTAAGCGGATTCGACATTGCTTCGACGAATCTCGCGCCGTTCGAGGGGAACGCGCAGTTCTCGTTCCGGCGCGGCGACATTTTCAAGGACAACGAGGCGCTCGAGGCTGAGGTCATAAAGTCAGACGCAGTCATACCGCTTGCGGGAATAGCGAAGCCGGCCTACTACGTCAAGAAACCAGTCTGGACCTTCGAGCTCGACTTCGAGCAGAATCTCAAGATGGTGCGCCTCTGCGTGAAGCACAACAAGCGCATAATCTTCCCCTCTACCTCCGAGGTTTACGGCATGAGCGCGGGGGAGGATCTCAAGGAGGACGAAAGCCCGCTCACGACCGGCCCCGTCGTAAAAATGCGCTGGATATACAGCTGCGCGAAGCAGATGATGGACCGCATGATATTCGCCTACGGCTACGAGGCGGGGCTTCAGTTCACGATATTCCGCCCATTCGACTGGATAGGGCCGCGGCTGGACACGAAGCGCGACGCCGAGGAACACCGCGCACGCTCCGTGACGCAGATGCTATACGACATGATACACCGCCGCAGAATATCGCTCGTCAACGGCGGCGAGCAGCGCCGCAGCTTTACGTGGGTCGGCGACGGAATAGAGGGGCTCATGGCGATAATCCGCAACGAACACAACCGCGGAGACAGCGAAATTTTCAACATCGGCAATCCCGACAACAACTATTCGATAAAAGAGACTGCGGAAATGCTCGTCGAAGAGGCGAAGGAATTCCCGCAGTTCCGCGAGGCCGCCGAGGCGACGGAGCTCGACATCATCCCGGCCTCCGTCTACTACGGAAAAAGCTACGACGACATGCAGAACCGCAAGCCGTCTGTCAGAAAGATGGAAAGCCGCTTCGGCTGGAAGCCTAAGACTGGAATGCGCGAGCTGCTGCATCGTACGATAGCCTGGTACGCGGAAGAAGAGGCGAAATAGCGCGAATGAAAAAGCGCCCGTTTATCGGCGTGCCGACGCTGCCCTTTCAGCGTCGATGGGAAAATGTGCCGATCGAGGATGCGGACTGCGAGGAATTAAAATATTTCTGGCTGCTGTCGCGCCTCACGTCTAAGATCATATCGTACGTCCGCGCAGCCGGCGGGGCGCCGCTCGCGCTGACACCCACGTCGGACGAGCGCGAGATAGGACGCCTAGCGGCGAAGTGCGACGGCTTCGTCTTCGCGGGCGGGCAAGATATCGCGTCATCGTTTTACGGCGAGGAAAGCCGCGGAAGCCATGCGCCCGATATAGAACGCGACCACTTCGAAGCGGCGCTCTGCCGCGCGGCGCTTGACCGCGACAGGCCGCTGCTCGGGATATGCCGCGGCTGCCAGCTGCTCAACGTAGTGCTCGGCGGCACATTGATACAGGATTTGCCCTCCGTCGACGAAAAATGGAAGCTGCACGTCCGCTCCGACGTGACGCGCGGCTACGTCCACGATGTTAAAGTCCTGTCGCCGTGGCTTTTCCCGAACCATAGCGGCGAAACGATGCCCGTCAACTCAATGCACCACCAGGCGATAGGCCGCCTTTCGAAACACTTGCAGGCCGCGGCTGTCGCGGAGGGCGGAATCGTCGAAGCGGTCAGCGCGCCCGCGTACAAATGGGCCGTGGGCGTGCAGTGGCACCCCGAATGCCTCGCCGAAGACGACGCCGTGCAGATGGATATTTTCCGGCTGCTTGTGGAAAAGGCGGGAAGTTAGGCGGACGGCCAGAATTTGCGCAACATTGCGCCACGCGGCTCGTTCTGATACATAAGACGATAAGACGGACGCCAGCGGCGTTTTCGGCCAGCAAAAACTTTTCTGTGAAGAAATATCCAGGCGAAGGCGTGCTCTTTCTCTTGGTATGAGCGAGCCTTCGTCGTGTGTTTTATAAAAACGGATGAACCTTAAGCGCGCTGACGCGCTAAAACTCAAATATATCCGCACGCAGCACATAGCATACAATATGAGGCTGGCTCCAGAGCCAGCTCATACGCAGCAAATTGGCCTCGACGCAAACATTAACGCAGACGCGGCTGAGAAGCGCCGTGAGGTCGGCGTATTCATGCCGTGCGACGCGCCTCTCGCGTGCGCGTTGGTTGAAACACTTTATAATTTACAACTCAGGCATACGCGTCGTCGTTATACTTTCTCATCGGCTTTTGCACCGGTCTCCATCTGTTTCACTCTCTCTGCGTAATCTTCCGGCGTGTCCATATCTTTGAAGTGGCAGTCGGGGGCTTCGGCGCGTTCTATTTCCGGTTCGTAGAGCGTGACGATTTTGCGGCCGCCCGCGTCGCCCTGCGCGTTGCGGAAACGTTCTCGCCAGGCGGCGCGGTAGAACATAGGGTGGCCGAATACGCCGCCGCGGCATGGAGCGAGCAGCGTTTTTTCGGACGGCAGAGCCTCGAAGCGGCGCGCTAGCGCGGCTATCGCCTCGGGCGTCGCCAGAGGGAGGTCTGCGAGCATTATGCAGAAGTCGCGCCCTTCGCCGAGCATCTCCAGCCCTATGGCGAGCGAACTCGACTGCCCGCGCTCGGGCGCTTCGTTGACGCGCGCCTCGACGCCGGTCGGCATCCGCAGAAGCGCCTCGGCTACCTCGCGCGAGAGCACGGCGCATATTCTTGCGATCCCCGCGCCGCGTAGATTGTCTATCACCGTCTCTATCACGGTTCTGCCGCCGAAAGGCAGCAGCAGCTTCTGGCGTCCCATGCGCTTCGACAGCCCGGCGCCCAGCAGTATCGCGTCCATCATAGTCTCTCCTTTTTTGTTCCGCAAAGTTTATCGCACCTCGCCGCGACCTCCGACACGCGGCACGCTATGTATTGCCGAATGAATTTATAAAGTCCGGCCCAAAATATCGCCTCGCGATTTTTTTATGGGCGACGTGTTGATTTTACCGCATGGCGCGATCCTTGTGCGTTTTTGCTCGTTTATGAAAAAGCCGCCGCCCTCCGCCTTTCGGCTTGGGACGGCGGCGGTTCGAGGCCGTTTTGCGCCGAGTTTAATAATATCTCTTCTCTACGCAGCGCCCGAGTTTTTCCATAGACTCCGCGAGGTCGTCGAGCAGGCGGAACTTCACGCGCAGCTCGGTGGGAAAGTCCGCGTTCTGGTGCGCCGTGTTTACTGCCTTGCCTATGAAGAGCTTCAGGTGCGTACACTGCTCTATGAGCATTTTCGCGAGCTTCGCCGCTCCGTTTCCGCTGTCGAGCTCCGCCGTCATTTCGGGCACGGCGGGGCGCGTACGGTATTCCTCGACGAGCTCTATGGCGCGCTTAAGCGTCAGCACGCCCTCTGTGACGAGGTCGATACCGTCTATCGTCGCGGTCGGGGGGATGTCCGCGTCGGTGTAGTCGATGTTGACGCGCAAGGGTCGCTTGAGCTCGCGTGAAAGGATTTCGGAGCTGGAGCCGCCGCTGACGACGTGCAGCCCGGGCGTCTCCATGTATTCGCGCACGAGACGCGAGTCGTCCTCTGGGTTCTTGGGCGGGCCGGAGAAGAGACTGACCGTCTGCGGCGTCATGATGTGCGCTATTGAGACTGTCGTGTCGTCGCCGGGCTTGCCGAGATAGAGGTCCTTCGCAACATCCAGCACGCGCTCGATGACGCGCGGCGCGGACAGTTTCTCTCCGCACGGGCCGCAGAGAAATTCGGCGACTTCGTCGCAGCCCCAGCCGAAGGCGAGCGTCTCGCCCATCCCGGCCTGCGTCACGCCGTCGCTGACTATGACGAAATAGTCGCCCGGCTTCGCCGTGAAACGGCTCTCGCGCACGAGCTTGCCCTCTATCGTCTTTTCCTCGTAGTCGAACGGGACGTGCCGCCCGTCGCGTATCAGCATGCAGGGCGGGTTGTCGTACTCAACAAGGTAGCCTTTGCCGTCTTTGCTTATATGCAGGATCATGAAGGTGGAATAGGCGATCCCGCGCGCCTTGCAGACGGGCAGGGTGTGGGCTATCGTGTCTACCGTGTCCTCGATGGATGCGCCGCGGCTTATCATAGTCGAGATTATCTTCGACGTGAGCGTTGAAAGTATGTTCGCCTTAACGCCGCTGCCGAGGCCGTCTGAGAGTACGAGCAGCATACTCTCGTGCGTGTTTATGACCTCGACACGGTCGCCGCAGAGTTCTTCGTTCTTTTTCAGCAGGCTGTTATAGCATGCGTCTATGCAGAGGCTTTTATTCGTTGTTTCCATCATAGACTATCAGGTCCTTGAGCTTCGTCAGCGTCACTTTCGTCTCGGCCGTCGTCTCTCCAAGCAGGCTCGCTATTTCCTGCGCTACGGTCATCTGTTTATCGATGACGTTCTGCGCCATTTCCATAGTCTCCAGCTTGAGCTTGTTGACCGCCTCGGCCTCCGCCTCCTGTTTTGTAACGTCATGGAGGAATGCTATCGCAAGCCCATGCTCCGGTATGTAGACGACCGTTTGATTGACTATTATGCCGCGAGCCTCATAGCTGGCCTTATGCAGCGGAATGCTGCGCTCATCGGCGATCGCTAGCGCGAAATCCACGGGGTCGAGGAACTCTTCGATTCGTCGCCCCGTAATCTCGCTGCGCGTTACCTTCAGCAGATGCTGCGCCGCAAGGTTGCATTCGCGGACGCGGAGGTCGCGGTCAACGGCTATTATGTAGTCTGGGCTGACGGAGAGAGTGACGTTCGCTAGAGTTTCCGATATCTGCGACATATATGGCAGGCACATGTAGAGCTCGGCCTTCCCCTGATATACGGCAATCGCCTTGTCGCGGCAGGTACGGTAGCCGCAGCTGCCGCAGTTTAGCTCGTGCTCCGGCTTCGTCTTGCCTATCTGCGCTAGTATCTCTTTTATCTTCGCCTCGCTCGGTATGTCTTCCTTAACCGGCGTCGGGATGATGCGGCGGCTGAGGTCGAGGGCGGAGAAGTCGCCTTCGCGGACGTTCTTTTCGCCTGCCAGGTAGCGCGTCATATTGACGCCCGTGCTTACGGGGCGGTAGTCCATTTCGGGGCGTTCCGGCCCGTTGATGCAGCTTCCATAGCATGCGCTCGCCTCTATGAAGCAGTCGTGGATGTGGCCGCCCTCCATCTCCTGCAAAAGCTCGATGAGGTCTTTCGTGCCCTGCACTCCCAAGAAATGGTATCTGCGCAGAGCTTCGGAATCGGGAGCGAGGTTCGCCGTCAAGTCCTTGACTATGCCGTCGAATATCGGATAGACGGCCGAGGCGCTCGGATCGTTGCCAAAATACCCTTCGCCGCATTCTTCGAGGACTACGCCCTCTTCGCCGAACCATTCC
Source organism: bacterium (assembly GCA_963618995.1). Taxonomy (GTDB): domain Bacteria; phylum Synergistota; class Synergistia; order Synergistales; family Synergistaceae; genus Caccocola. Next base: position 33,327 of record CAVEUD010000028.1, read on the forward strand.
GCGAGCTGGCGGAAAGTCAGAACGCCGTCGATATAGCGTTTCTCGGATATGCGCGCCTCTTCTATCTTGGATATGCACGGAGCGAAAAACACCACGAGGGCATCGCTTCCGTACTTTTCCTTCAATATCTTGCCGTGAGCTTCCATCGGCGACAGCACCGGCGCGAGCTGAGGCGTGAGGTTGGGAAAATATTTCTGCACTAGGAAGACGACGGTTGGGCAGCAGGTAGTGATGAAATTATCCATGGCCCCTTTCTCAAGCAGCTCGGCGTATTTCTTCGTCACGGCGTGCGCGCCGACGGACGTTTCCTCGACTGCGTCGAAGCCAAGCCTGCGGAGGGCCTCCGCCATCTTCATACGGTTCTCGGGCTTGAATGAGGCAATATAGGACGGGGCGAGCGCCGCGACTTTTTTGCGCGCGCTCGAGCGCACGGCCTGTTTTATCCCGCTCACGTCGTGGACGAGCGACTTCGCGTGCTGCGGGCAGTTACGTATGCAGCGGCCGCAGAGCACGCATTCGCCCTCTAGAACTTCGACGTGGTTGTCGCTATATTTTATCGACTTGACGGGACATACCTTCAGACATTTGTAGCAGTTCTTACAGTTGGCTTCCGCAACGTTGATATACTTCATTTCCAACTCCTCATGACTACGTCTCTGAAAAACTCCTCGACATGATCCGGATCGACGAAATGTATTTCTCCGTCGACCTTTACCGAGACGCCGTGTTCCTCGCACCGTCCCATGCAGAACGAGCCGGAGAGCTTGATCAGCTCGGACATGCCGCTCTCATTTACGAGCTTCGTCAGCCCCTCTACAACGCGGCGCGCGCCCTTTATATGGCAGGAACTTCCGACGCAGATTACGACTTCTGTCAAACCGTTTCACCCCGCAATGAAAATAATGTACTCCGTCTATATTTTACCAGAAAAAACATATTTGTTATTAAATTCACAGAAAAAGGCGCGGGCGACCATAAAGGCGCTCAAGCGCTCCTGCGGATAGGAAGAAAAACCACGGCGCTGTGAGTACGGCGAGCGCGAGCGAGGCGCAGCGGCGCTGCTTGTCCGTCAGCTCCGCTCGCCGGAAGCAGACATTATAATTCTTCCTGTAAATGACGAATGCCGAAAGGGCGATTGAGGCCAGTGTCCACGAGCATGGAGGAGAGACTCCCGGCGGGGTTTACCGTCAAGTCGCGCGCAAGGCAGTCGAGCCAGACCCTGAACGGCCCGCCGTCGCAGAAAGAACGGGCCAGCTCCGGCGCGAGCATCATCGCCCCTCCGGCGAAATCCGCGGCGAAGCCCCATAGCCACGTCTGTACGATTGAAGTCCTGAGCGTCTTTTTTAATTTCCCGCGCCCCTGAGAGACGCAGGGCGACCGCGGATACCGTCAGGTCCACGATGAAATTCGCCGGAAGCGTGAACAGCCAGAGCAGCGACGGCATCATCAACAGCAGCCACAGCGGAAGTATAAGGTTATAAAGCTTCGTCCCGCGCATCGCACGCGCCCTCTTCGCACAGACTGCGCATATTATCCCATGCGCGCGCCGCGGACGCAGCGGCGGAACGCAGACGGTATGCTAGCGTGGCTCGTAATTTAGCGCAGAACGCGGCGGCGCTTCTGCGCCCTACGATACAAAAATTCCCGACGTCGGAACTTGCCGGCGTCGGGAAGCTTATGCTTCACATTCACATGACGGTTTACATGTTTTTGTCGTATTCCATGCCGCCGTCCTGGAAGTATATCTCCTCCTTGCGCTCGCGGAAGTTCCACTTGCGGCTGTACGACGCGTCGTCGTAGAGCCAGCTGTCGTTGAACGATGAATCAAGAACCGGTACGAAGACGTGCAGGCTACCGGTTGCGACGTTTACGTCGTAATTCGCGAAAGCGTCGTGATGACCGCTCCAGTTGTGCGTACAGTCGTAGTAGTACAGTCCGTCGACGACGACGCCTATCTTGCCGGGGTAATGCCCGCGTTGTTCAGCATCTCTAAGTCTATCCCCGATTCTGTGTAACCGTCCTCAAGCCTCAGAACTGTAATACGTTTTGGGCGTTACAGACATATCATTTTTACTGTTTCGCCTCAACCTGTTAAAACCATAACCGTCCCCGAGCCATACGTCAACGACGTATGGTTGGGGATTTTCTTCGTTTCTTCGCGCTGCCTTATTCCGGCATCCTTCCCTCGAAGCATGTGGAGAGCTGCGCGTGTATCTTTCCCCAGTCGACGGGGCGGCCTGTCCATTTTTTCGTTATATCTATCATGGCAAGGAACAGCATTTTAAAGAGACTGTCGTCTGTCGGGAATACGGATTTCGCTTTAGTCACTTTCCGCAGCTGCCTGTTGAATCCTTCTATCGCGTTCGTCGTGCAGATAAGTTTTCTTACCTCCTGCGGGTATTTGAAGTATGTGCTCAGGTTCGGCCGGTTGTCTCTCCATGATTTGGATATCTTTGGATATTTTTTATCCCATTTGTCTCCGAAGGCTTCAAGAGCTCACAATGCCGACTGTTCGTCTGGCGCTGCGTAGACTGCTTTCAGGTCGTTCATAAGTTCTTTGATGTCTTTGTATGAGACGTATTTCCCGGAGTTGCGTAATTGGCGGATGATGCAGTTCCTGTCTGCCGTCAGGCAGGACGGCAGGCAGACTGCCGGATATATCTTCGAGCGGGCGTGACTGCCATTCCTGTATCTTCGGCAGAAGCTTGTCGGTAACGTCTGAAATGAAGCCCTCAGACACTTCGAAGCCATATATATCCATGATAGTGTCGGAAATATTGCGTGTCGTCATTCCTCGCGCGTACA
>CAVEUD010000029.1:0-35890 GCA_963618995.1 bacterium
GGCGACAGGATGACCTGTATAGACGGGCCGGCAGGGCTGGTAAGACGCAAAGGAGAAGAAACCGGATGGCGGACGGCGCTGCGCTCAGACCGGGGCCCGGTATATGCGCCGGAAGACTGCAGCGACCTCCTGACCATCAACCGAATAATCCACTCGATGTCCAGAAGCGGCGCTCCGGCGGACAACGCTGCGATGGAGGCGATAAACGGCCGACTCTCAGAAGAACTGTTCGCTGACTTCCATATAACGGGAAGAGGGAAAACAGAGATAGAAACAGAAAAATACATTTCGATTTTGTGTGTACAGGATTTGTTGACTAGTGCAATGAAGGGAATTCCGGCTTACCCCACCGACGAAAATACGCGGCGTCCACGCGATGCCTTCAAGGCATGACGAAGCGATATAAGAGAGGTATTAGACGCGAAAGCGCAAATATTTTATATTGTAAGCGCACGGAGCGGCGCGCTTACGACTGCACCGAAAGGGCATGAACTATGAATAACAGCGAATTTAGCGAAATATGCGGAATAAGCGCGGCAACGCTCGCGCATTACAGGGAGCTCGGCCTGCTTCCGGACGCCGGAGAGGACGAGACGCTGCGCCGCCTCGGCGGGATAAGCTCGCTGGCAAAGGCCGGCGTCGCGCCGGAGAGGCTCGCAAAGAACCCCGTGCTCCTCGACGAAAGCGCGGAGACCATCGGCGAGCGCGTCAGGATAATGAAAAAAGAGCGCTTCCGTCTGCTCGACGAGCTGCACGCGAAACAGCAGACGCTCGACTGCCTCGACTGTATAATAAGGCAAATCAAAAACGGCGGCTGCATTTGCCGCTGAGACAAAGGAGAGGTATCGGGATGAAAATGAAGAGATTTTTGCTGACGTTAGCCGCAGCCGCGCTCTTATGTGCAGCCTCCGCCGCAGGAGCGGACGAGGCGAGACACTTCGCCGCGCCCTCGACGGTCAGCCCGGAGATGGCGGCAACGGTAAACGCGAAGGTCGGAGCGCGCTGGTACGGAGAGCCGAAGAGCGCGGAAGAATGGGACGCGATACAGAAGGACTTCGAGGAGGCAAGCGGCAAGAGAGCCGCCGTGCTCGCCGAAAAGCTAGGCGTGACGATAACGGAAAAAAAAATCGCGGGCGTCACGGTGCGCGCACTGACGCCCAAGACGATAGACGAAGACAAGAAAGATAAAATAATCTACTACATCCACGGCGGCGGATACATTTTCGGCGGCGGCGCGGCCGGCACGACGGAAGGCACGCTGATGGCGGCGCTCGACAATTACAAAGTCGTCGCGGTCGATTACCGCCTCGCGCCGCAGCATCCCTATCCCGCGGCGATCGACGACGCCTTCGCCGTTTACAAAGAGCTCGTCAAGAAATACGGCGCGCGGAATATCGCCGTGCTCGGCACCTCGACCGGCGGCGCGATGACGCTCATACTCGCGCTCCAGTGCATACAGGGCGACGTCCCCGTCCCCGCCGCGCTCATATCCGGCACGCCGTGGAGCGACATAGACAAAATAGGCGACAGCTACACTACGAACGACGGAGTCGACAACGTGCTCGGCACATACGACTATCTGGTAAAGGCCGCAGCCGAGGCCTACGCGGGCGACGCGGACTTCAAAGAGCCGCTCGTCTCGCCGGTCTACGCGAAGGACGAAGAGCTTGCGAAATTCCCGCCGACGCTGCTCGTCTCTGGAACGCGCGACCTATTCCTCAGCAACACGGCGCGTATGCACAAGCGGCTGCTCATGAACGGCGCGCAGGCGGAGCTGCTAGTCTACGAGGCGCTCTCGCACGCGCAGTACTACCTCGCCCCCGACGCGCCGGAGACGGACGACCACTACAAGCTCTTGGACATGTTCCTCGACGAACATTTTCTGAAACAGGACTAACGCAGCGCGGCCCGAACGAAACGGGCCGCGCGCTTCAAATCAAGGGGAGGCGTGGAAAATGACCATAGGCGAAGCTTCCGAAAAGACCGGGCTCAGCGCGGACACTCTGAGATATTACGAGAAAATCGGGCTCATACCGCCCGTTCCGAGAAGGGACAACGGCCTGCGCGACTACGGCGCGGAGACGATAAAGCTAATCGCGCTCATACAGCGGCTCAAAGAGACCGGAATGACGCTCGCAACGATACAGGCCTACATGAAGCTCGCCATGCTCGGCAGCTCAACGCGCGAAGAGCGCCGCGAGCTCCTCCTCGAAACGCGCGAAAACATAATGAAAAAGATAAACGGTCTGCTCGCCTGCCTGCGCCGCGCCGACGACCAGCTCGCGCGCTACGAAAGCGCCGTAACGCCCGAGACCGCGCGCGAAGCGCGGACGGGAGCCGCGGCGTAGCCGGGCGCGCGCTCCGCCGGTTCGCGCAGCGGCAGGCAGGCGCGGAGGGAGAAAGTTCCACACACAGGAATAATAGCGAACCTGGGCGCATGAGACGCTTCTTTACATATCAGCTCAACTTTGCATGAGAGACGGCGCGATGCGCCGTTCGGCGCTTAACTTCAACCACGCTCAAAGAGATAAAGCAACAGGGGCAGACATTCCGCACGAAAGGAGAGAGTCAGACGGAAAAGGAACTCGTGTATTTCTGCCGCCATTTTTGGATAGTTTTCTGCGGAATCGCGCCGTTCTGGGCGGCGGGAATCGTCGGCGGCTCCGTCGTCTCCGTCTTCGCCAAGGAAAGGCTTAACGCGCTCTTCGCGCGCATATCGCGCGGGCGCTTTCCGATACTCGCGGCGAGCGCGATTGGCGTGGCCTCGCCGCTCTGTATGTACGGCACGATTCCGCTCGCAGCCTCGTTTTCTCAAAAAAGGCTTGACGACGGGGTTCTCGCCGCGTTCATGATGAGCTCCGTGCTGCTCAACCCGCAGCTGATGATTTATACCGCGGCGCTAGGCGCGCACGCGCTTGCCGCGCGCACGGCTGCGGCTTTCATTTGCGGCTCGGCGGCTGGATTTCTCGTCCGGCGGTTTTTCCGTGGCGGATTTTTCAATTTCGACGGATTCGCGCTCGCTGAGAACCGCGACACAGATCCAGACCTCGGCGCGCGCCTGCTGAAAAACATAGGCCGCAACATCCGCGCCACAGCCCCGGGCTTCCTCGGCGGCGTCGTGCTGACCGCCGCGCTGATGCGCCTCGTCCCGTCGCGCGCGATAGCGGGCGTGTTCGGCGGAAGCGGCTTCGACATTGCCGCGGCCGCCCTCGCCGGCGTGCCGCTCTATTTCTGCGGCGGAGGCACGATACCGCTGCTCGCCGAATGGATGAGCCGCGGCATGGGGCTTGGTCCAGCCGTAGCCTTCATGCTTTCCGGCCCCGCGACGAAGATGACGAACCTCGGAGCGCTCAAGTCCGTCCTGGGCGCGCGGAACTTTGCGCTTTATATAGCGTTCTCGCTGACATTTGCAGTCGCGGCCGGATACGCCGCAGCCTTTCTCCTGTAGTTCCGCCCTTCCCTCAAACCGCCCCGCCGCCGATGCTGATTACATTGCCTAATCATACTGATAATCTAATCAGCGTAACCGGCGCGCGACAAAAGCGGCGGCGCGAGGATATTGTCCAAGCGCCGCCGCTTTGTTGCCGGTTTGATTTTATAATAATGCGCGCCTTAATCCGTTTCGCCCATCATTACGCGGACGCAGTTCGCGCAGTCGCCGAAGTCTTTTTTGCCCATGCCGTAGCCGGTTTTTTCCAGGCGCATGAGCGGCATAGGGCCGAAATCCGATGCGAAGTGCTTGAGCAGCGCCGCGCCGGTCGGCGTGCAAAGCTCGCCGCGCACTTCGCCGCCGTATATCGGCACGCCTTCGAGTATGCGCGCCGTAGCTGGCGCGGGGACGGGCAGCACGCCGTGTGCGCAGCGCACCGTGCCGCTGCCGACGTGTACAGGCGAGACGGTTACGCGCGCTGGCGCGAGCTCGTACATGAGCAGAGATACCGCGGCGACGTCGGCGACTGCGTCCATTGCGCCCACTTCGTGGAAATGTATCTGCGTCACTGGCACGCCGTGGACCGCGCTTTCGGCTCCGGCGATTATCCTGTAGACGGCGAGCGCGTCGGCCTTCGCCTCGTCGGGCATGTCGAGGCGCGCGAATACCGCTTCGATGTCGGCCATGCCCGCGTGGTGGTGACGCCCGCCGCAAGCATGCCCGTGCTCGCGGGTTCCATCGTGAATATGCCCTTCGCAGCGCGCAGTGCCGTCGTCATAACAGTGTTCATGACCGCCGCATGAACCGTGCTCATGCGTATGCCCGCGCGTCTCTTCGCAAGCATGCTCGTGGCGATGCGCCTGTTCTTCCGCGCATTCTTCTTCGCCGTAGACGGATACTTCTATGCGCGTGCCTTTTATGCCGCATTTGACGCATGGGGCTGCGCGGTATTCTACGCCGGGGATTCCGAGCGAGTTCAATCGTTCGACGAATTTTTCCGGCTCGGGCAAAAGCTCAAGCAGCGCCGCTGTGAGCATGTCGCCGGCCGCGCCCATCCCGCAGTCTATGTATAAGGCTTTCATCCTATTTCACCCCTATGTGGTTTATCATGCTCGCGAGGTAGCCGGCGCCGAAGCCGTTGTCGATGTTGACGACGGAAACGCCGCTTGCGCATGAGTTGAGCATCGAGAGCAGAGCCGAGAGGCCGCCGAACGAAGCGCCGTAGCCGACGCTGGTCGGCACCGCTATGACGGGGCAGTCGGCGAGGCCGCCGATGACGCTTGCGAGCGCGCCTTCCATGCCCGCTATCGCAACTATGGCGGACGCGCCCATTATGTCGCCGGTGTGCGCGAGCATGCGGTGCAGTCCCGCGACGCCGACGTCGTAGAGGCGCGTGACTTTGTTGCCGAGCGCCTCGGCGGTGAGCGCCGCTTCTTCCGCAACGGGCATGTCGCTAGTTCCGCCGGTTGCGACAACTATTGTGCCGCGTCCGTCTGGCTCAGGCGTTTCGCCGGCTATGCCGACGCGCCCGATTTCATAGTAGGCGAGCGGAACGGACAGCGCGACCGTGCGAGCAGCCTCCGCGTCCATGCGCGTTATGAGAACCGTTTTTTGTCCGCCGTCGAGCATCGTTTTCGCTATTTCCGCTATTTGCCCGGGACGCTTGCCCGCGCCGTAGATGACCTCGGCTACGCCTTGGCGCAGCGAACGGTGGCCGTCTATCTTCGCGAAGCCGAGGTCGCGGAAAGGCGCTTCGCGCAGCTCCTCCATAACTTCGTCTACGGTAGCCGCCCCAGCGGCAAGGCGGACGAGGAGCTCCCTTATATTTTTCCTGTCCATTTTTATCTGCCCTCCATGTCGAGAAGCACCGTGTCGAAGTACGGCGCGAGCGCCGATTTTATCTCAAAGTGGCGCGCCGCGGCGCCCATTATCTGCGACTCCGGAAGCTGAACGCGCGCCGCGCCGTGGAATACACGCACGCGCAGGTCTGTGAAGCCCAGCGACGACAGCGCCGCCTCGGCCCCTTCCACGCGCCGCAGCGTTTCCACGTCGATCGGCGTCCCGGTCGGTACGCGCGTCGCGAGACAGGCGTAGGCGGGCTTGTCCCACGTGAAAAGCCCGGCCTCGGCGGATAGGCGGCGTATTTCGGCTTTCGTAAGGCCGGCTTCGCGCAGCGGCGAGCGCACGCGCATCTCGCGCAGCGCACGCATTCCCGGACGGCCTACCTCGTCGTCGGATGCGTTCGTGCCGTCTATTATCAGGCTAAAGCCGTCGCGCTCCGCTTCGCGCGCAATCGCGCCGAAAATCAGCTTTTTACATAAATAACAACGCTCGGGCGGGTTGGCCGCTATCTCGGCGCACGAAAGCACCGAAAGCGTAATCACAGTCATCGGCGCGCGCAGCTCCTCCGCAAGCCTCCGAGCGTCGTCAAGCTCGAACTGCGGCTGGAACTCGCTCTTTACATAATAGGCGCGGAAAACAGCGCCGCAGCGCGAGGCCGCGTACATAAGGTACGCGGAATCTGCGCCGCCAGAGAAAGCGAGCGCGGCGCGCGGGTTTTCCGCGAAAAATTTTTCAAGTCCTCCGATAGTAGGCGCCGACAAAAAGCGCATCCCAACACCTCCGCGCGGACGCAGCGGCCCGCGGATATGACGCCTTCGTGGCGCGAAAAGTCCTTCGTAAAGAAAACGCGGCATGCGCCGCGAAAAGCCGCTTCTGCGGCGGCGGCCCGTCCATACGGGCGCGCGTCGGAGCCCGCGCGCTTCACGCCAAAGGCCGCAGTCAGCATAACTGCGGGAGCGGACTCCAAGTCAACGGTTTAATTTTAATATGCGCGCAAGGAAAATTCCAGCGCGCCGGACACGCAGAAAGCCCTCCCGCGCGTCGTGGGAGAGCTTTCCTTAACTCCTCTTTCCCCCGCCTACCACGCCGCGACGTATCCGTCGGCGCGCGGTTCGGTCGCTCCGACGAGGGCGCCGGACTCCGTGCGCTGGATTATCTGTCCGCGGCCGTAGTCGGTGCGGTCGAAGTCCATGCGTACATTGTGCCCCATCTCCGCCAGCTTCGCAGCGACGTGGTTCGGCACGCCCTGCTCAAGGCCGACTGCGCGGTCATGGAACCACTGCCAGCGCGGCGCGTCGAGCGACTCCTGCGGATTGAGCGCAAAGTCTATCATGTTGACCGCCATCTGCACGTGCCCCTGCGGCTGCATGAAGGCCCCCATCACGCCGAACGGGCCGACAGGCTCGCCGCCGCGCGTGATGAAGCCGGGGATTATCGTATGGTATGGCTTTTTACGCGGCGCAAGGCAGTTAGGCGACTCTGGGTCGAGCGAGAAGTTGTTGCCCCGGTTATGAAGCGTCACGCCCGTTCCAGGCACGCAGAGACCTGAGCCGAAGCCGCGGTAGTTGCTTTGTATCATCGAAACCATGTTGCCGTCTCCGTCGGCGGCCGCAAGGTAAACGGTGCCGCCGGAGCTCTGGCGCTCCGAGGTAGGCAGCCCCGCGCGCTCTGGGTCTATCAACGACGCGCGGCGCTTCGCAAATTCGCCGGAGAGCATCTCTTCGACGCTGCGGCGCATATAACGCGGGTCTGCAACCTCGGCTAACGACTCGGCGAAAGCGAGCTTCATCGCCTCAATTTGCAGGTGATAGCTGCGCGCGCACTCGCGCTCCGATAAATCGAAGTCGTTCAGAATGTTGAGCGCCATCAGCGCCGTTATGCCCTGCCCGTTCGGCGGTATCTCCCAGACGTCGTATCCTTTGTAATCAACGTGTATTGGCTCGACCCACTCGGGGCTGAAGGCGGCGAGGTCTTCCGCGCGCAGCCAGCCGCCGCATGATTTTGAGAAAGCGTCTATCGCGCCTGCTATATCGCCTTCATAAAAAGCTCGCGCGGCGGTCGCCGCGATTTCGCGCAGCGTCGCAGCCTGCGCGGGACTGCGCCAGATTTCGCCAGGCTCGGGCGCGCGGCCTCCGAACGTGAAGCTCTCGAAGATGTGCGAAAAATGCGCTCCGTCAAGATTTTCCGCAAACTCCGCAAATGCGCGCTTCCAAAGCGTGCTGACGGTCGGCGAGACGGGGAAGCCGTTTTCGGCATACCATACGGCGGGAGCCAGCACCTCGTCGAGCGGCAGGCGGCCGAAGCGGCGGTTCAGTTCCGCCCATGCCGCGGGCGCGCCCGGAACAGTGACAGCCTCCCAGCCGTAAAGCGGCATTTTCGCGTATCCGCGCGCGCGCAGCGCCTCTGCGTCCGCCAGCGTCGGCGCGTATCCGCTTGAGTTCAGCCCGTGCAGCCTGCCGCCGCTCCATATCAGGGCGAAGCCGTCGCCGCCGATGCCGTTGCTCGTCGGCTCCACGACGGTCAGGCAGGCCGCCGTCGCGACAGCCGCGTCCACGGCGTTGCCGCCCTTCTTTATCATATCGAGCCCCGCCTGCGCCGCGAGCGGCTGCGTCGCGCAGACCATGCCGCGCGCCCCGTAGACGAGAGTGCGGCGCGAGGGGTATCTATAGCTAAACGGATCAAATTTCAATGGGAACACCACGCTTTATAAAATTTTCTGAAGCTCCGCCGATAGTGTAATAAAAATCTCCGCGCGAGGCAACGTCCGCATATCCGTTATTACGCAAAGCGGCGATATAATACGTCGTGACGCGGCACGCCGCGCGGGAGGGGAAATGATATGGAGATAAGCCTGATACTGGCGGAAGAGGTTGTCAAACTCTTCATCGTAATGGCGATGGGCTGGGCGCTGGTCAGGACGCGCGTGCTCAAAACGGAGGACAGCCGCGTGATTTCCGCGATAATCGTCTATCTCGTCGCGCCCTGTATAATCATAAACGCCTTTCAGATTGAGCATTCGCGGCTGGTAGTGAACGGCCTCGTTTTCTCGTTCGCCGCCGCGGCCTTCACTCACGCGCTTTTCCTTCTGCTCGCCGCCGCTTTCGGACGCGCGCTGAGCCTAGACGCTGCGGAGCGGCTTACAGTCGTCTACACCAACGCGGGCATACTCGTGCTTCCGCTCGTACAGGCGATGCTCGGCGAAGAATATCTCGTCTACTCATGCGCATTCATCGTCGTTCAGATCATTCTGCTCTGGACGCACTGCCGCTGCGTGCTGAACGGCAGCGCAGGGATAGGATGGAAGAAGATACTGCTCAACCTCAACGTCATATCGATATTCATAGGCGGCGCCATGTTCCTGCTCGGCCTGCGGCTGCCTGAAATTGTCGGCGGAACGCTGAGAATGACCGGCTCCATGATCGGGCCGCTCGGGATGCTGCTCGCGGGAATGGTCATCGCGGACGTGCCTGCGCGCCGAATCTTCGGCGACAGACGGCCCTACTTGGCCTCGGCGCTGCGCCTCGTCGTCGTGCCGGCTATTCTGCTGTTCGTCTTCAAAATATGCGGCGCTGCGGGAATGATCCCGGACGGCAAAAACATCCTGCTTGTCGTATACCTCGCTGGCGTGACACCGGCCTGCGCGACAGTCACCTCGATGGCCCAACTCTACAGCGACATCGGCGACCGCACTGGAATCCTCTACGTGCTCACGACTTTGCTCTCCATCGTTACGATGCCGCTCGTGATATGGCTTTACGAAGCCGTCATATAAGGCGCGCGGCCTGGCAAGCTGCTCTTCCTCTGGCATAGCTGCCAGCGCCGCCGCGCCTGCGACTCCGCCGGCCATTCGGACTGCTCTATATATACGGCTTTACGGCACGCTGCCAGACTAAAGCTTTGGGCGGACTGCGTCATCTGCCTATGGCCGCCCTTAAGCTTGAGAAGGCGCAATACTCGTATATTCCGTCCAATAGCATGGCGCTCCTGGCATCACAGCAAAATATTTATGGGTCATCTAAGTCAGCCATGCATGTAGATTCTCTGCAAAATATTTCTACCTGAACGCAGATTATCCATCTCCGCTAAACATCTTCACCGGCTTGCTTGCTGTGACCGCAACAGCACTTTGTCATTTGACGCAGCGCGCGAGGCGCTCTGCGATTTTCGCCGCGGTCGGCGCTTTGCCGAGGCCGCCGTAGGTGCAGCGCAGTTCGGAAGGGAGCTTCGTTCCGATGTCGTACATCGCGGCTATAGTCTCGTCGAGCGGGATTACTTTATCGTAGCCTGCAAGCGCCATGTTTGCGGAGGAAAGGGCGTTTGAACCGCCCATGACGTTTTTCCCGAGGCACGGCACCTCCACGCGGTTCGCCACAGGGTCGCAGGCGAGCCCGGTGATATTCTGGAGCGCCATCGAGGCTGCGTCGGCGCATTGGCGCGCGCTTCCGCCAGCGAGCTGTACGAGCGCCGCCGCAGCCATGCCGGAGCCCGCCCCGCACTCTACCTGGCAGCCGCCTACCTCAGCTGCGAACGTCGCGCCCTCGGCGATGAAAATGCCGACGAGCCCAGCCGCAAGCATCGCCTTCGCCAGCTCTGCGCTGCTTTTGCCCAGCGCGCGCCCGGCGCCTATCACAGAGCCGGGCAGGCAGCCGCATGAACCGGCGGTCGGGGCCGCGACGATTACTCCCATCGAACTTTTCGTCTCCATTATAGCCGTTATGGACTTTATTATCGAATTGAGCACGTCGCACGGTATCAGAGCGCCGAGTCCGCGCGCCTCGTCTATCATATGCGCCTGCGGGCCGAGTATCCTGTCGGCGTAGTCCGTGCCGGCGAGGCCGCCGTCGACCTCGCGCTCCATGATTTCAACAAGCTCCGACATTTTACCGAAAACTTCTTCGCGCGAGGTCCCGCCGCGCGCGGCTTCGTACTCAGCCGCAAGCTCCCACATTTCTAAATTTTTTCCTTCATTCCAGGCCAGCATATCCTGCGCCGTCGAGAATGGCACGGCTACGCCCGCGCGGGAGAGCGTGGGGAGCACCGGGTCAAGGAAAACCACGTCGTAGCCCCCCGCCTTTTCGAGCGCGGCGCGGAGCGCCGCTTCGTCCGGCTTTTCATGGAACTTCGCTGAAAGCAGCATTTTCCCGTCCTTCTCCGTCACGCTCGTAAAATCGGGCGCGGGGACGAGATCAGGGGACGCAGCGCCGCAGCCTGATGGGAAGACCGCAAGCAGCTCGTAGAAATCGCCGCGTATCGAAACGGGAAAATCTTCAAAACGAGTCATCTCCATCATTCCGCCGCCGGTCGATATCGCCTCCCAGCGGCGAGCCGTCCCGCCGCACCTCTCCGCCGTTATGCGGTAGGTGTTTGGGTGCTTCGCGCCGTAGTCGTATTCCCGAAACTTCAGCTCGAGCCCCGCAGCCTCCGCGTTCTCCCAGTATTTATCGACGCCCTCCGCGGTCAGCGGCAGTCCGAGCAGCCCGCAGACGAGCCCCATATCCGTACCCTGCCCCTCGTGGACGCCCACTAACGAGCCGTTCACGTCGAAGTCCACGACAGCGCGCGCCGGCGTCTCGCCGATCGACATGCGCACAATTTCCGCAATGCGCGCCGAGGCCGCCGTGTGCGAGCTCGACGGCCCGCGCATCACAGGGCCGATAACGTCGTTGAAAATGCTTGCCGGTGTTTTCATCTATCGTTCCTCCATTGCATTAAAGCGCAACACCTTCTCTGAACTTGTCGTTTGCTTCCACAACAATATGATTATAGCCTGTAATATTGACATCGCTGCATGAAACTCTCGGTATAATGCCCTTAAATTCCCCGACTTGTACCTCTCTGATGGGAACTCCTTTGAAAACGCCGCCATATACACTTTTCTGATAAAAAGATTCGCCTATCCTAATTAACCCTCTGGCATAACGTTGAGCCAGCCGTGTGGATGTCCCTGTACCGCATGGAGAGATATCTGCCTGTGCATCGCCATATATACATTGACAGTAATAAGTGTTTGCGGCGCACTCTATATTATCGCAGAAAAGAAGTTGATCCATATAATTTATGGCTGGGTTGGTCGGATGTTGTACTGATATCGCTTCATTTGCGCTTTTTAGTATTATTTTGCTAAGTTCTTGAAGCTCGATAACATTTTCTTTTTTTATTCTCATGTTGATATCTGCTATATCTACCAAAGTGAAAAAATTACCGCCAAAACCTATATCAACATGCAAATCACCTATGCCTGGGACATGAATCGATAAGTCTTTTTTATACAAAAATGCGGGAACATTTTCGAGAGAAATTGATTTAACTTCGTTATCTTTCACTTCAACGAAGACATGAACGATACCGCTTGGTGTCTCAAGCGTTACGGTTGTTTCCGGCTCGTGGACCTGTACCATACCTGTTTCGACTAGCACTTTTGCAACCGATAAAGTCCCCGCGCCGCACATTGGCTGATATGTCAGCGCGTCTATATAAAATAGGGCGAAATCTGCCTCTTCACAGCATGGCGAAGTTAAAACCGCGCCGACCAAAGAGGCGGAACCGCGCGGTTGACGCATTAACGCGTTGCGCATCCAATCATAGTGTGACTTCATGTATTCCATTCGTGCATTTACCGTATTTCCACGCAAAGTAGGAATGCCGGATGTAATTACTCGAATGGGAGTTCCTGTCGTATGCGCATCTACAGCAAAAAATGATTTCGATTCAGGCATTATAATACTCCTACATTACAAAATAAGAGCCAGCTGTCCAGACAACCGGCTCTTTGTTAATAGAATTATCAACTAAAAGTTAAGTAATCTTTGAAGATGTAACAGTCCAAGCGAGCAGCTAGGAATATAAGTAACAAGGACTAACACCAATATAACCGCCCCCAAGAATGGCACCGCAGATTTAGATACGTCTTCAAACGACACCTTCCCCAAATTTACAGCAGAGAATAGGCATACGCCGACAGGCGGAGTTGCAAGCCCTATCGTCAAGTTCAGACATACCATGATACCAGCATGTACAGGATCCATTCCCATACGCAGCAACGCAGGAGCAAGAATCGGGCCGACAAGCATGATAGCCGGAGCACTGTCCATGAAGCACCCGACGACAAGAAGTCCCAGGTTAATAAGAAGAAGCTTCACCCAGAAACCGACATTCATAGCAAGCAATGCCTCTGTAAGACGTGATGCGACTCTTTCATTAGTAAGTACCCAGCCAAAAGCATAGCAGGTACCGACAAGCAGCATGACCGTGCCGCTGTCGATCGCGCTCTCAATCAGAATCTTCGGCAGTTGTTTCCATGAAATTGATTTGTAGATAAACATGGAAAGAATGAACGCATACAGCGCAGCCATCGCAGAAGCCTCCGTCGGTGTAAATGCGCCGCTCGTTATCCCTCCGAGAATAAATACAGGGAGCAGGAGGCACAGGCTCGATTCTTTTACCGCTATAAAGCGTTCTTTCCATGAAGCTCTTGGAAGGCGAGGATAATTGTCCCGTTTTGCATAATAATACACTACACATATTAATGCGACCGCCATCATTATGCCGGGGACGACTCCGGCGATAAACAAGTCGCCTATAGGAACTTTGCTAACGGCGCCATAGATGACGAACGCAAGGCTCGGCGGTATTACCGGAGCCATAGTCGAAGCAACCGCAGTCAACCCTGCGCTGAAGTTAGCAGGGTATCCCTCTCTTTTCAATGAAGGGATCATTACGGAGCCGACAGCAGAAGTAGCGGCAACGGCTGAACCGGAAACGGCGCCAAAGAAAGCGCAGACAATAACATCGACCATTGCAAGGCCGCCGCGTATATGTCCGACAAATGTCTGCGCAAGTCGGATAAGCTTAGCCGTGATTCCGCCATTATTCATCAAGTTACCGCACAGGACAAAAAACGGAAGACACATCATAAGGAATGAATCCATTCCGCGGACAACCCTTTGCGGAACAAGTAGCCACGATACATCGCCGCCCATTGCAATGATATATGCGATAGTCGACAATATAAGCACAAAAGAAATGGGAATATTTAAGAAAAGAAGCGGGAAAAATGTAACAAAAAGTATCCAGGACATAACTCAGCACCCCTGTCCGAAAAACTGTAATTCTGTTTTTCTGTATTCTCCATAGCACAGGAGTTCAAAAACCTGCGTTACAGAATACCAAAGCATAAGCACCGCGCTAACAGGAATCGACATGTAAAGGACTCCTGCCGACACGGGAAAAGAGGTGGCTGTCTGCCCGGAATGAAACGCTTCCAGTGCCTGTTGCCCTCCATAGATAATTAGAATGCAGACCGCAGCGATAATGAAAAATTGTGCGGCAAGCTTCATTGCAAATTGGAGGCTTCCGCGAATATAATTGACAAGGACATCCACACCAATGTGCATATGAACGCGAATCGCGCATGCAGAAGCGAGCATCGTACTCCAAATAAACAAATACCGCGCCATTTCCTCTGCCCATTGGAAAGAATAGCTAAAGAAACAGCGTGAAATAACCTGGCTTATGACAAGAATTGACATAATTAAAAAAGCGGCTGCTGCGACGGACGAAGCAATTTTGTCCAAGAAGTCGCCTGTATTTTGCATGAATTTAACTAAGCCTTTCATTGTTTTATACAACCTTCCAAGAAAAATTTAATTTGATAGAAGAGAAGGTAATGGCGTAATTTATAAAACGCCATTACCTTCTAAAGGGAGAGTATAAATTACTTTGTGTTGCGAATCTGCTCAACCCACTCTTTCCAGTGCGGGTATTCTACAAAATATTTTTCGTATACAGGCTGAACTACTTTTACCCATTCATCACGGTCGGAAGGATAAGTTAATGTAATTTTACCTTCGCTCTCAAGCTTCTTTGCGAGATCTGTTTCTGTCTGCCAGAACCAGTTTCTCTGATACTGTCCAGCTTCTTCTGCAGATTCTTTTATAACTTTCTGCTCATCCGGATTCAGGCTGTTCCAGAGTTTTTCGCTCATCAGAACTATACCGGAAGAATAGAAATGCTGAATCATGCAGACATAAGGCTGTATTGCGATATATCCGACGCTGTTCGCTATATAAACACCGTTGTCCTGCCCGCTGACCAACCCGGTCTGAATACTGCTGTAGATTTCGCCGGATGAAATCGGGGTGGGTACTGCACCGAGAGCTTTATACATATCCGCGTTCATAACATTCATCATCGTACGGATTTTTAAGCCCTTCAAGTCAGCAAGCTTCTCTATCGGGCGTACGTTGTTGGTAATCTCACGCCAGCCGTCCTCAGCAAATGCTATTGCTTTCAGTTTTGTGCCGTCAAATTCCTTAAGGAGAGCTTCACCCACAGGGCCGGCGAGAACTTTATTGACATGATCCGTGTCGCGGAAAAGGAAAGGCATGTCAAGCAACATAAGATCTTTAACGAACGCGGACAAACTTCCAGTAGAAAGCCAAGCGACATCAAGATTTCCAGCGCGCGTCATTTCGGTCGCTTCGACTTCGTCCCCAGTCATATCGCCCGCAAAAATCTCGACCTTGATTTTACCGCCGGTTTTTTCAGCAAGAATTTCTTTGAATTTGTTGGCTCCAACATCAAAATTACTTCCAGGGGGCAAAACGTGTGCCAATTTCAGAGTACGTTCAGCAACCTCTGCATGGGCAACAGGGGCATGCCAAAGCAAACCAGCGACTGTAAAAATCGATACCATGGCTGCTACAAAACCTTTTTTCATCCTTCTTTTCCTCTCCTTTTGTTTTTTATTTGAATACAGGACGCCCTATAAAACAAATACTAAATTAAGAATCCTTCACTTAACGGGTCTTCCGGATCTAGCACAAGCTGATTGAATCCGGTTATCCACGCAGGACCTGCGATACGCGGGACAATACCCTTCAAGCCGCCAACTGCAGTTTCTTCATCTATCGAACCTATAAACTGTGTGTCAAGAATACTATGGTTATAAAGTTTCTCGCCTTTATGCATTTCATTACGCCCGTAAAGAAGCGCCATCCTCGCAGACGTACCTGTTCCGCATGGCGACCTGTCAACAGCGCCGTCTGCAAATATGCATGTCTCCTTTGATACCCATCCATCATCTGTGCGCCGGGACGGATCGGTAACGATAACGCCGTATATTCCTTTTATTCCGGGGTTCTCCGGGTGTACTACATTAAGCTGCTCGTTCCCCCAATTTTTCAGCCACATAGAGTGCTTTATAATTTCATTGGTATATTCAGGAGAAACGCGCAAATGCAAATCTTCTGCTTCAACAAAGATATAAAAACCGCCGCCAAATGAAACGGCGACCGTGATTTCTCCAATCTCCGGCACTGTTACTGTTATATTATCTTCATAAAGGAAAGACGGAACATTTTGGAATGAGACTTCTGCTGCCTTGCCGTTCTTTACGATTACGCGCGCTGTCACGCGCCCTGCAGGAGCGTCAATGCGCACCGTATTTTCGCCTTCATGCGTTGGGACTATATTAGTTTCAACCAACACTTTCACCACACCGATAGTCCCATGTCCGCACATAGTCGCCTGCCCAGTCGTATGCATATAAAGGACTCCAGCATCCCCATCTTCAGTAACTGGAGGCGTAATTATTGTGCCAAACATGTCACGATGTCCACGAGGCTCTCTCATTAATAGATTCCGC
Organism: bacterium; assembly: GCA_963618995.1. Lineage (GTDB taxonomy): Bacteria > Synergistota > Synergistia > Synergistales > Synergistaceae > Caccocola. Next base: position 15,918 of record CAVEUD010000029.1, read on the forward strand.
AAAGAACTATAGTTACTTTCAAACCAATTCATTTTATCCAGCATTGTATCGCCTGGAATATTAGGCAAGCCAGATGTAATGACACGTACCGGTTCTCCGGCCGTATGCGCGTCTATAGCGTTTATGACATGAGTAAACTGAAGCATTTAATGAACTTCCTTTCATGACCAATAACATTGGCAAAAACAACTGCCGCCACAGCAATAATCAAACTTTTTGGTGAATTTTTATGGCTTGCCGGCACATCTGATATTTCAGATATTCTAGAACTATGAATTATTATATTCATAATATATGAATTGTCAATTACACCTTCTTCTCAAAATGTTATTAATAACATTAGCTAACGCTAAATGACGCTGTGTGGTGAAATGCATGATTGGCGAATCTGTTAGAAAAATTAGGAAAATGCGCGGAATCACACAACGTGAGCTTGCACTGATGATAAACGTGAAGCCAAACACATTATGTCAGTATGAGCTGGGCAAAAGTGAAATATCGCTAAGTATCTTAATGAAGATAGCTGCTGTCCTTAATTGTTCTGTTAATGACTTTATTTATGCAGATTTACCAAATGACGGCGATGCCGGCGACAACGCTTCGACAGTCGATTTTAGCAGTCGCGCCGCTCAAAGTTCTAATTCGCCTACTGATAATAAAATTATGAAAGCAATACAGTTATTAGATGAACCGCATAAAAACAAAGTTTTAGAATATATCAGAGACCAATTAATGGTCTCTGATTATTTAAAAATAAATAAAAGAAGAATCTAAAATTTGCCCTTTCCGCCCTCCGTTCCCAACTTCGCCGCGGCGTTCTGCATGTATTCGAGGAATTTTTCCGCGGCGCGCGAAAAGAGCTGATATTTCTTTCACGCAAGGACGAGCCACGTCGTCGCCTTCGGCTCGAGCGGGCGGAAGCAGAGGCCGCCGACGCCCTCAATGGTCAGCACCGCGCCCATTCCCTCCTCGGCCATCAGCGCGGCGTTGAAAAACATGTTGCAGGTCGCCGCGATGTTAAGCTCGCCGAAGTCTCGGCACAGCCAGCCCAACATATCGTTGTTGTCGAGCATCTGGCGCAAGCATATCAGAGGCACGCCTTCCAAATCCTCGGGGCGCACGGCGGGCTTCGCGGCGAGCGGGTTGTCCTCCCTCATAAGAAAGCCCCACTCGTCCTCCTGCGGGAGCTGCAAATAGTTGTATTTATCGAGATTCACCTGACCGATGAAGAGCGCGAAATCCACGAACCCCTTTCCGCGACGGACTTCCTCGCGACCGCTGAATAGGTGGAATCGCACGTCGGGGCAGTCGACGTTCATGCGCTTGGCCTCGCGCAGCAGGAAGCGCGTTTTCTCCGTCTCGCCGCATCCGATGAAAACGTCGCCGCTCACAGCCTCGCCCTCAGCAGTTATCTCGCTCTCCGTTTTTGCGGGAACAGGCAGAACCGCCCCGCTCCGCGGATTTCGCGGAAACAGCGGCGGCTTTGCCGGCCTGCGCCGGTTTTTCTCCCGTCGCTAGCCTTTCAGTATGTTCATAAACTCTTCGCCAGTGATAGTCTCCTTCTCGCATAGGTACTTTGCGAGCTTATCAAGCTTGTCACGGCGGGAGGCGAGGATTTTCAGCGCCTTCTCGCGCTGCGCCTTGACTATCGCGGAGACCTGGCGGTCTATCTCGGTCTGGGTTTCCGGCGAGCACTGAGAATAACTTTCGCCTCCGAGGTAGCGCGCGCCTTCAGTCTCAAGCGCGACCATGCCGAATTCGTCGCTCATGCCGTAGCGCGTCACCATTGCGCGCGCGAGCTTCGTCGCCTGCTCTATGTCGTTGGCCGCGCCGGTGGACATCGTGCCGAAGACGGTCTCTTCCGCAGCTCGCCCGCCGGTCAGCGTGGCGATTTTGTTTTCCAGCTCTTCGCGCGTGACGATGTAACGGTCTGCCTCTTCAACCTGCATCGTGTAGCCGAGAGCGCCAGACGTGCGCGGGATTATCGTTATCTTTTCGACGGGTGCGGAGCCGCTCTGTTCCGCCGCTACTATCGCGTGCCCTATCTCGTGGTATGCGACGGTGCGGCGCTCGCTCTCGGTCAGTATCGCGTTTTTCTTCTGATATCCGGCGATAACCACTTCGATGCTCTCCTCCATGTCGGCCTCGGTCGCCGCCGTGCGCCCAGCTCTGACGGCGCGCAGCGCCGCTTCGTTGACGATGTTCGCAAGCTCGGCTCCAGAGGCTCCGGAGGACATTCTCGCTATCCTGTTGAAGTCTACGCTGCCGTCAGTCTTTACGCGCTTGGCGTGCACGCGCAGTATCGCCTCTCTCCCTTTGAGGTCTGGCAGCTCGACTGGGACTCTGCGGTCAAAGCGTCCCGGGCGCGTCAGCGCAGGGTCGAGCGATTCGGGTCTGTTAGTAGCGGCGAGTATCATAACGCCGTTGTTGCTTTCAAATCCGTCCATCTCCGTCAGCAGCTGGTTCAGCGTCTGCTCGCGCTCGTCGTTGCCCAGCGCACGCCCGTCGCGGCGCTGGCCTATCGCGTCTATTTCGTCGATGAATACGATACACGGCGCTTTTTCCTTAGCCTGCTTGAAGAGGTCGCGCACCTTCGCGGCCCCCATTCCGACGAACATTTCGACAAATTCAGAGCCCGACATCGAGAAGAACGGGACGTTAGATTCTCCAGCGACAGCCTTTGCGAGCATCGTCTTTCCCGTTCCCGGAGGACCGACGAGGAGTATGCCCTTCGGCATCGAGGCGCCGATTTCCTTGTATTTGCCGGGGTCGTGCAGGTAACTGACTATCTCGGACAGATTATCCTTTGCCTCGTCTTCTCCGGCGACGTCGCTGAATTTTATGCCTTCGGACGATTTCACGTAGATCTTCGCGTTCGACCTGCCCATGCCGAAGGACATGAAGTTGCCGTTTTTATCCATCATTTTCTTCGACATGTACTGCCCGATGAGGAAGAAGATGCCTATCGGGATCACCCAGCTCAGCAGGATGTTGAGCAACGGCGACATCTGACGGATTATCTGTCCTTCAAATTTCGCGCCGGCCTCATGCAGGCGGACTACCAGCCCGGGGTCGTTGAGCGGCCCTGTTTTGTAGATGTTCTTTTCGTCCTTGTCGGTGAATATTATCTGGTTGCTCTGGATTTCGACGCGGCCTATCTCCTTATTATCCGTCATCGTCATAAATGTGCCGTAGTCAACGTTCTTCACCTGCTGCTCAGCTATATAGGGCATCGCCAGCAGATTGAAGCACATCAGTATGAGCAGCGCCACTCCGTAGTAATAATAGAGAGGTTTTTTAGGTTTTTGTACTTCGTGCAATTCCCCGTGCTCCTTTCATTTCGGCTATGATACAGCGCAATTTTATCATACGGCGATAAAGAATAAAACGATAAACCGTAAAACATTACAAATCAAGGCAACCGGCATGAAAAAGGCGGCCGAAAGGCCGCCTTTGCGTTCCGCTCTATCTGACGAAGTTCGTATATACTTTCGGTTCTAGCTCCGGCTCAGGCACTCCGGCTTTGCGTCCGGCCTCGATGCATTTCAGCAGCCACGTCATATTTTCAGCGAGGGTGCGCATCGTCTGTAGCCCTTCCGCATCCTGGCGCACTTCATCCGGCGCGTTGCCGTGAACCTGGTTCCAGTAGTTAGAAGATACGACCGGCATACAGTTTATCGTGAAATACTTGTTGAGCCTGTCGAAGGCCGCCGTCGCGCCGCCCCTGCGGCAGGATACTATCGAAGCACCGGGCTTTCCGGCCAGCTTGCCATTCCCTGCGTAAAAGAGCCTGTCCAGGAAGGCGCATATCTGACCGCTCGGCCCAGCGTAATAGACCGGTGAGCCGAGCGCCAGCGCGTCAACGCCGTCGAGAAGCGCGAGAGCTTCGTTCACTATGTCGTTCTGCACGCATTTTCCGATCCTGCGGCAGGCTCCGCAGGCCAGACAACCGGCTATGGGCTTTTTGCCCAGCCAGAGTATTTCCGCCTCGACGCCGCGTTGTTCAAAAACGTCCGTCATTTCTTTAAGAGCAGTGTAGGTGCAGCCGTGCTCGTTAGGGCTGCCGTTGATGAGAAGCGCTTTCATTGAAAACCGTCCCTCCAAAATCAAGGAGCGCCGCGCGCCGTTAAGGCTTCCTCCGCGCGGCGCTCCATTATAACGATATTTTATACTATTTTATAGAAGCGCCGAGTTTGCGGGCCTCTTCGAGCTCCGGCTTGCCATCGATATCTCCGACGGCCATCACTCCGCCGCAGAGCGCCTTGCCCCAGTCTTTCCAGCCAATATGCCCCATCAGGCGGTCGTACCAGTAGACAGTCTCCTCGAAGCCGTTCCCCTCGGCCGCCATAAGCAGCGCGCTCTCCTTGCGCGGGTTCGTATAGATCGGGTCGCACTCGGCTACGGCGAAGAGCCTATCAAAGGCGCGCTTGAGCTGCCCGCTTATCGTCCAGTAGTAAAGCGGCGAGGCGAGGACTACTACGTCTGCCTCTTTATAGGCCGGGTATATCTGCTCCATATCGTCTTTCTGTACGCAGGGACTCTCAGGATTTTTGCCGCCGACCCAGCAGCCCCGGCAGCCGCCTACGTTCATCATAGCCGCGTCGAAACGCGTTACGCCGTGTCCTTTTTCTTCGGCGGCTTTTACGAAGAACGCCGCAGCCCTCGCCGCGCTGTTGCCGTCCGCGCGCGGGCTTCCCCTTATAACGACTATTTTCTTCCCCACACAATTCGCCTCATTCCTGAAAATTCCGCCGTTTCATAATCGGCGTTGACTTTCTCGCAATTCCACGCTACAAATATATACCAAACATGGGCGCGCGCAAGTACGCACATATACGTGCAATACTTACCTGGAGGAAAGTGCTGATGATAGAAGATAGAAAGCGCTGCATCGCGGCGGAGTCGCTTGGAGAGACTGGATTCAGCTATACTCTTTCGCTGATAAACGGGAAATACAAAATGGCGGTGCTCTACGCGCTGATAGTGTTCGGCGTCGTGCGCTTCAACGAGATGAAAAAATACATCGGCGGCATTTCGTACAAGACGCTGAGCGCGACGCTCAAGGAACTCGAAGCGGACAAGCTCGTCCACAGAGAGGAATATCCGCAGATCCCTCCCAAGGTCGAATACAGCCTGACAGAGCGCGGAAAATCGCTGATACCGATATTAGACGGCATGTGCGAGTGGGGAACGAGAAACCGTTTGCCGAAGTGACGCCCGCAAAAGATCCGGCCCGCGGGAGGAAGGCCGCGGGCCGGGATGTGTGGGGTGTGGAGTTGAACTCTATCGGAGGAGTTTTAAGCTTTCGCCTCGCCGCTTCGCGGAGGGCGTAATCTGCAAATTATCCGATTAAAATTTCGCGAAGCGCTTTCCGAATTCTTCGCACTGCTTTCCGCCCTCGTCGTCGGGCGTCAGGTTGATGATGAGCCCCTGCTCGAAGAGCGTGCAGTTGTCCGCCTTCATGCGGTCTTCCCAGTTGCGCATCCATTCGCCGTCGCCCCAGCCGAAGGAGCCGAAGAGGGCGACCTTTTTCCCGGCAAGCTCGGGCTCTATGGAGCAGAGAAACGGCTCGAACTCGCACTCTTCGAGAACCTCGGAGCCCATCGACGGGCAGCCGAGCGCGAATTTTGCATAGTCCGCGGTGCTGCGCGAACCGAACTCCGCGACCGAGAAGAGGTCTGCGTGCGCGCCCTCCGCACGGATTCCTTCGGCTATCGCGTTCGCCATAGCCTCGGTGTTCCCTGTTGCGCTCCAGTATATGACAGCTATTTTATCCATCTGATTTCCGCCTTTCCTGAATTTTATCCCCGCCTCGGCGGGAGCAGTTCCCTCTCTTTTATGCCGGGCCGCCGCAGAGCTCAGTAAGCTGGACTATGCGCGCGCCGCGCTCTATCATTGCGCAGAAATATTCCGTGCATCTTCTGTAGCTCTCGAAAAGTCCCGCCGCGCGTTCGCCGTCGCCGTAGACCTTCCATGTGCCGCAGGCCTTGAAATTTTTGCCTTCGTTCACGATAAAGCCGCGCACGTCCTCAACCGGATAGCCGAGAAAAATTCCGATCTCATGCGGGAATTCGCCGCACATTCCGAGCCTCGACCTGAGCCGCGCGATTTTCTCCGAGAGAGTCAGGCCGCGCCTGTAGCCGCAGCCGACGAGAAAATCCTCGGCCTCGGGGCCTATCGCCGCAGCGAGAAGCTCTTCGCGGTAAACGAGGACGAGCGCGTAACGTTCGCACTCGCAGAGGATTTCCATCCTTACGCCGAAGGCGCGCAGCCCATTCGCCGCTTCGCGCAGTTCCCGCCGCTCGGGCTTCCCCTCAGAAAAATGGAGCGTGAAGAGGTTCGAAGGCTTGACGCCGGCCAGAGCGGGCGCGCAGTGAAGAGCGAGCAGTTTTTCCACGGGATTTTCAATCGTCATCGTTTTACCGGCCCTCGTATTTTTCTCTTTGCGTTAGTCTTTGCTAACCACACCGATATAATAAGTTAGTCAGCCCTAACTGTCAAGCGGCAATTTCAATTTTCCGCGCGGGAATTGTAGGTTTGTCAATCATCCGTTACACAAGAGCGGAGAGCGTACTTCATGACTTCCGCTTTATCCTCGCTGTAACAGATGTTTGACAAACCTACAGCGCAGACTATGCTCGCCGCCCCGTCTATGTTGCAAAAAAAGAGAAATTCGTTTAACATAATCGATTGTTTGAAATACGGCGAACCGGCGCGCCTTTCGCCATATTGACGGCCGACAGTGCAAAACCATCCTGTCGTTAAACAAAACTAGGGACGGCCAAAAATAGCTCGGCAGCGCCGCGGCTGGGATGGGGGAAAAGTTTTTGCAGGACGGAGGACATGCCAGGCTGAAAGCTCTTAGGGCGGCTTTTTCATATACGCTGCCGATTTTCGCCGGGTTTTGGTTTATAGGGCTGGCCTACGGGATTTTCATGAATGTCTCCGGGTTCAGCTTCTGGTATCCTATGATCATGAGCGCCGTTATTTTCGGCGGATCGCTCGAGTTCGTCGCCGTCTCGATGCTGCTTTCGCCGTTCGCGCCGGTGCAGACGCTGCTTGCAGCGCTGATGATACAGGCGCGGCATCTTTTTTACGGAGTGTCTATGCTTGAAAAGTTCAAGGGACTGGGCTGGATGCGCCCGTATCTTATATTCGGAATGTGCGATGAAACTTTTTCGATAAATTATACGGCTTCAATTCCGGAAGGGGTCGACCGCGGCTGGTTTATGTTTTTCGTGACGCTGCTCAATTATCTTTATTGGGTATCAGGCGCGACGCTCGGCGGGCTGCTGGGGTCGCTTCTGACTTTTGACACGGATGGTATTGAGTTTGTTATGACGGCTATGTTCGTAGTGATTTTCCTGGAACAGTGGCTGAAAGAGAAAAAGCACTGGACCGGGCTTATCGGCCTCGCCGCCTCCGCGGTCTGCCTCGTTCTGTTCGGGGCAGATTCGTTTCTCGTCCCTAGTATGATTTGCATTCTTGTCTGTCTTTCGGCCTTCCAAGGCCCTATTGAACGCGCCGGGGGGTGGGCGAAGTGACGGCGGCGCAGGAGATCGTTACGATAGCGATATGCGTCGCCGGTACGATGGCGACACGTTTCCTTCCGTTTATCATATTCCGCGAGGGGCGTCCCGTGCCGCGCTACGTGCAATATCTCGGCAAGGCGCTGCCATCGGCTATTTTCGCTATGCTTGTGGTTTACTGCCTAAGGCGTGTCGATTTCGCAGGCGGCAGCCACGGACTGCCGGAGCTTGTGTCGATAGCCGCGACTGCGGCGCTTCATCTTTGGCGTCGGAATATGCTTCTGTCTATACTCGGCGGGACTGTCTGCTATATAGCGCTCGTGCGGTTTGTATTTTAACGCGGACGTGCGTCTCATAATATAAAAATTCCCCGCGGCGAGCAGGCAGCCCACGCGTTCAGGCCTCATATGCAGCGCCTCTTCGATTATAGTTAGAACAGGCTAGCTATCTTATTCTAGCGCTCATATCAGTTTAGCTTCGCGACGATAAGCATCGGCTGGCACATTTTGCGTTTTGTGAGAAAATCCGTGTCGCCTCTTGCAAGAAACGTTATTGGTTGCTACAATGACTATGTGATAAATACAACAAGCTGCCTGCAACTTCCGCGCTCTTGGAAACACTCCGGGACGCACGGTATTTGGCTACGAGAAAAAACCATCTGTCTGATCGGACGTTCCGTTCGGAGAGAAGGAGCCGAGAAAGTAAGGATAACTGTGGCTCTTCGTCCGATGGACGAAGAGCCTTTTTATATGGACGGCGCGGGCGGCATACAAACTGGAGGGTGTGGAAAATATGTACGATAAGAATCAGTTTCAGGACGCTTCTTTCATCGACGACGCAGAAATACTTGGGACTCTGGAGCGGGCAAAGAAACTTGCCGCCGACAAAGGCGCCGTGCGCGAACTTATAGCAAAGGCGCGCGAATGCCACGGCCTCGACCACCGCGAAGCGGCGGTGTTCCTTGAAATAACGGACCCGGAGCTTGAAGAAGAGCTCTACTCGCTCGCGAAGGAGATAAAGGAACGCATATACGGACGCCGCATAGTCCTCTTTGCGCCGCTCTACGTCTCTAACTATTGTGTGAACGGATGCACCTACTGCGGCTTCCACAAAGACAACTGCAACATGTTCCGCAAAAAGCTCACAATGGAAGAGATCGACCTGGAGACTGACGCGATACTCGCGCTCGGACATAAGCGCATAGCGATGGAATCCGGCGAAGACCCCGTCAACTCGCCGCTCGACTACATCATCCAGTGCATGGAGCGCGTCTACGCCTACCGCAACTCGCGCGGCGACTCCATTCGCAGGATAAACGTCAACATCGCGGCGACGACGGTCGAAGAGTTCAAGCGGCTCAAAGCGGCGCAGATAGGCACCTACATACTCTTCCAGGAGACCTTCCACCGCCCGACCTACGCGAAGCTGCACCCGACAGGCCCGAAGAGCATCTACAACTGGCACACGACGGCGCTCCACCGCGCGCAGGAAGGCGGCATCGACGACGTCGGCACGGGCGTCCTATACGGCCTCTACGACTATAAGTATGAAACGGTGGCACAGCTGATGCTCGCGGAAAATCTCGAAAAGGTATGCGGCGTCGGCCCGCACACGATATCAGTTCCGCGCCTGCGCGAAGCTGATGGCGTCGATATTAAGACCTTCCCCCACATCCCGACCGACGAGCAGTTCCTGCGCGTCATCGCCACGCTGCGCGTCGCCACGCCGTACACGGGCATGATAATATCGACGCGCGAAACGCCGGAGACGCGCCGCAAGGAGCTCGACCTCGGAATCTCGCAGTGCAGCGCCGGCTCATGCACCGGCATCGGCGGCTATCACAAGGAAATCGGCCAGCCCGACAGCCCCGACACGGCGCAGTTCAAAATCTCCGACGGCCGCACGCCGGACGAAGTGCTTACATGGCTCTGCGAGGACGGCTACATCCCGAGCTACTGCACCGCCTGCTACCGCCAGGGACGCACCGGCGACCGCTTCATGTCCCTCGCAAAATCGGGGCAGATACGCAACATCTGCCAGCCGAACGCGATACTCACATTCAAAGAATACCTCCTCGGCTACGGCTCCGACCATCTGAAAGAGCTCGGAGAAAAGGTCATCGCGAAGGAAGTAGAACAGATACCGAGCGAGCGCGTCCGCGAACTAACGAAAGAGCGCCTCAAGAAGCTCGAAGAAGGCGCGCAGGATCTCTACTTCTAAAGACGGCGCATCAAACCATAAAACTTTCTTCCAAAGTGAAACAGGCCGGGCGCAAAGCTCCGGCCTGTTTCTTATATACGCGCCGTGGACGGCGGCTGTCAGCCGCGCGCCTTCGGTTTCTTCGCGACTACGCAGAGCCAGCCTTTTTCGCTGCGGTGCGGCGTAATTTCGGCGAAGCCGGCGCGCGTCAGGCGCGCCGTTATCTCTTCTTCGCCGTGGACGGTCATGTTGTCGACCGCGTCAGCCCATTCCGCGCGTTCCGGATCGCCCTGGTGGTTCGCTATTATGAAGGTTCCGCCTGGCTTGAGCGCGCGCAGCACTTCTGCGAACGCGCCGTCCAGGTCCGGCCAGAAGTAAAGCGTCTCGAAGGCCGTCGCTATGTCGAAATATCCATCGGGGTAGGGTATCGCCTCCGCGCTGCCGGCGCGCACCTCGCACCGGCTCGCGGCTATCGCGTTTGCGTTGCGCCGCGCGCTGCACTCCAGGCCGCACTCCGATACGTCTATGCCGCATACCTTGCCTTCATGGCAGCGCCTAAGCAGAAGCGCCATCGCGGAGCCTCCGCCGCAGCCTATGTCGAGCGCCAGCGCGCGCGGAGCTATTTCGACGAGCGAGAGCGCCCACTCGTGCAGCTCCCTGTGCCCCCTGTTCATCATCGAGAGGATCATCTTCCCCTCCGCGCCGCGCGGGCAGCCGCTGTCCTTAAACAAGTCTTTAAGCATCAAAAAGCCTCCTATCGGCGGGATTTTTATAATTAGCCATAGCTTACGAATAACGGTTATAACACGCGCCTCGTTCCGATAATATCACAGCCGCGTCGCGAAACGGCGAAGAAGCCCGGACGCGCGCATGAATTTTCCCTTTTTATCTTCACAGAATATGTTGACATATCGGTTAGCCTCTGTTAATATGACAGCGTCGTTGGTTAGCTAACGCTAACACAAAAAACGAAAGCCTCTCCCGCGAGGTTCCCTTCACCACGCGGTTTCAGGGCTCTCGTTGAATAAAACTCTCTCTCCCATAAGCCTCACGACCTTCCCAACACACGAAGCGCGCCCTCTGAATCCAGCAGACAGAGGGCGCAAACCTTCGTTATGGGGAAACGGCCCTCATGTATGTGCGGCGCGAGATTTTCGAACCGTCCGCCGCCGCAAATGCGCGCATACGAAAAGCGCGGCCCGAAGGCCGCGCCATTGTGTCTATATTTGCCGCAGAAGTTACGCCGCTTCCTTGTCAGCCATTGCTTTGACGAACCAGTCCTTGCCTTCGACGAGGCGCGTAATGATGAGGGACGAGCATGTGTCGCCAGTCGCGTTGACCATCGTCGCCGCCGGGTCTACGAGGAAGCCTATCGTCGCTATTATCGGGAAAGCCTCGGGCGGGAAGCCGTAGAGGCTGACGATAAGCATTTCGCCGACGAGACCGCCGCCCGGGATGCCTGACAATACGACGCCGGAGAGGACGGCGACTGTTACGGCCGTCGCCATCGTGCCTATATCGGAGAGCGGCAGGCCGAATATGCCGAAGAGGAACGAGATTTTAAGAACCCCGGAGAGGCATGACCCCTCCATGTGCGCAGTCGCGCCTATGGGAAGCGTGATCTCGCTTATGTCGCGCGGGATGCCCATTTTAGAGGCCGCCTCAAGGTTGAGCGGCAGCGTCGCGGTGCTGCTTCCGGAGCCGAGCGCCATAAGCGCGGGCGGGATTATGTTCCCCCAGAAAGTGCGGACGCCCTTGCCCTGCGTCGCCCACCACGAGTATATCGTGAACGCTATGAAGAAATAGCCGAAGGTAGCGATGTGGTAAATGACTATCGCGCGGAAGTACGCGCCGAGCAGCTTCGGACCGTAGTCGCCGACGAGCGTCGCGAAGTAGGCCATGAGCCCGATGGGAGCGTAGTACATGAGGTACTGTACCATCTTCAGCATTGCGTCGGCGAATACGCCGATGCCGCGTCCGACTGCGCGTCCGCGCTCTCCAAGGGACTGGAGGCAGAAACCGAAGAATATTGTGAACAGTATCAGCGGGAGCATCGCGCTGCGCGAAAGCAGTTTGACGAAGTCGTCCGTCGTGACGGCCTTGACTATCTGGTCTGGCGTGCTGAGCGCCTGGATTTCGCCGGCCGCCTCCATCTCAATGTGGACGCCCTCGGCCGGCGGGAAGAACGTGACCGTGACTAACATCAGCAGGGCCGCGACAGCGCCGGTGACAAAAAAGACGAGTACAAGCGATTTCATAACTTTGCCGAGGCGCTCCATAGACGACATGGAAGCGACGGCGCTGCATATCGTTGAAAAGACGAGCGGGACGACGACCATGAACATCGCGTTGATGAACAGGTCCCCGAGCGGTTTAAGGACGAGGGCCCTTTCGCCCATCACCGCCCCGATGACGCAGCCGAGCGCTATAGCGCAGAGCAGGATTATCGGGAAACGGTAAGATTTCATTACGCTGTTGGATTCCGACATGGCAATTCCCCTTTCGGTTGGATCAGATGACTGTTTATAATAAAAAGCCGCCGCACTGCGGCTCAGTACTCCTACTTCTCTCCGCATGAACGCGGTCAACCATAGGCGATTGTTTTGAACGCTTATTCGCGCATTGAGCATTATATCCTATTGTCTTTAAAATTACTATGGAGATGATAAAAAATATTTCAGACACACAAATAGAAAATTTATGTTAAATAAAAGAGGCGTGAATTGTTTCGCAATATCAAGCGTGACGCCGTACAAACAAGACGAAAGCGCACGGCCCGCGTGGCGGGCTCGGAGTATCTTGTACGCTTCACCCAATAATCCCGCCGCCCATGACGGGTTTATTTTTGTCACGGCGAGCTCAGGCCGGAGCGGACTTTGGATGATACTAGAGATACGAAAAAGCGGCGGACTTCACAGCCCGCCGCTTTCGTGTGAATTCGCATATTGGAGTTAGTCGCAGCTGTGCGGCTCATGGCCGCAGCCGCGGCATTCGCCGTGCGGCGCGCCGTCGTGATGGCCGCACTCTGCAGACGGGTCGTCGTGAAGTCTGCCTTCCAGGTAAAGCTTCACCGCTTCGTCTGCGGGGCCGCTGACGCCCGAGATAAGTTCGATCCCGGCCGCGGCAAGGACGTTCTTCGCGCCGCCGCCGATGCCGCCGCAGATCAGCAGGTTGACGCCGTTGGCGCGCAGCAGGCCGCCGAGCGCCGAGTGCCCGCTGCCCTCCGCGTCGAGAGTCCTGTGCGAGGCTACAGCGCCTCCCTTTATCTCGTAGAGCTCGAACCAGTGCGTGTGTCCGAAATGCTGAAAAATCTGCCCGTCCTCCATAGTTACCGCTATTATTCCGTCTTTCATCATCGTTGCGTCCCCCGCTCCATAATTTATATTCGTATCTGAATTTTCGCAGCCGCCGCGCGCGAAGCGGCAGCGCGAGCAGAGCGCGCGCCGTCCGCACTTACGCGCCGCGGGGCTGAAGTTGCCTCCGCCTATATGTATCGCCTTGCCTGTGCAGAGGGCGTCTGCGACTTTGCGCCGCGCCGAGTAGACGATGCGCTGGAGCGTGCCGCGCGAAACGCCCATCGACTGCGCCGCGGCGCTTTGGTTCGCGCCTTCGAGATCGCAGAGCCGCAGGCTCTCAAGCTCCTCGACCGTCAGCCGCACGGACTCCTCCGCGCCCTCGGTCGCAAATCTCCGCGCCCGTGTGTCGCAGCAGACGCGGCGGCATTTTGTGATTCCGGCCAAATACATCGCCTCCGACGTTACGCCGCATATCATAGTGTGCATATGCACACTTGTCAAGCAAAACGCCGCAGGAGGCGCGCGTTCGTCTCAGCGGCGCAGCCGCGTGTTGTCGGCATTTTTACGTCCAGCTTCGTTTTGCCGCGTGCGTGATAGAATATGAAAAATATGAAAAAACTTCGGTGCGTGTGTTTATGGAAGAGTTCAACCTTGTAGGTTTCGCGCTTTACGTTTTCGCTTCGGCCTTTACGCCGGGGCCGAATAATATACTTTCGATGTCGGCGGCGGGGCGCTACGGCATAGCGCGCGCGTGGCGCGTGCTCGTCGGCGTCTTCGCCGGCTTCATAACAGTCATGCTGCTCTGCGCGCTGTTCTCGGTCGCGCTCGCTTCGTTCGCGCCGAAGATTATGCCGTTCATGGAGTGGACCGGCGCGGCCTACATCCTCTGGCTCGCGTGGAAAACGTGGCGTTCGTCGGAGGCGGCTGACGGCGAAAACGACGTCGACTGCGGCTTCTGGGGCGGCTTCGTGCTTGAGTTCGTCAACGTGAAGATAATGCTCTACGGCGTGACGGCGCTGACCTCGTTCGTCATGCCAGCCTTCGATTCTGCCGCCGCGGTCGCGGCCTTCGCGGTGCTGCTCGCCGTGATAGGCTCCGCGGCGAACTGGACGTGGGCGCTCTTCGGCGTGCTTTTCCAACGCGCGCTGCGGAACCACGGCAGGCTTTTTAGCGCCGTTATGGCGCTGCTGCTCGTTTACTGCGCCGCTGGAATCCTCTTCTAAAATCCAAGCTGGGCTATGGAGAAATTCCTCAGCGCGGCCTTCATCGTCCGTCTTGCGCCCTCCCATGTGCGACTTGTGTAAGCACGATTACGTCGCCGCGCAGTCCGAACGCAACGACTGAGCATAAAAAGCGGGAGGCGCGCGGCCTCCCGGTTACGTCAGAGTGTTTTCGTCTTTTCTAATATCCGGTCGCTTCGGAATGGCTTTTTAGTTGAGCCATGTTCTTGTTGATTTTTTTCAGATAGCTGCCGGAGATACCGCCGTAATACCTGTTGAGCGCCTTCTGCACCGTGCCGTAAGCCGTGATGTAGCGCGACAGTATCAGCACGCCGGCCTCGACTCCTCTTTCGGGGTCGAACATGTGGTCGCGCGTCGGCGCTATGCCTTTCGCGCGCAGCATTCCGTTATGCACCTTCCACACGACCTGCATGACGCCGAGCGCACCGGTGCTGCTCTTCGCATTAGGGTTGAAATGGCTCTCCGCTTTCGCTATTCCGACCGCGAGGTGCGACGGCACGCCGTACTTGATGCTGTAAAACACAAGCGCGCTGGCCTCGCGCCAGGCCGTTTCATGCGAAATCTTAGAATTCACTTTTCTGATGAACGTCGCCGTGTCCGCCACGCGGCGCTGCATCGCAGGCGGCAGCTCGTCCAGTTTGTTGAGCGTGCTGAGCGGGTGGTCGTGACGCCATTTCGCAAGATGTTCCTCCGTCAGCCCGTGACGCTTCAGCGCGCTGTATATCGACTGATCGTACTTGGCCGACCGCGCTTCCTTGCGCCTCTTCTCCATTTTCTCTTTCGTCGCGGCGTTGTCCTGCGCGATACGGAGTATCTGGCTCCGTATCTTTTCCGCAGCCGTCTGCATTTCAGCGGATTTTTCTGCCGACTCTGTCACAGTTTGATCCGAGAGGGTGGTATGTGTTTTCGGCTGTGGTTCCGTGCTGCCCTTGCAGGCGTCCGGGTGAAGGACTATCGAGAGCAGAAGCAGGAGCATAGCTGCGATCCGCGGCAGGTGGAAATGCCGCTTTCTCATTAGTTTCCGCATATTTACCTCCTTGAGAGTTCGAAGGCGGCATGGAGCTTTTTCTCCAAAAAGCGGACGCAGTCCGCCGTCTCTGGGATTTTTTCAGTCGCATACGCCGCCGACACTCTAAACGCGGCTTCTATGATAACGGCAAGAGCCGAGAAGTCAAGGCGAAGAGGGCTAGCCCCGCGTTTTGCAAGGCGCGCCGAGCCGTCCGCATAATTTTACGGCACAGATACAGTCATCAAAGAATGTTTTTCTTTAAAAAACGGCGGCGAAAGGCCGCTTTAGCAAACACATAAACGGCCTTTTTACGTTTTTATTAAGTTATAGCGAATTGTAAGAGGCCGAAAAAACGGCTGAATTGTACGCCGCGCGGCTGCAATTAAGGCCGCGGCGCGCGTTTTGCTCATCCCGGCAAATTTACGAGAAGCTCCGCGGCTTTGCGCAGGACGGCTATGTCGCCGCCGAGACGCTCCTTCTGCACACGGACAGGCTCGTCTAGGGCATGAACGAACATTCCGCGCCGTTTGACCGCGGCGTAGAGCTTTTCGCCGGAGAAGACTGGCGAGACGGGCGCGCCGGCAGCCTCCGAAAATTTCATAATTTTCCCGATAAGCTGCGGCGTGAGGATGTAATAGGCGTTGTGCTCGTCCTCCGCGAAAACGTTGAATTTGTCGTTGAAAGCCGCGTTCTCCGTCATTATGCGGTGCTCGGCGCGCGCGCCTCCGATGTCGGAAAAGAATTCGCGGCGAAAGACCTGTACGAATCCGTCGCTGACCTTAGCGCCGTCGAAGCGCGAGAAGCACATCACCTGCCCGTCGACGAGCGTCTCAAGCTTACGTGTTTTCCCCTTCTTCACCATGCGGCGCGCCGTCACGTCGCTGATGCGGAAGCGCGCGCTCGCGCAGAGTTTCAAGCTGCGCCTCGCTTATTGCCTCGTCCGCTGAAAATGTCCTGTCAGTCAAAATTTACCTTAAACTCCCTTTTCCTGTCGTCTGTCTCGTAAAACTCCGCTTTCTCCATACCGTGGATGCGCGCGACGACAAGCCACGGGAACGACGCTATTGTCTGGTTGTAGAGCGATACGTTGGCGTTGTAGAGACGGCGCGCCGCTTGGAGGTGCTCTTCGACGTCGCCGATGGAGCGCTGGAAATGTTCCATAGAAGCTGACGAATAGAGCGCGGGGTACTGCTCCGCGAGCGCGTTGACCGCCGTCCCGACGCCGCCGAGGCTCTGCTGAATGGATGAAAGAATGCCTATTTTCTCGCCCGCGCTCAACTTGCGCCCAGCTGCGCCGCTTTTCTTTCCGCGCCTCTGCTGCGCCATCTGCGTTTTGATTTCCTCCATCTTCGCGGATTGCGCGCCGATGGCCTCGTTGATCGCCTCGGCCTGTTCGCGCGTCAGAGTCCGTTTCTCACACCGCCTGTCAGCAACGTCTGTGCCGCTGCGCAGCCCGGTGACTGCGGCGTCTGTTTCATATTCGTGCCTGAGAAATTTTTTCACGGCCTCGATTTCCTCGGAGAGCAGGTCGTAGCGCTTTTCAAGCGCTACGTCGATGCCGGAGCCGCCCTCCTCGACCTTCACGGCAGGGCGGCGAAGCCTGTTGTAAATCGAAATACATCCTACGGCGGCGGCGAGCGCCGCGCCTCCCGCTATCATATACATTTGCATGGCGAAATCTTCCTCCCCCCGGCGCCGACCGCACGCGCGGCGGGGCCCGTAAATTATGAGCGCAGCTTTAATTTTACGCGCGCGCCGTTATTCGTTTTTCTTTGAAAGCGCGAGCAGAAGGATGCCGGAGAAGAGCACCGCGACGCCTACGGAGCCGAGAATTGAAAGTCGCTCGCCCAGCAGCACGGTCGAGAGGAACCACGCGGTCAGCGGTTCTGCAAGGCTCAGCGTATAGACGACGCCGAGCTCTACGTTCTGCACTCCGATGGTGAAGAGTGTGTATGGGATTACAGTGCTGAGGAAAGTCAGGAGCGCCATGCAGAGCGCGCCGCGCGGCTCGAGCATCCACGCCGCGTCCCCAGCGAGCAGCCACGGCAGCGCCATGAGTCCGCTGGCGGCGCTGACGACCGCAATTGTGTCGTACGGCCCTTTCTGTATCATGCGCAGGCCGACGCCCTCGAGCGCGTAGGAAAGCGCGGCGCAGAAAGCGAGGAATACGCCTAAGAAGCTGATTTCGAGCGCTCCGCTGTTGCCACCCAGGACAAGCATTACGCACCCTGCGACGGCGAGCACGGTCGCCGCGTACCAGCGGGGCGAGAGCCGCTCCCCGAAGAAGAGCCGCCCGCATATCCCAGCAACGGGCGGGGCCGCGCCGATCGCGACCATCGTGCCGACGGCGACTCCCGTCATGCGAACAGCGGTAAAGAATGTCAGCTGATAGGCGGCGAGCCCGGCTGCGGCGAGAATCACGCCGCGGACGCTCCAACCGCCTGCGAAAAGCGCGCGCCCGCGCTTCGCCAACATAAACAACAGAAGAATGACGCCTGAGAATACGACGCGCGCCGAACCGACTGTGAGCGGCGACGCGCCCTCCGGCGCGAAGGCCTGTATCGTCCCTGTAGTACCCCAGCACATCCCGGCTGCGATGACGCAGAGCGTGCCCTTGAGAGCGTTTTTCGAAACAGCCATAAAAAATATGCCTCCTTAAATTTTGCAGCAGCTGCATGCCTCCATACGGCGTACAGGGTGCGCCGTATGCGGGAGCAATTCCCATATAAGTTCGCGTTTATCCTTGACGGCGAAGAGCGCCTCTTCCGAAAGCGTCCATATTTCGAACGGCTCAGCCCCATCGGTCAGCGCGGGGCCGAAGCGTGAAAGCCGCTTTGCACGCTCCACTGCCTCGCGTTCCGCCGCAGATACCAGATAAAGCACGCTGACGCTGTCCTGCTCCTGTTCGTCTATGTCGAAGTAGTCGATGAGCGCGACGCGCCGCATAAAATTCGTCCAGCGCCTGAATTTCCCTATCTCGGCAAGCTCCTCTCCCTCGTCGCCGCCGTCGAAGACGAAGGAAAAACGGTCTGTGTTCACAAGGCGCAGCGGATCGTTCGGGTGCGGCTTGAAATGTTCGTAGCAGCGGTAATCGTAGCGGCAGACGTAGAAAACGTCGGGCGAATATACGTCTATGCGTCTGCGGTTCGCCTCGGCCCACTCCGCGGCCTTCGCGCACGCCGCCTCCAGCCTCTCCTTCCGCTCCCACAGGCCGCCGGGGACGAAAGTTGCTTCCATTTCGCGCTCGTCCGCGCCATCCATGTACGGCCACGAGAGGCGGCCTCCGTCGACGCGGAAAAGGCCTCCGCCCGGGACTTTAGGGAACATTTCAAGGCACGGCGAAGTGTAGTACTGTTTTATCCCCCAGCGCTGCGAATGCGCGGCGTCGAGCGCCTTCAGAAATTTCCCGGCGCGAGCCGAGCGCGCGCGGTCCTCTGGCGCTTTTCCCGGCTTCTCGTCGAGGAAGTTCTCAAGCGCGACGCGGCGGAACTCAGCGGCTCCGGATGAGCTGAGAGAATATACGCCGCCGCGCCGTTCTAACAGTCCCTCGTCCGCGAGCCTCGCGACGGCCTCCATATCGGCTCCCTCGACTTCGAGCATCTCCGTGTCCCAGCATGGATAAAGCGTGTCGAAAAGCGTTATCAGCATCATGTTGTCCGTCATGACGCTCCCCCTTTACCGTTATTGATAAAAACCGCGTTTCTTGCGTAAATGATAACTTGCGCGCGGGCGCGAAGGAAGAGAGAGAAATTAACAGCGGCTGTGAAATTTTCTCACAGCGTCAGAAAGGCCTGCGCTTTCAAAAAGCTAGAGGGAAGAAAAAATCCCGCCGCGCGTACAGGGCGGCGGGAGGTAAAGGGCTCAGACGCGCGGGGCGCTACGCTTTCAGTTCGTCCGCGTAATGTGATTTTACGTATTCTACGCACTCCGCGACGTCGTATTTCGCGCCGTATTGCAGCAGCGCGTCATAGACGGCTTTGGCCCCGAATATTTTCACCGCATCCTGAGGGGCGTATTCCATGTCTTCGCTGCTGCTCGCGGCGAGGCACATGACGCGCGACTCCATGTCGCGGTAGTTGGGCAGCCTGATGAACATACACCTCGGAAACTGGCCGCGCTGCAGCCGCCACGCCGTTACCGGCTGCCGGAACGAGACCGCTTCGCAGAACATATAGCCCATATCCCATATCTGTAACGTTTGAGACGTCCCAGCGATCTAGCGGCTGATTAAATTGTTTCGCCTCGTTGAACATACAGAACATATTCCGCACGCTCAAGACGTTCCACTTTTCAAGCGGCTGGTTAAACGCCGCGGCCCGCCAGAACATCTGTCTCATATTCGTGACTGCGGAAACGTTCCATGCGCCGATAGGCTGGTGGAAGCGCTCTGCGTTGGAGAACATATCGCTCGTGTCCGTTACGCTGCTCACATCCCAGGCATCAAGCGGCTTATTAAATCTGTGCGCCCCGTCGAACATCCTGGACATGTTTCGCTGCACTAGTCAACAAATCCTGTACACACAAAATCGAACCATAAGACACTAACGGGGCTTGACGTTTAGCCGTTTCTGAGAGCCGACCGTTTATCGCATCCATCGCAGCGTTGTCCGTCGGAGCGCAGCGCCGTCCGCCATCCGGTTTCTCCTCCTTTGCGTCTTACCAGCCCTGCCGGCCCGTCTATACAGGTCATCCTGTCGCC
>CAVEUD010000030.1:0-33221 GCA_963618995.1 bacterium
AGGAGGCGCCAGCGGGCCCGCCCCGCTTCATCGGGTGCAGAAAATTGCTGGCGCGTCATAGTTTTTATGAGAAGTTGAATGAGTATAATTTCACGCGTCTTAAGCGCGGAGAACATTTTTGTACACAGAAGACTCTAGGCTATGTCTGGAGTTCCTAATGCTTATAGCTATGAGCTAAGCTCCTCTGACGCAGTATAAGACAGTCCGTCAACCGTCTTAGCAACGTACAGAGGAGGTTCACAAAAATATAGACATAAGACACTAGCGCACACAAAGTGGAATTGCAAATATTACATAGTCTTTGCTCCAAAAAGTTTAGAAGACAAATCATTTACAGCAGATTCAAAACAAGAGATTAGTAAAATTCTAAGAACTCTCTGCGAACGAAAAGAAATTGAAATCCTAGATACTGTCGACATGCGTACCGGTGCGCCGCAGCGAGATCTTCCTCCGGATTACGGAAGCTGGATCAACGTCAACAGGCGTTTCGCGTCACTTCTCCTTCGGAACGCCGCCGTCTGTCAGCGCGAGCATCTCGGGGACTGTGACTAAGCGAACAGGGAGGTATTTGTAGCGTGCGTTGAGCTCTTCGAGGAAGGCGACGGTTGAGGGGCGGAAGTGGCAGATTATGAGCAGTGCGCCGCGCTTCTGAGCGTTGCGTACTAGCTCGTCAAAGCGCTTAGCGATTATGGCCTTGTCGGTCGAGTTGTCTAGGAATCCGCGGTTTTGCAGCGCGGGCACGCCCACTTTGCGCGCCGTGTCGTAGGCGACGCTCTTGCCGGTCGTGCGGCTGTCTACAAAGAAGAGGCCGTGGCCCTTGAGCACCTGCATAAAGGGCTCCATCAGCTCTCCGCTCTCCGTCGCGCGCGATCCGCGATGATTGTTGACTCCAGCTGCGCCAGGCAGAGAGTCAAGCGCTTTTTCGGTCTTCGCGCGGACTTCGTCCGCCGTCATTCCGCGTCCGATGACGAATTTTCCGGTCTCGGAGTCCTTGTCAGCCTGCGCCTGCATCGGAAGGTGCAGGATATAGGGCACGGACTTCGAGGCGGCGAGCTGCGCCGTCTCCTTCGAGTACTGGCTATATGGCATTATCGCCCACGTCGTCGGAATGTCTAGGGCGGCGACTCTTTTAGTCAGTTTCATCTGACTTCCGCCGTCGTCTATGAGTATCGCGAGCAGCGGCGCGCCGTCAGCCGTACGGTATGTTCCGTATGGTGCGGCGGCTTTCGGCAGTTCCGCCGTTTTCTGGTCCGTTGGAAGCCCTTCTTCGGCCGGGACGACTACCCACTCGCGCGTCTTGGGCTCCGGAGACGGAGACGAGGCGGCGACCCCGGCGGGCGTCGTTTCCTGCTCCGCGAGCTTAGCATAGCGTCCCTGGTTTTTCAGCGCGACTGCGTAGACCGCAGCCGCAACCGCAAGGAGCAGAAGCGCGAACACTATTCCGCGTTTTCGCCTGTTCTTAGCTCTTTTATAATGTTTAGCCACTACGGCCATCTCCCGTTATTTCGTCTTTTTCATCTTTTCCTTCAGGATTGAGAGCGCCTTCTGGAACTGTTTGTCGTCCTTCTTGTTCTTCATCGGCTCGCCGACTATCTTGACGTCGGGTTCCAGCCCCTTATGGTCAAGCACAAAGCCGGACGGCGTGTGATAGCGCGCTATCGTGACATATATGCCGGAGCCGTCGGGCAGGTTGAAGAGCGTCTGCACAGAGCCTTTGCCGAAGGTTTTAGTCCCGACGATCGTACCGCGCTTGTGATCTTTTATCGCGCCTGCGAATATCTCCGACGCGCTTGCGCTTCCCTCGTTGACGAGCACGACGAGCGGGAAGTCGTTCGCGAGACCGGGCTTCGCGTACAACGTGTCGTTCGCGCGCTCGAAACGCCCTTTCATGCCGACGACTACGCCCTCCGATATGAAACGCGAGGTGACGTCGACGCATACGTCGAGCAGACCGCCGGGATTGTTGCGCAAGTCCATTATCACGCCCTTCGCATTTTTTGACATAGCGGTATCGAGCGCCGCCTTGAGTTCCTCATCGGTCTTGAGGTTGAAATGGTTCAGCTTTATGTAGGCTACTCCGCCAGCAAGCATTTCAAGGCGCACCGTCTTTATTTTTATAATCTCGCGCACTATCTTGACGGGAATGAGTTTGCTTTCGTCCTTGCGGCGGATGTGCAGAGTAACGGAAGTGCCGGGCTCTCCGCGCAGCATTTTGACTATTTCGTTGCTATCCATACCGACGACGGTCTTATCGTCGACCTTGATTATTTCGTCGAGCGGCTTGATTCCCGCGCGGTCGGCCGGCGTGTCCTCGATAGGCGCGATGACGGTCGTCCGTCCGTCACGGTTCGCCATATAGATACCGAGGCCGCCGTACTCCCCTTCAATTTCCATGTTCTCCTCGGCGAGCGATTCTGGGTCGACGAAACGCGTGTAAGGATCGTCTATAGATGCGACGAGGCCGCGCAGCGCGCCATAGTACATCTGCGTGTCGTCGATTTTGCCCTCTTTGTCGCCGTCGACCTGATATGTCGAGAGGGCGAGCTTCACCTGTTTTATTATCGCGAGCTGCTGCGGCGTGAACGGCAGGCTGCGCTCCCAGTCCGCGCCCACGGCCTGCGGGATGTGATAGAGAGATACGCAGAGCAATGCGCCGATGAATATTCCCGAGACCAGATGCAGTATCTTAGATTTCAATTTCTTCACTTACCTTTCCGGAAGACCGCGTTACTTCAGATATTTCATTGGATTTACGGCGTTGCCGTTGACCCTTACTTCAAAATGCAGATGGTTGCCGTTCGCGACGCCTGTAGCGCCGACGCGGCCTATTACGGTCTTGCGCGTGACCTTCGCGTTTTCGCTCGTCTCTATCTTCGACATGTGGGCGTAGACCGTCGTGAGGTTCGCGCCATGGTCGATGATGACGACCTGACCGTAGCCGCGCATCCAGCCGGTGTATAAGACTTCACCGGGATCGGCGGCCTTTATCGGAGTTCCCTTCGGAGCCGAAATGTCAAGCCCCGTGTGCGTTATCTTCGTCTTGAAGACTGGATGGACGCGCGTACCAAACTGGCTTGTTATTTTCCCCTGTATCGGCCATGCCAGGCGCCCCCCCTTATAGTAGACTGGCGTAGGAGCCACGGGCTCGCCCTGCTTGCGCTTGGCCGCGTCCTCCTCGGCCTTGAGCTTCTGCTTCTGCTGGAGCAGTTTTTTTATCGCGGCCTGCATCTCTTCGGAGGCGCGCTGTAGCTCTTCCTGCTCCGCGAGGAAGAGCTTTTTGTCCTTACGCACTTTCTCAAGCACCGCGTTGCGCTCGTCTGCTGCGGACTTGAGTTCCTTATTCTGCTTCGTGAGGTCGGCATTCTGGTCCTTGAGCGTCGAATGTTCTTTGCGCAGTTCTTCTTGAGTCATCGTCAGCTTGCGCTTCTCGTTCGTCAGGTAGTCGATGAGCTTCCTGTCCTGTTCCGCTATCTTGCCAAGCAGATACGAGTTTGCGAGCGCGTCCTCCGCGCCGCGCGACGACATGAGCAGGTTGAACTCCGCGACGCCGCCGTACTTGTAGATGCTCACCATGCGCTTCTTAAGTATCTCCTGCGCAGCGGCGATATCTTTGTTCATCTTTTTTATGTCGGCGTCGAGCGTGAAGATATTTTTCTTGACCTTCTGCATCTTCAAGCTAACGATATTGACGCGCTGCTGCGTAACCGTTATCCTCTGGCTCAGCTTGTTGAGCTGGCTCGCGACGCTTTTTTCGCGCTTTGCCGTTTCTGTCAGCTTCTTCTGGTTCTGAGATATCTGTTTCTGTATCTTTTCAAATTCGCGCTCCTGCTGTTTTATCTGCGCGTCTATGTCCGTCTGCTTCGCGGCGGCAAGCGCTCCGTTTCCGGCGGCTGCGCATAGCATGGCGCAGGCGACGACCGCGGCGGTTATTTTCCTAACGTTTCCCTTCATCTCCTTCACCGTCCGCGCGCCGCGCTACAGCGGCCTTGAAGCCTTTCTGATGAATTTTTCGACCGCTATCAAGCTCGCTATGAGGCTGACTACCGCGCCGCAGCAGATGAGCATGATGAAAAGGTTCGCAAGCAGCAGCTTCGACTCGATGAACGATATAAAGGGCAGCATGTCTCGCAACCGTTCGAGCGCGCTGAGGTACGAATAACCGAGCGCGGTCGATGCCGCAAGCGCGCCGAAGAAGCCGAGGATGAAGCCCTGTATCACGAACGGGAAGGCGACGTAGGTCGATGTAGCCCCTACCTTCATCATCACGTCTATCTCCTGAGCGCGCGAGTATACCGAAATGCGTATCGTGTTGAATAGCACTACGCCGCTGGCCGCGAGCGCTACAGCCAACATAATTATCGAGAACTTTTCAACGAACGACGACAGGCGCGTCAGTTTCTCTGCGACGTGGCCCGCATAGACGATATCCTCGATTTCCTTGACCGCGGTCAGGCGGCTCGCCACATCGGCGACATGCGACGCTTTGGCGACGTGTATTTCGAGGCTCTCCGGCAGCGGGTTCTCACCAAGCAGCGTCACGGCCTCTGCCTGGTTGCCGAGGCGGGCGCGCAGCCTTTCGAGCGCGGTTTCTTTCGTCACCATCGTGACGCTTTCGACTCCGCTTATTCCGCGTACGGATGCCGCGGTCTTTTCGAGATCAGCACCGGTTTTAATGTATGCCTGTATCGAAAGTTGATTTTCCATATTCGCGATGACGCTGCGTATGTTGAGGATGAAGAGCATCGTCGCGCCGACGACGAAAAACACCGCCATCGCCGTAAAGATCGTCAGGAGGCTCATGCCGAAATGGCGCCATATCAGACGCCATCCGTCTCGTATTATATATTTAATACGTGCCATCGCTTTCGTAGCCTCCGTCCCTCTCGTCGCGTATTATGCGACCGCGCCTTATCTCTACGACGCGGTGCCTGTATGTGTCCACAAGGAACTGGTTGTGGGTCGCCATGAGCACAGTCGTGCCAGCAGCGTTGATTTCAAGAAGAAGCTGCATTATCTCGTCTGCGGTATGATTGTCGAGGTTCCCGGTCGGCTCGTCGGCCAGGATGAGCGACGGCTCGTTGATTATCGCGCGCGCTATAGCGAGGCGCTGCTGTTCGCCGCCTGACATCTGCGGCGGATAGAGCATCCTGCGCCGCCATATCCCGACGGTTTTCAGGGCGTCCTCGACGCGCTCGCTTATCTCGCGCGACGGCACGCCCATAACTTCAAGGACGAAGGCTACGTTTTCAAAGGCCGTCATGGCAGGCAGCAGGCAAAAGTCCTGGAAGATCACGCCGATGTCGCGCCGGTACATCGCGAGCTCGAAGCGCCCCATCTTGCGTAG
This sequence comes from bacterium, assembly GCA_963618995.1. GTDB lineage: Bacteria > Synergistota > Synergistia > Synergistales > Synergistaceae > Caccocola. The sequence goes on from CAVEUD010000030.1 coordinate 5,345, forward strand.
CGCGTGGCCGCCTACGCTGATGTGGCCGCGCGTAGGGACTACTTCGCGGAAGATGCAGCGCATCAGAGTCGTTTTGCCGGAGCCTGTTTCGCCTATAAGGTAGACGAATTCTCCGCCTTCTATGTCGAGGTAGACGTCTTCAAGGGCGATTATGTCAGGCTCGAAAATTTTTGAGACGCCTGAAAATCTTATATCCACGCCGTCACCTCCTGCGCAGCGCCCACGCCTGAGCCGCAGCGTCGACGATCTCCTTCGGCGTCAGGCCGTAGTACTCACGCAGTTCGTCTGGAGTACCGCTGTTGATGAACTCGTCTGGAACGGAGACCGAACGAAGCGGTACCGGATACGTACGCCCGAGGCATTCAGCCACAGCGCCGAAAAGGCCCCCTATGCCGCCGTGAACCTCCGCAGTTACGCAGCAGCCGGTGCGGCGCACAGACGACAGCAACGCCTGTCCGGGAAAAGGCTTAAGACAGTAGCAGTCGATGACTTCGGCGCTGATATTCTGCCGTTCAAGCCGCTCCGCCGCTTGGAGCGCGCGGCTCGCCATGATGCCGCATGCACATATCGTAACGTCCGAGCCAGAGCGCAGTATGCGCGCTCCGTCAAGCCTGAATATCTCATTCGACGGGTTTACGAGCTGAGGCAACGGAGTCCGCCCGAGGCGCATATACAACGGCGCTCCGCCCTCCTCTATTATGCCGGAGAGCGACAGCGCGTCCGACGGGACGAAGAGATGCATTCCGGGAAGCGTCCTGGCGAGAGCAAGGTCGGAGAAAATCTGCTTCGCCGCGCCGTCGCCGGCGCTTGACAGGCCGCCGTCAACAGAGGCCATGCGCACAGGCAGCGCCGGCATCGCGACTGCCTCGCGTATGTGCGCATAGCTGCCGCCGATGAGCTCGAGGCTGCCTCCAAGGACCCACGGCTTCGCTCCGGCGAGCGCGAGCCCAGCCGCACGCAAAAGCGCTGAGTGCGCCGGAGCGCCCTTCATTATTATCTTGTCTTCGGGAATTGCGGAAATCTCAGCGCACTCCTGGACGCCCTCGGTGAGCAGCAGAGCGAAATCGTCGTGTACGCGCGCGTAGTCCGCTATAATGGTGCAGAAGGCCTCGAAGGTCGAGACCTGTTTATCTGTATTCATTGGATCTAACCTCCAATTCTTCGAGCGCCTGGTCGAGCTCTCCCAGGCTCAGCAAGTGCCCTTCGTCCGCCGGCTCAGCGCCGAAGAGCGACAATCCGGAGCCGCCGAGCGCCGTCACGAAGAGAGCCTTCGGCGCGCCCGATGAAAAATCAAAAGAACCGCATGCAGCCTCAAGCGAAGAGAAATCCTCAGCCGAGGCCTCGCGCGCGTCCCAGTCGGAACAGACGGAGCGAGCCGCGGAGAAACCGTCGTGCGATACGACGATCATGACAAGGTTCGGAATGGGTTCGCGCGCGACGCGCGCGGCCTCAACTGCAAATTCGTCGGAGTGAAAACCCGCCCCCGAAACTAAGAATACGACGCGAGGCCTGAAACTGCGGCTGACGAGACTTTCTGCAAACGACGCGGCCATCGCTATCGACGGCTGTACCGTCAGACACGGAGCGTCCAAGCCGGGGATGCGGCGGAAGTCTGGCAGCGCCTGGAGCATCGCGCCGAGACGCCTGTAGTGCCATAGATGTTCACGTTCAAAAAATCCGCGCCGCGCGAGCGCCGCATAGAGAGCGGGGACGGCCTGCGGCATTCCGAGGACGAATCGGTCCCTATCCTCACGCAGCGGTTCCGACGGGATGAGTACTAGCTCCTCCCAGTAGAGATATACAAGCAGGCTTGCGAGCGCGAGGGGTGCTTCGTATGGTCCGGAGCGCGCCATGCCGACCATGCGCAGCACATCCTTGCGCACCTCGGCTGATATATTTTTCAGTTCTTCGATTCTTTTGTCATCCATTTATTTCACCACAAGCCGCGCGCAGTCCTTCCGCAAAAACTTTTCTGACAGACGCGGCATCCTCCGCGACAAGTTCCGCGGACGGCGGAGCGGAAAGCGGCGTTTCGCCTCCGTCTGTCAAAGTAATATTATAACGCATACAAAGGCCAGCGACCTTAGGATCATAGACGCAGCCGGCGAGAGGAAGACCAGAAAGCGCGGAAAGTATAAGAAAATGAAGCCTCATGCCGATGGCGCCAGAAGCGCGGCGCGCGGCGCTGGAAAAATCTTCCTTAGACGAAATCATGACGATGTCGGAAAGCTTTACCAATCCTGCCGAAGCGAGCGCCGCAAGCTCTTTTTCATCCCCGGGCGAAAGAGCTACACCCACGACCTCGCGACGCAGGCTTTCCGCGAGCTTCATGCAGCTCGCCGCGGCGCGCTCCGCGAGCGCGCTGTAGCCGGGGCGGGCGTTGAATAGGACGAAGTTCCCTCCGCCAACGGCGCGCGCCACAGGCAGCGAGGTCACAAGGTCAGGGGCAAAGACGGCTCGGATCCCCATAGAATCGAGGATTTCGCGCGAGCTCTCGTCGCGCACGCCTACGTGGACGCACAAGGCGAAAGCGGCACGCGTCAGAGCTCGCGACAAGCCTTTGCGAAGAGGCCCAACAGACTGCCCCTCCGCCCATACTTTCAGGCCGAGCATCCGCGCGATGCGCACGGCGGCGTAGTAGTAGACGCAGGAGCGCACGCTTGTCGAGTCCTGAAAAAGCCCTCCGCCGCCAAGCAGCAGGCTACGGCTTACGGTGCAGGCGCGCCCTATTTGACGCAGGCTCCAGCGGTCGAAAGCGCGGATGCCGAATTTTTCCTCGCTTCTCCGCGGATCTGCGGAAAGCAGCGCGACGCGTTCTTTCGGCACGCCGCATGACGCAAGCAGTCTCAGCGACGCTTCGCATAGAAGCTCGTCGCCGAGGTTGCCGAATCCGTAATACCCGAGAAGAAGTACGTCGAACTCTTTTTTCAACGCCTTGAACGTTTCTCCTACAGACGTATGTTCGCCACGCGCTTAAGCCTCGGCAGGACAAGGCCAAGCGCAGCCGCGCATACGAAGCCTATCAACAGGCCGAGCCACCAGCCGTTGAGCGTGCGTATCACGCTCAGATATAGAGGCGTATGGAAATGGCAGAATGTGTTGACCGCCGAGCAGAAGGCGAGCGCCGCGGCGAGGCGCAGCGCTTCGCGGTAATACGGGATAAGCCCTTTGCGCACCGTGAACCAATAGAGCACGAGCGCCGGGTAGCCGATCAGGAACTCCTTCGTGCGCGGGCGCACGACTAGCATATTCTCGACGAAATCGCGGAAGGCGACCTCCCATCCCGGTACGTTCGAGACGTTGCCGCTGCGCAGCGCCATCACGAGCGCGCCGAGCATCACGACGCCGAGCAGCGCGAGTTCGGTCCAAAGCGGCGAACGGCGCATGACTTCGACGAATCCCTCCGGGTGTACGCGCCGTTTCATGTCGTGCGCGAAGATCAGTATCAGCGGCAACAGCAGCGTCAGTTTGACGCCTGAGAACGGCGTGAGCCGCAAAGCCGCGGCGGACGTTCCGTAGAACGAGGCTATCGAAAGCCCCCCCGCGATTACGGTCAACAGCGCGAGCGCCGCGCCGCGCACGCGGCTGTGCGCGCTCTCAAGGGCGCACAGCGCCGCTTCCGTAGCGACGAGCGCGCCGCATATACCCCCCGCAAGTCTTGCCGCGACGGAAGAATACCAGAGCGCCCCGCCGAGAGCCGCCGAGACTGCGAATAGCACAAGCGCAGAATACGGCGGAACGGGAAGCTTTTCACTGCCGTTCCAGCGCGCCCCATAAAACCATAGCGTGAAGACGAAGCATATTCCGCATGCGAAAGCCCCGGCGAGAGGCGCGGGCCATACCGGCAGCGGAGTCGGCCAGCCGAGCGCGTAGCCTCGGGTCTCAAGCGCTTGCTTATAATCGCCGAGGTCCTTCAAAAATATGTCGAGCCGCGCGCCCATCTGCAAGTCGTACGGATGGACCATGACGAGGCGTATCGAGCGCTCATGCACTGCGCGCACGTAACGGTCTACAATCGTCGGACGGCTGATATTACGCAAAATTATCTCATCTTTCGTAAGGCTGTGCATCGGAACAACGAGATTGCCGAGATTGCGCGTGAGCGCGGGAACGCCGATCTGCCGCACGAATTCTACCTGAGAGAGCGTAATCCCCTTCGCTTTCATAACAGCGGCTATCGGCCGCACGTCAGGATAGCCGGCTAGAATCGCGCCAGCTGGAATTATGTTTTTAATTTGAGGATATTCGGTCGCAAGCCAGTCGAGGGCTTCTGCAACGTCGGCCCCTGACGACGGAGTACACGGGCCTGGACGGAAAAGCGCGGCAGCACCGTTCGCGCGGCAGAACTCGAGCGCTGCGAAATCAGGGATGAGCGCCGAGGACTTGAACTCTTCGACGGTGCCGGGCAGAAGCGCGTAAACTTTACCGCCCGCGCCGTCGACAAAGCTTACGCTCGGAAGTTTGCGTTCGAGATACGAGCGCAGCTGCGCGGCGTAAGGGAAGCTCTTGTTCCAGCAGAGCACGGCGCGTCCGGCGTCCGCATCCAGCTTCGCGTCGAACGAGGCCGCCGCGCCGAAACGCACTCCAAGGTTTGAAGACATCGCCAGCTCGTCGCCGGTAAACTCAGAGACCGCCGTGCCTACGACGCCTAGCGCGTTTATCTCGCTCCACACATCCGCCGACGTTTTTCCGCTCTGGTAGGCGAGCGAGAAAATTTCACGGCTCTCGGTAACGAGGGCCGCCGTCTTGCCGCCGCTCTCAGCGGACAAACGGGGCGAAAGTCCGTAAAGCGCCAGCGCCGCCGCGACGGCGAGCGCGAAATATAAAAGATTGCGCCTGTTGATGCTCTTCATCATTCATTCCCCCATTGCGCGGAAAGCGGCGCGTCCATAGCCGCGAACATACGGCTCAGGCGGAAGAGCGGAAGGCCGACGACGTTGAAATAGCAGCCGTCGATGCGCGAGGCGAGCAGCGTACCGCGCCCCTGTATCGCGTATGCACCGGCCTTGTCCATGCTCTCGCCGCAAGCTACGTAGGCAGAAATTTCCCCGTCGCTGAGCGCGCGGAAAGTCACCTTAGTCTCCTCCGCCTCTGACAAACTCTTCCCGTTGGGCGCAATAAGCGCGACGCCGGTGAATACGGAGTGCGTCGCTCCAGCGAGGCGGCGGAGCATGGACCTCGCCTCCGCCTCGTCCTTCGGCTTGCCGAGAATCATTCCGTCTATAGCGACCACCGTGTCCGCGCCGATAACCCAGCTGTCAGGAAAGCGTCCGGCGACTTCCGAAGCCTTTTCAAAAGCGAGGCGCTTCACGAGATGCGCTGGCGCCTCGCCCTCCTGCTTCGTCTCAGTTATCAAAGACGGCTCTACGCAAAACTCCCAGCCGAGTCCCGCGAGAAGCTCGCGCCGCCTCGGGCTTCCTGAGGCGAGCACTATGTTCGTCATCATCGCGTTATCACTATCCCCGCTATCGCGCCAATCAGCGTCCCGAGGTTCAGCTTGAGCGCGAATAGGAAGCCGAGCCGCAGCATAAGCAGATCTATCTCACGCACGTCCACAGTGAAATCGACGATGTTCGAGAAAAGCAGCGCCGTGGCAGAAAATCTCTGAAGAAACAGGCCGAACCACGTGCCGAGTATCATGCAGAGGAAAATTACGCTCCAGCGTATCGAAGCGCTTTTTACGAGAGCCATATTACCATCCTCCCATGCAGGTCGAAATTACGGACAGCCCGCCGACCGCCAAGCAGTAGATGCCGAAGTACCACCACTTAGAGGCGATGACGAGCCGCTTCAAAAGGAACAGCGACAGAAGGCCGCTGGCGAACGAACAAACCGCTCCGGCGAGCCACCCGTCCGGCAGCGTGGAGACAAAGCTGCCCCAGCCGCCAAACTCAAAAGCCTGGACGCATGTCGCGCCGACTATCGCCGGTATTGAGAGAAGAAACGAAAAACGGAATGCCTCCTCCTTCGAGAGTCCCGACGCAAGCCCCGCGATGATGGTAGAGCCTGAACGCGAAATACCGGGCATTACGGCGATTCCCTGGATCAAGCCGACGATAATGCCGTTCTTCAGCGTTACCTTGTCCCCTCCGCCGCGGATGTAGCGCGAAAGCAGAAGCATGACGCCCGTTATCACGAGGCAGATCCCGACTGCAAGCAAATTGAGCGACGCCTCCTCGGAGAAATCCTTGATCGCCATGCCGACGACTCCCGTGACTACGGTACCGAGCGAGACGGCCCAGCCGACGTTCCAGCCCGGCTTCGAGCGCGCAGCGCCGCCGCCGAAGCCTTGGCACCATTCGACAAAGAGCTTGCATATATCTGAGAAGAAGAAAATCACCGTCGCCAGCGTCGTAGAGACGTGCAGCACAAGGTCGTAGTTGAGCGGCGGCATCTCCATGCCGAAAAAAATCTTCGCAAGCGCGAGATGGCCGGAGCTGCTGACCGGCAGAAACTCCGTAAAGCCCTGCACCAGGCCGAGAATTATCGTATCCATATTCATCTGACGTTTTCACCTCATGTTTCTAAATTTTCCAAATGTTGCGCCCCGCCGCGAGACGGACGCGAGGGCGCGCGGCGGAACGGCAGGAATTATATATTCTTACGCGCCTTAAATATACGTTACAAGCGGTATTATCGTCGGATAGTTGCGCGAGCTCTTCGAGAAAACCTCGCGTATCCGCTTGCGTATCTCCGTCGGCAGAGTTTCGCGCTTCGCGCCCGGCGTGCGCCCGAACTGTGCGACCGCCGTCAGCACGGCGTTCTCCAGCTCGCCGAAGGTGCTGCCGTCGTCCGCCGAATATACGCTGCCGCGCGTCTGTATCTGCACAGGCGCGACCGGCTTCATCGAAGAGTCGAGCACGACCGAGACGACGACGAGCCCGTTCTCCGCCATCTCGCGACGCTCGCGCAGAATGCTTCCCTCAAACTCGCCGAGCACGACGCCGTCTATAAGTACCGGCCCAGCCTGCACGCGGCCTATCATCTCCGCGCGCTGCCCGCTGAAGCGCAGCTGGTCGCCGTTCTGCAATATAAACACGTTCTTCGCAGCCACGCCCATCTCCCGCGCGAGCTGCGCGTGGCGCACAAGATGTCGGTACTCGCCGTGGCATGGCACGAAGAACTTCGGTCGCGTCAGGCTGAACATCAGCATCAGCTCGTTGCGCGAGGCGTGGCCAGAGACGTGGATCTTCTCCTCGCGCTCGTATATGACCTCCGCGCCGCAGGCGAAGAGCCTGTTCACAGTCTGGCTCACGAGCTTCTCGTTGCCTGGGATCGGGTTTGCTGAGATGATGACCAAATCTTTAGCGCCAAGCTTGACCTGGCGGTGCGCGCCGCGGCTCATAAGCACGAGGCCTGAGAACGGCTCGCCCTGACTCCCAGTCGTCAGCACGACGACGTGGTTGTCCGGCATGTGCTCCGCCTCCTGCGCAGAAACGATGAGGCCGTCCGGCACGTCGAGATAGCCGAGCTGAGACGCAAGCTCGACGTTCGCAATCATGCTGCGCCCGACGAGCACGGCCTTGCGGTTGAAACGCGCCGCCGTCGCCAAAATCATCTGAGTCCTGTTGAGATTGCTCGCAAATGTCGCGATTACGATGCGCCTGTCCTTATAGAGGCGGAAGAAGCGTTCGAAGGTCTGCCCGATGACCTTCTCCGACGGCGTAGAGCCGGGACGCTCAACGTTCGTCGAGTCGGACATCAGCAGAAGCACGCCCTCGTCGCCGAGGCGCGCGAGAGTGCTGTAATCGGGCTTGTTGCCGTCCGCCGGCGTCGGGTCGAATTTGAAATCCCCTGTGTGGACGATCACGCCAAGCGGCGTGTGGATAGCTAGCGCGAAAGCGTCGGGAATGGAATGGCAGAGCTGAACGAACTCCACCTCGAAGCAGCCCGCAGTCACCTTGTCGCCCGGGCATACATAACGATAATCTGGAGCGTAGCCCGTCCGCGCGTCCACCATTTTGTTCTCGATAAGCCCGCCCGCGAGCCGCGAGCAGTAGACAGGCACGTCGAGCCGAGGCAACACGAAAGGAAGCGCGCCGATATGGTCCTCGTGCCCGTGCGTTATAAAAATCGCCTTTATCTTCGACTTATTCTCTATCAGATATTCAACGTCCGGGATGACAAAATCAATCCCGAGCATATCTTCTTCCGGAAACTTCAGCCCGCAGTCTACGATTATAAAATCATCGCCGCAGCGGAAAACGGTGAGATTTTTCCCGATCTCCCCCATCCCACCGAGCGGGCAGACCGTCAGCTCCGGCTTTCTCTTCAGCCGCCTCCGCACGGAGGCCTTCTTATTCTCGGATTCGGCCATAAACACAACCCCTTCCACAATATATCCTATCACGTCGCGCGCCGTTGGGCTATCTGCACTGGAAGGATATTACTCAAAATACAACCGCAAAATGAAAAAAAATCCCGGAGGGGCCGCAGCGCGGCGTGCTCTCCGGGATTAGCCGGCTTTGTATGAAAATTTCTGCTCTTAATCGTTTGTATCAGAAATTTTCTAATGAATATAGCCGCACAAAACCCCTTTTGGCTAGAATGAACAGCCGGGCAGTTCGCTTTACCGCCGCTGATAGGCGCAGCACGGTCGAAAACTCTCCGCCCAAGCGCTCGCTTCACACAGTGCGCAGACGAGAGCCATCACCGTATCTTCGTCCTTCTGTTGGAACGTCGGGGCCGCCCCGATCAGCATACCGTTCACTTCCCCTTCCTTCATCGTAGCTTTTATCCGCATGTCGCGGTTTATTATAATTTGATTCCATTTATATCATCTATACCTTGTGTATGCACAGCCTCAGCTCACAGATCTGTTATTACACATTATTAATAGTTTTCTTAATGTTTCCACGCGCCGTGAGCAACTACGCTTCTTTTTTACTTAGGCCGTAAATAAGAAATTGCTTGGTACAAGGCAAAATAAAAAGAGCCGACCGGCGAAATTCAGCTGGCTCTAAAAATACCGTGTTTATGGTTCGGGGCTTTTTCTAATTCGTTTAGACTGCAATCATGCGCATTCGGCAAATTCAAGTATATGGGGGCGCATATAGGGTAATTTTGCAGGCAAAACACCTGCAAACATGTGTTTATGTGTTAATGTCTTTTCTGTTATTTGTGCAATGCACTTTCCCAGTATCTCGGAAAGCGGCGGGGACCACCCGCGGTGGAACTTAATCGCACGGTGGAGTGCATTTCGACAACCGCACTCGCCCCAAAATTCCAAAGGGGCTGGCAAGAGCTTTCCGGGCTTGCCTACATTGCTTACCGTTCAGCACGACGGAGCTGTCAATGGCAGCGCATGAGAAGTGCGCCGCTCGCCTTGCCCCTTGACTCATCAATCGGGATTACTGTTTCCTTCTCCCAATACACAGGAAGCGTTTTTCAACATTAAACAATTATTTATGATTTGTGTTTCTACAACCTCTATGAGTATAGAAAATCTTTATCATAACGTACGAAATGAATTTTCGAACAAACCATTTAGTTCATCGTGCGACATTGCCCGAATCAACGCCCAGTTGTCGGCTCTGGCTATAAAAAAGGGTTCAAGTCGTTTGACAGCCTCATGATATTCCATTTGACCGATAATGCATCCTTGCGGGGTTGTGAGACTGACCATTGTAATAATCCATTCGCTAATGGTTTTCCCTTCTATGCCTATGGCAAACCGATTTTCCGGACAAATAGGGAAAAATAGAATAGGTATCCTCTGTGAGGGCTAAACCTACAATAAGTGTGCCATCCTTTTTCTCATAAACTCTAGGATTCGCCCGATATGCTTCTTCCCATCTCCGGTAAATTTCTTCATTCATAATGATAGGCCTTTTTTCTCTGTTTTTTTCTAAATAACTTCATGATATTTCTCTGCCCTTTCAATCATATAAACCAAGATAACACCCCAATTTGTCATTTGCTTTCTCGCTCCTGACTGGTAATAGTTTCACTGACTCTGACTTGTAGACGACAGGGTAAGCGGTTTATTACGCAGAACGAAAAGCAAAAAAGAGAGAGCTACCTGACTATCCCAAACCAGTCAGCTCTCACTTTATGAACAATGAAAAATTTTATTTAATCATTATCCACAGACGGCATTAAGCCCTCAACCCACTAGCAATATCAGGCTTTTTCAGGCCTCTGAAATCATTCCCACTCTATCGTTGCCGGGGGCTTGGAGGTTACGTCTAGCACTACTCTGTTTACCTGCGGGACTTCGTTGCAGATGCGGCGGGCAACAGTGTCGAGGAGGTCGTAGGGGAGGCGAACCCATTCGGCGGTCATGGCATCGAGCGAGGAGACGGCGCGGAGCGCTATGGTTTCGCCGTAGGTGCGCACGTCGCCGACTACGCCGACGCTGCGGACGGGCAGGAGGGCGCAGAAGGCCTGCCAGATGTCGTTGTAGAGGCCGGCTTTGCGTATTTCTTCGATGAATATCGCGTCAGCTTCGCGCAGGATGTCGAGGCGTTCTTTTTTGAGTTCTCCGAGGCAGCGGACGGCAAGGCCAGGGCCTGGGAAGGGATGGCGCTCAAGGAAGTGCGGCGCTATGCCGAGGACTTTTCCGACGCGGCGCACTTCGTCTTTGAAGAGGTCGCGCAGCGGCTCGAGCAGCCCCATCTTCATGTCGTCCGGCAGGCCGCCGACGTTGTGGTGGCTCTTTATCACGCCGCCGCCGCCGTGGCCGCTTTCGACTACGTCGGGATATATGGTTCCCTGGAGCAGCCAGTCGGAGCCGCCGAGGCGGCGAGCCTCTTCTTCGAATACGCGGATGAAGAGCTCGCCTATTATCTTGCGCTTGCGCTCAGGCTCGGTCACTCCGGCGAGGGCGGTGAGGAAGCGTTCGCCAGCGTCTACGTAATGCACGTTGAGGTTGAGCGAGCGGTAGGTTTCCATGACCTGTTTGCCCTCGTCTTTGCGGAGCATGCCGTGGTCTACGAATATGCAGTGCAGCTTATCGCCGACCGCGCGCTGCGTGATTACTGCCGAGACCGTTGAATCAACGCCGCCGGAGAGGCCGCATATTACGGTTCCGTCGCCGACTTTCGCGCGGATTTTTTCTATCTCACGGTCTATCCATTCCGTGCCGAGGGTCCATTCCGCCTTGCAGCCGCAGATGTCGAAGATGAAGGCGGAGAGTATCTCCTGCCCTTTCGGCGTGTGGGCGACTTCGGGGTGAAACTGGAGGGCCGTAACCATACCGTCTTCCGACTCAAATCCAGCCATTGCGCCGTTTTCGCTGCGCGCCGTTACGCGGAAGCCGACGGGCAGGCTTTTAACTTCGTCCCAGTGGCTCATCCAGACATCGAGTTTTTTGTCGCCGCCGCGACGGGCGAAGAGCCGTCCGCCCTCTACGTCGACGACCGCGCGTCCGTACTCGGCGGATTCGCCGCGTTCGACTGTCCCGCCGAAGGCGTGGGCCAGCAGCTGCATACCGTAGCATATTCCGAGCACGGGGACTCCCGATTTAATGAGCTCGACCGGCACGGTCGGCGCGTCAGCGTCCAGGACGCTGCGCGGGCCGCCTGAGATGATTATTCCGGACGGGTTCGCAGCTTCGAGTTTTTCTGCGGGCGAGTCCCAGAATAGTATTTCGCTGTAGACGCCGAGCTCGCGCACGCGGCGCGCTATAAGCTGTGTGTACTGCGAGCCGCAGTCGATGATGAGGATTTTATTTTCTTTTTTCATTACGCGGGGGGATTCCCCTCACCTCCGGCAGTTGTTGAAAGTTCAGGCTAGAGTATGCCATAAATTTATTTGAAAATCCAGAGTTATATTAGGCGATACGGCGTAAAACTCGCGCGGCGCGCTATTTTTTAACGATCATGAAGACCTCTGCGCCGCCGCTGTAATCAGGGTCATCCGGCTCGGCTGAGGCGGAGGCGTACAGCCCGGTCTCTTTCGCCATAGCGGTCAGGCGTTCCGAAACGCCGTTGCCATCGGCGAGCTTTCCGCCGCTGTAGCCGAGCCATAGGACGTTTTCTGAGGTTGAGAGAGAGAAATCGTCGTTGCCGCTGATCGGGACGTCTAGGTATTTGTCAAAGCTTGCGTTTATCTCCTCTGGCCATTCGCCGTTGTCGGCGTAGTACATGACGCAGGCTGTTTTTACGCTGCGCATGTCAGACGCTATCCTCGTCGCCTCCGCCTTGTCCGTCGCCGGGCCGATGGAGACTATCATCATGCCTGCGAGTATCCCTACGATTATTATGACGATGAGCATTTCAACGAGGGTGAAGCCCTGCGACCTGCCGCGCGAGGCGCGAGTCTGTTTCATCGACGATTCCTCCGTCTCCGTTTGATTTGATAGAAAACTGATTTTGCAACTTTTATGATAATATCAGTTTTTGGGGAAAAATTCACGTGAGCGGAGCTTATATAAATGAATTTATCGCGGAGACTACAGGGATGAATACCGCGACGGCCATAATGCCTACAGCCGCGCCGACTATAACGACCAATACGGGTTCGAGTATCGAGCTGAGCCGCCTGACCTTATCAGACAACTCCGACTCGTACCAGTCCGCTATTTTCCCGAACATTTCGGCAGAGCGCCCCGTCTCCTCGCCTACCGCGGCCATATGGATTATCATGCGCGGGAACACGCCGCAGCTTTCGAGCGCGGCGCTTAGCCCCTTCCCCGCCGCAGCGCCGTCGCGCGCCGTTTCAAAGGCTTTTCTTATTTTTTCGTTTCCTGCGGCTGAGGCTGCAAGGCGCAGCGAGACAAGCGCTGGCAATCCCGCGCGCAGCAGCACCCCCATAGTGCCGAAGGAACGTGAGAGAGCGGCTTTGAGCAGCATGTCGCCGAATATCGGGAACTTAAGCATGGCTCCGTCGATGTACGCGCGGAAGCCGGCGCTGCGCAGCGCGAGCTTCGCGGCGAGAACGAGTAGCAAAAACGCAAAGAGCAGCACGTGCCAGCGCGATTCCATCCATGCGCCGGCGCGGAACACCGCGCGGGTCAGCGGCGGCAGTTCGACGCCAAGGCCGCGGAACGCGCGTTCGAACTGCGGGACGACGACGGCGGCCATTACGCATAACGAGAACACAGCTACTGAGGCGACGAGCGCGGGATAGGTCAGCGCGGATATTATTTTTCTGCGCAGCTCTTCGCGCGCTTCGAGGAAGGAAGCTATCTTAGCTAGGCTCTTGTCGAGCGTCCCCGATTCTTCTCCCGCGCGGACGAGCGCGACGGCGACCGCGCCGAAGCAGTCGGAATGCCCCGCGAAGGCCGCGGCGAGCGTAGAGCCCGCTGCGACGCGCGCGTATATGTCAGATATGACGGCTCCGAAGCGGCGGCTTCTTTTCTGTTCGGAGAGGATTTTCAGCGACGCGGCGGCGGGCACTCCGGCTTCGGTCATAGTCGCGAGTTCCCTAAAGAAGAGCGTCTTTTCAGCAAGCTTCACGCGGCTCGCAAATGGCGCGGGAAACGAGATTTTCACCCCGCCGCGAAATTCGCGCGCCGACGCGATTTCGAGTGGAGTCAGCCCTTTTTCGCGCAGCAGCGCCGCGGCGGCACGCTCGTCCGCGGCTTCCGTTTCGCCGCGCTCCGTCAAGCCGCCGCGCGTCTTCGCCTCATACAAAAATTTCATCGTCACTCCTCCTCTCCACATTGAGAATGACGCGGAACAGAGAAAAAGTCAACGGCACGCAAAAACGAAAAAACGGCGCGGAAGCCGTTACGCCTCCGCGCCGTTTTGCATTGGCGCTGTGTATATGTTTGCAGCCTGGGCTTAGTAGTCCATACCGCCCATACCGCCCATACCGCCGGCCATGTCGCCCATGGTCTCTTTCTTCTCGGGCTTGTCCGCAACTACCGCGTCGGTGGTGAGGATCATCGCCGCGATCGAAGAAGCGTTCTGGAGAGCGGAGCGCGTTACCTTGACCGGGTCGATGATTCCGGCTTCAATCATGTCGACGTACTCGCCTGTCGTCGCATCGAGGCCCTGACCTTCTTTGAGGGTCTTGACCTTCTCGATGATGACGTCGCCCTGCATGCCGCTGTTCTGAGCGATGAGGTAGAGCGGCTCTGTCATCGACTTGCGGATGATCATGGCGCCGGTCTTGACATCGCCTTCGAGTTTCGCTATTTCGGCGTCAAGAGCCTTCACGCATCCGACGAGCGCAACTCCGCCGCCGGGGACGATGCCCTCTTCAACAGCCGCGCGGGTCGAGTTGAGTGCATCTTCAATGCGGAGCTTGAGTTCCTTCTGCTCGGTCTCGGTCGCCGCGCCAACCTGGATGACCGCTACGCCGCCGACGAGTTTCGCAAGGCGCTCCTGGAGCTTCTCCTTGTCATACTCGGAGGTGGAGTCGGCGTGCTCTTTCTTGATCTGAGCCGCGCGATCCTTGATGGCCTGCGGATCGCCGCCGCCTTCGACTATCGTCGTGGTCTCTTTGCTGACCTTGATCTTCTTCGCGTGGCCGAGATCCGCTACGTCTGCGCTGTCGAGCTTGCGACCGACTTCTTCGCTGATGACGGTCGCGCCGGTGACGATGGCTATATCCTGGAGCATAGCCTTTCTGCGGTCGCCGAATCCAGGCGCCTTGACCGCGACGACCTGGAGGATGCCGCGGAGCTTGTTGACGACGAGCGTCGCAAGGGCTTCGCCTTCCACGTCTTCAGCGATGATGAGGAGCGGCTTGGCAAGCTGCACGCTCTTCTCGAGTATCGGGAGCATATCCTTCACGTTGGAGACCTTGCCGTCGACGATGAGGATGTTAGCGTCCTCGAGAACCGCTTCCATACGATCGGGGTTGGTGATCATGTAAGGGCTGAGGTAGCCTTTGTCGAACTGGAGGCCTTCGACGGTCTCGAGCGTAGTACCGAGGCTCTTGCTGTCCTCAACGGTGATTACGCCTTCCTCGCCGACCTTCTCCATTGCTTCGGCGAGCAACTCGCCGACCTTCCTGTCGTTGGCGGAGATGGAAGCGACCTGGGCGATCTTCTTGTGTTCCTTGACAGGCACGGCCTGTTTCTTGAGTTCGTCGACTACAATTTCGGTCGCGAGCTCCATGCCCTTGCGTAGCTGCATGCCGTTCGCGCCAGCGGCTACGTTCTTCGTTCCCTCGCGGATCATCGCGCGGGCGAGGACGGTAGCGGTCGTAGTTCCGTCGCCTGCGACGTCGTTGGTCTTAGAGGCGACTTCCTTGATGAGCTGAGCGCCCATATTCTCGAACGGATCTTCGAGCTCGATCTCCTTAGCGATGGTCACGCCGTCGTTCGTGATGGTCGGCGAGCCGAACTTCTTCTCGAGCACGACGTTGCGGCCTTTCGGTCCAAGGGTGATGCCGACGGTGTCGGCTACTTTATTGATTCCGCGCTCCATAGCGCGGCGGGCGTCTTCTTTGAAAAGCAGAATCTTTGCCATAATAATCTATTCCTCCAGTCCCTTACTTCTCTACGATAGCGAGAACGTCTCTCTCGCCTATAACAAGGTAGGTCTCGTCGTCAACTTTGACTTCGGTTCCCGAGTACTTGCTGTAAATGACCTTGTCGCCGACCTTGACTTCCATAGGCTGGCGAGCGCCGGTCTCAAGCACCTTGCCCTGGCCTACTGCGACGACTTCGCCCTCGACGGGCTTCTCTTTCACCGTATCGGGAAGGACGAGTCCGCCCTTCGTTTTTTCCTCATTCGGAGCCGCCTTAACCACGAGTCTGTCTCCAAGCGGTTTAAGTTTCATAGGAAAATCCCCTCCTGCATAATTTTCTTAATTTATATTAGCACTCGCCTTTATTGAGTGCTAATTTTCTTTACAGCTGAAATTGTAATGAGCAGGGGCGCTTTTCTCAAATCGATTTATTTAGAAATATTTCTTATTTTAGCTTATTTTACTTGTTTTTCGCAGTTATACGCGTTTTTGCGCAAACAGTTTGACTTTATTAAATCTTTCAGTCGTGCAGGGCACTTGCGCCGTTCGGAGGACGGAGCGCATAAAAAACGGCCGCGCCGTGAAATTCCCGGCGCGGCCGTAAAGCTGCGATTTTCTCTTAGAAGTGTATTTCTCGTTTCGCGGGCTCGGCTGAGGCGATGAGGCGGCCTTTGTTGTAGGAGCGCAGCACCTCGCCTTTGCGGTTAAGCGCGTTGTAGAAGTTGTCGCTGTCGAGGATTATGAAGCTCGCGTCGTTGCCCTCCGCGATGCCGTAGCCGGAGAGGTGCAGCGTCTTCGCGGCGTTGTAGGTGCAAAGACGGTAGGAGTCCAGAATCTCCTGATAGCCCATCATCTGGCAGACGTGGAGCCCCATGAAGATGACGTCGCGCATGTTGCCCGTCCCGAGCGGATACCACGGGTCGAAGATGTCGTCGTGCCCAAACGAGACGTTGTTGCCGTTCGCGAGCAGCTCTTTGACGCGCGTCACGCCGCGGCGGCGCGGATACGTATCGAAGCGTCCCTGGAGATGCGTGTTGACGAGCGGATTGCAGACGAAGTTTATATCGCTCATGCGGAGCAGGCGGAAGAGCTTGCCGCAGTAGGCGTTGTTGTAGCTGTGCATGGCGGTCGTGTGGCTCGCCGTCACCATGTCCTTCATGCCGCTCTCAAGGGCGCGCGCGGCGAGTACCTCAAGCCCCTTCGACTGTTCGTCGTCTATCTCGTCGCAGTGGACGTCGACGAGCTTGCCGTACTTCTCCGCAATCTTCATGCAGTAGTTGACGGACTCGACGGCGTACTCGCGCGTGAACTCGAAGTGCGGAATCGCGCCGACGCAGTCAGCCCCCATCTTTACGGAACTTTCGAGGAGCTGCTCGCCGTTCGGGTAGCTCATTATGCCCTCCTGCGGGAAGGCGACTATCTGGATGTCGACGAAATCTTTAAATTCGTCGCGGAGTTCTATCATCGCCTCCATAGCGACGAGCGTCGGGTCTGTGACGTCGACGTGCGTGCGGACGTGCTGCACACCGTTCGCCGCCTGCATGCGCACAGCGCGGCGGACGCGCGCCTTTACGTCCTCCTTCGATAGCTTCTCCTTGCGCTTGCTCCAGCACTCGATGCCCTCGAAGAGCGTGCCGGAAAGGTTCCAGACCGGGTCGCCGGCCGTTAGGCAGGTGTCGAGGTGGACGTGGCTCTCTATGAAGGGCGGCAGGGCCAGTTTGCCGGAGCCGTCGACGACCTCTTCGCCCTCGCGCGGCGTCAGGTTCTGCGCGATCTGCTCAAACTTGCCGTCCTTTACGCGAATGTCTTTCGCTTCCGTTGAGTTTTCGATGAAGATGTTTTTTACGAGCATTGCAGAATCGTCCTTTCCGAAAAATTTTAGCCGCGCTTGCCGCAGAGGCGGTCGGCTATTACGAAGACTATCGCGGCGACGAAGAGCGAATTTACCGGCTTGATGCCAGCCGTAACGAATACGCCTACGAGCGAGCCGACGACGACCGCGAGTATCGCGGGCATGTTGACGTGACGGATTTCAGCCTTCGCATCCTCTTCATACTCGTCGCGGTGCAGGAAGTAATGCAGGATGAGCACCGCGCCGACGGGCGGGATCATGCCTGAAAGCAAATTCAGCATTCCGACGAAGTTATAGTAGAGCCAGACCGCGAGAGCCGTGCCTATCGCGCCGCTGACGAGGACGAGCGGCTTGTTCGGTATCTTCGTGATGTTGGAGACTCCGAGGCCGGCTGTATAGAGCGCGTTGTTGTTCGTCGTCCAAATGTTGAGGCCGAGCGTCAGCACCGCGGGAAGCGCGAGCCCCTGGAGGATGAGCACGTCGAAAATGTCCGCGACTCCGGTCACGGCTCCGCCTACCGCTCCGAATATCATCATGATTGAGTTTCCGACGAAGAAGGCGACGACCGTCGCTATGACGGCGATATACGGCGTTTTTGCGAAGCGCGTGAAGTTCGGAGTCGCGGTGCCGCCAGAGATAAAGGAGCCGACGACTATCGCGATGCCCGCCGCAAGAGTGAGAGGCTTGTCTGGGTTCTGAGCGAAGACGTTCATGAAGCCGCCGACCTCGTTTATACCCCAGCTGACAGAGTAGACGCCGAGCACGGCGATGAGCGGCACGGCGATGCTGCCGAGCACCGCGAGCGCTTTGATGCCTAAGTAGGCCGTCACGGTCATGACCACGCCCGTTATGACGATGAGCGCCCACATCGGGATTGCGTTGTCGATAAGCCCGGCCACCGGAATCGCGAACATCGCGACGCCTACGCCGAACCAGCCTATCTGCGTAAAGCTGATGAGCGCCGATGGCAGGAAAGAGCCTTTGTCGCCGAAAGAGCGGTGCGCGAGAAGGTCGAGAGTCAGCCCGGTGCGCTGGCCTATGTAGCCGAGCAGCCCGCAGTAGACGCCAAGGAAGGCGTTGCCGAGCACCATCGCTAAGAAGAACCTCTCAAGGTTAAGGCCAATGCCGAGGTTTCCGCCCGCGGTCATGCTGGGCGAGAAGAATGTGAATCCGACTAGGACGACCATCGCCGCCCATAGTCCTTGCACCTTCATTGACGCAGGGACTGCGGAGAGCGACCACTCGCTGTCTTCGACCGTTTTTTTCATTACTTGCTCTCTTGCCATAAAAAGACGCTCCGTTTCTTTGATTTTTTAAGCTGTGCAACCGATTGTGCAAGCCGAAGGGCATTATACAACGTAACGCGCTTTTTACAAAGGGGGATGGTGTATTTTTCTTTTTTGTTTCTTATTCGGAAAAACAGAAAGTCACGCAGAGCGCCGACGCGTCAGGCGGCGGAGGTTCCTAGCGAAACAGCGTCACAAAGAGCGCGGATTTTATAGTTTTTCCGCGATGCCCATTGTCAGTCAGCAAATATTCAACGCGCGTCGGAATCTCATCATATAAGCGCACAGCGTCCCGCGGCCAACAACGGAGGCGGGACGAACGTCGTGCCCGCAGGTTTCAAAAAGGTCGCAGGCGACGCCGAAGGGAGCGGTGCGCGTCACGCCGCACATGGCGATCGTAACGACGCTCCGGCCCCGACAACAACAAGGCGACGGAGTTCTAAACTCCGCGAGCCTGCGCAAAACGCGAAACGACCCGGAGGATTCGTCGTCCTCCGGGCCGTTTTCGCATCTTTCCTAAATTCCTACTTCACTAGCGGCATTATCGTCTCTTCGAAGAACTTGTGCGCCGTCTCTGGCGCGACGCTGTATATTTTACCGTCGACTTCGACAGAGACTCCGTGCTCGCAGTTGCCGAGGCAGAATGAGCCCGTGAGGTTTATTTTATCGTGCAGCTTGCGCGCCTCTATCTCGTGCTGGAAGTATTGGAGCACGTTGTAGGCTCCCTTCAGGTAACAGGAGGTTCCGTTGCAGATTTTTATCGAGACCATCTACTTCGCCTCCTTAGCGCCGTAACGGACGTGGAGCAACTCGTGTACCTTGCCCTTGAGAAGGCCGTTGTAGAGCGAAATCATCAGCGGGTTTTCCTCTGAGCGCTTGATGCTCGACATTCTGTCCGCCGAGTAGAGCCCCTTGCCGCGCAGCTCTTTTTCATCGCGCAGCGCGAAGGGCTGTCCCGCGCCGCAGACGCAGCCGCCCGGGCAGGCCATGACCTCGACGAAGTCGTAATGCTCGCCGGCCTTGATTCTTTCGATTATCTTGCGCGCGTTGCCAAGGCCGCTGACGACGGCTATCTTCAGCACGCGGCCGCCGTACGGCACTTCCGCCTCTTTGACGCCTTCATTCCCGCGCACGCCTTTGAAGGTTATCGCGCGCAGCGCCGCCGGGGACTTGTCGGAGGTTATGCGGCGAAGCACAGCCTCCGTGACGCCGCCGGTGACGCCGAAGATGACGCCCGCGCCGCTCATCGTGCCGAAGGGCATATCGACCGCCTCTGGCTCAAGCTCGTCGAAGACGATGCCAGATTCCTTTATCATCTGTATGAGCTCCTGCGTCGTTATGACGAAGTCGGTGTCCGCCCCAGCCTCGGTGCGGAATTCCTCGCGCGCGGCCTCGGCCTTCTTCGCTGTGCAGGGCATGACTGCGACGTGGTAGTGCTTTCTCGGCGAATGTTTGTGGTTCTCTTTTATGACGGAGGCGAACATCTGCATCGGCGAGCGGCATGTGGATACGTAGGGCAATACCTCTGGCATATTCTTCTCGCAGAAGTTTACCCACGCTGGACAGCATGAGGTGAAGAGCGGCATCTCATCCGTCTCGCCGTCCGCGAGCTTTTCGAGGAACTCCGCGGACTCTTCGAGCACCGTGAGGTCGGCTCCGGTCGATGTGTCGAATACCTCGTTGAAGCCCATGCGGCGCAGCGCGGCGACGATGCGGTCCATCGCGTTCTCTCCACCGCCTAATCCAAATTCCTCGCCTATCGCGACGCGGACGGCGGGCGCTATCTGTACGGAGACGCGCGCCTTTTTGTCGTCAAGCGCCTTCCAGACCTTGGCGGTGTCGTTCTTGACGACTATCGCGCCGGTCGGGCAGACCGCTGCGCACTGGCCGCAGCCGACGCAGTTGCTTTCGGCTATCGGTATGTCGAAGACTGTGCTTATCGTCATCTTAGAGCCGCGGCGCGCGAAGTCTATCGCGCCGACGCTCTGTATTTCGTTGCACATCCTCACGCAGTCGCCGCAGAGAATGCACTTGTTGTGGTCGCGCGATATGCAGAGGGACGAGTCGTCGCGCCGCGGCTCGGACGCGCCGTTCGGGAAGCGCACGCCCTCAATGTTGAAGCGCATCGCGAGGTCCTGCAGTTTGCATTTGCCGTTGTTGTGGCAAGTGGTGCAGTCGCGGCAATGGTCGGCGAGCAGCAGTTCGAGTATCATCTTGCGGTACTTGCGCAGCCGCTCGGTGTTCGTCCATATCTCCATGCCCTCTTTCGGCGGCGTGGAGCAGGCGGCGTCTAGTCCGCCCCATTTGTTCTCGACCATGCACATGCGGCACGCGCCGTAAATCGACAGCTCGGAGTAGTAGCAGAAGGTCGGGAGCTGGATGCCCGCCTTGCGTATGACTTCGAGGACATTCTTCTCTCCAGCTATTTCGACCGGGATTCCGTCTATCGTCATATATTTTTTCTGTTCCATCGGGCTATCCCTCCTTCACCGCGTGGAACGGGCAGGCCGTCACGCAGGCTCCGCATTTGATGCACTTGTCCCTGTCTATGACGAAGGGCTTCTTTATCTCTCCGCTTATC
This sequence comes from bacterium, assembly GCA_963618995.1. Classification (GTDB taxonomy): domain Bacteria; phylum Synergistota; class Synergistia; order Synergistales; family Synergistaceae; genus Caccocola. The sequence continues at coordinate 26,430 of CAVEUD010000030.1, forward strand.
GCGCCCACCGGGCATCCGCGCGCGCATTTCGAGCAGCCCTTGCAGAGCTCCGGGGCTATGCTGAAACTCTTGAGCTTTGCGCAGGCTCCGACGGGGCAGTATTTTTTGTAGATGTGCGCCTCGTATTCCTCGCGGAAGTTCTTTATCGTGCTGACGACGGGCAGCGCCGCGGTCTTTCCGAGGCCGCAGAGCGCCGTGTGCGAAATCATGTCCGCGAGTTCGAGCAGCAGCTCGATGTCTCCGTCGCGGCCTTCGCCCGCGACTATGCGTTCAAGTATCGCGAGCATCTGCTTCGTGCCGCCTCGGCACGGGACGCATTTTCCGCATGATTCGTTCTGCGTGAAGTTCATGAAGAAGCGCGCGACCTCGACCATGCAGGTCTTTGAGTCCATGACGACGAGGCCGCCGGAGCCTATCATCGCGCCAACCGCTGCAAGTGAATCAAAGTCGAGCGGCAGATCCAAATCTTTCTCCGTGAGGCAGCCTCCGGAGGGGCCGCCTATCTGCACGGCCTTGAAGTCCGCGCCGCCGCGCATGCCGCCGCCGACCTCGAAGACTATCTCGCGCAGCGTCGTGCCCATCGGCACTTCGATGAGGCCGGTGTTCTCAATATTGCCTGTAAGCGCGAAGGCCTTCGTGCCTGGACTCTTCTCCGGGCCGATCGACTTGTACCATTCGACGCCGTTGATGATGATTAGCGGGACGTTCGCGAAGGTCTCAACATTGTTGAGCACAGTCGGGCTGCCGAATAGACCGTGCTCGACAGTGCGCGGCGGCTTGACGCGCGGCATTCCGCGCTTGCCTTCAATGGATGCCGTCAGCGCGCTGCCCTCACCGCAGACGAAGGCGCCGGCGCCGCGGTTGATGTGTATGCGGAACGAGAAGCCGCTGCCCAAGATGTCGTCGCCGAGCAGACCGAACTCCTCTGCCTGCGCGATGGCCGTGCGCAGCCGCGAGACCGCCATCGGGTACTCTGCTCGCACGTAGATATATCCATTCGCCGCGCCGCAGGCGAGCCCTGCGATCATCATGCCTTCGAGCATACGGTGCGGGTCGCCCTCCATTATCGAGCGGTCCATGAACGCGCCCGGGTCTCCCTCGTCTCCGTTGCAGACGATATATTTGTCGGCGGCCTTCTGGCGGCGCACCTGGCTCCACTTGCGCCCGGTCGGGAAGCCGCCGCCTCCGCGCCCGCGCAGGTTTGAGTCAGAAATCATCTGTACGATCTCTTCGCCGTCCATATCGAAAAGAGCTTTTTCGAACGCGCGGTAGCCGCCGATGCCGAGATATTCCTTGATCGAGGTCGCGTCTATATGCCCGCAGTGTTCTAGCACGTGGCGCGTCTGCTTTTTATAGAACGGGATTTCTTCCTGCTTTTTGAAAATTTCTCCGTGCTTTGTGTAGGCGAGGCGCTCTATATGCTCGCCGCCGATTATCGTCTTTTCGACGATCTCCTCGCAGTCGCCGGGCTTCACCTTGACGTAGAGCCAGCCCTGCGGCTCGATGCGGACGAGCGGCCCCATCTCGCAGAAGCCGTGGCAGCCGGATTTCTTTAGGCCGACGGAATCGTCGTGCGGCTCCTCCGCGAGCTCCACCTCGACCCAGAGGCCGCGTGATTCCATGATTTTCTTGAGTTCGTCGTAGATGACGAGAGAGCCGCTCGAAATGCAGCCCGTACCGGCGCAGATGAGGATTTTCTTCTTTTCCCCGGCGAGTCCCGCCGCGTACTCTTCCCTCAGCTTCTGAAGCTCTTCGCGCGTTTTGACAATCATGTTAAAGCTCCTTCCTGAGAGCGGTGAGCAGCTCCGCCGCCTTGTCCGGCGTCATCGCGGGATGCACTTCGTCGTTGACCGTGAGCACGGGCGCAAGGCCGCAGGCTCCAAGGCACGAAACCGTCTCCACCGTAAAGGCTAGATCGTCGGTCGTCACCTTCTTGTCCGTCAGGCCTAGTTCCGCACGCAGCCTTTCGAGAATCGGAATGGACTTGCGCACATGGCACGCCGTCCCGTCGCAGACCTTGATGACGAACTTGCCCTTAGGGTTAAGAGAAAAGTTCTCGTAAAAGGTTGCGACGCTGTAAATGCGCGCCTCGGGCATTCCGAGCTTCTTTGAAAGATATGGAAAGATCTCGCGCGGCAAATAGCGGCAGTGCTCCTGAATTTCCTGGAGTATCGCTATTACAGCCGTCGCCTGCGCGCCGTGCCCCTCGACTATCTTATCGACGAGCGCGTAGTCAAAATTCTCCGTCACCATACACATCCCTCTCTGTAGTTTTGATTTGTGAAAGTCCCGCGAACCACACAACCCCAACCGCAGGACTTAGGATAAGCGCGCGGCGGCTACGCTTCGCGCTTTATCTGACTCAAACGGCTGGAAAGAGCAGCGAACGAAGCCGCCAAATTTTCGTCGGTCGCTATGACGCCGGGCGGAAGAGTAAGATGCACCGGCGCGAAATTCCAAATCGCGCGCACGCCGCCGCGCACCATCTCGTCGCAGACGCTCTGCGCCGCGCGCGCCGGCACGGTTATTATTCCGATGTGCACGCCGAGCCGCGAACATAGCTCAACGATACGCGAGGCATGGAAAATTTCCTTGTCCGCGACCATAGTACCGACTACCTCGGGCGACGTGTCGAAGCCCGCGATTATAGAAAGGCCGTAATTGGCGAACCCGCCGTACGAAAGCAGCGCGCGTCCCAAATTGCCGGCTCCCGCGACGACCGCCTCGCGCGCGTTCTTACAGCCGAGAAACTCTTCCATGTCGTCGATGAGCCCGTCAAGCGCAAAACCGATGCGCGGATTGCCGTCGACCTTGGAGACCGAAGCGAGATCCTTGCGCACCTGCACGGGATGAAGCCCGAGCTCACCAGCGAGAAGAGCCGCCGAAACATGCGCGCCGCCTCCGGCCTTGATTTTTTTCAATAATTCGAGATAAACCGGCATACGCTGAAGAGACTGCCTTGAAATGCTGAGGGGTTTCGATTCCCGCGACGTCATACCCTTCACTCCCCGTCCTATCATGACCGCCATTCTATCGATAATTATATATCGATATTATAATTCTTCAAGTGGGTGTAAATCAAGACTTGAAGTATTGCGGCGAAAAAGCTTGGTAATACGCGGGAATACGCTGTGCTATAATGAAAAAATCTATATAGGCCGCGCATAGGTGCGGCGATTGAATGTGAATGGGGGAGCGACATGAATATAACCATCCTCGGCGCAGGGAGCTTCGGGACGGCGATGGCCGTACATCTCGCGTCGCTCGGCAGCGAAGCGCTCATGTGGACGATAGACGAGAAACAGGCGAAGGCGATAACCAAGACGCGGCACAACAACTTCTGCTTCCGCGATACGGAGCTGCCGCGCAGTGTGAACTGCACGACGGACCTCGACGCAGCGCTGAATTTTTCCAACCGCTACATAATGGCGATCCCGACGCAGTTCGTGCGAGAGGTCTGCGAGAAGGCCGCTTCACGCGGTGAACGCGAGGGGCACATCCTCAACCTTGCCAAAGGCATAGAAATTTCGACGGGCGACCTGCTTCACAAAGTTTACGCAGAGTGCTGCCCGTTCCTCAAATATTCGGCGCTCTCTGGGCCGAGCCATGCGGAAGAGGTCCTTGTAGGCCGTCCGACGACTGTCGCGCTCGCTTCGGCGGACGAGGATGAGGCCAAAGGCTGGCAGGAGATAGTGAGCGGCAACAACTTCCGCGTCTACACGGGAACAGACGTAATCGGCCTAGAGGTCGGCGGCGCGACGAAGAACATCTACGCGGTGGCCGCGGGCATAGCCAAGGCGCTCGACCTCGGAGACAACGCGATGGCGGCTCTCGCCTCGCGCGGCCTCGCCGAGATCATGCGTTTCGGAGTGAAGCTGGGCGCTTCGCCGCTTACGCTATCGGGGCTCGCAGGCGTCGGCGACCTGATAGTCACATGCTACAGTATGTTCTCGCGCAACTTCCGTCTCGGACTCGCTATAGGCAACGGCATGAGCTTCGGCGAGGCGGTCGAGTCCCTCGGTCAGGTTGCAGAGGGGGCCTACACGGTGCGCGCCGTCGTCGAGAACAGCAAGAAGTTCGGCGTCGAGATGCCGATAGCGGAGGCCGTCTACCGCGTGCTCTACAAAGGCGAGCGTCCGCAGGAGCTTATAAAAGAGCTTTTCGCGCGTCCGCTGAAGTCAGAGATGCGGCTGTAAAAATTCCGCGCGCGCTTTTTGCAGAGCGCGGCAAAAAAATATAAAGACAGTACGCACCGCGGGGTTCTTTTGCGGCGCGTGCCGTCTTCTTTTTTATGTTGCAACCCAATATTCTTCAGCGGACGTCATTCCGCCGTTCCGCTCTTTAACTGGCGGCTATATTAGCGCTGAATTCAGTTTTTCTAAATTTACTACGGCAGTTCGACGTACTTTTCCACTTCTGTCAGAAACGTGCCCATTCCTTCGTGTACCACGACGTCCGCCATACCGTCGAGCGGCGTCGGATCGCGGTTGATTATCACAAGCTCAGCGCCGTTCATCTTCGCCTCCCTCGGGAAGTAGTTCGCGGGAGAGACGACGAGCGACGAGCCGAGCACTATGAATGTGCGGCACTGCCGGCTCATTTGGTCGGCAGCTTCGAGCGCGCGCTGCGGCAGCATTTCGCCGAAGAGCACGACGCTCGGACGCAGGTGCCCCCCGCAGTAGGAGCACGGTTTGCCAGCGAGAAAGTCGTCCCTATCGCCCGGCCTGCCGCAGCTGTGGCAGTAGACGGGCTCGAGGCTGCCGTGCAGCTCCCATACGTTGACTGAACCGGCCTTCTGGTGCAGGCGGTCGACGTTCTGCGTTATGACGCCGTCGACGTAGCCGCGCCTCTCCCATTCGGCAATGAGCTTGTGGCCGACGTTCGGCTGCACCTCGTCGGGCACGAAGAGGCGCGCCTTGTAAAATTCGAGAAATTCGTCGTAGTTGCTCTCGAGCACGCCGACGGAAGCGAGCCGCGTCGGGTCTGCGTGCGCCCAAATCCCGCCCTTCGAGCGGAAATCCATAAGGCCGGACTCCGTGCTGAGCCCCGCTCCGCTGAATATCGCGACGCCCTTGCCGCGTATGAGCGCAGCCACACGTTTCGCCATTTCTTCATTCATTGTCAGCCCTCCCGGTCGTCTTCTATTTCCTGAAAGCGCGGCACAAGCGCGCCGTTTAACTTGACGTTTTCAAAAAACATCTTCTTCGGCCTTATCCAAAGACCGCTGTCGTTGTAGAGCGGACGGTAGACGACGAACTCTTCCTCGATCTCCGAGTGGCGCGCTATGCCGATGAACTCGTACTCACCGCCCTTAAAGTGCCTGAATTTCCGCATCTTCCGCCACCGCCGCGCGCACTGCGCTCATCGCAAGCCCCGTCTCGCGCGCTATCCGCCGCACGTCGTCGTACTCAGGCATCTCTTTTATTACCTCGCCGCCGCGTAGTCCTCGCTTCACGCGCACGCTTCCAAAGCGCGTCTCGACGGCGCGCGAGTCGCGCGCCAGCATGAGACGTTCAACCTCGCGCATACGCACGCCGAGCGTCGTCGTGTGGCTCAGAGCTAGTTCCGCGATCCGCTCCTTATCCTCCGGCAGAGCAAGCGCGCAGAATTTCACCGCAGGGCGGTTCTTCTTCATCTGTATCGGCTCGAACCATACGTCGAGCGCCCCCGCATCAAGCAGCAGCTCCATAGCCGCGCCGAGGTCCTCTCCGGTCATGTCGTCTATGTTTGCGCATATCTCGACGGCGCGCCCCTTTACGAGGCCGCCGGATTTTTCTTCCGCCACAGCGTCACCGCCTCCGTCTTTATTTTAGCTCAAAGGAGCAAAATTTGTCGGGGGGGGCGTCTGCCGAAACCGGCAAACGCTCCGGCAAAAATCTGCTGTTCCGCAAGCGCGCCGTGCGCGAAGATCTGCGCGGCTAATATGCAGAACGGCAGAATTTTTAATTACTGCGGCCTTTTGGGCAGGCTAGAAGTTCAAAATTTCGCCGTCCTCCGGTACGTATATATATTCTGTATGATTTTCAGCGATGAATTTTTCCATATCGTCGCGGCTCACCGAAGCATGCGGCACGGCGTCCATGTGCGTGGCTACGATGCACGCCTTAGGCGCGGCCTCGCGAACTTTGCGCACGTCCTCCGTTCCCATGATGATCAGGCCGCTCTCGCGCAGCTGCGCCCCAGCGGCGTTGACGGCTATGACGTCAGGCGAATATTTTTCTATCGCTTTGCGCACGCAGCCAGTCCATATAGTATCGCCCGCGGGGTAGAAAACAGGCTCTCCGACACCCCAGAATACGGCGCCGCAGGCGTCGCCGCGGATGCCGAGTTTCTCGTAATACGGTTTCGTTTTGACGGCCAAGCCGTGAACGCAATCAGTCTTGTAAAGCGTCGCTCTAAAAAACGTTCCGCTGTGTTGCAAAATTGCAACGTTAGTAAACTCCATCGCGCTAATATGCTCCGCATCCCATTCATCCTGAGTGAAAAACTTTATTGCTTTGTCGAGCGCCTTCACCGCCGCTCCGTCGAGATGGTCAGGTGCAAATGCGCAACAAGCACCGCGTGAATCCCATGCGTCCGTCCGGCCCACATGGCAGCGGCGCAGTTGGCCATCTAAGCTCAGGACGGAACGAATCCTCAAGCGGCGGATAAGCATCCTTTTCCGCGAAAAACGGATCAACGAGTATGCGCGCTTCCGCGTATACGCCTGTGAAATTCTTTCCGTAAGTTATCCCGGACCGCCGCTGCGGCAGTCGATTTTGATGTGACGGCGTCTTTTTTCGGCAGATGCCG
>CAVEUD010000031.1:0-30282 GCA_963618995.1 bacterium
CGGACTATATCCTTCCAAGATTTACGAAGTCGCGAATTATAATAGCAAGGCTGGGGCAATTCCAGCTTATGATTTATGGAAATCATCAAGATCCTTGCATCCATCACAAAAACCCAAAAGAAATAAACTCGGAAAGGAGATGCGGTCAGCAATTGCTCATTGCAGATTGCTGACTGCTAATTGATCTATGTCCTATAACATCATCGCCGCCAGCAACGAAAGCACCGTTGTTGCGGAATATACGCCGGAGAGCGCGCATCCGCCTGCTCTGTGAACAGGGATATGAGTATCTTTCTGTTCACGATGAGAGCGGCTTGATTGCCAACCTGCGGCGGCAGTTGGAAGTGCTCAACAGCTATACCTTCACTGACAGCGAGTGGAAGCGTTTCTTTTCGGAGACCCTTGCCAACGCCAACGAGGGCATCGTGGAAAAGACCCGCACCATTCAGACCGACCATGTAAAGGTGCTGCGCCGTGACGATGGTTCATCCAAGAACATTCAGCTCATCGACAAGAAGAATGTTCACAATAACCACTTGCAGGTCATCAATCAATACGAGGTTTCCTCTTCTGAGGGTGCTGCGCATGACAACCGCTATGATGTGACGATTCTCGTCAACGGTTTGCCGTTGGTTCATGTGGAGCTGAAACGGCGCGGCGTTGCCATCCGTGAAGCCTTCAATCAGATCAGGCGATACCAGAGGGACAGCTTCTTGGCGGCAAGCGGCGGTCTGGCCCGCCGTCGCGGTGGATTTTACGACGAAGACGCAGTTCCTTTTCAAGATAAACAAGGGCATTTCGAGCGTGAGCGACAACAGCGAGGTGAACCGCTATATGCGCGAGGAGGAGCGGCCAGCGCCTTTCCGCCGGATGATTTATTTCGGCGACGGGCAGACGGACATCCCGTGCATGAAGATGGCGCGGCAGAACGGCGGGCACTCGATAGCGGTCTACGACCCCGCGAGGGCGGCGAGATGTACAGCGTCGTGACGGCGATAATCGACAAGGTGAAGCGCGGCTGCGAGTTCGAGCAGCTTATGAAAAGGCACCGCAAGGCCGCCGAGTCTGAGGCCGGGGCTCTATGGACTGAGAGCGTCGTCGCGCCGTCCGTTTTCTGCGTCAGCTTGAAGGGCTTAGAATGTTGATAAAGCGCGCGGGTCTCCATTTTGGAGGCCCGCGTTTTTATGACTGCGCCTGACGGCGTTTTTATTCCCAGTTGTTTATGTCAGCCGCCGCGCCTTCGCCGTTTTCCTGTCCGTCGGCGCCGTAGGAGATTATGTCGAAGTCGCCGTGGTCGCCGGGGCAGACGTAGATGAAGCCGCGCCCCCATGCGTCCTTGGGCATTTTCTTCATGTAGCCGCCGTCGGCGTAGTTGAGCGGCTCGGGCGGCATCGTGGGCTTCGTTATGAGCGCCTCGAGTCCCTGAGAGGTCGTCGGGTAGAAGCCGTTGTCGAGGTAGTAAAGGCCGAGTATCTGTTCGAGCTGCGCTATCTGCGTCTGCGTCGTCTTGCGCTTCGCTTCGTCGCTCTGGCCCATGAGCCGCGGGCCGACGAGCGCGGAAAGCAGCCCTATGATGACGACGACGACCATTATTTCAATGAGGGTGAAGCCCTTGCGTTTTTTCTGTTTCGTCATTTTCGCACCTCCGTGAAATCTGTGTACATAATTTATATTACAGTCTGCGGCCTCAATTTTCAAGGACGGCCATGACGCGCGCCGGCGCGGCGTCGGCTTGGGCGAGCGGTATGGGCAGGGCGGCGAGCAGGAACGTTTCGCCCTCCGGCAGCGCGCCGAGGCCGCGCAGGTTTTCGATTATGACCGCGCCCGAGCCGAGCAGCGTCTTGTGTATCGGGCATTCTTCGCTCTCGGCGCGGTCGGCCGATATCGCGTCGAAGCCGAAGCCGCGCAGCCCGAGCGAGAGCGCGTATTTCGCGGCTTCCGGCGAGAGCGTCGGAAAGCCCGAAAGATATTCCTCCGTTCCGAATTTTTCCTCCCAGCCGGTGCGCAGGAGCAGGAAGTCCGCTTCGGCGAGTTTTTCCGCGTGCGGCGCTATGTCCGCGATTTCCACCTCGCGCCCCGCGGCTTCGCGCGCGTCCACGAGCAGCGCGAGCCCACAGAAGGTCTCGGGCGGCATCTTGTCGAGCGTGACGCTCTGTGTGCATAGGTGCGCCGGCGCGTCGATGTGCGTCCCTGTGTGCGAGCAAAGCAGGACGTTCGCCGTTCGAAATCCTCCCGCTTCAAGCCTTTCTATCTTCGGCGACACGTCGCCTGGGAAGCACTGCATCCCCTCCGTTATCATGCGGCTCAGGTCGATAATCTTCAAGTATTCCACACCTTTATGCTTTTCGTACAATCCGTCAATGTTTATGCATAACTTACGGCGCGTATAGTATAATCAAAAAGTTTTTGTGAGGCTATGCAGCTTTGGAGGAATCTTGATGAAAAAAGTACTTGCAGCATTTATCGTACTTCTCTTCGCCGCGCTTCCGGCGCGCGCGGAGGGGCCTCGGGTGATTGAGTTCGACGTCGCGGTTATAGGCGCGGGCTGCGGCGGCAGCTCGGCGGCGATACAGGCGGCGCGGCTCGGGATGGATGTCGCAGTCGTTGAGGAATCCGACTGGGTCGGAGGGCAGATGACGGGAGGCGGCGTTTCGACGATGGACGACGTTCGCCGCACGCGCACTGGCATATACGGCGAGTTCCTGCGCCGCGCCTCCGCATACTACGAAGCTCGCGAGACGCCGGTGAATACCTGCTACTGGGGGTCTGACACGTTCGCTTTCGAGCCGTGGGTGATACAGACGACGCTGCTCGACATGATGCGCGACGCAGGCGATATTTCGCTTTTTATGAAGACGCGCGTGCTTAAGGCGAAGATGAAGGACGGAACCGTGCGCGCTGCGCTGCTCGACAAAGAGGGCGAAAAGATAGAGCTGCGGGCGGAGGTATTCATCGACGCGACTGAAGCGGGAGATTTTATCCCTCTGACGGGCGCGCGCTATCGCGCCGGACACGGCGATTCATCCGGCGAAATCGACGGCGTAATCCAGGATATTACATACGTGGCCGTAATCAAGCATTATCCCGGCGGCGTCCCGGATGATTTGAAATTTACGCGCAGGCCGCCAGAATACGAAGAGTACGCGCCGATGTTCCGCGAGATCATAGCGGTAGGCGGCGACAGCTGGCCGGGCGACGCGCCATTCAATCCGAACGTATTCAAGGCTTACAGGGGGATGCCGGATATCGCCAACCCGGCAAACGCCCGGATAGACGGCGGGAGGCCCGAGACGTGGCCGCTGATTACGCGCAGCGCCGTGAACTGGGCGAACGACTACCCGCACCACCGCGGCGGCCTCGCCGGAATGCCCGCGCGATATCTTGAGGATATTGAGTACCGCCGCGAGATGGATCGGGAGGCGATGGCGAAGACGCTGTGCTTCCTCTTCTACATGCAGAACGAGCTCGGCATGACGGATTGGTCGGTCGACGACAGGCAGGGTTACGGCGGATGGTTCGGCAACGACTGGCGCGAATGGAGCGGAATGCCGAAGGATTTTGAGCCGATATTGCGCCACTTCCCTCCGTTCCCGTATATACGCGAAAGCAGGCGCATCGTCGGCGTCGAGACTATGACCGTCAAAGATGTAATCCGCGACATGAGGCTGGGGCGTACGCTCGAAACGAAGGCGAACGCGATAGCGCTGGGCGAGTACCCGACGGACATACACGGCCTGCGCGACAAGGAATTTCTCGACCGCGGCCTCGACGAGGACGCGGCTATAATCCCGTCCGACACGGAATGGAAGGGCGGACTCTTCCAGATACCGATGGGGGCGCTGATTCCAGAGAAGGTAGACGGTCTGCTCGCGGCGGAGAAGAACATTTCCGTCTCGCGCATGGTCAACGGTTCGACCCGCCTCCAGCCGGTGACGATGCTCACTGGGCAGGCGGCGGGAGCGCTCGCCGCGGTCGCCGTGCGCGAAAAGAAGCAACCGCGCGAGCTGCGCGCGATAGAGGTGCAGTCGCCGCTGCTCGACGCGCGCGACAGGCTCTCGTTGTACGGCTTCGACGACGTCCCGCAGGACTCGGCGTGGTGGAAAGGCGTCGAGCTCTCGATGCTCTACGGCTACATGGATCCGGCGTCGGAGGTCATATACGGCGTTGACAACGAAATGCACTGGCTCGAGGTGCGCGACGCGATGCGCCGCGCGTTCGGACGCATGGAGTTCCCGCCGCGCGAAGCGCTCGACACGGTGACCGTCGGAGAATTCGGCGAATGGCTGGCGGAGCTTTTCAGGGACGAGCGCAAGACTCTCGCGCCTCTGCTCGAAAATTGCGCGGGCGGCGAAGTCCTGACGAAGGGACGGCTCGCCGCCGCGGTTGGAGAACTGATGCTGCTGATGAAGTAGCCGACATGGCCAGGGCGATTTTGATAAACGACAAAGACTCGGTCGCAATAGCAAGCGCGCCTGTAAAAAAGGGCGAGCGCGTCTTTTACCGGCGCGGGGACGAAGAATGTTCCGTAACCGCCCTCGCCGATATACCTGTATATCATAAGATTGCCGTGGCAAATGTCCCGCTGGGAAACGCAGTCGTCAAATACGGCGAGCCGATAGGGCGTGCAACGCGGGACATAGCGGCGGGCGAGCACGTCCACACGCAGAATCTGACGGATATAGCAGAAGGCCGTTGAATGAAATTCTCAGGTTACATAAGAAACGGCGGCGAAGTGGGAATACGCAACATAGTGGCCGTGATGCCAGGCGTGCTCTGCGCGTCCGCAGCGGCGCGCAAAATCGCGGAAGCCGTTCCGGGGGCGGTCTACGTCCATAACCACACCGGCTGCGGTCAGTCGCCGTCGGACGCCGCAGCGACTCTCGAAATCATGTCCGGCCTTATAGCGAACGGCAACGTGCACGGCGCGCTCATCGTCGGCCTCGGCTGCGAGGCGACGCGCCGCGAGATGTATCTTGACGCCGTGGCTGAAAAGTGCGCAAAGCCGGTATATCACATCTATATTCAGGAAGAGGGCGGAGTCGGCGCGGCCGTCGCGAAGGGCGCGGAAATTGTATCGCGCCTTGTCGCGGAGGCGCGGCTGTGCGCGCGAGAGGAGATAGACCTCTCCGAGCTTGTGCTCGGCCTCGAATGCGGCGGTTCCGACCCGACTTCGGGCATATCCGCCAACGTCGTGCTCGGCGAAGTTTCCGACAGGCTTATCGACATGGGGGCCACGGTTTTCATAAGCGAGACCTCCGAGGCTATCGGAGCGGAGAAGATTCTCGAAGCGCGTGGCAGAACGCCCGAAATAGGGCGGAGGCTGCGCGAGATGGTGGAGAAATGGGACCGCGACATATACGAGCAGACCGGATGCGACATCCGGCGCACGAACCCGACGCCAGGCAACGTCGCGGCCGGGCTTACGACGCTTACAGAAAAGTCGCTCGGATGCATCCACAAGAGCGGCACGCGGCCGTTCGACGGCGTTCTTGCCGCAGGCGGGCGTCCAAAAGCGCGCGGCCTCTACTATATGGACACGACGGCGTACGACTGCGGTTCGATCACTGCGAAGATAGCGGGAGGCGCGCATTTAATAGTTTTCACTACCGGGATGGGCAACCCCATAGGCAGCCCGGTCGCGCCGGTGCTGAAAATTACCGGCAACAGACGCACCTTTGAATACCTTAACGACATGATTGACTTTGACACGTCGGCCAGCATCTCCGGCGAAAAGAGCGTCGGCGAGCTTGCCGGCGAACTAATGGAGCGTATATCGGAGGTCTGCGGCGGCAAACCGACGAAAGCTGAAATAAACGACGCCGGCGTTGTATTCGTGAATCAGCGGCATAGCTGCGGGTGATCAGAAATTCTTAAAATATAAGAGGGAAGGCCGCTGCGCGCGGCCTTCCCTCTTTTTTGTGTCTGTCGTCGCTGCTTACTTCTTCGCCTTTTCGAAATGATCCAGCGCGTCCTGCATGAGTTCCTTGCCAATCGTCGGTGCAAGAACCTTCATGTGCTCGAGGATGGCTTTGCGCGCGGGGGCCAGCTCTTCTGCAGTGTATGTGAAGACTTTGATGCCCTTTTTCTTCATGCGCTCTATGCTCATCTTGTCGTTCTCACGCGCCGTCTCCATCGAGCGCTTCGACGCCTTCTCGACCTCAGAATAGATTATCTTGAGGTCGGCTTCGCTGAGCTTATCCCAGGTGTCCGCGCTCATGAGGTAGGAGAGCGTCTCTATCGTGTAGTTGAGGGCGTACCAGTATTTAACGACGCCGATAAGATCAGCCGCGGCCGCGCCCGTAGACACGCCCGTCACCGCGTCGCACGAATCGTCATGCACGGCGGCGGCGATCCCGGCGTATGGCAGGGAGACCGCCCTGTATCCCTGCGACCTGATTATCTCGGGATAGACGGTAGTCAGCGGCACGCGCGCAAGCACGCCCTTGTTGGAGTCCGGGTTCAGCGGCTCTTTTATCTGCTTCGTCGAGGCTATGCCGGTCATGCCCTCGATGTGGAAGCCGAGGAACTTCACTCCGAGGCGCGTATTGTATTCGGAAATCCTCTTCGCCAGCCAGCTGTCCGGCGCAAAGTCCTTAGCCGCGTCCTTGTAGCTTGGAAAGATGTTGAGGTTTGGGAGCTCGAGGCGCGGGTCGAACTGTCCGGAGTTCGTGATGAGCGCCATGTCCACCCTGCCCTTCATGAGGTCTTCGTAGACGAGCGAGTAGTCGCCGAGCTTGTTGGCGGGATAGACCTCTATTGCGATCCTTCCTTTCGTGCGGTGGTTGACGCCGCCAGCGATGTCGCGCATCAGCTTCGTCGCGTAGTGTCCGTCGGGGAACTGTCCTGCGAAGCGCAGCGTCACCTCTGCGGCTCCGGCGCACGGCGCGATGAAAAGAAGGAGCAGGAGGACGCAGAATAAACCTTTGAGACTTCTCATGACAAAGACCTCTCCTTTTCTATATTGGTGTTGATTTGACGCCAGTTTTATTTCTCTGCAGTTTGTACAAATGTTTTTACACTCTGCAAATTGGTTCAGTAAAGTTCTCTCTCTCATTTTAACATGAATTATTGCGCCGCGCTATAGCGCAGAGCCGCGCCCGTGAAAATTTTTCGCGCGGGCGCAGTGTGCGGAAACGGCGTAAAAGAACGGCCTCCCGCAGTTACAGCACGGAAGGCCGTTTTTTGTCGTCCTTATTAAATTTTATCGACGCTCGCTAATCTATCACGCCGCCGCCTACCACGTAGCCGTCGTCGTAAAGCACGACAGACTGTCCCGGCGTTATCGCGCGCTGCGGCTCGTCGAACTCTATCCTTAATTTATCTTCGGAGAGCTGTTCGACGGTCGCGGGCCGCTCTGCGGCACGGTAGCGTATTTTTGCGCTGACTCTCGCGGGGCGGTCGAACTTTGCGACGGCTATGAGGTTTGCGTGCGAGGCCGTGAGCGTCTTGGAATACAGGCCGCTTTCCGGGCAGAGCGTTACGGTGTTGCGCGCGGCGTCTTTGGCTCGGACGTAGAGCGGCGCGCGCAGCGAGAGACCGAGGCCGCGGCGCTGGCCGACTGTGTAGCGCGTCAGTCCCTTGTGCTCGCCGAGCGTACGCCCCGATTCGTCGATGAATTTTCCAGGCGCGTCGGCGCTGCCCGCCGTTTTGCTGATGAAGGCGGCGTAGTCGCCGTCCGGTACGAAGCATATATCCTGGCTCTCTTTTTTATGCGCGTTAGTAAAGCCCTGCGCTTCGGCTATTTCGCGCGCCTCCGCCTTGCTGAGCGGCCCGAGCGGCAGAATCGCAGCGGCGAGCTGCTCCTGCGTCAGCGTCCACAGCACGTAGCTCTGATCCTTTTTTTCGTCCGCGCCGCGCCGCAGCAGGAAACGCCCCGAGGCTGCGTCGCGTTCTATGACTGCGTAATGTCCCGTCGCGATGTGGCTCATGCCCAAACCTTGCGCAAGCTCCAGAAATTTTCCGAACTTCATCGTCCTGTTGCACTCTACGCACGGGTTGGGCGTCAGCCCCGCGCGGTAGGCTGCGACGAAAGGCGTTATGACGTTCTCGCGGAATTCCGCTTCGAGCGGAAACACGTGGAACGGTATGCCGAGGCGCGCGGCTACCTCGCGCGCCGCCTCCTCCTCTGCGCTCTGCGCGAGCAGACGCATTATAGCCCCCGCGCACTCGTCGGAACCGTCCTTTATTAAAAAAGCGGCGACGGAGCTGTCCACCCCGCCGCTCATAGCCGTAAGGACTTTACGCGCCAATTACTTCATGCTCTCCATTTCCGCCGCGACCTGAGGCTCCGCGGCGCGCATCGCTTCGAGCGTCTTTTCCAGAAGTTCGTCGAGCGGCCAGCCGAGCATCTCCGCGCCCTGCGCTATGACCTCGCGCGAGCAGCCCGCGGCGAATTTCTTGTCTTTGTATTTCTTCTTGAGGCTCTTGAGCTCCATGTCCGAGACGCTCTTCGACGGGCGCATCAGCGCGGCGGCCCAGATGAGCCCTGTCAGTTCGTCAGAGGCGAAGAGCGCCTTTTCCATAAGATGCTCCGGCTTTATATCCGAGCATGCCCCGTAGCCGTGGCTGCACACTGACTTTATAAAGCCGTCGTCTGCGCCGATTTCGCGCAGAAGCTCAGGCGCTTTCTTGCAGTGCTGGGCGGGGAACTGCTCGAAGTCCACGTCGTGCAGCAGGCCTACGAGCGCCCAGCGGTCCGCCTCGTCCGCGAAGCCGAGGTCGTTCGCATACCAACGCATGACAGCCTCGACAGTCAGCGCGTGCAGCAGATGAAACTCTTCCTTGTTGTATTTCCTAAGCAGCCCGATGGCCGCCTCTCTCGTGATTTCCGCCATGACGATCCCTCCGTTTATATCATGCCGCTAATTATAGTTTTTCCGGCGCGCGTTCGCAAACGGCGATATTCCGCGGCGCGCGGTTTTGCTGTAAAATAGCGTTGTTTCACTGATATTTCACGAAAGCGGGGCGCTTTTATGGACGCAAAGCGCAGATCAATGATAATCGGGGACTTGGCGGTGCTTCTCGTCGCCTTTATATGGGGCGCGACGAACGTAGTGATCCGCGACGCGCTCTCCGGCATCACGCCCTTCTGGTTCTGCTGCCTGCGCTTCGTCGTCGCATCGGCGGCGTTGATGCTTCTCTTCGGACGGCGCGCCTTCGCTATGAGGCGAAGCGCGCAGGTGAAGGGAATGCTGACCGGCGTCGTCTTCAGCCTCGCCTATCTCTCCGGCGCGGTCGGCCTGCTCTATACCACTGCCGGAAACCAGTCGTTCATCATCTCGATGTCGGTCGTCTTCGTGCCGCTATGTGTCTGGTGCTTTACGCAAAAATTCCCCGGCTGGCACGTAATGCTCTCCGTCGCGCTCTGCCTTGCAGGGCTCTGCGGCCTGATGCTCGACGGTGATTTCAGGGTAAATCCTGGCGACGCGCTCTCGGCCTTCTCGATGCTCTGCGTCACCGGCTACATACTTCTCGTTGAGAAATTCGTCGCGGGTGAAGACGCATGCGGGCTGGCCTGCTGGCAGGCCGTAGGTACGATGATATTCTCCGCCGTCTGTGCTCTGGTCTTCGAGCCGGTCCCTGCGGAAATCGGCCCGGCCGCGTGGCTCGCCGTCGTCTACGCCGGTACGATAGGCTTTGCTCTGACGCTCGTCCTCCAGACCGCGGCACAGAAATACACAAGCTCGACCCACGTCGCGATACTCCTTTCGACCTCCGGCATCTTCGGCAGCCTCTTGGGCGTCCTCTTCATAGGCGAGCCGATGACATGGCGCATCTTCATCGCCTCCGCGCTCATCTTCGCGGGCGTAATCGCGGTGGAAGCGATACCGGCGATGAAAAAGAAAAAATAAGCCGCGGCGGCGCTGAACCTTCTCGTGCGGCTGAAAAATATAAAAACAGCCCGCCTCTCGCGCGAGAGGCGGGCTGTTTTGTCAGCTTCGTAATTTTTTTAGTCCTTCGGCCTTTTCAGCGCGAAGCGGAATCTCGGAGCTGCGGCCGACGCTCCTGCCATTACTGGGACGGGCTCTGCTGACTTCGGGGCGGAGTTTGTATCGGCGAGGGATTCGGCCTTCTTTTCGTCTTCCTTGCGGTAGAGGACCTGGCTTGACTTGGAGCCGTCGCGGTAGACCGTTATGCCTTTGCAGCCCTCTTTCCACGCAAGCACGTATGCATCGAGCACGTCGCGGACGCAGCACTCGTGGCGGAGGTTGACCGTCTTGGAGACGGCGAGGTCTGTGTAGCGCTGGAAGACGCCCTGCGTCTTTACGTGCGCTGACGGCGTGACGTCGTGCGAGGTTACGAAGACCTTTTTCATGACCTCCTCCGGCAGATCTTCTTTTATAGCCTGCTCGTAATAACGGTTGCGCTGCTTCATGACGACCTTCGTGCCGTCTATCTGCGTGCGGACGCGCGTGTGCTCTAGCGCAAACAGCGGCTCGATACCCGACGAGCAGTTCGCGAGCAACGCTATCGTGCCGGTCGGCGCGATGCAGGTGAGAGTCGCGTTGCGGCGACCGAGGTGCGCGAGCGGTTCGGGAATTCCCTTTTCTTTGCCGAGCGCGACCGAGGTCTCGTGCGCCGTGCTCTGTATGGCGCTCATTATCTCCGCGGCGAGCGCGTAGGCTTCGTCGCTGTCGTAAGCGATGCGGAGCTGGAAGAGCAGATCGGCCCAGCCCATGACTCCGAGTCCGATCTTGCGCGTGAGTTTGACTGCCTCCGCTATCTCGGGCAGCGGGTAGTGGTTCACGTCGATTACGTCGTCGAGGAAGCGGGTCGCGACGGCAGTGATGCGTTTCAGCGTCTCAAAATCGAACTTCCCGTCCTTGACCATCGAGGCGATGTTTATCGAGCCGAGATTACAGGCCTCGTTCGGGTAGAGCGGAGATTCGCCGCATGGGTTCGTGCTCATGAGCTCGCCGAGGTTCGGCGTCGTGTTGCCGCGGTTTATCGCGTCGAGGAAGATTATCCCCGGGTCGCCGGTACGCCATGCAGAATCTGCGATTTCTTCAAGCAGAGCCGCCTCTTCGCCGCGCGGGTCGGCGACGGCCTTTTCCATGAAGCTGTCGAAGACGCCGACGGAGATGTTAAAGTTCGTTATCGTGCCGTCCTTGTCCTTGCAGTGGATGAATTTCCTGATGTCGGGGTGGTCTATGTTGAGTATCCCCATGTTCGCGCCGCGGCGCATGCCGCCCTGCTGGACGGTCTCGGTCGCCTTGTCGAAGAGCCCCATGAACGAGACGGGGCCGGAGGCGCGGCCGTTGGTCGAGTTGACCTTAGAGCCCTCGGAGCGGAGCTTAGAGAAGTTGAATCCGGTGCCGCCGCCGCTTTTATGTATGAGCATCTGCTTGCGCAGCGCCTCGCATATGCTTTCCATCGAGTCCTCTACGCCGATGACGAAGCAGGCCGCGAGCTGCCCGTGCGGCGAGGGACGCCCAGCATTCATGAGCGTCGGGCTGTTCGGCAGGAAGCGCAGTGTCGCCATGATTTCGTAGAACTCGTCAGTCCATTTGTACTGCTCCGCAAGCGTGCGCTCCGCCGCCGCTACGTTCGTGGCGACGCGGACGAGCATCTCTTCGGGTTTTTCGACAGGATTCCTGCTTTCGTCGCGCCACAGGTAGCGGTCGCGCAGAATATCCTTCGCTGATGGGCTGAACGCAGGCTTTATAAGCATAATTGAGAACCTCCGATTATATGCGTGCGGATGAATTTATTATAATGAGCCGGAGCGTACCGCCCGTCCGGCTCATTTATCATATCATAATTTTTTATTTTGAGAAGATAGGAGACACTAGATATATTGACATCTTATCCACCAAACACTATCCATAGTGTGACTAACTGTGTGGATAAGATGTGTCGGCGCGTTACCTGCGCCATAGGCCGCGCGTGAAGAGCGCGAGCAGCGTATAGATTTCAAATCTGCCGCAGAGCATGTCGAAGATGTAGACCCACTTCGCGAACGTCGCCTGGTCTGCGAAGTTCTCTACCGGGCCTACGTCCGCGAGCCCCGGGCCGATGTTGCTAAGCGTCGCAGAGACGGCGCTGATCGACGTGACGATGTCATTGCCGGTGAAGCTGACTGCGATCGCCGAAAGCCCCCATATTATGAAGTAGACGGCTATGAAGCACGAGGCGGCGGAGACCATCTGCGGGTTGACGGCCCTTTCGCCCTGCCGTACTACTACGACGGCGTTCGGATGGATCAGCTTCTTAAGCTCGCCGAAGGCCGCCTTTATAACGATCTGGAAACGTACGCATTTTATAGCGCCCGCCGTAGAACCGGCGCAGCCGCCTATCATCATGATCGCGAGCAGAATAAGCTGAGTGAAGTAGGGCCACTGCGCATAGTCCGCCGTTACAAAGCCCGTCGTCGTGATTACGCTGACCACTTGGAACAAACTGAAGCGCAGCGCGTCACAGAAGTTGGGGTAAATCCCTTTCCAGAGCAGATGGGCGCAGATGAGCGCGGTCGCTATAACGACGACGCCTGTGTAGAAGATGAACTCCGGTTCTTTGTAAGGCTTCAGACTTCGCGCGCGCAGCGCAGCGAAGTGCAGAGTGAAGTTCGCGCCGCAGGCGAACATGAGAAACACGATTACGTAGTCCAGGTAGGCCGAGTCATAATAGGCGACGCTCGCAGTGTGCGTGGAGAAGCCTCCAGTCGAAACGGCGGCGAAGGAGTGCGCGATAGCGTCGTAGAAATTCATGTCGCCCGCCATGAGCAGTACGACGCCCGCGACGGTGATGCCTACGTATATCTTCCACAAAGTCGTCGCCATCTCGGTGATGCGCGGGCTGACCTTGTCGAGAGTCGGCCCCGGACTTTCGGCCTTGAAAAGGTAGGTCATGTTGCCGCCGAGCAGAGGAAGCATCGCTATTACGAGGACGACGATGCCCATGCCGCCGAGCCAGTGCGTTGTCGCGCGCCACATCAATATGCCGCGCGGCACGGGCTCCATTTCACGGATGACCGACGCTCCGGTCGTCGTGAAGCCGGACATCGCCTCGAAATATGCGTCGGTGAAGGATGGTATCGTGCCGTCGAAGATATATGGCAGGCAGCCTATGAACGAGGAGACTATCCACGCCAGCGCGACGCAGGCTATCGCCTCGCGCGCGCCCATACCGCCCTGCTTCGCGCCTCGCCCCGCCAAGGCTAGGACGGCCGACATGCCGAAGCCGATGAGCGCGGACAGCAGGAAAGCCTCTATGTCGCGCGAGCCGTCCGCGGCGGCCCAGATGAACGGGAAACCCGTCGAGGCCGTTACGGTGAAGGCTATCGCTGCCAGAAATTTGGCGACTATAGCGTAATTCAAGACGGCGCGCCCCTATCCGAAAATCGAGAGCGCCGCTTCCATAGAGGCGGCGGTGCCGAAGACTATTATCTTGTCCCCGCTTTGCAGCTCCGTCTGCCCTGTCGGTATCAGCATCTCGCCTCCGCGGTCGAGCAATGCGATGAGCGATCCCTCCGGCATCGTAAGATCCATCAGCTTTTTGCCGTCGGCCGGCGAGTTTGGAACGACCGTCGTCTCGACAGCCTCGGCGCTTATCTCTTCGAGGATCGTCAGTACGTTCGAAGTGCCGGGATAGCGGACGCTGCGCGTTATCACGTCGGCGAGCGTCTGGTTGCGGTTCACTATCGCGTCTACGGGAATATGGCTCGTCATGCCGAGGTAGTTATGGTTGCGGACGACGGCGATGCTTTTCGAGACGCCGAGCGTTTTCGCGAGCACCGCGAGCATGAGGTTCGTCTCGTCGTGTTCCGTAGCCGCTACGCATCCGTCCGCGTCCGTTATGCCCTCGGATTTGAGGAATTCCGCATCCGCGCCGTCGCCGCATAAAATCATTGCGCGCGGCAGCTCGTCGGCGAATTTCTCGCATTTCGCACGATCTTCGTCTACGATGCGCAGGTCTATGCCGCGTATGTGCGCCAGCAGCCTTTCAGCAGTCTGATGCCCGATCTTGCCAGCGCCTATTATGAAGACGCGCTTCAGCTGCTTCGACTTTGCAGGCTGGAAGAGACGTTCGATTTCGAGAATCTGCGAACGGTAGCACATCGTGTAGCAGAGGTCTTCGGGGCTGAGCGCATAAGAGGCCTTCGGAACGAAGGAATCCTCGCCGCTCTTGACCCAGACTACGAGCATAATCATCTCTGGGTTGCGTTTGCGTATTTCATATAAAGGAAGGCCGCAGAGCGGCGAGTCCTGCGCGACGCGGAATAGGTATATGCCGGCGCGCCCGCCGGCTATCTCTGTCGTGTGCAGAGCGGCGCGCACCTCCAGCAGCTCTTCTATGTCCTTCGCGACGGAGCGCTCCGGCGATACGAGCATGTCTATGCCGAGGGCCTTCGCCCAGCTTTCGTTGTCGGTGAACTCGAGGCCTACCGCACGCGCTATCACATGGGGCACGCCGCAGCGTTTCGCAATCCAGCAGGCCATGAGGTTAACCTCGTCCTTGTTGGTGCAGGCGATGAGCATCATGACGCCGGACTTGCCGTCCGTTATCCCGGCTTTTGCGAGCACGCTGGGGCGCGCGCCGTTGCCGTTCACCACCATTACGTCGAGCGCCTCTTCAGCCTGCGCCGCGCGCTCCTCGTCTTCTTCGACTATTACAATGTCGTGACCGTCAGCCGAGAGGTTTTTCGCTACGCTGTATCCGACCTCTCCGGCCCCGACTATTACGATTTGCAAGGACAATCTCTCCCTTTCCGGCAGATATGCGCGTTACAGTATAAGGGATTTTCGGTTTGTTGCAAATTCCGACGGAGCGCAGTTTTACCGATTTTTTGCCAGCTTGCGGCGCGCTTGTCAATTTGCGGCGTTCGTTGTAAGATTTTAACGCTGAGCAAGATTTGGACGGTTCTCCGAGCCTGCTGCGCCTAAGGGTGAAAGCCTACGGACTTCAGGCCGATAGGGTCGCTTTCGGAAACGCGGCGGCCTCCCTCTGGAAAGGCGAACGGCTGCATTGTATATCAAAGGCCGTACTCTCGAGAGGACGGTCTTTTTCTTCTTCAGTAAAGCGCACAATTTTCTCCGCCTGTGGGAGGGCGTCCCCAACGTCTTCCCACGGTTATTGTTTTTTTCATCTACCGCCGTTGATAAAAAGTGAACAAAATAGTGTACAATAATAGCCGCGACGGGCGCTATCGTCCGCGTTTTTAGCGGCGCGCGCCTTCGTCCCTGAATCCGGCCCTTCTAAAGCTCGCGCCATGAGCGCCGGACGCCCGGGCGGTGATGGAAACGTCGCCGTCTCCCATTGCGGAAAGGGGACTTGCACATCGGGCCGGAGTCCGCGGCCGTTCCTCTTTTCCGTGACGCTATATAAAGGCTGTAGACGCAGCATAAATCTCACGAGGAGGGGTTTATACCCATGCGTATCAACAAAAGAGGTTCTATAATCGCGCTGCTGCTTGCGGTCTGCGTGCTGGCTTTCGCCTCGTACGCGGCCGCGGCCGACAAAGCGCCCGTTCTCCGTATGGCGACGACGACCAGCACCGACGACACCGGGCTGCTCGACTATCTCGCACCGATCTGTCTCAATGACGCAGGCATCGACGTGCAGTGGGTCGCGGTAGGAACGGGCAAGGCTCTTGAATTCGGACGCAACGGCGACGTTGACGTCGTCCTGACGCACGCCCCATCGCAGGAAGACAAGTTCGAGGCCGAGGGCTACGGCGTAGACCGCCGCAAGGTTATGTACAACGACTTCGTCCTCATCGGGCCAGCTAGCGACCCCGCCGGCGTCAAGGGCAAGCCCGTCATCAAGGCTATCGCGACGATAGCGGAGAAGCAGCAGAAGCTCGTCAGCCGCGCCGACAAATCCGGCACTCACACCGCGGAGCTCAAGCTTCTGGACAAGGCCGGAGTGAAGGATTTCGACAAGGCCGCTTGGTACGTACAGACGGGGCAGGGAATGCTCAAGACGATCAACATCGCCGAGGAACAGGGCGGCTACGCTCTCACCGACCGCGGCACCTTCATCAAGTATGACGCCGGCCTTAACGGACGCGATGGTCTCGTCATCATATGCGAGGGCGACCCCGAGCTTCTCAATAAGTACAGCGTTATGGCCGTCAACCCCGAGAAACACCCAGAAGCAAAGTACGACCTTGCGGTGAAATACATAGAGTGGATTACATCGCCGAAGGTCCAGCAGGACATCGCTAACTTCAAGCTTGAAGGGAAGCAGCTCTTCTTCCCCGACGCCGACCCCGCGAAGTAATATCGCAGAATTTGCGGACGCGCCGCGCCTATGCGGCGCGTCTTAGCGTATCTGGAGATATCCGCGCATGGATTTCATAGCCGAAGGATTCATACAGGCGTTCAGAATGCTCCTCACGATGGATGAGGAGACGATGGTCATCGTCGTGACCACTTTCAAGCTGACGGTTCTCTCCATGGCTGGCGTTCTGCTCTTCGGCCTTCCCGCAGGCTTTCTGCTCGGATATTTCGACTTTCCCGGCAAACGCGCCGTGCGTACCGTGACCGACACGCTGCTTGCACTTCCGACGGTCGTCATCGGGCTGCTCGTCTACGCCTTCATATCGCGGCGCGGCCCGCTCGGAGACTGGGAGCTGCTGTTCACGATACGCGGTATGGCGATAGGCCAGGCAATACTCGGCACGCCGATAGTCGCGGCCTATACCGCGGCGGCTATAGAAGGGCTCGACAGCCGGCTGCGCCAGACTCTAATGACGCTCGGCGCGTCGGGCGGCAAGCTCGCGCTCACGAGCCTCTGGGAGGCGCGATTCATGATTTTGGTCGCGGCGCTCACGGCCTTCGGACGCATCGTCGGCGAGGTCGGTTCCGCGATGATGCTTGGCGGCAACATCAAGTGGCACACGCGCACGATAACGACGGCGATAACGCTCGAGACCGGCAAGGGCGAATTCGCGCTCGGCATAGCTCTCGGAGTCATACTCATACTTATTTCGCTGCTTCTCAATATCTCCCTGGCCTTCCTGCGGCGCAGAAGCCAGAATTAAATCTCCCCCAAAGACTAGGACGGTGTTATTCTTATGAAAAAAATTGCAATGGCCCTCGCCGCCCTGCTGATATGCTCTCCGGCTTTCGCGGGCACGATAAAGCTCTCAAGTGCCATCGGTCCCGTAGACGCCGGGATAATCCCGCTTCTCGCCGAAACCTTCAAGGCGAAGGCTGGAACGGAGTTCGTCATTGAAGAGGCCGGAACGGGCGCGACGCTCGAAAAGACTAAGCGCGGGGATTTCGACATGGTCGTCGTCCACGCGCGCGCTCTCGAAGATAAATTCATCGCCGAAGGCTACGGGCAGAACCGCCGCGATATTATGTACAACGACTTCGTAATACTCGGCCCGAAGGACGATCCCGCGGGGATCAAGGGGATGAAATCCGCCGCTGAGGCCTTTAAGAAAATCGCCGCGAAGGTCGACAAGCATGGAGAGCCGCTCTTCTTCCCGAACTCGGACGAATGGAATAAGAAGCACGGAAAATAACTTCCGCGCAGAGGGCGGCGAGGCTTTCGCCGCCGCCCCGCAGCCTCACGACATGAGCACGCCGCTTTACGAAATCCATAATCTCAGGCAGAGCTACGAAAAGGGCCGCCCGAACCTCGACATCGCTGAGCTTTCCGTCGAGCCCGGCTGCGTCACTGGCGTCGTCGGGCCGAACGGCTGCGGCAAGTCTACGCTGCTGAAGGTGCTCGCTTTCCTGATTCCCGCCTCGGGCGAGATAATTTTCGACGGCCGCCCCGCAGCGGGGCGCGAGCGCGAGATACGGAGCGAGGTTACATATCTGCTTCAGGAATCCTACCTGCTCAAGCGCTCGGTATTTGAGAACGTCGCATACGGCCTGCGGCTGCGCGGCGCGGAGAAGCGGCTTGTCGCTTCACGCGTGCGCGAGAGCCTTGAAGCCGTCGGACTCGCGCCTGATGAGTTCGCCTCGCGCCCGTGGTACAGGCTCTCGGGCGGCGAGGTGCAGCGCGTCGCGCTCGCCGCGCGCCTCGCGCTGAGGCCGAAGGCGCTGCTTCTCGACGAGCCGACCGCGAACGTAGACGAGGCGAGCGCGCAGCTCGTGATGGAAGCCGCCGTGCGCGCCGCGAACAAGTACGGTGCGGCGGTCGTCGTGTCTACGCACGACACCGCGTGGCTCTACGAAATAGCGTCAAACGTCGTCAGCCTCTACGAGGGCCGTGTCGCGGGGACAGGCGCGGAGAACATCTTCCGCGGCGGCTGGCGGCGCAGGGGCGGCTTCATGACGCGCCCGTTTGCGGGCGGGCAGGCGCTCTTCGCCTGGCCCGGCGCTTCGGCCCGCGCCGCGGTGCTCAGCCCATCCGATATAACCGTTTCCAACGAAATTCCGCCCTTTGCGGAGAATACTAACGTCCTGCGCGGAGTAGTCTCGCAGATCGCGCTCGAGCGCGCCTCAGGAGCCGTGCTGCTCTCGGCCGACGTTTCGGGCAGCGTCGTAAAGGCGCGCATCTCGGCCGAAGATACGGCGCGCCTTTCGCTGTGTCCATCCTCAGAGATTTTCCTCTCCTTCTCATATTCCTCACTTCGCTGGCTCTGATTGGGCGCGCGTCGGCAATTGCGCGCTGCGCGGTAAAATGATATAAAATAGCATGGGTTTAATATGACAGCCACCATTTTGCGAACAGCGAAAGGATGATTATAAATGTGCGGAATCATGGGTTACGTAGGCGACAGTGATACGACCAAGATAATCCTCGAAGGGCTCGCCAAGCATGAATACCGCGGCTACGACTCCGCGGGCATAGCGGTTATCAAGGACAACAGGATTTCGGAGCTTCGCACCGTCGGGCGCGTCGCGCAGCTCGCCGAGAAGGTGGCTGCTGCGGGGCTGACCGGCGACATCGGCATAGGGCACACTCGCTGGGCGACGCACGGCGGCGTGACGGAGAACAACGCGCACCCGCATATTTCGAGCGACGACCGCGTCGTGCTCGTCCACAACGGTATAATCGAGAACGCGCGTGAAATACGCGCGGAGCTCGAAGCGAAGGGCATCAGATTCCACACCGAGACCGACACGGAATCCGCCGTGCAGTATCTCGGCTACGTATACGACGGAGACCCGAAGGAGGCCATTGTGAAGCTCACGGCGCGTATCCGGGGCGCCTTCGCGCTGGTCATAATGTTTTACGACAAGCCGCGAGAGATATGGGTCGCGCGTAAAGGCTCGCCGCTAGTCGTCGGCCACGCTGGGAACGAGGGCTTCTGCGCATCAGACCCCACGGCGCTGCTCGAGTTTACCCACGACGTCTGGTTCATGGACGACGACGAGATGGCGCAGATAACGCGCGAAGGCTGCCGCTTTTTCGACTTTGCCGGAGCGCAGCATGAGAAGGCTTCGATGCACCTCGACTGGGACGCCGCGATGACGAACCGCGGCAAGTACCCTCACTTCATGCTCAAGGAAATTCACGAGCAGCCCGACGTCGTCGCCCACACTCTGCTGGGCCGCGTCGCCGACGACGCCGTCGACCTGAGCCGCGAGCTTGCGTGGACGCCGGATGACGCGGCGCAGTGGAAGCGCATCCATTTCGTCGCCTGCGGCACGTCGCATTACGCGACGATAGTCGCTCAGCATATAATGGAGACCTTCGGCAATTTCGAAATCCGCACGGAGGTCGCCTCGGAGTACCGTTACAGGAACATCCCGTCCGGGCCTGACACTCTCGCCGTATTCGTATCGCAGTCCGGCGAGACGGCGGATACGCTGCACGCGGCGCGGCTGGCGAAGGCCCGCGGCGCAAAGTGCCTCGTAATCACCAACGTCCGCGGCTCGACTATCCACCGCGAGGTCGGCGACGCGCTCATCACGCCCGCCGGGCCGGAAATCGGCGTCGCGGCGACGAAGACCTTCACGGCGCAGATTACGATGCTGACGCTTCTAGGACTATATCTCGCGAAGCTGCGCGGCGAGCTTGACCCGAATACGGAGAAGCGCCTGGTCTCCGCAGTGATGGACATACCTGGCAAGCAGGCTGCGATGCTCGACCGCGAGAAGGAGATAGAGACGTTGGCGCGCAATTTTGCCGACGCGCGCGGTTTCTTCTTCATCGGTCGCGGCATAGCCTATCCTCCGGCGCTCGAAGGCGCGCTCAAGCTCAAGGAGATTTCGTACCTCCACGCCGAAGCATACCCTGCGGGTGAGATGAAGCACGGGCCGATAGCCCTGCTCGATAAAGAACTGCCTGTCGTCGCACTTGTTCCAAAGAACGAGCTCTGGGAAAAGAGCATATCCAACATCGAGGAGTCGATGGCGCGCAAGTCTCCAATAATCGCGCTCGCGACTGAGGGCGATACGGAGATCGGTCACTACACCCCAAACGTCATCTTCACGCCCGAGACGGAGCCGGAGCTTTTTCCATTCGTCGCCGTCGTGCCGCTCCAGCTCTTCGCCTACTACATAGCGCGCCAGCGCGGCTGCGACATAGACATGCCGCGCAACCTCGCGAAAAGCGTCACCGTCGAATAAACGAAAAACTGAGGGAGGGGCTCTGCTCCGCCCGTTTTTGTGGTGAAACGATGATTTTCTGGAAACATAAAAAAACTGCTGCGATTATCCTCGCGCTTGTGATCGCGCTTCAGCATCTGTGCGCAGCGCCCGCGCCGGCCTTTGAATTCTGCGCGCCTGACGTAAGCGCAGTGCGCGAGTGGAGCGCTTCGGATTGGCTCGGGATACTTGCGCACTTCTCGGCGTTCACGGGACTCTCGTATTGGATAGGCTCTGCGGTATACGAGGCATACGACGCCGTGAGCGAGCTCGACGGTCTGTGGGACTTTCTCTCTATGCTGCTGCGCCTAGGCCTCATACCGCATTGGTACTACGAGCTCGCGCCAGAGCCGCCCGGCGCGTTTTCGATATGACCCCCTGCGTCTACATACTGCTCTGCGCCGACGGCACGCTATACACCGGCTGGACGACCGACATTAAAAAGCGGATCGCCGCGCACAACGCAGGGCGCGGCGCGAAATATACGCGCGGACGCAGGCCGGTGGCTCTGCTCTACAGCGAGGAATGCGAGTCAAAGCACGAGGCGATGAGCCGCGAGGCCGCGATAAAAAAGCTCTCGCGCGAAGAGAAGCTTCTGTTAAGCAACGGTAAAATATCTTAGCGTGCGCTTGATAATTTCAGCGTCTGTGATTACAATAGCGAAGTTTGGCCCTAATAGTAAGGGCCGTGAAATTAAGGCAGGTTAAAGAGGTGTATCGCAATGAAAGGACGCACTGATATAGTCATAGGAGTGCAATGGGGCGACGAAGGCAAGGGCCGCGTCGTGGACGTCCTCTCCGCGGACGCCGGAGTCGTCGTCCGTTACCAGGGCGGAGCCAACGCCGGACACACCGTCGTCGTGGACAACGAGAAATACGTCTTTCATCTGCTGCCCTCCGGCATACTCTACGCTGGCAAGAGCTGCGTGATCGGCAACGGCGTCGTCATCGACCCCGATACTCTTTTCGAGGAGCTCGACGGACTCGCGTCCCGCGGCAAAAAAACTGCGAAGCTCGTCGTCAGCCACGCGGCGCATATCGTAATGCCCTACCATAAAATAATAGACAGGCTAGCCGAGGGCGCGCGCTCCGCAGGCACGAAGATAGGCACGACCGGCCGCGGCATCGGACCGTGCTACGCAGACAAGTACGAGCGCATAGGCATCCGCGCCGAGGACCTCGTCAACGCGGACGTGCTGCGCGACAAGCTCTCGCGCACGCTCAAAATCAAAAACGACATACTCACGAAAATTTACAACGTCGAGCCGCTAGACTTCGATGAAATATACGAAAAGGCTCTCGCATGGGGTCGGCTCATGGCGCCGATGCTCGGCGACGCGTTCCTCGAAATAGACGAAGCTGTGCGCGGCGGCAAAAACGTCCTCTTTGAGGGCGCGCAGGCTACGCTGCTCGACATCGACCACGGGACATATCCATTCGTCACGAGCTCCAGCCCATGCGCGGGAGGGGCCTGCACCGGCTCCGGTTTCGGCCCCTCGCGCATAGACCGTTCGATCGGCGTCGCGAAGGCCTACTGCACACGCGTCGGCGAGGGCCCATTCCCGACTGAGGAGACGGGCGAGGTCGGCGAAGAGCTGCGTCAGAAAGGCGGCGAGTTCGGCGCGACTACCGGACGCCCGCGCCGCTGCGGCTGGTGCGACCTCGTCGCCGTCGACTACGCCGTGAAGGTCAACGGCCTCGACGGACTCGCGCTCACGAAGCTTGACGTGCTCGACGGCTTCGACGAAATAAAAATATGCACAGCCTACGAAATCGACGGCAAAATCAGAAAGACCTTCCCCAGCAGCTGCGCCGAGCTCGCGAAGGCGAAGCCCGTCTACGCGACGCTGCCAGGCTGGAAGAGCGACATATCCAAGTGCCGTACTTTTGAAGAACTGCCGCAGGCTGCGCGCGACTACGTCAAATACATTGAAGACAACGCGGAAGTCCCCGTCGTCCTCATCGGCGTCGGCGCCGGGCGTGAAGACACGATACGCCGCGGACTCTAACGCTCCGGCGCAAAATTCGCGAGACAGGCCAAAGGCCGCCCGAGTGGCGGCCTTTTTGCGTGCGCGCAGAATCGCCGAAACGTCAGCAAACCGCCGTCGCGCGCGTCAGCACGCCGCGAAAATTACGCGAAAAAGCCGCGGCTTGATACGGAGGACGCGCCGGAAATCGAACAGGTCGAGTGCGCCGCGCGCTGTTACGGCGGCGGAATGCTCAATCATCTCTACGCTGTAAAATGCGCTGCAAGCACGTGAACCCTCCGACTGTTGAGCCGAAAGCCTATGTTGATTTGTGTTTTTTCTGGGAATTTATGAGAGGTTCGGGATTTTCACCCGGCACGGTTCAGCGGTTTTGACATCGGAAACCCTGAACCTGTGCTTTCTTTTCGCGCCGTGCGGCGCTTCGGTGAAACTTTTACGGGCTTCGCCGTTACTTTTGCTTCACGACTACGCGCTCGACAGGGAGCCCGTCCTTAAGCTCCACGGCGACGAATCCGCCTTCGGGAGTCATCCAGTAGGGTACTCCGCCTATATAGACCAGCTTATTGCTCATGCAACCGCCTCCTTTTTTATAAATTGTATGAACCTTTTAATCCATACACATTCATTGTATATCTTTTTTGCTGATTGTCAAATGAAAGGACGGCCTTTGAGGCCGCCCTTTACGCTTTTGTTGCTTTTAGTTTGCTTTAGCGAAACAGCGTATCAGCCGCGGCGCGCGCCTTTAGGTATCCCACGCGAGCATGGGACTTTGATCTGGCATTTGCCACAGCCGAAGCGGACGCGGGCGTGCGGTCCATGCGGCGGGCGTTTCGTCGACGTCACACAGGCGTCGCAAAGCTTCTGATCTTTTGCGAGCGCGGGGCCGCGCGACTTGTCTATCGCCCTTGCGGGGCAGCGGAACTGGCAGGCCCCGCATTGGGTGCAGTATTCGAACGGGTCGCTGTATTTCCTGGGCGTCGGCGCAAGCTCCGCGTCCGTGACGATGCTGCCGAAGCGTCCCGCCATGCCGCGCTCAGTGATGAGCCCTTTCGAGAGGCCGAAGGTGCCGAGTCCGCAGACGTAGGCGACGTGGCGCTCTGACCAGTTCGAGGCGTAGGGCTCGAGCATTTTGAAACGCGCGTCGGTCGTCGGAAAGGCTGCGGCGAAGCCTGCGTCTTCCAGGAATTTTTTGAGCCGTTCACCGAGCGCAGCCATAGCAAGCTGGCCTTCGATGCGTCCGTGCAGCCATTCCTCCGAGGTCTGAGTCCCTTCGGCATTCGAGCTTACTACACGATCCGAGAAGGGCAGGAAGAAAGAGACTACGCTTTTCGCCTCCGGCACCCAGTCGCGCGGCGTCATTTCGCCGGGGTGTACGACTTCGGGACGGCGCAGCTCGAGAAAGAGCGGGGCGTCCGCCGATGCCACGCCGAAAAGCGGCTTGTCATATATTCTCATGCCCGCAATGTCTGGGCGCAGTGCGTCTTCCTCCGCGATGAAGTTCATCGGCCCCTCAAGAAATTTTCTGGCTTCTTCTACAAGTTTGTCTATCGTCATTACAATCCCGCCGTTCCACGCACGTTACGATAAGTATATCGCCGCAGGCTGCCTGTGTATATGCGCGCAGTCGCGCGCAGCGTATAATCTTTTCGCCTTCGTACGCCTGGCGCGCCGGAGCGCGCTTCCTATGATAAGATATGCGCAAGAACTTCCCGCGGCGCGGGGCTTGGAGGTCTGGCGCAAAGATGAAGAAAGACGACGCTGTTGTGTTCGCGCGCGGCGCGCGCGACGCCGTACCTGTGATGCTCGGATATTTCGCGGTTTCGTTCACGCTCGGCATCGCGGCGAAGAATGCGGGGCTCACGCCGTTTCAGGCGTTTCTGAGCTCGCTGACACAGGCGTCGTCGACGGGGCAGTTCGCAGGATATATGATGATTTCGTCGTGCGCTTCGTACGCCGCCGTCGCGCTGATGATCCTCGTCGCCAACGCGCGCTACATGCTGATGTCCTGCGCTATGAGCCAGAAGCTCGCGCCTGGCACGCCACTGCGCCACCGCCTCGCGATAGCGGCGTACCTGACGGACGAGATTTTCGGTCTTTCCGTCACGAAGCCCGCTCCCGTCAATCCATATTACAGCTACGGCATGGCGGCCTGCGCCGTCCCTGGCTGGTCGGTCGGCACGGTGCTCGGCGTCGTCGCTGGCAACGTCCTGCCCGTGAACGTCGTCGATGCGCTCTCAGCGGGAATCTTCGGCATGTTTATTGCGGTCATCGTGCCGCCTGCGCGCGGCGATAAAACCGTCGCGCTGCTCGTAGCCGTCTCCATGGCGGCGAGCTTCGTCTTCTCCCGCTTCAATCCTCTGGATATTTCAAGCGGAACGAGGACGATCATCCTCACGATCGCGATAGCGGGCGCGGCGGCTTTCCTCTTCCCGCTGAAGGAGGAAGCCGCGGATGAATAAAGAAGTTTACATTTATCTTTTCGTCATGGCGGCGGTGACGTACCTTATCCGCGTGCTGCCGCTCACCGTGATACGCGGCGAGATAAAAAACAAGCGCGTGCGCGCATTCCTGCACTACGTCCCATACGTGACGCTCGCCGTCATGACTTTCCCCGCAATCATGGAATCCACCGGCAGCCAGGCCGCGGGGCTCGCGGCGCTCGCCGCGGGCGCGGCGCTCGCATGGTTCGGCGGCAGCCTCTTTCAGGTCGCCGTCCTCTGCTGCGCGGTCGTCTTTGCGGTGAATATGTTTATGTAAATTTTCCGCGCGCTGCGGCGGCCTCTACTCTTCCGCCGCCTTCGCGTCTGCGCGCGGGAGCTTCGCCTTTTTCATGAATTCTATGAAATCGCGCTGTATCTGGGTGAGGGACCCAGATTTTTTGTAGGAAAGATAAATCCCACGCTCCGACTCCAGGCTGTCGATGCGGTAGAAAAATACTTTGCCGGTCGGCGGCAGACAGTCGATCAACGCGTCGCGCACGAAGGCGATGCCCTTGCCCTCGCAGGCGAGATAGTAAGCCGTCATCATCTGTTCAAGGTACATAGAGACTTTCGGCGTGAAGCCGGCGCTGCGGCATATCGCCATAGCGCGGCGGTGCATGTCGTTCCATTTCGTCAGGATCAGAAATTCTTCGTCGGCGAAGCGCTCCGGCGGCACAGCGGGCTTTCGCGTCCCGCCCTTGCGCGACGCGGCGAGTTCCTCAAACGTACAGCGGTATTCCTCAAGCTCGCCGTTTATCGCAAGAGACGCAGGGACAGCTAAAATTACTTCCTCCGTCGTCCAGACAGCGGACTCGAAAATATTTTTGTCCGGCGGCTCGGCATCAAGCATGAAGTCGAGGTTTCCGTCCTTTAGTTTTTCCGAGAGCGCGACGCTGCTGCCCTCGGCAAGCGTTACGACGACGCTGCCGTGCTCGCTTCGGAACGCCTCGATGATATCGGGCAGTACGTAAGAACAGAAGAACATCGAGCTGCCGACTCGAAGCCGCGCCGGACCGCCGCCTGCGAGCGCCGCGAAGTGCTCGCGCATCTCGCGCTCTATCTCCATTATCTTTTCCGCCGATTTTATATAGTATTCGCCCGCTTCAGTCAGCGAGATAGGGCTTGCGCTTCGGTTGAAGAGCGCGACGCCGAGCTTCTGTTCGGCGCGCTTGACCGCTGCGGATAGCGACGGCTGCGAGATGAAGAGCCGCCGAGCCGCTTTCGAGAAGCTCCGCTCCTTATATACAGCGTAGATATATTCTATGTCCTTGAGCAACGTGCCGCCTCCTCATACAGAGCCATAGAGGAAATCATATAATATTATATGCTAATAGGTATTTTACATCATGATATTGCCTAATTAATATTTGAATTGACAGATGATACAATAAAAAATAAAGTTAGTTTTGATTTATGAAAAGGGGAATAGAGTATGAGAAATTTCACAGCTGCGAGGGTCGGCGCGCTCGCTCCGTCAGGCATCCGCAAGGTCAACGAAAAGGCGCTCGCTATGGAGCGCGCAGGAGAGCGCGTCATCCATTTTGAAATCGGCCGCCCGGACTTTGACACGCCCGATTACATCAAAGAAGCGGCGGTGAAGAGTTTGCAAGACGGCGAGGTCTTTTACACATCGAACTTCGGCATGGCGGAGCTGCGCGAGGCGATAGCGGAAAAGCTGCGCGCCGCGAACGGCATCCCGTGCGCGGTGGAAAACGTGCTTGTGGCGGCGGGGCTTTCGGAGGCTGTATTCGATCTGCTATGCACTGTGCTCGACGAAGGCGACGAGCTTCTGATACCGGATCCGGTCTGGATAAACTATCTCAACGTCCCGGCGCTCTTCGGCGCGAAGCCAGTCTCTTACTCGCTGACGGAAGAGAACGGCTTCGAGCCGAGCCTTGAGGAAATACGCGCGAAAATAACGCCGCGCACCAAGGCGGTCGTGCTGCTTACGCCATGCAACCCCACCGGCGGCGTTCTCTCGCGCGCGAAACTTGAGGAAATCGCGGAGCTCGCGCAGGAACGCGACCTACTCGTGATATCCGACGAAATTTACGAGCGGCTCGTCTACGACGGGGAAAAACAGACGAGCATTGCCTCGCTGCCGGGAATGGCAGAGCGCACAGTGACGCTCAACGGCTTTTCAAAGGCCTACTCCATGACGGGCTGGCGCATAGGCTACGCGGCCGCGCCGAAGGAGCTCATAGTCGCGATGAACAAAATACACCAGCACAACACGACCTGCGCCGCGTCGTTCGTCCAGCGTGCCGCGATAACGGCGCTGCGCAATGAGAAGGACGAGGTGGATCTGATGGTGCGCGAATTCCAACGCCGCCGCGACTACGCGGTCAAGGCGATAAACGATATGCCGGGAGCGTATTGCCTGTCGCCGAAGGGGGCTTTCTACATCTTCATCAACGTGAAGAAGCTCGGCCGTCCGTGCGCGGAGGTTGCGGAATATCTGCTCGACGAGGCGAAAATCGCGCTCGTGCCGGGCAGCGTCTTCGGCGTCAACGGCGAGGGCTATCTGCGCATGAGCTTCGCCAACAGCCTCGACAACATCGTTGAGGGATGCGGGCGCATGAAAGCCGCCTTCGAGCGGCTTGCTGGAAAATAACTGAAGGGAGTTTTTATAAATGAGATTAGCTACATTCCGCAAATGGAACGTCGAGCGCGCGGGGCTCGTCACTAAGTCCGGCATCCTGCCGCTGACGGCGCTCGGCCTGCGCGCGGGCTTCGAGCCCGAGGGCGAGCTGCTTCCCCTTATCGAGAAGGAGCAGCTTGAGCCGCTGACCGAATGGTACAACGTCGGCGGCAGAGCCGAAGCTGAGTCGCTCGCCCAAAAAGAGGCCATACCGTACGGCGAAGTCGTCTACGGCCCGCTCTACAGAAACCCGCCCAGAATTTTCGGCATCGGCCTTAACTATAAGGACCACGCGGGCGACCTCGGAGAAAAGACGCCGCAGGTCTTCCCCGGAAGCTTCTACAAGCCAGCCTCCTGCATAGCAGGCCCCGGCGACGAGATAAAAATCCCCGCGCTGCCCGAGGCGCAGAAGACGACCGCGGAGGGCGAACTCGGCGTCATCATAGGCAAAAAATGCAAATTCATCGAAGAAGGCGATTGGCTCAAATACGTCGCGGGCTATACGACGGTACTCGACATGACCGAAGAGTCGATACTGCGCCTCAACCCGCGCTACCTGACCATCGTCAAGGGCTTCGACACCTTCTTCACCTTCGGCCCGCAGCTCGTGACGCCCGATGAAGTTCCCGACGTCTCGGCGCTCGAGGTTGCGACCGTCCACAACGGCGAAATACACGCTAAGAACACCGTCTCGAACATGACCTTCAGACCCTCGCGCCTCGTCGCGCTCGTCTCGCATATGCAGGGCTGGCTGCCCGGCGACGTACTCTCGACCGGAACGCCGCGCGCGGTACACATTCAGGACGGCGACGTAGCTGAATGCCGCATAACTGGGCCGGACGGCTTCGCCTTCGAGCCGCTCGTCAACCCGGTAATCGACCTAAAAATCAGAAATAAATAGAAGGAGGAAATAGACATGGATCTCGGACTTAAAGGTAAAAGCGCGCTCGTAATGGCCTCGAGCAGCGGACTCGGCAAGGCGATTGCCTGCGAGCTAGCGCGCGAGGGCGCGAATGTGATGATATTTTCGCCTTTCGAGGACCAGCTCAAGGAGGCGCAGGAGGACATCTTCAAAGAAACCGGCAACCGCCCCGAGTTCTTCGTCGGAAGCATCACGAACCCCGAAGACATAAAAGCTCTCGTCAAAACGACGGCGGAGAAGTGCGGCCCGATATACGCGCTCGTCAACAACACAGGCGGCCCGAAGCCCGGCCCCTTCGACGCCTTCGACGACGCGGCGTGGCAGGAAGCCTACGAACTCTGCCTGCTCTCGTACATCCGCACGATACGCGAGGTCCTTCCCTATATGCGCGCGCATGGCGGCGGACGCATCCTCTGCTCCACCTCGTCCTCTGTCAAGGCCGTTCTCGACAACCTAATCCTTTCGAACACCTTCCGCATGGGCGTCGTCGGCCTCGCGAAGACGCTATCGCAGGAGCTCGGGAAGGACAACATCCTCGTCAACGTAATAGCGCCTGGACGCATCGGCACCGCGCGCATAGAGCAGCTCGACAGGATGCGTGCCGAGAAGGCCGGACTCACAGTAGAAGAGCTCCAGAAAAAAGCCTTCGCCGGAATCCCGCTTGGCCGTTACGGACGCCCCGACGAATACGGCAAGCTCGCCGCGTTCCTCTGCGCGCCGTCGAACACCTTCATCACCGGGCAGACGGTGCTCGTCGACGGCGGCATGGTGAAGGCGATATAAGCGGAAGCTATACAATTTAAGAAGGAGGCAATCAAATTATCGATCTTTCTCTCAAGCTATACGAAGGGATGCCGACATATCCATCTCCATGTCACCCAATTATTGATATAAAACAAATAGGGCGTATTAATATGGAACAGAGGAGAAGCTATGCTGTAACACTTGGCACGCATACAGGAACTGTAGGTTTACCATACAAATGTGACAGAAGGCAGAGGGTAGAAGTATATAAGACGCGATATATGTAAGATATGAGTTAATGTAAATACGCAGGGAAACGCAAAACAAAAGCGGAAAGCCTGTCCATGCTGTAAGGTAATTTCACCACAAATCCACTGACAGAAGGACGGTTCCCCGCATGGGTAGGATGTCACAAAAGGAACGTTACAGGCAATCTCTTATCAGGTATGCGACAAAGTACGGCGTCGCCAAAGTAGCTGCACGGTATGAAGAATTTCAGCCCTCCATAGGGTGATGAAGCGTATCGGAGCCGTACGCATTCCTCCGCCTGACCCTGAATACGTTCCCGGGCCCTGCGGGCGGATGCAGTACCCTGGACAGCGCGTACAGGCGGACGTTAAGTTCGCGCCGAATGCATGCCATGTCGGAGAAGCGGAGGAGAAATAGTTCTGTCAGTATACTGCGATAGACGAGTACGGCCGTTTCCGCCATGTCGAAGCGCTTGAAGGAGAGTGTGAACATAACTCTGTAAGTTTGCAACCAGCCCGCCCTGCTATGGCAGACTTGCCCGGGAGGGCGATTTATTATGGCACGTGTCAGTAAGCAGCGAAGTTCTTCAAATGAGCCTGAGAAAACCGGACGGCGGCGGGATCTTCAGGATGCTGTTAAAGATCTTCCCGGAGATACCATCATGGATATGCTTGAAGAGGAAATGAACGAACGCCCGGGGTACGGAAAATATAAACATTCGAACAACCCCGACAGCCGCAGCGGATACAGGTCAAAAGAAGTCG
>CAVEUD010000032.1:0-30137 GCA_963618995.1 bacterium
GGCTGCAGAAAATAATGCGCTCTGTGAAAACATTTGACGAGGCAATTATGTTAAGTCTGTAAGTTAATTGAGTATAATTGACTATATGTTCCTCATGTAAGCTGGACTTTCTAAAATATCAACCACGAAAAAGGCCCAGCCTAGCGACCGGGGCCTTTCATATGCTAGCGGAGTCTGTCGTGTTATTTGGATAAAATGCGTGATGCGAAGCCGGTAATATCAAGGATAGGAAATATTATGCGCGAAAGCTTTCGTCCAGAAACGCCGACGAGCGCGCCAGCTGCGACGGCTGCGGCGACGCTTTCGAGCGGATGCGCGCGCATAGCGTCCGCGGCGCTGATTTTATCCATAGCGGCCGCGAAATCACGCTTCGCGTCGTCAAGCGTCGGCTTAGCTGACATTTCGCTCATCCTCCACGCTGCGCGGCGTCGCCGCGGCGCCGGAATCTTTGGCAAGTCCTTTAGAAAGCGTGTATACCCCCGGCACGGCGAGCATAGCTGCGGCAATCAAAGCAGCCGCTGGACGCCCAAGCTTCGGTGCGACTGCTGCGTAAAAGGCGAAGCCGCCCGCGAGAGCCGAGGCGAAGAGAAGGAGCCCGCTGAAGAAAAGCAGAAGCACACGCTTCGCAAGTATCTCCGTCTGCGAACGCAGTTCACGCCCCTCCGCCTCGACGAGTTCGAAAAAGCTGAGGACTGCAGTCGTAATCCTGTTCACGGAATTCCCTGGCGGTTAGTTTTTTCCGCGGTCAAACAGCTTCGCAGCGAGCAGCCCGACGCCGAACGCTATCGCAAGCGACGCGCCTGGATTTTTCCGCACCTTCTCCGCGACGCGGCACAGCAGTTCGCCGCCGCCGCTGCGGTATTTGTCTAGATATGGTTTAAGCTCTTCAAAAAGCCGCTCGGCACGTTCCTCAATCGCTGTGCCAGCGCTGCTGCCGGAATGCGCCAGACCGTCGGCGGCGGCGAGCTTCTCCTCAAGCTCGCGTATCTTTGCTTCAAGCGTTTTTACCTGCTCCGCGTCGCAGCGCGGCGCGAGTTCATCGTTCATTTTGTATCCCCTTCCAGCGGCAGCGTCGCGCGCCGCCTGATATTATTCTAACATCTGCGGGCGCACCTTTCGCGTCTGCAGTAAAATACTGATCAGGAAGATTTTTCGTTTCGGAGGTGTGTTTTTGTGAAAGAAGGATACAAGGATATAACTCTGCTCCAGCAGAGGGAGATAGAGGCGCGCGTGCTAGCGCCGCTTATCCGAGCCTTCTGCCGTGAATTCGGCGAGGATCGCGCGCTTGAGGTCGTCCGCCGCGCGATGCAGGAGGTTGCACGCGAGTCCGGCAGAGCAGCCGCCGCCGCACACGGCGGCGGGCTTGCGTCGCTGAAGGAAAACTGCGTTAAAAAGTTTAACGAAGGCGGGGCTCTGACAGTCGAGACGCGGCGCGACGACGATGAATGCTGCGCCTTCGACGTGACTCGCTGCAAATTCGCAGAGCTTTATAATAAACTCGGATGCGCGGATATAGGCACAGTGCTTTCGTGCGAACGCGACGCAGCGTTCCTCGAAGGCTTTGACGGAAGCCTCGAGCTCGTGCGCGGCGAAACGCTGATGGAGGGCGGGACGCGCTGCGACTTCTGTTACAGGAAACGCGGGGCTCAATAAAACACAGCAGAACACAAAAACGCGGGCGGCCCGCAAAAGGCCGTCCGCGTTTTTTATTGTCGCTTGTTCCTTTAACTTCCGTTCCTTCTACTCCTCACCGGATGAGATGAAGAGCGTCTGTCCGGCGCGCGAGACTAGGAAACCGAAGTTTTTAGTCTTTTCGTTCATCATGCGCTCCCAATCCGCGACGCCGTTTATCTTCTGGCGGTTGATTTCGAGGATTACATCACCTGCTCGCAGGCCGGAGCGCTGTCCGCGCGAACCGCGCTCCACTGACACTACGACTACGCCCTCGCTCGCGGTCAGGCCGTGAGCCTCGCTGAATTCTGGGCTGTTCGGCACGACCGTTATGCCCATGCGCTTCGACTCCGCCGGTTCCTGCTGCTTTCCACCGCTCTGTTTCGGCTTGCCGTTGAAGCTCTTCGCCCCACCAACATCGCCGAGCGTAACGTCAAGGCTCATTTTCTTACCGTCGCGGTAGATTTCAAACTTCACCTTGTCGCCCGCGAGCTTATTGCGTACTGCGTAGACGACGTCTTCGCTCGCCTTGATTTCCTTATCGCCTATTTTGACGATTACGTCTCCGCGCTGAAGGCCGAACTTATCGGCAGGCGAACCGTGCTGTATATCAGCTATTATCGAGCCCTCCTTGACTGGGATCTTGTAGGCCTCGACCAGAGGGGCCGTCAGGGGCTGCACAGTTGCGCCGAGCCAGCCGCGGCGCACTTCGCCGTGCTTTATTAGGTCGTCCATAACCTGCTTCGCCATGTTAATAGGAATTGCAAATCCTATACCCTGCGCATATGGAATTATCGCCGTGTTGATGCCGATGACGCTGCCGTTCATGTCAATAAGTGGGCCGCCGCTGTTGCCGGGGTTGATTGCCGCGTCGGTCTGAAGGAAGCCCTGAAAGTTGACTCCGGGAGCCTGCAGCGCCCTGTTCTTCGCCGAGACGATACCAGCAGTGACGGTGCTGCCGAAGCCGTACGGGTTGCCTATAGCAACGACCTGCTCCCCAACCTCTGTAGCGTCAGAGTCGCCAAGCGGAAGGAACGGAAGATCCTTAGCCTCTATCTGTATCACTGCGAGGTCGAAGGTCGGATCCTGTCCTATTTTCTTAGCGTCGAATGTCCGTCCGTCAAGCATAGTCACACGAATTTTTTCAGCGTCTTCGACGACATGGTTGTTCGTCAGGATGTAGCCGTCCTTGCTGACGATGAACCCCGAGCCCTTGCCGCGGCGCGGCACCTTTCTAGGCTGCTGCGGCCCAAAGAACTCCTCCCCGAAGAATTCGTCGAAGAACGGATTCCCCTGAAACGGGTTCATTATCGGCTGCTGCGTTACCATGCTCTCGATGTCGATGTTGACGACTGCTGGAGAGCTTCTCTTCACTATCGCCACGAGCGGATTCTTTGCGTCGCCCGTGGCCGGCAGAGAAGCGACGGCCTCGCCCGCAGGATTGTTTTCCTTAACGACGCCGGATTCTCCGAGAGTGTACCTCGTCGCTATATACGAGCCGACCGTACCGCCAGCAAAAAGGATCAGGGCCGCTAAGGCCGCCGTCGTGATTTTTTTTAATTTTTCCAAACTGAAACACCTCCACAAATTTCTCGATAATATTCTTAGCCCTGCACATCGGATATAATAACATAAGGTCAATAAAAGTCAACAAAAAAATCAGGCTCTTTCTAAAAACTTAGCCGCGCGCGCTAAGCCGTCGTGCCGTCCGAAGCAGCCACACGACTCCGGTAATTATCCCGATCATCCAAACATAGCGGTTGAGGTTCATGAGCCCGTCTGCATAAAGCTGTCTACGCGGATCGGAGAGCAATCTGTAAAGCCCGTAAAAAATTAGGGCGAACGGGAAGAGGATGCCGCCGTGCTTACGCTTATCCTTCGGCAGTAAAGCCGAGAGTGCGACAAGGAACAGCGCGATGCAGAACGCCGCTAATGATTCTAGCGGCTGCGAGGGGAATCGCCAGAAATTTACAGGATCATTAGGAAAATGAAGCCAGAAGCGCGGCGTCTCGCCGCAAAGCGCACCAGCCCCCGAGCAGCAGCCTTCAAGCATACAACCGACACGGCCTACTGCCAGCATAGCGGCAAGCGGAATAGATGCTGCGTCTGCGAAGGCTCCTGAGTTCGCGCCGAGCTTCCTCAGCCGCCATAGGCCGACCAGGCCGCCCGCGAGCAGGCCGCCTGCAGAGTAAAGGCCGCGGAACACCTCTCCGAAAGTTATCCTTCCGTCAAGATAAAGCGGCAGCCGCTCTATTATGCCAGGCACGAATGAACCGAGTATGCCAGCGCAGTAGACCCAGACGAGGACGGACGACACAATCCCATCACTCATGCCGTAGATACGCACGGCCCTGCGCCGCGTCCATACGACGAGCAAAAAAAGCGCGAAGCCCCACAGCAGATAATAGCTGTGAAACTTCACGCCGAAAAATTCAAATAGTATAGGACGCATCTACGTCCCGCAGGATTTAGCCGAGGCGGCTGCTGCGGCGCTGAGGCCTGCCGCCGCGTTCCCTGTCGCGGCGCTGTCCGCCGACGGGGCAGACGAGCACGCGGCGGAGCGGCTCTTCGCCTATCGAGCGCGTTTCAACATCCTTATCGTCACGCAGAGCGATGTGTATGATACGACGCTCCCAGCTGGACATAGGCTCGAGGCTGACAGGCGACCCCTTGCGCTTAGCTTCGCGCGCAATCGACTCAGCGAGGCGGCGCAGCGTCTGCTCGCGGCGCGTGCGATATCCGCCGCAGTCAAAGCGCACGCGCCGCGTCGACATGTCGTCGTGGCAGACTAGGTTCGTGATATATTCAAGCGCCTTCAGCGTCTCGCCGTAACGTCCGATGACGACGCCTGCATCCTCGCCGACTAAGTTGATTATGCCGTCGTCAGTGAGCTCTGGAATAAGGTCGAGATCCATTTTATCAAGCATCTCGTTGACGAAATGGCAGGATCTAATATATGAGACCGGCGCGAATGGCGCTATCTCCACCTTGTAGGTTGAGCCGAGAAGGCCGAAAAGTTTTTTATCCTCTGAAATTACAGCAGCGTCTATATCGTCAGGCTTAATTCCCCATATCTCCGCGCCCTTGGCCTTCGCTTCCTCAACTGAGGAGCACTCGACAACGCGGCTCTCTATCTCGGGCATCGGCATCAGCTCTGTATCTGAAGCATTTCTCATCGTTTATTCCTCGTCGTCTTCATCGTCATCGTCGTCGTTCTGCCGGTTGACGGGCTTGTTCTTGTGCAGCGTCGGCTTTATAGCGAGCTGTTCCTTCGTCTTCTTCATAACGAAATACTGCTGCGCTATGCCTATTAGCGAAGAGAGCCCCCAGTAGAGCATAACGCCGCCGGGCATCGAAAGGCATATAAAAGCCATAAACACCGGCATTATCGTGTTCATCATCGCCATCTGCGGATTGTTGCCTGCGCCGGAAAGCTTCTGCTGCGCCCACGTAAGCAAGGATATGGCTATAAGAAGCAGAAGGTTGCCCAGATAGAGCCCGGCGTTTGCAAGGCCGACCGGATTCTTTAGAATGCCGCCGAGCACTGCAAAGATGCTGTAGACCCCCTCGGGGCCGGGTGCGACGCCGACGGCCTGGGCGAGCCCCGCCGTTGCGGAGGAGCCAAGCAAAACGCCCATGAAAGTCGTATCGGCGAAATCGTAATTGTTGAGGACTCTAAAAAGGAGAATTAGTATCGGAAGCTGTACGAGGATGGGAAGGCATCCCGCGGCGGGATTTACCTTATATTCCTTGTAGAGACGCATCGTCTCTTGATTCATTTTTTCTCTGTCGTTGCCGTACTTTTCCTGAATAACCTTAAGCATCGGCTGAATCTTCTGCATGTGCTGCATGCTCACCATCTGCTTCTGATTGAGCGGATAAAGAGCGACTCTCACTATCAGCGTGAGTATGATTATCGCAAAACCGTACGAATTGGTAATCCCGTAGAGGAATTCAAGAAATGAAAGAAGGAGCTGGCTCGCTCCGTCCCAAATACCCAAGAATCTTCACCTATCCTTTCGAAGTTTGCTCCCGCAGCCTCAGGAGCTTCCCAAGCCATTTTCGCGCAGCTATCTCGCCGCGATCAGGCACTGGATCGAATCCGCCTGCATGCCACGGGCCGCACTTGAGCAGCCTTGCTGCGGCGAGGTACGTCCCTATCAAAGAACCGTACATTTTCAAAGCCTCGGTCGCGTACTCCGAGCAGCTCGGATAAAAACGGCATTTTCCGCCTCCAAGTAAAGGAGACACAGCCGCCTGGTAAAAACGGACGGCGAACAACAAGAACAGAGCGCAGATACGGCCTACCAACCGCGTTGTGAATCTACGCTCCAATCCGCACCAGGCCATTCCTTGATGAGCAGCCCGCGGCGCTTCATGCACGCGGCGAGGTCATAATAGACGTCACGCGCATTCGCTTCAAGGCCGTTCTCGCGCAACGACGCAACAAACCACACACCATCCTTAACCCACGGAAGCAGGCGGCGCACCGCTTCGCGCAGCACGCGCCTCCCGCGCACACGCTGCGCGCCGCAGGCTATCTTTTTGCCCACAACAACCCCCGCCTGAGCTTGGCATTCCGCATTCGTCACATACAACAACCGCACCAGCCCGCCTGAGTCACGACGTCCGGTGCGGAAAACAAAATCAAACTGCCAGCCTTTTTTCAGACGAGCGGCAGATGAGAACCCAAAATCCACCAGAACTAGACGGCGAGGCGCGCCCTGCCCTTGCGGCGGCGGTTCCTAAGTATACGGCGACCGCTCGGCGTCGCAGAGCGCTCCAGGAAGCCCATCGCGCGCTTCCTTCTCAGATTGTGCGGCTGAAACGTCCTTTTCACAGACAACACCTCCTGCGTAATTGCTACATTCTAAAAAAGTCCAATTCTTTTCAGAATTATCATTGCACGGTTAGTCCCCAAACAACCTGCTAAATATAGCATAGAGCCGCCGTTACGGCAAGGAAACGCATAAAATTTCCCGAGAAAATTTTCGAAGTATTGCGCAAGGGCCATAGTTTATGGTAAGATTTCCCTTGTCTTTGTGAAGGAGGTGACGGCAATGCCAAACAAGAAATCAGCTAAAAAACGAGTCCTGGTCACTGAGAGAAACCGCATCTACAACCGTTTCTGGAAAACCCGCTGCAAGAACGCGGTGAAGAAACTCCTCGAAGCGGTGGAAAGCAAGGATCTTGAACTTGCGACGAAGAGGCTGAACGAGGC
This sequence comes from bacterium, assembly GCA_963618995.1. Taxonomy (GTDB): domain Bacteria; phylum Synergistota; class Synergistia; order Synergistales; family Synergistaceae; genus Caccocola. Next base: position 6,893 of record CAVEUD010000032.1, read on the forward strand.
TCAGAGCGTACTGGACAAAGCGGTAGTCAAGGGCGTCGTCCACCGTAACACAGCCGCGCGCCGCAAGGCGAGCATCACGGCGAAAGTCAAAGCCCTCTCGGCCTAGGCTTCACATCGGATTATTCATAAAAAAACCGGAGGCCCGCAAGTGCCTCCTTTTTTATGCGCTGAGAACGCCGCACCATCAATTTCCAGACGACGCGGCGATCTTTACTTTATTTATTTCGACAAGATTACGTGCTATATAGCAAGCGTGGACATCAAACCGAGCCTCACAGCGGCCAGGCTGAGACAGGATATTATCGCCCATAGAACGGCCGCCATGACAAGCGGCTTAGCCCCTATCTTTTTAAGCTTCGCGCGTCCAAGGCCGCCGCCTATCAGGAAGAGCGTCCCCGTCATCATGTGTTTGCCGACGAGCGAACTGATGTCCCAAAGCGTTTCGAACTGCGGCGCAAGCGAACGCACGAGCGCAGCGAGCAGGAAGCCTAGCAGAAGCCACAGGAACTTCGCCTTAGCATCCGACTTAGCGAGGCGCGCTCCGAGATAGGAGACCGGCAGGCTCCACAGCCCGCGCGTGAGCTTTACCGTCGCGCCTATCGCGAGCGCCGCCGCGCCGTAAATCGAGGCCGCGCCGACGACGCTGCTCGTGTCGTGTATCGCAAGCGCCGCCCGCCCAGAAGCCGAACTGCTCCTGAGTGAGGCCGATGAGATGCCCGAGCGGCGGAAAAAGGAATACCGCTATACCGTTGAGCAGGAAAATGACCGCCATGGCGACGCCGGTTTCTACGCTCGACGCCGAAATCGCTGTGGCCATCGCAGCTATCGCTGAGCCGCCGCATATCGCCGGTGCCTGAACTGAGAAGGACGGCAAGCTTACGCTCTATACCGAAGAATTTGCCGAGCATAGAGCCTATCGCGAGCGTCGCGGAAATCGAAATCAGCGTCACCCACAAAGAAGCGAAGCCTGCCTTCGGCACTGCGTCAAATCTCATGCCGAAGCCAAGCATTATAACCGAAAAGCTGTAAAAGCTTCTTCGACGCCGCGGACGTATCCTTCTGCGCCGGATTGCCTACTGTCAGCGCGACAGCGAGGCCGAGCGCGAGACCGACCGCAGGGTTAGGAGTTATAACCGAAAGAGCCGCTGCAGCGGCAAACCAGAAATATTTGTTCCCCGCCGTCCGTTCAAGAAAAGAGCCGTTATTTTCCATTGCAATATTCCCCCAAGGTTTTTCGTATTACGCGGCGGTTATAGCGCCTCCCATATATTATTAACAACAATAAATTTTTATATACAGCATAGATTTTTACAATATAATATTAGCCACGAAAAAAGCGGAAGGGGGGCAGACCTTCCGCTTCGTTCCAGTTTTACAGTACAGGCGCTAGCAGGTAGCGCCGCCTGTCAGATGCAGCTCCGCATCAAGTATCTGCTGCTTGCGCGACATAATGTCGCCTTCAAGCAGTTCTTTCTCGATATAGTCGAAACCTAGGCGCGCTATCGTCTGCGAAAAGCGCTCTCCGGTCTTGCCCTGCTCGCGGAACAACAGTATCGCCTTCTCTATTGTTTCAAGAGCCACTTCTTTAGTTGGGAAGACCTTAGAAAGCGCGCGGCCGGTCGCCGTCGATTTCCCCCAGCGTCCGCCGATGTATATCTTGTAGCCGTGCGTTCCCTCAGTCACTGCGTCGAAGTGGCATTTCCCGATGCAGTGACCGCAGTTGTTGCATTTGTCACGGTCTATCTCTAACAGCCCGTCTTTAAGCTTCGCGGCTCCTATCGGGCAGGCGGCCTCTACTGAGCACTTCTTGCAACCGTTGCAGCAGTCCTCGTCAAACTCAGGCACCAGCTGTCCTATGATGCCGACGTCGTTGAGGTCGGGCTTGACACAGTTATTTGGACACCCGCCCACAGCTATTTTGAACTTGTGCGGCAGCCGCACCTGGCGGTAGCCCGTGTAGAAGCGCTCGTGAATCTCCTGTGAGACGGCGAAGCTGTCGATCAGGCCGTACTGGCAGGTCGTCCCCTTGCATGATACGACGGGGCGCACCTTCGATCCAGTACCGCCAGTTTCGAGGGCGGCCTTCGCAATGAAGGCGCGGAACTTATCTATTTTGTCAAGTGGGATTCCCTGGCACTCTACCGTCTGGCGAGTCGTGAGCGTCACGACTCCGTTGCCGTAGAGCTTCGCCGCCTCAGCTAGGCATGCGAACTGCTCAGCCGTCAGCTTTCCGTTGACGGTGATAACTCGCGCTGAAAAGTTGTTCGTCCCCTTGTTTCTAAGAAAACCTAGCGCTTTTACAGATTTTTCCTCCGCCGCGGTTACGAGCCCGTTCTCCACTTTTCTTCCTCTTTTCTATTCTTCAGTCTCTATTTCGTTGAAGGTATGTCCGCCCTCGAGCACCTTCGTCGCAGTGTAGCCGAAAGACTTGAGCTTGTTCTGCGTCAGATAAGCGCGCTTCCCCTTCGCGCATATGAATAGCAACTTCTCATCCTTCGCGTACCCGTCAAAGCTTTCGTCTACCTTCGTGTAATCTAGGTACGTGAGGCTGGGCAGAGACGGCAGTATCGATGTGTCGATGAGCCTGTAGCCCTCAGCGGCTCCGGCGGCGAATTCCGCTGGAGTGAAGGAATCGAGCGCGCCAGTAATCTTGTTCTGCATGATGTTAACCATCTGGACAAATGGATGTATCGCGGTCGAGAATGGCGGCGCGTACGCGAGATCGAGGTTTTCCAGGTCGGCTAGCGTCGCGTCCATCGATATCGCCATAGCCGCGATGTCTGTCATCTTGTCGACAGCGCCGGGGCCGAGCGTCTGCATTCCAAGGAATTTACCGCTCTTGCGGTCGGCTATCATCTTGACGATGAAGTTCGACGCGCCAGGATAATAATGCGCTTTGTCGTCGACCACGGCTGTTACGGTAACGACGTCGTATCCTGCGACCTTCGCCGCGGCCTCTGTGAGGCCAGTGCGCCCAACGTTGAGGCCGGGCAGCTTGCAGACGCCCGTGCCGAGGACGCCCTTGTAACTTTCGCTGCCCCCAGCGATATTCTTCGCCGCTATGCGGCCTTCGATGTTCGCGGACGAGCCCATCGGCGACCACGCAGGCCCGCCTGTGATTCTGTTGCAGACCGTCACGCAGTCGCCCGCGGCGTAGATGTCCGGATCATTAGTGCGCATCGCGCTGTCGACCTTGAGTGTGCCGTTAGGTGCCATTTCAAGGCCGCTTTCGCGCAGAAACGCCGTATTCGGCTTTATACCGAGCGCGAGCACGACGGCGTCGGCTTTCATGCCACGGCGGCTAGTCAGCACCTTTTCAACCTTATCAGTCCCCTCTATGCCTTCCAGCTTCGTCCCGGTGAAGCAGACGATGCCGCTGTCGGCGAGCTTGCGTTCTACGTAGGCCGCAACCTCCGGGTCGAAACCGGGTAGTATCTGACCCGCCATGTCTATCACTGAGACCTTGACGCCCTTAGCCTCGAGGTTCTCGGCAACCTCAAGGCCGATGAAGCCCGCGCCGCAGACCACGGCGCGCTTAACTTCGCCCGTTTCGAGCAGTTCACGCAGCGCTATCGCGTCCTCTGGCTTTCTCATAACGAAGACGTTTTTGAGCTCAGTACCAGGAAGCTTTGGAACAATCGGCGACGCTCCGACCGATATCACCAGTTTGTCGTAGCCGCAGACGCTCCGTGCGCCGGTCTCGAGGTCTGACACGGTCACGGTCTTTGCGGCCCGGTCAAGCGCGACGGCTTCCTTGCCGGTGAGCACCTTCGCGCCTGTGAGCGCAGAGAATTTCGCGGGAGTGTTGACGACGAGCGACGCCTTGCCGGCGATCACTCCTCCGACATAGTAAGGCAGTCCGCAACCGGCGTAGGAAATATCTTTGTCCTTCGCTAACACCGTCACCTCTGCGGAACGGTCCTCGCGCTTGAGCTTCGCCGCCGTTTTAGTTCCCGCCGCAACTCCTCCAATTACAAGGATTTTCATGTTGTCACATCCTTCGTTGAAATTCAGGTATCAAATGCGTTAATTATATGCCACTCCTTTAATTATCAAACATAATAAAATATGATTAAACTCATAGAAAAACACTATATAACGGAGGCAGGAGCATGACGCTTCATCATCTGAGGGTATTTATCAAGGTCGCTGAGTGCGGCTCGGTCAGCGCGGCGGCACGCGAGTGCCATCTCGCGCAGCTTACGGTGAGCCAGCTCATAAAGGAGCTTGAGGATTTGTATGCTGCGAGGCTCTTTGATCGGCTGTCGAGGAGGCTTTACATCACTGGTGAAGGGCGTAGGCTGTTCTCGCACGCTAAGGAGGTCATGGGGCCTACGAGAGGGGTTAGAGTATGACATGTCGCCGGACAAGAGACTGGATAGGCTCCGCATAGGCTCATCCGTGACTGTTGGCATGTGCCTCATGCCGTCGTTTGTTAAACGCTTCGGCGAGGCAAGGCCGGAGACGGAGATCTACAGCTACGTCAACAACACGCAGACGATTGAGCGGATGTTGCTGGCATCTGAGCTCGACACAGCCGTCGTCGAGGGGCGTGTGCGCAGCAAAGACTTGGTATCGTTCCACTGCCGCGACGACTACGTCGCGCTTTTCTGTTCCGCATCGCACAAATTCGCAGCGCGCGCAGCCGTTACACTCGACGAGTTGTGCGGAGAACCTTTCGTGTTGCGCGAGAGAGGGAGCGGAACGCGCAAAATCTTCGAAAATTTCATGGAGGAACACGGACGCAGGATAAAAGTGAAGTGGGAGGTTGCATGTTTCGACTCGACGCTGCGAGCGGTGGTTGAGGAGGGCTGTATCGGTGTCGCCTCTGTGCGGCTGCCCGCGCCGCATCTCAAAAGCGGCTCCGTGCGCACGATCTGCCGCGCGGACGGCGAATGGGGCAGGACTTTCTCGCTCGTCTATCATAAGGATAAATTCATAACCGAAGACATAAAGCGCTTCTCCGCCATAGCGCTCGACGGCGAAGAAGACGAGCTGCCGCACAAAGAGGACATGGCGAAGCTCGAAGCGTAAGCCGCGCCGCGGCGGATATACAAAAAGGCCGGAGGCGAAGCCCCGGCCTTAAAATTTTCTCTGAGAAAAAAGCTCGCCGCTATTTTGCGTCGCCGGACGCCGACTCCACCTTGTCTTGCGACTTCGTTTCCGCGGCGGGGGCCGTCACATCGGCTGATGCTGTGCCAGCCTCTTTCTCGGACGGGAATATCGCGGTGTCGAGGATCTTCACGTCGGCGCGCGCGCGAAGTTCTTCAAAGAACTTCCGCTGCTCAACCTGCATCTTCTGGTTGCGTATCGTCGCGCGAACGTCGCCGCTCACCTCGTTGAACGGCAGCACGCGCTCAGCCTCACGTCCGCGGTTAATCGCAATGAATACGAACGGGTCGTTGGCTTTCTCGACGGGCGAGATCTTATTAAGCGGCAAGTCTTTCACGACTGCGAGCTCGTTCTGAAGCATCTGGTCGGTAAGGATTACCGGATGGTCGTAAGGCGTCGCCATCTCAACGTCAGAGCGGTGCTTTTCAATCTCTTCGTCCCACTTGCCGCCGACCGCTATCGCCTTCTGCGCGGCTTCGGCTGATTCCCGCTTACGGAAGGTGGCGATGTTGGCCTTTATACCCGCAGGCTGCTTGTAGAGAAAGTCCTTAGTCGCGTCATAGAAGGCCGTTACTTCCTTATCCTCAACCTTCACGTCCTCGCCAAGCGATTCCATAAGCTTCTGCATACGGAGCTGGCGCGCGATGTCGTCCTTCATCTGCTTCTCTGTGATTCCGCTGCGCTGCATGTAGGCGAAGAACTCCTCGCGCGTCGGGTAGCTGTCCATAATGCGTTTGTAGGCTTCGTCGATCTCGGACTCCGGCGCTTCTATCTTACGCGCCTTTATTTCCTTTTCAAGTTCAGCGTCCACAGCCATATTGTCAATGACCGCCTTGCGTATCATCGGCACGTCGGCGGAGGTTATGTTCGCGCCATACTGCTCGGAAAGGCGCGCAGCCCCCTGTTCGAGCGCGGAGCGCATTATCTCTTTCCCGTCTATCTCAGCGACAGGGTAATCCCTCATCCCTTCGCTGTTCCTGCCCCCGCGCACGTACAGGCCATACCCCGCGAAGCACGAGGCGACGAAGAACAGTATGACGATTATCATTATCACTTTGGTGTGTTTTCTCAGCGTTCTAAGCAAGGGAAATCTTCCTCCTCATAAACATCGGCTTTTTCAGCGACTTCATAATGATACGATAGCGTTGCTTCGCTGTCAAAGAACGGCGGCGAATTTCTCCATAGTACCGGCGTTTTTCTTCATATATTCCTTAGTGTCGGCGCGGCAAGCCTCGACGTCTTTCTTCATCTGCGCCACGAGACCTTCGCTCTCGCCGAATTTGATCTCCCCGCGTACGCGCGTCGTTATGAATACGAGCAGCTCGCGGCCATAGAAATCCTCCTCCGCGCCTATGACGTGCGCTTCGCAGCGTATCTCGCGCTCTCCCTCGAAGGTCGGGTTGCTGCCGATGTTGAGCGCGCAGGACAGCCACTCGCCACCGGTGTGGACGAGCGCGCTGTAAACTCCCTCGGGCGGATATATTTTGCCGCGCAAGACGGGAATGTTCGCTGTCGGGAAGCCAAGCTTGCGTCCGCGCCCGTCGCCCTCGGTTACAACACCGCTTATGATGAACGGATAGCCGAGCATCTTCGCCGCAAGCGACATTTCGCCGAGCGCGACGGCGCGGCGCGTCTCCGTGCTGCTGACCGTCATGCCATCAAAGCTGTATCGAGGCACTACGTCTAGCGTCCAGCCGCGCGCGGCGCATATCTCGGAAAGAACTTTCGGTGTGCCCGCGCGGCACCGGCCAAAGCGGAAATTCTCCCCTATGACGAGTCCGCCAACATCGTATGTTTTGTTTATATACTCTGCGAAGCTCTCGGGCGAGAAGGCGGCGAAATCGTGCGTAAAGGCGATCTTCTCCATGCGAGGAACGCCGAGGTAGGCCACTATGAGATCCTTTTCTCGCTGGGAGAAGAGCAGCCTGAAATTATCCATGTCGAGAAGCTGGCGCGGATGCCCGTCGAAGGTCATCACTCCCCAGCCCGTCCCGGCTTCGGCTGCGCGTTCCGCCGCTTTGCGCAGCAGCCGCGCGTGTCCGAGATGGAAGCCGTCGAAGGCTCCAAGCGCGTAAATCATTATTCTAAGCCTCCAGGTAAAATTATGTTCACGTCGGGCGAAAGTTCGAGCGTTCCGTTTCTTTTCATCGCGCGGCAAATCGAGAAAATTTTCTTTGATTTGATCACTACGGGAGAATCGGGGCGCGGCTCCGTGCCGAACGAAAGTCGAGTAAGCGCGGAAAGAGAAGCCTGCCTGCCGCACGAAAGCACGGCGAACGCGGAATAGTCCGCATCGTATGCAGGACATGGCGTTTCAAGTGCAGGCACTGGCGTAACCTCGCGTGCAAGTCCCTCCACCGTCATGGCAAAAAGCTCCTCCGCACTCTTCGCCGCCTCTATTCCAAACGGGCCGCAGGCCGTGCGCGTCAGCGCAGAAACGTGAGCTGCGGAGCCGAGTCGTTCGCCGAGGTCGCGCGCGAAGCTGCGTATATAGGTTCCTTTACGGCAGTCTACGCGGAATACAACGCGCCCCTCTCCGTCGATGTCAGACAGCCGTGTAATTCTTGAAAAATATACCGGCTTCGGCTCAGGCTTTACTTCACACCCGCTGCGAGCAAGCACGTGCGCTCGCTCGCCTCCTATGTGGACGGCGGAGACGGCGGGCGGCGACTGCATACGCCAGCCCATGAAGCCGCAGAGCGCCGAGTCTATCGTTTCGTTCGTTATGTGCTCGAATGGGGCGCGCGCAACGGCCTCCCCGCTAGCGTCGTCTGTCGAGGTGCGCGTGCCGAAGGCAACAACTGTTTCGTAACTTTTGGGCATTGACATAATAAAATTAGAAAGCCTCGTCGCCTGCCCTATGAGCACTACGAGCACGCCTGAGGCCGTTGAGTCGAGCGTCCCTCCGTGGCCTATTTTCGCGCCGCGCCAAAGAGCACGCCGTATCTTCTGAACACAGTCGGTGCTGCGAAGCCCCACCGGCTTATTTACAGGAAGTATCCCCGAGAACGGCGCCATTCAGAGCCTCTTCCTTCACTCTTTTAATAATATCCTCAAGCTGACCGGCGGCTTTCGCGCCCGCCGCGCATTGGTGTCCGCCGCCACCGAAGGCCGCGGCGACTAAGCGCGCGCTGTAGGGCGGCCTTGCACGTGCGCTGAGCTTGCAGTAACCGTCGTACTCCGTCAGGAAGAGCGCAAGCCTTACGCCCTTTATGCGAAGCAGCAAATTCACCAAGCCTTCGAGTTCAGCGCTTTCCGCGCCGGACGCTTCCAGTTCCTCGCGGCGCAGCCAGAAAATCGCGCACTCTCCGCCGCCGAAGGTCTCCGTACGCGAGAGAGCGAGCCCCCAGAGGCGCAGCGAAGCGGCGCTCATGTTCTGGCTGAGGCAGTCGTATATCTCGTCAGGCTTCGCGCCCGCTTCGAGCAGCACGCCAGCGCAGCGGTGGCTCTCCGCAGTAGTCGAGCCAAAACGGAAGTTTCCGTTGTCAGTTGAGAGCGCCGTATAGAGCGCCGCAGCCTCTTCAGCCGTTATGCCCTCGCCGTAGGCCTCCATAAGCCGTACGACGATTTCCGCCGTCGCCGAAGCCTGCGGCTCGACGAGGTTCGTTTTGCAAAAAAGCCTGTTGTCGCCGTGATGGTCTATGCAGATAGAATCATCGCAGACCGAGAGCAGCTCGTTGAAATTTTCGACCGAGCGCTCCGCCGTGCTCATATCCACCGCGACTAGCAGGGCGCCTTCTGCAAGAGAGCGCGGTGCGGTCAGCGAGCATACAAGTTCGTCCGAATAAGGGAAAAAAGACAAAACTTGCGGAAGCGGGTCCTTCGACACAATCGCGGCGCGCTTGCCGCAGCGCTTCGCGAGCGAGTAAAGCGCGAAGGCGCTGCCCAAAGTGTCGCCGTCTGGGTGCTCATGGCAGACGAGCGTCCATGCGCTATAGCCTTTCAGCTTTGCGAGCGCCTCCCGGAAGGCTCCGCCGTTCAGCATACTTCCTCCCGCTCCGCCTTCAATTTCGCGTCGCGCTCAGCTACCATGTCAAGCAGTTCGTCCATCCTACGCGCCTTGACCTCCGATTCGTCTATGCAGAAATGGAGCTCTGGAATCGTGCGCAGCCGCATTTCCTTGCCAAGCATCGCGCGCAAAACTGAAGCCGCAGCATCGAGCGCAGCCTGCACCCTCTCACTGTCCTCCTGATTTATAAGCGTGTAGAAGACCTTCGCGTGGCCGAGGTCGCGCGACACAGAAACCATCGTCAGTATCGCCTCGCCGGCGTCGGGGTTTTTTATCCTCGTCTGAAGCATCCCGGAGATAAGGCGCAGAAATTCCTTATTGAGCCTGTCTATCCGATATGTCACCATAGTTGAACACCTCCAGAGAAAAGCCGGTGATTTCGAATTCTCCGTCCTCTTCCTTCTGATATAGAAATTTTTCGAGATTGCGCATCCGTTCGTCAAGCTCGCGCGGCGACGAACCAGCGGCGGCGAAGCCGAGCTCCGCGGAGTCGTGCGCCCCGTCTGGCCCAAGATCCGCCGCGGATATAGAAAAGCGCCCGCGCACGCCGTCCGTGATGGAGCGGACGACGTGCCGCCTGTCCTTTAGACTCGCGGCGAACGGCAGGCGCATCTCAAGCCACGCCGCGGCTATCCATAGCTGCATCGCGCGTCGTTAATCGAGAGACTTTTTCTCTTTCAGTATCTCGTAGGCTTCTACCACGTCGCCAACGCGGAAGTCCTGGAACTTCTCAAAGCTTAAGCCGCATTCGTTTCCGGCCTTTATCTCGCGCACGTCGTCCTTGAAGTGCTTGAGGCTCGAAAGCTCGCCGCTCCAGAATACGACGCCGTCGCGTATCAGGCGCACCTTCGCGCTTCTGCGGATCAGCCCTTCCGTCACGCGGCAGCCGGCGATGTTGCCGACCTTCGGGACGCGGAATATTTCGCGTATCTCCGCCTGGCCGAGCGTGTGCTCGCGCAGCTCGGGTGCTAGCATGCCTTCCATGGCGGCTTTCACGTCGTCGAGCATGTCGTATATAACCTGGTAAAGGCGTATCTGTACGCCTTCATTTTCCGCCATTTTTTTGGCGTTGCTGTCGGGACGGACGTTGAAACCGACGATTATGGCGTTCGATGCAGAGGCGAGCATCACGTCGGACTCTGAAATGCGTCCCACGCCCTCATGTACTATGTTGATCGACACAGCGTCTGTACTCATCTTCATCAACGAAGAATGGAAGGCTTCGAGCGACCCCTGCACATCGGTTTTAAGAACGATACGGAGTTGCGGGACCTCTTCGGTCTGCATCTTCTCGTAGAGCTCTTCAAGCGTCAGCCGCTTCGCCTTGCTCTGATCCGTCTCACGGCGCTCGAACTCGCTCTGCGACATGAGCTCGCGCGCCTCACGCTCCGACGAAAGCGTTGTGAACTTTTCGCCTGGCTGCGGAACGCTCTCAAGGCCGAGCACTTCGACCGGCATACTGGGGCCGGCTTCGTTGACGTTGCGTCCCTTGTCGTCTATCATCGCGCGGATTTTGCCCCACGCGGAGCCGGTGTGGATGATGTCGCCGCGGCGCAGCGTTCCGTCCTGAACTATGACCGTAGAGACCGGGCCTTTGCCCTTGTCAAGGTTTGCCTCAATCACTGTGCCAGTCGGCGCAGCCTTCGGGTCCGCCTTAAGCTCCTGCATTTCCGCAACGAGCAGAAGCATTTCCAACAGATCGTCGACGTGAAGCCCCTTCTTCGCGGCTACGTCTACCATAATCGTGTCGCCGCCCCATTCCTCTGGGATGAGGCCGTAATCGGCAAGCTGTTGGCGCACGCGCTCTGGCTTCGCTTCAGGCTTGTCTATCTTGTTGACTGCGACGACTATCGGGACGCCGGCGGCCTTCGCGTGGTTGAGCGCTTCGACGGTCTGCGGCTTGATGCCGTCGTCCGCCGCGACGACGAGGACAGCGATGTCAGTAACCTGAGCGCCGCGGGCGCGCATTGATGTGAAAGCCTCATGGCCCGGCGTGTCGAGGAAGACAAGCGTGTTGCCGTTGTATTCGACGCGCGAAGCTCCGATATGCTGAGTGATGCCGCCGGCCTCTTTTTCTGTAACGTGAGTATTCCTAATGTTGTCGAGGAGCGTCGTCTTGCCGTGGTCGACGTGTCCCATAACTGTGATTATAGGCGGACGGGGCTGAAGCTCGCCGTCTCCGCAATGCTTCCCCTTTTTCTTTTTATCCTTGGCTTTGAGTTTTTTGTGGGATGCCGACGCCGGAGCCTCCGCGCGCGGCTGCTGCGGGGCAGGCACTTCCTCAGATTTCGCTTCAGCCGCCCCTGCATCGGCTTCCGCGGGTTCGTGCTCCCCTTTCACTGGAGCAGGGGGCAGAACCTCCGAGGTGAAGACGAAATTCTTCTTGAATGTCTTTCCAAGTATCTGGAGAATCTTATCGTCGGCGCGAGTCGTCGCGGGGAGCATAAGCCCCTCCATCATCAGCGCTTTGACCGCGCTTCCAGCTTTTTCGCCAGCGAGCGCCGCAACGTCGGAGACGGAAGCGCCGTCTTTAACCGCGACTGTCGGGTATCCAGACAGAGCCTCTAACTCCTGACGCGAGGCCTCTTCCTGCGCCTTATTCAGCGACTCCTCCACCATCGGGACGAGTCCTTCGTCTATCGAGCTCATATACGATTTAATGCTGATGCCGAGGCCCGTGAGCAGCTCGACCATTTCAGTATTGCTCTTTCCGAGCTTTTTAGCAAGATCATAAACTCTGATTTTACTCATTCGCATCACTCCTGTCACAAGTCAGTGTGTAAATTTTTTTAACAAAACCGCTATTCATAGGAAGCGCGGCGACCTGCGCCGCCGTCACCCCGAGGCTCGCTCCGAGCACGCCGCGGCCCGTTCCTTCAAGCAAAAATATCTCGGCGTCACCACGCCGTGCCGCCGCTTCTATATGGCGCGAGACGTTCGCCGAGCAGTCGTCGGTCACGAAAACAGCGAAAGCCTCGCCGCCCTTTAGCGCCGGAAGAACTTTATCCTGCCCGACAAGGAGCGCGCCGACGCGCCTCGCCATGCCGAGCATATCAAGAACTCGGCGTTCGCGGCAAACTCTCACGCTTCGCCCTCCATTTTTTTGCAGAGCGCGGCGAGCTCTTCGTAGACAGACTCAGGCACTTCCGTCTTGAGCGCGCGGGAGAGAGATTTTTTCTTCTTTGCAGCGGCGACGCAGGCCGGGTCGGCGCAGAGATAAGCGCCGCGCCCGTTCGCCTTGCCCGTAGGGTCGTAGCGTACCCCGCCTTCCGGCGAACGCACTACACGAAGAAGCGTCCGCTTCGGAGATTCTTCGCCACAGCCGACACATGTCCTCGGGCGCTGCTTTTTTACAGGCTGCTTCGCGGCCTTAGCCATAGGCTCTTACTTGCCCTCGTCCGACATAATCTCGGAGAAGTCCATAAAGAGGTCTTTCATCGTGGGCAGCTTCTCTTCGTCCTTCACCTTAATGTCTATTTTCCATCCAGTGAGGCGCGCAGCGAGGCGGACGTTCTGTCCCGCCTTGCCTATCGCCAGCGAAAGCTGGTCTGAGTGGACGTAGGCGATGACAGAACGGTCCTGGTCGAGCAACGGCTCTATGCGTACTATCTTCGCAGGCGAGAGCGCGTTCACGATATATTTGAGCGGATCTCTGTCGTAAACGATTATGTCTATTCTTTCGCCGTTGAGCTCGCTGCTTATGGACTTGATGCGCCCGCCCTGTTTTCCCACGCAGGCGCCGAGCGGCTCGACGTTCACGTCTAGGCTAGCGACTGCGATCTTCGCGCGTGTTCCAGCCTCACGAACTATGTTGCGTATTTCGACCACGCCGTCGCTGATCTCCGGAACTTCAAGCTCAAGCAGCCGGCGCAACAGTCCCGGATGCGTGCGCGAAACAATGATGCGCGGCCCACGCGTCGTCTGGCGCACATCAAGAAGATAAAATTTCATGCGGTCTCCGGGGTTGTACTTCTCTCCGACGATGCGCTCCTCCTTCGGCATTATAGCCTCGGTCTTGTCGTTGAGGCGCACGAGTATCTGGTCGCCCTCAGCCTTGAATATGGACCCAGTCACGATGTTCCCGATTTTGTCAGAGAACTGCTCGTAGACAACCTGGCGCTCCGCGTCTTTGAGCTTCTGAATAATGACCTGGCGCGCAGTCTGCGCTGCAATGCGTCCGAAATCCTCTGGCAGCACCTCGGAGCGTATCACGTCGCCGATCGCGAGCTCCTTGTATCCGCGGCGATCCGCCTCCTCGGGCGTCATCTCCGCGTCGGGATTGACGACCTCGCTTACGATCTCGTAGACCTCGTATAGCGATATCTCGCCGCTTTCGATGTCTATGTGGACCTCTATATGCTGGTTGCCGCCTTTGAATTTCTTATAGGCTGACACCATCGCGGCCTCGAGGCTTGAAATTATCGTATCTTCGGAAAGCCCTTTCTCCTCTTCTATCTGTTTGAGAACTTTTTTGAAATCTTTGCCAAGCTGCATTTTTCCAGTCCGACCCCTTTCTCTATGATAAATTATTTTTTCTTCTTTTGTATCTTCTTGAATGTTTTTTTCTGTCCGCGCTGCGGAACGTAGACAAGATGCGCGCGCTTTACGTCGCCGAGCAGAACGGTGGTTTCGCCGCCCGGCGTCCTGAGCGTGAATTCGCGGTCTGACGGAGTTCCCGCTATGACGCCGCTGATTTTTCTGCCGCCCTTTTTGAGAGAGACCTCGGCCTCGTTCCCTGCGAAGCGCCTGTAGTCCTCTATGACGAAGAGCGGGCGTTCCACGCCTGGCGAGCTTATTTCGAGGAAATAATGTTCCGGCAGGTCGTCCTCGACCGTGTCGAGGTATTCACTCACATCGCGCGACACTATCTCACAGTCTCCCGTATCGATGCCGCCCGGCATCTCAAGGTAGACGCGGACTATATTCATGCCGCTTTCGGAAACGGTCTCAAAACCGGCGCACTCGTAGCCTAGAGCTTCGACTTTCGCGCTCACAGCGCGATAAATCTCGTTGTACTTCTCCTGGTTCACACATACGCCTCCCTTAACAAAAGAAGAGTGGGGGAACCCACTCTTCCAGTCATTAGCCCAGAATTGTCCTTAAAGTGTATCATTTTTCCATAAAAAAGCAACACATTACAAAGACACTTCGCTAGACGAGGAACTTTTTTATCATATCTCCTATCTCTCCGTTGATCTCCATTTTGTGCGTCGCGTGGACCTTGTAGACGTTTCTAAAGTTTTCAGGGAGCATCGGGAGCGTCAAAACGTCGTGGTTTATCTCCTCGTCCTCGTCGGCAAGCAGAACCATAACGTTGTCATAGCTCTGATGCTCATAGACGTACTCGGCGACGAGCGAAGCGTATTCCTTGCGTATCCAGACCGGTAGGTCGTACTTCTTGCCAAGCGTAAGGAAAGGCAGAAGGCTCGGGTTCAACATAACCGTGCGCGCATTCGGGAAAATCACGTTGAGTATATTGGCGAAGAAGCCGCCGAGACTCGACCCCACAATTTTTATTGGCTCAGACGGCTTTTCGCGTTGCACCGCGTTTATCTTATCGCGCAGAGCTTTGAGCACGATGCGCGGGGTTGTGTTTCTGTAATCGAAAGTCGGCGAATCTATCTCGCAATCATAATTTTCCTTCAGCCATTTATATTTGCTGTTTTCGCCGCTGCTCTCAAATCCGTGAATGTTTACTATCATTTATCAGCACTCCTTCCGGTCAAATACCTTTGGCTCAGATAATTTATTTTCTATACTTCGACTCCTAGACCGCCAGTGCGTGAAAACGCTGGAGGAAAAGAAAAACGCGCGTAAACTTAAAACGCTAGAATTTTTTCATTATTATAGCATGTACAAGCGTGACGGGAATATAGTCCGAGACTGAAAAAATCAAATTGAGCAAGAAAAAGTGGAAACTCCGCGCAGAACTGTGTCAGGCAGAAAGGCACAAAAAAGCCCGGCATTGTCACCGGGCTCGATTTTTCTGGTCGGGATGAGAGGATTCAAACCTCCGACCACCCGCACCCAACAATGAAGTTGTTGACTTATTGTGTATTATTGCAGTTTGCAAATATTCGCTAAGCATGATTATTGCATGATTATATATTTTTATATGATTACAATAAGATACATATAAAAGCAGAAAGGCAAAGCCGTTAGGTTAAATAAAGGTTAAGAGAGAGGGAAGGACATGGCAACAGTAAGACTTACACAAACAATACATTAATAACTTACCGATACCAGAAAAAGGATATTGGATACTTGGCGAAACGCTTCCGGGGCTGCGTCTCTATGTAGGCAAACAAGGAAAGGCTTACTATCTAAAATACAAGAACGCAAAAGGAAAAAGCGACTCATATAAAATTGGAGATGAAAGACTTTTTACACCAACGCAGGCAAGAGAGGCTGCCCAAAAGTTTCTTGCAGAAATGGCGATCGAGGGGACGGATATCAAACGCCGACGAAAACAAACTGGTAAACCGACTGTGCAGGAGTTAATTGACGCCTATGCAACTGCCGGGGGATCTAGCTTTACCGTAGAAATGGCATCCGCTTTCTCTGATTTTTTGGGCCACGCTGCGGAAGATATAACTCTGCTCGAAATTGAGGCATGGCGCGAAAATCTGGAAAAAGCTACGAGTAATAAATTCGCTACTATTAATAAGCATGTGTCCGCGCTCAAAGCTATCCTTAATTTTGCAGTCGACCGCGAGCTTATTGACCACAATCCGATTGTAAAGATAAAAAAGCTTAAAATGGATGCGCCTGACGGCGAGTACGCCGGGCAGATAAAAGTGCCGGCGATGTTCCGTTTTGAGAATACTATAACGGTCGGCGCGAGCGGCGAAGAGTACGAACGCAGCGAAGAAGCTGGCTCAAATTACAGTTCTTCCGGCAAGTGGATGGACGTCTTCGCGTCCGGCGGGCATATCCTGAGCACGTGCCGGTATGAACCGATTACCGGGGAAGACAACACATGGAGCGGCGACGGCTCGTCCATAAGCGGCACGTCTATCGCGACGCCTTACGTCACCGGCGTCTCGGCGCTGCTCTGCTCCGTTTTCCCTGAAAGAGGCGCGGCGGAGATAAAGCAGATGATTCTCGACGACGCGGGCGGCTCCATATTGCGTGAAGGGTATTCAAAGTACGGTCGGCTCGACGCATATGGGGCATGGAAGGCTGGAATGCGTGTGGTGAGTGAGGTGGAACCGGCCGGACCGGGACAGATTCCAGTCTCAGACGGCGCTGTCGCAGTCAGAGCCGAGTTTGCGGCGGACAGGGATGCTCTGCCCGAGAGCCTAAAAAACTGCGTAACGGCGGCGGACGGAAGTCTCTACCTCGACTACGCGATAGCGCGCAATGCGGTGGAATCAATGGACGGAGCGAGGAACGTAGAGAGCATCTCGCTTTTCCCTGTCTTTACGGCGCGTGGAGGCGAGGACGTCGTGCTTGGCTCCGGCGTCGTTGCGGCGTTTGCTTTCACAGTCCCCGGTGAAATTTTCGGAGAAGGCTGCGGCCTCGGCGGCGTTGCGATCTGCAAGGTGAAACCGGACGGAACGTGTCTCGGGTACTCGCGCGACGAAGACGGCGGCGCGAGGTACAACGTCGTCCTTTACATAGCCGACGACGGCCCTTACGACCTAGACGGAGCCGTCGGCGCGATAGCCAACCCGACTGCGATAGTGCGCTACGGCGCGGAAAAGCAGGCCGTCTCTGGGGGAGGCGGAGGTGGCTGCTCGGCTGGCTTCGGAGCTGCGGCGTTCATAGCGTCGTCCGCCTACGCCGCCTTCGCTCAGGATGAGGCGCGCGGGTCGCGATACGCGCGCGGCGAGGCGGTCGTCCTGCTGCGCGTCCCTGAAGAGATACGCCGCTCGGGCGACCGGCGCGGGCTTTTCGCCGCCTACTGCCGGGAGGTTGCGGCGAATGCGGCTACCGAAGTCGTCTACGTTTCGCCTGTTTACGAGACTTCCGAGTGCGCTACTGCTACCTTCCGCTCTAAACTTGACACTGAGGAGCTTGTCAGACGCCTGAAAAGGGATGCGCGTGTAGCTGGCGCTTCGCCGAATTACATAATAAAGCTTTCGCGCCTGGCTTCCGTTAGAAACTGACGCGTTTTATACAATTTGACGTACAGTAAAAAGCGGCGCGTTTCCGCGCCGCTTTCGCCATATTTCCGAGTTGTTGCACGCCGCCGTTATTCAGACATCTTTGAGCAGCCGCGCCCGAGCAGTATGAAGCTCATGCCGCTGAATACGAGGTCGACGCCGAGCACGATGCCTATCATCGACGCGCCAGTAAGCACGTTGTTCCACATCATGAAGGCGAGGATCACGCCGAGCGCGCCGGAGAGGAGAATCCAGAGCGAGCCGCCTATCTCGCGGATGCGGAAGTACTCGACGATTTTCGTCACTCCGTCGATAAGGAAGTAGGCGGAGAGCAGCATGCTCAGCGTAATGACGCCGGCGAGAGGATGTGTGAGGAATACTACTCCGGCAATGAACGATATCAGCGCCATGAACGCCTGCTGCCACGGACTGTCGCCCGAGCGCGTAGCGCCGAAGGCCCCGAAAGCGCTGCCAAGGCCGACCGCCAGCAACAGGCAGCCGATCATCGTCTCGACCGCGAGCGATGCGAGCAGCGGCATCGAGAGCGAGATGAAGCCAAGCACGAGCATTATTGCGCCTACGATGTAGAACCTTCTCTTACTTCTTGCAAAATCTTCTTTTGAACATTTTCCCATGAACAGCATAGTTTAATCTCCTTTTACTACGACGCGCCGTATTTACTAAGCTCGGTATTTATGCGAGCGTTTCACAGAACTTCGCGCGCACCGCAATTTCTTACTGCTGCTTGCGTAGTATAGCACAAATTATAGTTTATTGATATGGTACAAAACTTACGATATTTTATAGGCATGCGGTAACTTTCAAAAATTAGTATTTCTATCGATACATTGCAATGCCGGCATTGCGCTGCGTGACGGGAGAAATGATGCGGGCGTGCCGTTGCGGGCAGTAAAGCACGGCGGTCTGTGCATGCGCGTATAACTTGGCGGGAAGCAACGCGCGTTGGCTTAAAGTGTGCGGGCGTGCTATGATGCTATGGTCGTATCGTCATACTTTTCGTGCGAGGAGGTAATATTCGTGAAAATACTTGTCAGCGCCTGCCTTCTCGGTTCGAAGTGCCGTTACGACGGCAGCGCGAAGCCCGACGCCCGCGTTATAGCGCTCGGCGCGGAGCACACGCTTGTACCGGTCTGTCCAGAGCGGCTGGGCGGCCTTGAGGCTCCGCGCAAGCCGAGCGAGATATCTGGAAGCAGAGTCGTCGGACGCGACGGACGCGACGTTACGGCGGAGTTCGAGCTTGGCGCGCGGCGTGCGCTCGAAGCGGCGCGCCGTTTCGGCTGTTCGTGCGCGATTTTGAAGGAACGCAGCCCATCGTGCGGTTCGTCGTCGGTCTACGACGGCAGCTTCACGGGCCGCGTCGTGCCTGGTGCCGGCGTCGCGGCGGCTCTGCTGATGGAGAACGGAGTTCGCGTCTTCAGCGAGGAAAATTTTGAGAAACTGTTCGAAACGGAGGAATTTTGCGATGAAGGTGGAAGTGAAGCGTAAAGATGAGCTTTCGCACAACAGATGGAGCGGCGGCATAACGACGCAGCTCGCGATATGGCCCGAAGGGGCCGACTACGGCGCGCGTCGTTTCGACTGGCGCATCAGCACCGCGGTAGTTGAGGACGAGAAGTCTGTGTTCACGCCGCTGCCGGGAATCCATCGCCTGCTGCTGATCCTCGACGGCGAGATCACAGTGACGCACGAAGGTACGCGCACGCTCGCGATGAAGCCGCTGGCGGACGTCGACGAATTTGAGGGCGGCTGGGAAACGGTCTCTGCGGGGAGCTGCGTAGATTTCAACCTGATGACCGCAGCGGGCTGTCGCGGCGCGATGTCGGCCTGCGCGGCGGGCGGAGAAACCGCCGAAATCGCGCCGGAGGGCGCGGCGGAGTACTGGCGTGGAATTTATTCGCTGACCGACGGCCTGACGGTAAAGTGCGCCGCGGGCGGCGAGGAGGGCGAATACAAGCTCGACAAGGGAGATTTCCTGCTCTTCTCATACTCTCCCGCGAAGGAGGGAACGGCGCGCGTTTCGCTCTGTTCCGCCTGCGGCTGCGCGCCCGCAGTCTGCGCCGAGGTGTGGAGGTAGTCACCTGGATTTGACTGGCGCGTTGCGCGGCGCTGCGGCCAGACTTCAGTTCGCGCCCGAGTCGCGCTGGGAAAAGTGCGTCGCGTTTTCGCGCGGCGAGCCTGCGGATGCTGTCTTAAAAATGGTTTGACGGCTTTCACGATGAAAATATCGGCGCGGAGCTGTTTTATGAAGCCGAGGCGGAGGGATGCCGCTTTTCCGCTTTTGTAGGCTTTCGCTGTAATTTTGCGAAGAGGCGCGCCTTCGTCGAGGAGGCTGCGCGCGGCTTCGCGTCCGGGAAATTTGCGTGCGCGGAGAATTTTATAGCCGCGGTAGAGAGCGAATTCCGCGCGCTGCTTTTCGGTGGAACTCCCAATTTTATGGAGCTCGGACTCGTCAATATGCGGAAGTCTTTCGGCACGCTTTCGTTTGCGCCGCTGCCGGAAGAGCCGTATGCCGTGTTTTCCGCCGCAGTCTCGGCGTTGCCGCGCTGGCGCTGCGCGCTGCCCGCACCTCCGGCTCTCGAGCTTGCGTTTTCGTTGCCCGTCCCGCACTGGCTCGGCGTTGATTTTTCGTCGCGCGCGGCAAACGGCTGAACGCTCAACATGAAAAGAGCCGAAGCCTTCCTTGGAAAGCTCCGGCCCTAAAAGCTGCGGACAAACCGCGCGCGTTACCTCTCGCAGAGCCCTCTGAAGAAGGAGAATATTGCCGAGGCCGCGAGCGCCGCAGTCCTGTACCCCTCGTCAAGCGGTGGCGAGACCTCCATGATGTCGATGTACTTGACCTTTATGCTGCGCCCGGCAAGGTAGGCTATCTTGTCTAGCTCCGGGGCCTTCAGCCCGCTGGGGTTGCTCGCGGATGCGCCGGGCGCTTCCGTGCTGCGCACGGCGTCGATGTCAAGCGAGACGGCTATCGAGCGCCCGTTCTTCCCGGCCGAGTTGAGCGCCTGGAGGAAAAATTCCATGACGCGCTCGGAGACCTCGCGCAGCGTCACTACGCGCCCGCCCTGTTCAAGCACCCAATTGTAATAGTACGGAGAGTTGTACTGCTCTTGAATCCCGAACTCGACGAATGCCTCGCCGGAGAGCGCTCCGTCCGGCAGCTGCGTCAGCGCGCGGTAGAACGACGTGCCGCTGTTGATCCCGTTCTCGTCGCTGCGCACGTCGAGATGCGCGTCGACGTTTATCAGCCCCACGCCGCCGCGCCCGATTTTCGCGCCGGTTACGAGGCCGTGGACGCCCGGGTACGTAAGGTCGTGCCCGCCTCCGAGGACGATAGGTAGCCCGCCGCGCGCGACGATCTCAGCAACCGCCTCGCTCTCCGCGTCGTGAACTTCGGCGAGAGTCAGCCCATTCGTCTCGACGTTGCCTACGTCGGCGATGCGCAGCCTCATGAAGTCGGAGTTGAAGCCGGGCGTGAGCTTGTAGAGCCGCCGCCTGATGCCGTCCGGCCCCGCCGCGGCGCCCGCGCGCCCCTTGTTCGCAGTGATGCCGCGATCCTCCGGCACGCCGATTATCACGACAGTCCCTTCCGTAATTTCATCTATAGCGGCCCGCCCTATCAGCTCGCCGAGTCGGCGGTCCTTCGGGTCGTTCCTGCTGTAAAACAGGTCTCGCGCCGCAGCGTTGATTTTATACGCCATTGACAGATTCCTCCCAAGTCCGGAAGCTTTTGCTAAATTCTATCCTTTGTGTGCCGCCCGCGCAACGTTCCGTATATCGCCGGTTCGGGATATGATATAATAAACGGGAACGAACGAAGGAGACTGGTGGTAACTAATGAAAGAACTGAAAATGTTCATGTTTGAAGGATGCCCTCACTGCCGCCGCGCAGAAGGGATGATAGCCTCGTTGCTTGCCGCGCACCCGGAATATAAAGAAGTGCCCTTCGTCATGATAAACGAGAGAAAAGATCCGGAGACCGCGGACAAATACGACTACTATTACGTACCATGCTTCTTCGTCGGCGACGAGAAGATTGCCGAAGGCGTCCCGACCGAAGAGAATATAGAAAAGGCCTTTGCCGCGGCCTACAACGGCTAGGGGGGCGGCGCGCTTTGCTTAAAGATGTAGACAGCCTCGAGATAATGTGCCTCGTCGGCAACACGCCGCTCTATCGCCTCGACTGCGAGACGGGCGGCGCGGAGCTCTGGATAAAGCTCGAAGGCGGCAATCCAGGCGGCTCGATAAAGGACCGCGCCGTGTGGGGAATGCTCCGCGAAGCGCAGAAAGCAGGGATGCTTTCGGAACGCAGCGTGATAGTCGAGCCGACGAGCGGAAACACTGGCATCGGGCTCGCGCTGCTCGGGCGTGCGCTCGGACTCTCCGTCGTCCTGACGATGCCGGAGTCAATGTCGGTTGAGCGGCGCGCCGTGCTCTCGGCCTTCGGCGCGAAGCTGGAGCTCACGCCAAAGGCGGAGGGAATGTCCGGTGCCGTCGCGCGGGCGCGCGAAATACTTGCGGAGAACCCTGACGCCGTAATGCTCGACCAGTTTTCCAACCCCGGCAACCCGCTCGCGCACGAGCTGACGACGGGGCCAGAGATACTCGCTCAGCTGCCAGAGGGCAAAAAGCTCGCCGCCTTCATAGCGTCGTTCGGCACCGGCGGAACAGTGACGGGCGTGGCGCGCGCGCTGAGAAAAAAGTTCCCGGACGTGCATGTAGTCGCAGTGGAACCGGCGTCGAGCCCGCTCGTCACGCAGGGGCGTTCCGGCGCTCACGCGATACAGGGCATAGGCGCTAATTTCGTCCCGGCATGCCTCGCCGTGGACGAGATAGACGAATTTACGACGGTAAGCGATGAAGAAGCGATAGAGACCGCGCGTCGCCTCGCCTCGGAGTTCGGGCTTTTCAGCGGAATTTCGACCGGAGCCAACGTCGCCGCCGCGCTCAAAGCCGCGGCGAAGCTACCGAAGGAATATGCCGTAGTCACGGTACAGCCAGACAGGGGCGACAAGTACCTCAGCGTCTTCAAGGACAAAGCGCAAAGCTAAACGCACGAAAAAATCAAAGCGGGGTGCGTAGCTTTGAAAGTCGATAAAAATCTGAAGGATCAGATGCTTTTCATAAAAAAATTCGTGACGGAGCCGCGCACTATAGGCAGCGTTACGCCGAGCTCTCCGCAGCTCGTCGACTCCATGCTCCTGAACGCCGACTGGGCGAAGCTCGGCGCGATAGCAGAGCTAGGCGCCGGCACTGGCGTAATGACGCGCGCGATAATCGATCGCAAAGCGAAGGAATGCGAGCTGATGGTCTTCGAGATAGAAGACGAGCTGCGCCAAAATCTAGAAGACGAGACGGGGCTCGAGATATACGCCGACGCGCGCTCTCTGCCGGAGGTTATGAAGTCGCGCGGCATAGATAAGGCTGGGCTCATAGTTTCGAGCCTTCCCTTCACCGTCCTGCCGCGCGAGGTGACGAAGAGCGTCATGGAAGGCGTGACGTGCAGTCTCGCGTCTGACGGCAGATTCGTCGCATTCCAGTACTCGCTGCACATGAAGGGGACTCTGGAAAAACTTTTCGAGCGCGTGGACGTGCGCTTCGTGATGATCAACATCCCGCCTGCCTTCGTCTACGAGTGCCGCGGCGTTAGGCGGTAAGGCTACGGCGCGCCGCGCGCGTTTTATTTTGTAGGTTTACCATACAAGTACGGTGTCGCCAAAGCAGCTGCACGGTATTCTGCGGACAGGCAGTATGTTTACAGGCGGACGAAGCGTTACGACGGTTCTCTCGAGTCCCTTCGCGACAGGTCGGGGCGTCCTCGCCACTGTTTAGACGAACATTCTCCGGAAAAGCTCCCGCTTATACGGAGCCGAAGTATAACAGGAACACAGGGCCTGCCGTACTTTAGGTTAAACTGAGAGAGGGGCTGCTCCGGAAGAATTTCACCCCTCCATAGGGTGATGAGGCGTATCGGAGCCGTACGCATTCCTCCGCCTGACCC
>CAVEUD010000033.1:0-28040 GCA_963618995.1 bacterium
CCTTGGTATACCTAATCCAATGGCCTATCAGAGGCTATGTGAGTGCTTAAGAAATAATTGGGCAGAAATTCAGTTGCACTTTGAAAAGCAGACAAAAGGCGACTCCCATAAAATCAGCAGGATTCACATCAGAAAGCAAAAGGATACAGAAACACTGTTCAAAATGAACTACAAGAATTGGAGAACAGATGATTCACAAATTCCGGATATACTGATTGGTAAGAAATACATAGTAAGTGCAGATATATCTACATGCTTTCCAAGCATGTACACACACTCTCTTTGTTGGGCGTTGGTGGGAAAAGATGCAGCAAAGAATAATCGCAATCGAACCCTTTGGTTTAATGAACTTGACCACCGTTGCATGAATCTTCGCTCAGGTGAAACACATGGTTTTTTAATCGGTCCGCATGCATCAAACTTGTTGTCAGAAATCATTCTTACCGTTATTGATTGTGAATTGGGCAAAAAATGGGATTATGTGCGTAATATAGATGATTATACCTGCTATGTGGATTCTTATGAAAAAGGGCAGGAATTTCTAACTGATATTGGAGCACAGCTAAGACAGTTTGATCTGCCACTTAACCACAAAAAGACAAAGATAGAGCTTCTTCCTGTAGCTTCTACCAGGCAATGGGTCAGACACCTTAACACCTTTGATTTAGCAACTGCATATGGAAAGGTCGACTTCAAAAAAGCTCAGGCTTACTTAGATCTTGCGGTAGCTCTGATGGAAGAGAACAATGGAAATGCGGCTGTTTTGAATTATGCGATCAAAGTGCTTTCCAAACGAGAACTGACCGAAAATGCCAGAAATTATACGCTAAAGACGATAATGCATTTTGCGATAATCTATCCGTATTTAATACCGCTGCTCGATGAGTATGTTTTTAAGCCGTTTGTTGCGTCCAAATCGGACATAGAGCGCTTTTCCAACATTATATTTGATAATGCGCAAAAAGCAAAAAACTACGAAGCACTCATCTATGCCATTTTTTTCTCGCTGAAATATGATTTTGACATCTCTGGAATTTCGGCGCCCTTTGCTATCCAGGAAAACAGTTGCTTATTTAAGATTTTCACTTGGATATACTTCAATCGAAGAAAAAACAGAGCAGAAATCAAGGTATTGAAAGACCACGCGCGTGTTTTATCGCAAAATAACGATGAGTTAGATGAAAACTGGTTATTCATATACGAAGTGCTGCCAAAATCGGATTTGAAGGACGAATGGAAGGCAATGAAGGAGGCAGGCATTTCGTTTATTAAGCAAGAATTTAGGATGGTGATTCCATGAGCTACGATTATTCTGAAAATATCCTTGTGCAGGAGAGTGCCGGGCATTTGCTGCACGACGAGCTGGGGTGGGAGGTTGCCTTTGCCTACAACACGGAGCAGCTCGGAGAAAACGGTACATTCGGGCGCAAGAGTTATGAAGAAATCCTCTTGCCCCGTTATTTTCGGGAGGCTCTGCTGCGCCTGAATCCTTGGCTCACGCCTGCGCAGATAGACGAAGCGCAGCGAAAACTGGAGAGTCGCCTGTCCACCGCTTCTCTGCTGCAAATCAACGAGGAGAAATATTTCCTGATTCGGGACGGCATCCCCGTCACGGTAAAGAAGCCCGGCGGCAAGACCGAGGAGAAGAAAGCTGCCGTCATCGATTTCCAGAATCCCGGGAACAACCATTTTCTCGCCATCAAGGAACTGAAAATTCACGGTGACCTGTACCGCCGCCGCACGGATATCGTCGGCTTTGTCAACGGGATTCCCTTGTTGTTTATTGAGCTGAAAAAGAACACGGTGGATGTGCAGGACGCCTATACCAACAACTACGCCGATTATCTGGATACGATTCCGCATCTGTTTTACTACAACGCATTTTTGATCCTTTCCAACGGTACGGAGGCCAAGGTCGGCACACTGGGCAGCAAATACGAGTTCTTCCATGAGTGGAAGCGACTGAGCGAGCAGGAGCAGGGCAGCGTGGCGCTGGAAACCATGCTGCGCGGCATCTGCAAGAAGGAAAACTTTCTGGATCTGCTGGAAAACTTCATTCTCTTTGATCACTCCGGCGGACATACGGCAAAGATACTTGCCCGCAACCACCAGTTCCTAGGCGTCAATGAAGCAGTCAGGGCTTACCATGCACGCAAACTGAATAACGGCAAGCTGGGTGTATTCTGGCATACGCAGGGCAGCGGAAAGAGCTATTCCATGGCGTTCCTGGCGCAGAAAATCCGCCGCAAGTTCACCGGTTCGCCTACTATCGTGATCCTGACGGATCGTGACGAATTGAATACGCAGATCAGCGATACCTTTGAAAACTGCGGCATTCTCGGGAAAGCGAAGGCAAGCCAATTTATCGCCTCCGGCGGCGACGATTTGATCAGCAAGCTGAAAGGCAATCCCAGTTTTATCTTCACATTGATTCAAAAGTTCAACAGGGGCAATGCGGAGCCGATTTATCCCGACCACGACGTCATTATCATGTCAGACGAGGCACACCGCAGCCAGTACGGAATTTTCGCGGATAATATGGTGCGGTTGCTGCCCACGGCAGCTCGAATCGGCTTCACGGGAACGCCGCTGCTTTCCAACGACAATATTACCGAGCGTACCTTCGGCGGCTATATTTCCGTGTACGATTTCAAACGCGCCGTCGAGGATGGCGCGACCGTGCCGCTGTACTACGAAAATCGCGGCGAAAAGATTCTGGACGTGAAGGACAATCCGGAGATCACCGACCGCATTCTGGACGCCATCGAGCAGGCGGATTTGGACGTGGATCAGCAGGACAAGCTGGAAGCGGAGTTTGCCAAGGAGATCCATCTGCTGACTGCAACGCCGCGTCTGGAGTCCATCGCGGGAGATTTTGTCGGCCATTACTCCGATTTGTGGACGAGCGGAAAGGCCATGTTCGTCTGCCTGAACAAGGTGTCCTGCGTTCGTATGTATGACCTGGTGCAGAAATATTGGACCGCTGAAATCGAGGCTCTGAAAATACGCATCAAGCAGTCAACGCAGCAGGAAGCCCAGGAGTTGGAACGCAAGCTCTGCTGGATGCAGGAAACGGAAATGGCGGTTGTAATCAGTCAGGAGCAGAACGAGATCCAAACCTTCCAGAAATGGGGATTGGATATCAAAACGCACCGCGAAAAAATGGAAAAGCGGGAACTGGACAAGGAATTCAAGGATTCTGCCAATCCTCTTCGCGTTGTGTTCGTTTGCGCCATGTGGCTCACCGGCTTTGATGTGAAATGCCTGTCCTGCCTCTATCTGGACAAGCCGCTGAAGGCGCACACGCTGATGCAGACCATCGCCCGCGCTAACCGCGTGGCAGAAGGCAAAAGCAACGGCCTGATTATCGACTATATCGGCATTGTCAAGGCGTTGAGGAAGGCGCTGGCCGATTATACCGCGAATGTAAACGGCAGCGGCGGCGCTGATCCGACTGTGGATAAGGCAGAACTCATCGCACGAATCATGGAGACAATCGCGGCAGCTGAGAATTTCCTTGATGGATACGGTTTTTCTTTACAGGCGCTGATTCACGCAAAGAATTTTGAAAAACTGGCTCTATTACAGACTGCGGCCAATGCCGTGTCTTCCACTGTTGAAGAAAAGAAGACCTTCCAGACTTATGCCTCTGAACTGATCCGGCTGATGAAATATACGGATCGTGAGGATATTGAGCCTGACGTCCGCAAACAGTATGAAGCAATCGCTGCTATCTACGGAGAGCTGAAGAAAAAACGCAAAACTGCCTCAAATGTAGACTTGATGGTAGAGATTAATAATATCATCAGCGATTATGTTCATATTGAGCAGGCCGCGCAGGGAACAACTCCGTCCAGACAGTTCGATATCAGCCAGATTGATTTTGACTTGCTCCGGCGGGAATTCGCAAAAGCGAAGAAAAAGAATCTGGTAATGAAAGACCTTCAGGAACTGATTCAAGATCGACTGGATCGCTTGCTGTTCAACAATCCAGACCGTATCAAGTATCACGAGCGCTATCAGAAAATCATTGAGGACTATAATAGCCAGCAGGATAGAGCTACACTTGAGAGAACCTTTGATGAGCTGATGCAACTGGTCAAAGATATGGATCATGAGGAGCAGCGATACGTGCGGGAAGGTTTTTCCAGCGATGAGGAGCTGTCCCTGTATGATATGCTGTTCTCAGATAATCTGTCTAAACAGGATATACAGAAGATCAAGAAAGTAGCGGTCGATCTTCTGCAAAAAGTCAAAGCCAGAATTGCTGAACTCGATCACTGGACGGATAAACAGGAAACCAGGGCAACCATCGATAATCTTATCCGGGATACGCTGTGGAGTGAGCTTCCCGAATGCTATGATGAGATGAGTATCTCCGGATATCGGCAGAAAATCTATGAATATGTGTATACACGTTACAAAGAGGTTGCGTAATGAAACTGAAAGCGCCCCAAAATGGCGCTCACTGAATGAGCATCCTCATTTCGCAAAAGGCACGTTGAAACGACATATCCCAATGCAATGGAGGTGACGCGATTAGTAAGAAAGGGATAAGAGTAACATGAGCTTGAAAAAAAACAGTAGATTCATATGCTCATTCTTCGCCACAAGCCCGAAGAAATCGGCATTACGCTGGACGAGCACGGCTGGGCAAATGTGAATGAGCTGATTGCAGGCATCGCCAGAACGCAGCCGTTTGATATGACAGCACTTGAGAAAATTGTCAGCACGGATGAAAAACAGCGCAATTCCTTTAACGAGGATAAAACGCTGATCCGTGCCAATCAGGGGCATTCCGTTCCGGTTGATGTGGAGCTCGAAGAAAAGAGACCGCCGGAGCTTCTCTGCCACGGAACCGGTGAAAAATATACTGCATCCGTCGATATGCAGGGACTGATTCCGAAATCACGGCTGTATGTACATCTATCTCCGGATTATGATACTGCCGTAAAAGTCGGTTCACGCCGCGGAAAGCCGGTTGTTTATACCGTTGCTGCCGGTGAAATGCTGAAAAACGGTTATGTGTTTTATACTCATTCAACTTTATAACCAAACATATGTCGCTCTGACAATCTTCTGGCCAGAGCCTCCGTCGCAAAACGCTAGAGACAGCAAGAAGATATATGCGCATGATTTCATCTCTAACGATTAAAGCAGGAGGCGCCAGCGGCCCGCCCCGCTTCATCGGGTGCAGAAGATAGCTGACCGACAAAGATTTTATGAGAAGTTGAATGATTATAATCCTAATAACTTTAGTTTATCAAAGGGTGGAGCGCCGCGCCGCCGCGCGAGCGAAAACACGGAATGTCATGCAGTTATGAAAATACTGGGCCTAATCGGGCGATCCGCTTTGCGGATATGGAGGACGCCTCCTCCGGCTTTACGTGCGCGGATCGCAGTCATATAGGCAAAGTTTCGTTAAAGGTGTACAATATCGCGAGTATCATGAATCCATACGGAGGTGTTTGTATATGAGCAAAGAAAGGTATCTTATTTCGTCGGAATCGGTGACGGAAGGGCACCCTGACAAACTCGCAGATCAAATATCCGACGCCGTTCTCGACGCGATACTTGAGGCGGACCCGATGGGCCGCGTCGCATGTGAGACGCTTGTGACGACTGGGCTCGTCATGGTCGCGGGGGAGATCAGCACTAACTGCTACGTCGATATCCCGAAGATTGCGCGCAAGACTGTCAAGGAAATCGGCTATACGCGCGCGAAGTATGGCTTCGACGGCGATACCTGTGCGGTGCTCACGACGATAGACGAGCAGTCCGGCGACATCGCGCTCGGAGTAGACAAGGCTAAGGAAGCGAAGGAGCTTTCCGACGACGAAATCGACGCCATAGGAGCTGGCGACCAGGGGCTTATGGTCGGCTACGCCTGCAATGAGACGGAAGAGCTGATGCCGCTGCCGATTTCGCTCGCGCACAGGCTTGCCCGCCGCCTCGCGGAGGTGCGCAAGAATAAGACTCTGCCGTACCTGCGTCCGGACGGGAAGAGCCAGGTAACAGTCGAGTATGAGAACGGGAAGCCCGTCCGCGTCGATACTGTCGTCATCAGCACGCAGCACCATCCTGCAATCGACCAGAAGCAGATTGAGGCCGACATTATAGAGCACGTCATCAAGCCCGTCATACCGGCGGAGCTTATTACGGCGAAGCCGCGCATCTTCGTGAACCCGACGGGGCGTTTCGTTCTCGGCGGCCCGCAGGCAGACAGCGGCCTCACGGGGCGCAAAATAATCGTAGACACCTACGGCGGCGCGGTGCCGCACGGCGGCGGCGCGTTCTCGGGCAAGGACCCGACGAAGGTCGACCGTTCCGGCGCGTATATGGCGCGCTACGCGGCGAAGAACGTCGTTGCGGCAGGGCTTGCCGACGCCTGCCAGATTCAGGTCGCCTACGCCATCGGCGTAGCTAAGCCCGTTTCAATAATGGTCGAGACCTTCGGTACGGGCAAGATAAAGGACGAGGAGATCACGGAGCTGCTGCGCGAGAACTTCGACTTCCGCCCCGCGTCGATAATCCGCGACCTCGAGCTGCGCAAGCCGCAGTATAGGCGCCTCGCATCCTACGGCCACATGGGACGTATAGACCTCGACCCGATGCCGGCGTGGGAGCGCACGGACAAAGCCGAGACTCTTAAGAACGCGGCTAAACGCTTCGCGTAAACGAGAAATTTTAGGGCGGCCCTCGGGCCGCCCTTTTTGTCTGATTTTGTCACTTCCGCATACTTTCAAGGAATTTCTGCACATTTTCTTTCCGAGCAGCTGCCCGGCCTGCGGACGGCTCGCCGTCGCTTTCTGCGAAAAATGTCTCGACGAGGCCGCGGCGTCGCCGTTGCGGCCATTCTGCGCCGAGTGCGGCGGCCCTTACGGTAAACCATGCTGTCACGACAGCGTGCCGTGCTGCGCGGCTGCCTTTCACGACGGCTCGGCGCGTGATTTCATTCTCGCGCTCAAGTACCGCAATATGCGCGCGTTAGGCCACGCAATGGGCGAGCGTATGGCGGCGGTCCTCCCGCGTCCTGAGGCGGACTGCGTCGTACCGATGCCGCTGCACATAGGGAGTCGGCGAGCCTACAACCAGACTGAGCTTATCGCGCGCGGCCTCGCATCGCGCTGGCGGCTCCCGGTCGAAGCCTGTGCCGTGAGCTGGGGGGTGCGCCGCGCTCCGCAGACGGGACGCAGCGCTGCGGAGCGCGGCGGGATTTCAGCGGACGCTTTCGCCGTCTCGGATTTGCTGCGTGGACGGAGCGTCGTCCTCGTCGACGACGTTTACACGACTGGCTCGACTGTGCGCGCGGCGCTCTCGGCGCTGCGGCGGGCGGGCGCGCGTCCTGCCGCGGTTATGCTGTGGACGCGCCGCCTCGCTTCAGGCGAACCTGCCGCCGCGTGGCCTGGCGACTCTGAAGCGCTCTTGTAATATCTGCTATAATGCTATGTATAAATTAATAAAGCGGCATCAAGGAGGGACAAATTATGCTTCGCAGGGTTGGCGTTTTGACGAGCGGAGGCGACTCGCCGGGGATGAACGCTTCGATACGCGCCGTCACTCGCACGGCTTTGTATCATGGGCTTGAAGTTATCGGGATCAGGCGCGGCTACGAGGGGCTGCTTGACGGGGACTTCGTGCCGATGACGCGCAGCACCGTCGGCGGCATCCTCATGCACGGCGGGACGATACTGCGCACCGCAAGATGCCTTGAGTTTATGCGTCCCGAGGGAGTCAACGCCGGCGTTTCAAAGCTGAGGGAAAACGATATAGACGCGCTCGTAGTCATAGGCGGCGACGGCTCTTTTCACGGAGCTCTTGAGCTTCACAAGCGCGGCGTGCAAGTCGTCGGCGTGCCTGGAACGATAGACAATGATATGGCCGGTACAGATTGCACTATAGGTTTCGACACCGCCTGCAATACTGCGCTTGAGTGCATCGGCAAGCTGCGCGACACGGCGTCGAGCCACGACCGCATGTTCATAGTCGAGGTCATGGGCCGTCACGCAGGCTTCCTTGCGCTTGAAACCGCGGTAGCCTGCGGCGCTGAATTCGTACTGGTGCCTGAAATTCCAGCCGATATCGAGGCGATTATCAATAAGATACATTACGCTAAGGAGCACGGCAAGACGCATTCTATAATTGTGCTCGCGGAGGGCGTCATGCCGGCGCACGAACTTGCTGACAAGCTGCAAGGACGCTGTGACTACGACCCGAGGATAGTCGTCCTCGGACATATCCAGCGCGGCGGCGCGCCGTCGAGCTTCGACGCCGTGCTCGCATCGCGTCTTGGCTACGCCTCCGTAGAATGCCTGCTCAAAGGGCAGAGCGGCGTAATGGTTGGGCGCGTCAACGGCGAGATAGTAGCATCGCCGCTTGAAAAAGCCTGGGAGGAGCGCAGGCCGCTTGATCAGGACATGCTCCGCATAATGGAGACGCTGAGTATATAAATCAGTAATGTAACGGCGACGGAACGACGCCGTCGCTCAATGCTTGGAGGAGGCCGCCGCGATGAACGAAGCCTTGTTTGAAAGCTTTGCGAAAGATCTGACGGCGCTTGTCGCGCGCGACGAAGCCGGACGCGGCGCGTCGCGCCTTAGCAGCTACAGCGAGCTTGTGCGCGCGGCTTCTGCTTTTGCTCCTCTCGGCAAAGTCGCCGTCGTGTCCGGATTTTATGTGCCGTCCGCCGGAGCGCCGGAGACAGACGGCCCCGGAGGCGCTGCGATACTTGCGCGAGCTTTCCAGCGCGAGGGACGCGAGTGCGAAATATGGACCGACGAGCGTTGCTTCGAAGTGATCGCGAAATGCGCGGAGGCTGCGGGCTGCATGGTTGGAACGGTGAAAATCGCGCCCGCGTCGCTTAGCTCCGGCGCGCCTGAAGGGCTTATATTCGTCGAGCGCATCGGACGCGCGGCCGACGGCCGCTACTATAATTTCAAAAAACATGACATAACCGAATGGTGCGCGCCGCTCGACGCCTTGGCGGACGAGGCCGGGAAATTTGGAATCCGGACGATAGGCATAGGCGACGGTGGCAACGAGGCAGGGATGGGCGGCTGTTACGCGGAGCTCAGTGTTCTGCTGCCGGATTACGTTTCATGTCTGTCGGTCGTGCGCGCTGAGTTCGTGCTTACCTCGGATGTGAGCAACTGGGGAGCGTACGCGCTCACGGACGCATTGTCTTTTGTATGGGGCGTCTCGCGCGGCATAGAGCCCGGCGAAGAAACTAAGATGCTCGAAGCCGCGCTGCGTGCCGGCGCGGTTGACGGAATCAGCGGAAAGCCCGAAATGTCTGTAGACGGCTTCACGGCTGAGCTGCTGGAAGAAAAAGTTGGCGAGTTAGAATCCCTCCGGGAAAGGTACGAAACGCGCCGCACGGCGGAAAATTGAAAAGTTTTATTGGAAATTATACCGAGGTCTATATATTTTCCCATTAACTCATGTTAGAATGATTCTCTAGAGACTGGTGGCACA
The DNA here is from genome assembly GCA_963618995.1 of bacterium. Classification (GTDB taxonomy): domain Bacteria; phylum Synergistota; class Synergistia; order Synergistales; family Synergistaceae; genus Caccocola. The sequence goes on from CAVEUD010000033.1 coordinate 9,475, forward strand.
TATGGAACGAGATCACGGAAAGAACTCTGGACGGCGGCCTCTTCTGTTGCTTGGCGCGGCGGTCGTCATACTTGTAATATTAAGCGTTGTTAGTCTGAGAACAGGTCTCCTCGGCAGCTCTTTCTCCATAGACAAGGCGGTTGTCTGCATCGAACTTGACAAAGACCGTCTCCCGCACAAGGTAAGACAAACAATCCAATACGGCGTGCGTCAGGTATGTCTGTGGTTTCAGTATTCCTCAGCTCCAGGAGGTAATCACCTGGAGATTGCATGGTATTACGAAAATGAAAAAGTGCTCTCCGAATCGCTGAAGCTGATGACGAAGGACGGAATGAGGGCTTTCTACCTGCTTCAGGAGGAGGGGACTCCGCTTCCCGCCGGAAAATACAGGGTTACCATTTCATCAGCAACCAAGGCGCTGAGCAGTCTTGATTTTGAGATAGTAAGAAAAAATAACGATAATTAAAAACGGAGGCTATTGACTTGCCAAGAAAAAAAGCTGAACCGGACGACGGTACTACGATAGTTAAGCGAAGAGGCAGAACTAGCAAAGCACAAGCCGAAACGCAGGAAGGCGCAGCCGCGGAGATGGGCTCCGCAACGCTCCCAACAACCGAACTAAACGAAGAAGCTCCAGCCAGGAAGAAAAGAACATACACCAGAAAACAAGCAGACACGACGGGCGGCGAGGCTGAAAAGCCGCGCCGTGGAAGAAGGAAAAAAGAGGAGAATGCGCCGGAGGCGGAGTCACAGTGGCTCGAGGAAGCCGATGAGCAGCCTGCAAGACGCGGACGCAACGCTACTAAAGAAATAGAGCCGCGTCAGGAAAGCATCTTCGACGCGGCGATAGAGACGGCGGAGACGCCTTCGGCTGAAAAGACGGCCCAAACGCCGCCTGCGGATGAACGTATGGAACAGTTCGCAGATGAACCCGCTGAGAATGCGGCGGAAGAGACCGAAGCGTCGGCTCCGGAGGGGCAGGCTGAACTGCCAGCCGAGGCAGAGACGCCGCAGCCGGAAATGCTGCAGCGCAACGAACGCGGGCAGATCCGCCACCAGCACCCCAAGCTGGGCTTCAGCCAGCTCGCCGGAGAGACCCTCGCAGAGCTTAGAAAAATAGCTAAAGACACCGGCGTCACTTCTATAACCACGAGAAGAAAAGACGACCTTATCAACGACATACTCAAAATGCAGGCGGAAGCTCTCGGCTACCGCTATAACGGAGGAACGCTTGAGTGCATGCCCGAGGGCTACGGCTTCCTTCGTCCGTCGGGGCTCCTGCCCAGCAGCAATGACATATATGTATCGGCATCGCAGATAAGACGCTTCGGCCTTCGCAACGGCGACGTCGTATGGGGCATCATCCGTCCGCCGAAGGATCAGGAACACTACGAAGCGCTGCTCCGCGTCGAGAACGTGAACTTCACTGATCCAGAGGAAGCGCGTAGACGTCCGCATTTTGAAGCCCTGACGCCGATATTCCCGAACGAAAAACTTCAGCTTGAGACGGACCGCCGCCAGATAGCGACGCGCATCGTCGACATATTCGCCCCGATAGGTAAGGGACAGCGCGCACTCATCGTATCGCCGCCGAAGGCGGGAAAGACGACTCTGCTCAAAAGCCTCGCCCATTCCATAACGACCAACCATCCCGAAGTCATACTCATGGTGCTGCTCATAGACGAGCGCCCAGAGGAAGTCACGGACATGGCGCGCTCCGTAGACGGCGAAATCATAGCCTCGACCTTCGACCGCCCTGCGGAAGAACATCTCCGCGTCGCGGGCCTGGCTCTCGAGAAGGCGAAGCGCCTCGTCGAAGTCTCGAAGGACGTCGTGCTGCTGCTCGACTCCATTACCAGGCTCGCGCGCGCCTCAAACCTCGTAGTCCCGCCGTCCGGACGTACTCTCTCCGGCGGTATGGATCCTGCCGCCCTCTACTTCCCGAAGAAATTCTTCGGGGCAGCGCGCAATATAGAGAACGGCGGAAGCCTCACGATAATAGGCACCTCGCTCGTCGAGACAGGCAGCCGCATGGACGACGTAATATACGAAGAATTCAAGGGCACCGGCAACATGGAAGTCCATCTCTCTCGCAAGATTGCGGAGCAGAGGATATTCCCCGCCCTCGACATCACGAAATCCGGCACGCGCAAAGAGGAGCTTATGGTGCCGGAGGCCGACCTCCAGCGCATCTGGGCGTTGCGCCGTAAGATCGCGAACATGGACGAAGCCGAGGTGCTTAATCTTATTCTCGACAAATTGAGAAATACTCCCACGAACCGCGATTTTCTTGCTACAATAAAGGTCGGTTAAAAATTCTGTCGTCAGCTGGACGCAGCACGGCGCATAAGAGGTGGACTGATGAAAGATAAGTCCAATATGTATAAAACCGGATTACGGAAAAAGATATACCTTATCGTCTTTCTGATGCTTGCGGTCGGAGGCGCGGTGGTCTGTGCCGCCGTCGCCGCCGAACGTTCCGGTATGTACTGGATAGGGCTCGTCGGGGAAGCGTCGTCTGAGAATCCGGAGGACAACAAAGGCTTCTTCACAGTCGACGTTTCGGACTTCCTCAATACATCAGGCACGGAGGACGGCGCAGCGAACGAAGAGTCGGAACTGGTGCCGCTCGCAATAGGGCCGTTGCCTAGCGTTCCGACGCTCACCGACGAAGAGCTCAAGCTTTACGGCATCCTTTCAAAAAACGACGGCAGAATATCCGAAGAAGACAAGACGGAGCTCGACAAGGACATCCGGTGGACGGAGGTCGTGCTTGAGCCGGGCGACACGCTTAAATCAATCGCGGAAGAATTCAACATATCAGAGGAAGATCTTCGGCAGGCCAACGGGTTGAGGAAGGGGAAGAAGCCAGACCCGTCCGAGGTGCTCTGCGTGCCGGACAGCCATGAGGACGTCGTGGCGACTGCGCTCTTTGTGCGCGGCCTCCAAAAAGAAGAACTGGCCTTTGCAAAGAAGGGCAAGCTGCTCGAGGTTCACGAGTATGTCGTCAAGGAAGGCGACACACTTTGGGGCATCTCCGGCAAGTTCGACCTTGACGTCGATACACTCGTCGGATGCAACCAGCAGATGTTGGGCGGGAGCATACACAGGCTTAAACTCGGGATGAAGCTCCGTGTGCCCAACCAGGACGGAGTATTCGTCAAGGTAGGGAAGAACGACACGCTTGGCAAACTCGCCGATAAATACGGTTCCTCATCCGACGCCGTGAAGCTCGCGAACGCGATGAAGAGCGACAAGCTCATCCGCGGCGAGGAGATATTCCTGCCTGGAGGCAAGCTCATCGCCGACACGGAAGTGCGTATAGCGTCTAAAGGCAGAAACGGCATCCGACGCGCGTCTATCAAGATCACCGGAGGCTCGCGCAATTTCCGTTGGCCGACTATGGGGCGCATATCGAGCAATTTCGGCTGGAGAAGGAATCCTTTGGGTAAACGGCGCGTATTCCATTCCGGCCTCGACATAGCCGCGCCGCGCGGAACGGCGATAAAGGCTTCGACCGACGGCATGGTCGTGCATTCCGGCTGGATGGGCGGCTACGGGCGCACGATAGTCATATCGCATTCCAAGGGGCTTACGACGCTTTACGGACACTGCAGCAAACTTCTTGTAGGAAACGGCGCAAAAGTTTCACAGGGCCAGACGATAGCCCTCGTTGGAAGCACGGGAAGATCGACGGGGAATCATCTGCACTTTGAGGTGCGTGTAGGCGGAAAACCGAGAAATCCGCTGCAGTACCTTAGATAAATAAGATATGCCAGAAGGGGCGTTTGCAATCAATGACTAAGTATATTTTCGTCACCGGAGGAGTTGTGTCATCTCTCGGCAAGGGAATAACGGCCGCGTCGCTAGGCGTTCTTCTGAAACGCCGCGGGTATAAGGTCAGCATCATCAAGATGGATCCTTATATCAACGTAGACGCGGGTGCAATGAGCCCTTTTCAGCATGGAGAAGTATTCGTAACGTGGGACGGGGCTGAGACCGACCTGGACCTCGGCCACTACGAGCGTTTCATAGATGAAACGATTAAGGGAGAAAACAGCTGCACGACGGGAAAGGTATATTCCGCCGTCATACAGCGCGAGCGCGCCGGCGGCTACAACGGCGCTACCGTGCAGGTCATCCCGCACATCACGAACGAGATACAGGACAGGATAGAGCACGTCGGCAGGGATCAGGACATCGTCATAGCCGAGATAGGCGGGACGGTCGGAGACATCGAGGGGCTCCCGTTCCTCGAGGCTATACGTCAGTTTGCGGGCCGCGTCGGGCGTTCTAACATCCTTTACTGTCACGTCACGCTAGTCCCCTACATAGCGGCTTCCGGAGAGCTCAAGACGAAGCCGACGCAGCACAGCGTCAACGAGCTCCGCAGGATAGGCATCCAGCCGGACGTGATAGTCTGCCGTTCACAGTACAACGTCGGGCCTGAACTGCGCGAGAAGATAGGGCTTTTCTGCAGCGTGCCTGCCGATTCGGTATTCGAAGCCGTCGACTCAGACACGATATACAGAATACCGATGGTGCTGCATTCGCAGAAATTCGATCATTTAGTGCTCAAGAAACTCGGCCTGCCGACGAAGGGTTCGCCAGACATGAAGGACTGGAAGGAATTTCTTCACAAATATGACACGCGCAAAGGTGAGCTTACCGTAGCGCTTGTCGGTAAATACACTGAGATCAAGGACGCCTACCTAAGCGTCAACGAGGCCGTTCTGCATGCCGGCGTAGCGAACGGCGTCAAGGTCAACAGCTTCCCGGTCGAGGCTGAAGATTTGGAGACCGGCGACGTCGCCGAAATACTCGGCAAAGCCGACGCTATACTCGTCCCGGGCGGCTTCGGGCAACGCGGCGTAGAAGGCAAGATAGCTGCGGCGAAATACGCGCGTGAAAACGGCGTGCCGTACCTCGGCCTCTGCCTTGGAATGCAGGTCGCCGTCATCGAGTTCGCACGCAGCGTACTCGGCCTCGTCGACGCAAACAGCCTTGAGATGGACGAACATACGACGCATCCGGTCATACATCTTATGGAAGAACAGAAAAACGTCGCCGGCATCGGCGGGACATCGCGTCTCGGTACGTATCCGTGCGAGATAAAGCATGGAACGAAGGCTGAGAAAATATACGGCGCAACACATATAGATGAGCGTCACCGGCACCGTTTTGAATTCAACAATGAATATATAAAGGAGTTCGAGGCCGCAGGAATGCGTGTGGCCGGCGTCTGCCCGATGGGCGGGCAGGTCGAGATAATGGAGAACGACAACCATCCGTGGATGGTGGGAGTACAGTTCCATCCTGAATTCCTCTCGCGCCCCGTGCGCCCGCATCCGCTTTTCAAAGATTTCATAGCGGCCGCTCTCGACATTAAAAAGCAGAAGGAGGCAAAAAAAGCATGAAGAAAACCACGCAGAGAATCGCCGCGCTCATTGCGGCGTTAACGTTGGCATTCCCGGCCTGTTCGTTTGCGGACGGCGCGGCCCCAGAACCGGCCAACGCGCCGGCGGCGGAGTCCGCGGCGCAGACGGATACGGCGAAAGTCAAAACGCCAGGGCCTGCCACTATTTCTACCGGGACGGCCAACACTATAATCAAGCCGGACAAATCAGCTCCAGCCTTTGAAACGCTCGAGAGGATAGAAACGATCATATACGGAAACAAGCTTGAGGGCGGCCTGCTCAACAGGCTTAACGACGTGGAAAAAGCCATTTTCGGACGCGAGCTTCCGGGAAGTCTTACAGAGCGCCAGACCGCGTTGATAGACTTCCTTGAAAGAGGAACGGATACGCAGCCGTCGGTTCTCTTCAAGCTTTCAGTCGCGGAATGGGGCTTGAGCCAGGAGATTCACCCTACGTGGTCGCTCACGAAACGTATCGACTCCATGGAGGCGATACTGGAAGGAGTCAACCAGCCCGGCCCTCTTGTTTCGCGCCTTGAGCGCCTGCTTATGAAGCTGCTTCCAGAAGGCATCGTTGCGACGCAGTTCGAGCTGCCGAAGGAGACTATCGTTAAGGGGATACTTCGCGACACGCTTACCGTAAGAAACGTCAAAGTGGGAGATATAATCATACTCGCGCTGAATGAGCAGATTGTGATAGGCGACATGCTAGTAGCGCCGAAAGGCAGCCGCGTCTTCGCGCACATCACTACGGTAAAACCGCCGCGCAGCTTCGGCCGCTCGTCGGTTATAGAGATGGAGATCGACGGCGTCGAGGTGCTCGGTCCCTACGTGGTGCCGGTCAATATAGGCGACGCGGCGAAGAAGGCCATGGAGACCGACAGCGCAATGATAGGCGCGGCGGGGGCGAGCCTCGCCGGAGCGGTGTTGCTTGGGCCGGTCGGTCTCGCGGGCGGCTTCCTTATCCGTGGTAACGACAAGCAGCTTAAGGAAGGCACACTCTTTTACGCACAGACATCGGAGGCTACGCCGATAACAGCCTATCAGATACCGTCTCAGATATCGCCGCTCGCACAGCCAGGCGGGCTCGCCCCGCAAGGAACGCGCTCGGATCCTAATCAGTACTGAGGCAGTCCGTGCGTATAAAAAAATTAACGAAGCGTGAAGCCATCGTCCTGGCGGCGGTCCTTGTGATCGCCGTCGGGGCTTTTTACTTGTGGCGGGATCTTCATCTAGGCGCTATGAAGAATGTGCCTTTGCCAGACATCATCGTTGAGGATATTGAAATCGAGCGCGTCGTAAACGGAAGAACCTGGATAATAATTTCGCCGCGCGCAGAGCACAAGGATGGCGTGATATACGGGACGTCGGTTGACATTACGATCAAAGACCCCAACGGCCGCAACACTCATATTTACGCCGACGGCAGCACCTTCACGCGAGATAGCAACGACATAACGTTGACCAACGGAGACGGAACGATGACGGAGAACGGAAAGAGCTACGACATGCACTCCGGCTTCGTCAAGTATGACGCCGCGACGGAGCAATGGAACTTTTCAGAAGGCGTCACTCTGGGCTCAGAGAACATGATCATCAGCGGGGACGCGGGGATTTACGATAGGCTCAGCGGAGACTGTTATATAACGAACGGGGGCACAGTGACTTGGACAAATTAAAAATCGGCTTTGCGCATGCCGGCGCTGCGCTGCGCATGACCGTATGCCTTTTGTTTATATCCGTTATCGCCGCATTTTTTGCTGCGTCGCCGTCGGCGCTTGCGGCGGAGCCGGACGACGGCGTATTTATGCCGTGGAACGTCGGCGTCGACCCTATGCCTTACGGCAGCCCGGAACCGCCTGCAGCCGTCGAAGAGCCCACTGTGATCCAGGACGAAGAAGCGGCGCGTCCGGTATCGGGCGATCTGGCTCAGCAGCCTTCCAAAATCCCGAACGAAGTGTTCCTTGACGCCGACGAGATAAGCTTCGACGAACACACGGGCATCGCTATAGCCGAGGGCAACGTACGAGTCCGCAACAAAGACGTGCGCATGTTCGCCCCATACGTAGAATATGATACGAAGTCACACATAGTAGACGCCTATTCCGACTACCGCGAGAACGTCGTCGTCTATAGCGGAATCGAGAAATATATAGGGAAGCACCTAAAATATAACGTCGAAACTCGGCGCGGAGTCTTTACTCAGGTTTCGGGCGAGTCGGGGCCTATGCATATGCAGGGCGGCAGAGTCAGATTCATGCCCGACAGCGACGCAGCGAAGCTTGGCGTTATACACACGCCCAGAAGAAAGAAAAACAGCCAGAAATCCCAAAACGTCGCGGAATGGATGGGCGTCACCTCGACGACCTGCGACTTCACCAAACCGCACTATAAATTCGTGACGAAGCGCGCGATCATATTCCCTGGTAAAAAAACGGTGCTCAAACGCCCACGCTTCTACATCGGCGATTCGCTTGTTATTCCATATCCGTTTGACTACATAATAACGAGCCGCAAGAGAGAGGGCATCCAGCCTATACTCAACTACGACTCAGATCTCGGGGCCGGGTTCGGCCTGCGCGGGCCGCTTGACTTGGGACAGTACGGAGAACTTGACCTTGAGGCGATGTACTGGACGCAGGGTAAGTTCGAGACGGTCATCAACTATAGATACCGTTTTACCGATCAGTTGAGCGTCTTCGCCGATATCAGCCGTCTCTACAACGACGACACGGAAGATACCCTGTGGCGTCCGTCGTGGGGAATGGAGTATGAAAACGCAGGATGGCGGGCGCGGCTGTACTGGGTGCAGCGCGAGCTCGTTTCGACCGAGGTTGCGACCGACGTTACCGAAGACCGCGACGTCTGGCGCGATCCGGAATTCTCTATAGCCTCGCCGTGGTTCAGCGAGCCGCTTACGGGCGGCGAATTCCGTCTTTACACTGCATGGGGCCGCTACGGCGACAACGTCACGCGCCAGGAGTGGACGGAACGCATGGCCTATGTTGCGCAGTACCGCGGCAGGCCGCAGTGGTCTATAGGTATTTTCAAACCATTCTACGGTGCAAGGTATAGATACTTCGACTACTACAACGAGGACAGAAACCAGAAAGCCACCGACGCATGGGGCGGCTTCAGCTACAAGATCGGCGCGTTCAACTTCGTGAGCTCCTACCGCCGCCGCTGGGTTGAAGAGGGCAAGAGCCCGATGGCGTGGGACCGCTATACAAACAGCGAGACGTTCTTCCAATCCGTCTCGTTCCCGCTGCCGATAGGCGCGCCATGGGAAAAGTGGACCGTCTACATCGGAGCCAACTACGATATAGAGATAGAAGATTTCTCGTCTATCTTCTATGCGCTCACCTATAATATGCACTGCATGACGTGGGAGCTTTGGTACAAGGATAAGCGCTCTAAGGACGAGTATAAGATAGGACTGACGCTCTTCATTAACGCCTACCCGGATCGCAAGCTCGAGATTGGCTCGAAGGCTGATTAGCTTGAAAGGGGATTGCAAGACGATGAATAAGATTGTTGTGCTATGCGGCGGCGTGAGCCCTGAACGCGAGGTTTCGCTCAACTCAGGCGCGGCTGTCGCCGAGGCGCTGAACGGATGTGGCTGGGAGGCACTGCTTTACGATATAAAATCTATTGGCGAGTTTGTAAAATCGTGGAAGAGCTTCAACGCTACAGGCGTTTTCATTGCACTGCACGGCGGTTGGGGAGAAAACGGCAGAATACAGGCCGTGCTCGAATCGCTCGAAATTCCATACACTGGCTCCGGTCCCGAGGCTTCGATGCTCGGCATGGACAAGCGTCTCTCCAAAGCGCTCTTTGCAGAGGCCGGCGTCAAGGTACCCGACGGATTCATCGCTTCGCGCGAATGCCCGCAGGAAACGCTCGCCGTCGAATATCTCAAAAAGTACGGCAAACTCACGATTAAGCCGAACGGCGGAGGAAGCACAGTCGGCCTCTCGTTTATCACCGACGCTGCGGATTACGGCAAGGCGCTGGAAGCTGTATGGCCACTCGATAAGTACGCTCTCGTCGAGCAATATATACCCGGCGAAGAAGCGACCGTTGGGGTATGGGAACGCGAGGCAGGAACCGCCGAAGCTCTGCCCGCCGTACACATCAAGCCGAAGAGCGGATTCTACGACTATAAGAACAAATACACGCGCGGCTGTACGGAATACATCTGCCCCGCAGATTTTTCGAACGACGTAAACGCGCGCATCGCGGCTGACGCAGTAACCGCGCACAACGCGATCGGCTGCCGCGGGTACAGCCGCGTTGATTTCAGAATAACGCCTGATGGAGATGTCTACGCGCTTGAAGCCAACACAGCGCCGGGCATGACCTCCACGAGCCTCGTGCCAAAGGCTGCTAAAGCCCGCGGCATAGCCTTTGGAGATTTTCTCTCGTCGCTTATAAAACTGTCGTTCGCGGTCAAGCGCGGTTAAACGATAAGGCGCAATCAAAAACAAAAAAGCGGGGCGCCTTTTGCGTCCCGCTTTTCGTATGCGCCGTATCTTTACTTGAGCTGTATCTTCGTGACTCTGAGATGACGCACGCCGCGCGGCGTTCTCACCATCACCTCTTCGTCGGCGCGTTTGCCCATGACCGCCTTGCCTACCGGGCTTGCCGCGGAGATGCGGTTTTCTTTGATGTCGGCCTCTTCAGTGCCGACGAGCGTGTAGACGAAAGTCTTCTTAAGATCCAGGTCCTCGAGCGTGACCGTCGTGCCGAGGCTGACGATGCTAGTGTCGATGTCGTGGACTTCGACGATCTGCGCTTTGCTGAGCTGATATTCAAGCTGGAGGATACGATTTTCGAGCTTCTCCTGCTCTTCTTTCGCAGCGTGGTATTCCGAGTTTTCGCTGAGGTCTCCGAATGCTCTGGCCTCTTCGAGCTTCGCCGCTACGTCAGAACGCCCGTCGCTGCGTAGTGAGACAAGCTCTGCCTTGAGCTTCTCATAGCCCTCGCGTGTCATTACGACTTTATCTGATGCTGATTTTGCCATTTGAATTATCCCACCTAAAATCCATATATCATTAATTCTTGAGAATTCTATCAGAAAGGAGACGAAATATCAAATATCAATTCATGCTTGACAATTATATTTGTGAGTAGTATAAACTCTGACATCGAACTTAATAATCTTGCAGCAATGACGGGGATAGTAAAGTTCGTGCCCTTCACAGAGAGAAGGCTGATGTGCTGAAAAGCCTTTGTCGGGCAGAATTTGAAAACCACCCTTGAGCTGGCGCCGAAGCCGTGCATTTATTTATGCAGCGCGGATAAGACGTCCGGTAGCGCCCGACACAGCGCGTACAAGGGCCGTTTTTATTAGAGCCGAAATAAGAGTGGAACCGCGGAACGAATCAGCGCCGCCTCTGTAAACTGAGCAGAGGCGGCGCTTTTTTATAACGTAGGACGCAAGCCTTTGAAATGGAGGAGTTTATATGGGAGTAATCGACAGATATGCGCAACTGCTTCCGGTAACGGAAAAGACGCCGCGTATCACGCTTGGTGAAGGGTCGACGCCGCTGGTGCATCTCGACGGCATCAGTCGTATGCTTGAGATAGAGCTCTGGGCTAAGCTCGAGGGCTGTAACCCGTCAGGTTCGTTCAAGGATAGGGGAATGGTTATGGCTGTAGCGAAGGCGCTTGAAGACGGAGCGAAAGCGCTCGTTTGCGCCTCGACCGGCAACACTTCGGCCTCCGCCGCGGCCTATGCTGCGGCTGCGCAGGTGCCATGCTTCGTCCTGCTTCCGGCAGGCAAGGTGGCGCTAGGTAAGCTTGCGCAGGCTCTAATGTACGGCGCGAAGGTCATTGCCGTGCGCGGAAATTTCGACCGCGCGCTTGAAATGGCGCGCGAGGCTGCGGAGCGCGGGGGCTTTGCAATCGTGAACTCCGTCAACCCCTATAGGCTCTGGGGCCAGCGCAGCGGCGCGTGGGAAATATGCGAGGCACTTGGACACGCGCCAGACTGGCACGCGATCCCGGTCGGCAACGCAGGCAACATCAGCGCCTATTGGGCGGGCTACAAGCAGTACAAAGAGCTTGGAAAAACCGAGACGCTGCCGCGTATGATGGGCTTCCAGGCGGCAGGCGCGGCTCCGCTTGTGACCGGGCGGCCATGCCCGAATCCAGAAACCGTCGCGACAGCGATACGAATCGGCAATCCCGTCAGCGCTCATCTCGCGAAGGAAGCCGTCGCGCAGTCGGCCGGCGAGTTCAACTCCGTCACAGATGAAGAAATACTCGCGGCGCAGTACATACTTTCGTCGAAGGGCGGCATCTTCGCAGAGCCGGCTTCGTGCGCGCCGCTCGCAGGACTTATTAAACTGAAGAAGGAAGGCCGCCTGCCGCGCGGAATCACTGCGGTAATGATACTGACCGGCAATGGACTCAAAGACCCAGACACCGCCATGTCGCAGGTCGTCCGCCCTGTTGAGATTGGGGACAGCTTCGACGAGCTCATGGAGGTGATGAAGGGGTGAACGCGCTGATAACCCTCCGCGTTCCGGCGACGAGCGCCAACCTCGGCTCTGGGTTCGACACGATAGGAATGGCGGTCTCGCTCTACAACATCTTTAAGGTCACTGAGCTTTTGCCAGAGGGCGAATACAAGGTCGAGGCGCTTGGCGAAGGGGCTCGCGAGCTTTCGTCGCCGAAGGCGAACCTCGTGATCAGGGCATATGAGGAAACCTGCAAAAGGTGGAACGTCACAGGGCCTGGCTTCGCGCTTTGGTGCCACAACATCATACCGCTCTGCCGCGGCCTCGGAAGCTCGGCAGGCGCGGTCGTCGCGGGCGTGCTTATAGCGAAATATCTTACGGGCTATGACGCGGACGACGACGAGCTGCTTCGCGCGATGACAGTGATAGAGGGGCATCCCGACAATGTCGCGCCCTGCTTCCTCGGCGGCATGGTCGTAAGCTGCTGGGACGGCGAGGATCTGCGCTACGTGAACCTTCCCGCGCTCCCGCCAGAGGTGCTCTGCGTAGTCGCCGTGCCTGACGAGCGCGTCAAAACCTCCGACGCCCGCAACGCTTTGCCGAAGGAGGTCCCGTTCGGCGACGCAGTCTTCAACGTCGGGCGAGCGGCGCTGCTGACGGCGGCATGGGCTACCGGCAAATGGGATTATCTTAAATGGGGAATGGACGATAGACTTCACCAGCCGTACAGAAGCAAGCTTTTTTCCGGCGGAGAGGTCATATTCTCGCGCGTCGAAGCTCTGCCGGAATGTCTCAGCGTTGCGATAAGCGGCTCGGGGCCGAGCGTCATCGCGCTGGTCAAGGGCTCGACGCAGCGCGTTGCTGAGGCGATGTGCCGCACCTTCACGGAGCACGGAGTGCGCTCGCAGTTCTTCGTCCTCGACGGCAGCGCCCAGGGCGCGCGTGTCGACGTTGACATGGAGTTTCCCCACCTGCTTGAGGAATACCGGAGGTGCAAATAGATGGAATGGAACAAACTTCCGCTCACCGTCCTTAAATTCGGCGGCTCATCGGTCGCGGACTCGGCGCGCATGAGGCACGTGGCGCAGATAGTCAAAAAGACGCGCGAAGAGGGCTACCGCGTCGCCGTCGTAGTTTCGGCGATGGGCAACACGACCGACGACCTGCTCGCGCTCGCGAGCGACGTCGCGTCCGAGGCGGACGGCCGCGAGATGGACCAGCTGCTCGCGACAGGCGAGCAGCAGAGCGTCGCGCTTCTCGCGCTCGCGCTGAAGCAGTTTGGACTCCCGGCCCAGTCCTTCACGGCTCAGCAGGCCGGCATAAGGGCGAAGGGCTTCCCTATGGAGGGACGCATTTACAGGATAGAACCGGAGGCCGTAGAAAAGGTGCTCAACGAGGGCACAGTCGCGGTCATTACCGGATTTCAGGCTATAACGGACAACGGCGACGTAATTACGCTCGGACGCGGCGGCTCAGATCTTTCAGCTGTCGCGCTGGCGGCTTCGCTCGGTGCGCACTCCTGCCGCCTGCTTAAAGACGTGACGGGCGTGATGACAGGCGATCCGCGCGTCGTAAAAAATCCGCGCAAGTTGAAGCAGATAGGTTTCGACGAATGCATGGAAATGGCGGTGCAGGGCGCGAACGTCCTTCAGGCCAGAAGCGTCGAGATGGCGGCTCGCTACGACGTGCCGCTTTACGTAGGTTCAAGCTTTGTAGAAGAGGAGGGCACATGGGTAATGAGCAATCCCGTAACGGAGGGGCTTATCATAAAGGCCGTCGTACATGACATGAAGGCGGCTAAGGTAGTGCTGCTGGGAGTTCCCGACATTCCCGGCGTCGCGGCGCGTCTTTTCGCGAATCTTGCGGAAAAAGGCGTCGGCGCGGAGATGATAATCCAGAACAACATGCGCGGAGGCGTCAACGACATCGGTTTCTTAGTTAAGAAGACGAACCTTGAAGTCGCGAGTCAGGTCTGCCGCGAAATGTGCCGCGAGGTAGACGCGCAGGGCGTCTCCTTCGACACCGAGATAGCTCGAGTCTCCATAGTCGGTGCGGGTATAGCCAACCATCCCGAGATACCGTCGAAGATGTTCAACATACTTGCTGAGGCCGGTATAAACATAGAGATGATCGCCTCGACCTCACTCGCAATCACTTGCGTCGTCGGCTCTGAGCGCGCCGAGGACGCGGTGCGCGAACTGCACGACCACTTCATAGACGAGGTGGCGTTCTAATGGGCGGCAAGAGAGTAGCGGTTCTAGGCGCTACCGGCCTCGTTGGGCGCGAAATGCTGCTGACGCTGGAGCAGCGAGGTTTCCCCGTCTCTGAGCTCGTGCCGCTCGCCTCGGAGCGCTCAGAGGGGAAGAAGGTAAAATTCCATGGCGAGGATGTGACGGTACGCGCCGTCAGAGAAGATTCATTCAAAGGCGTAGACATAGCGCTCTTCTCTGCTGGCGGAAAAACATCGAAGCGCTGGGCGCCTGTCGCGGCTGCGAGCGGAGCGACCGTCGTAGACAACAGTTCTGCGTGGCGCATGGATCCAGAGGTTCCGCTGATAGTTTCAGAAATCAACCCCGGCGACGTGAAGCTGGCTCCGAAGAAGGGAATCATAGCGAACCCCAATTGTTCGACGATACAGGCAGTCGTCGCGCTCTATCCGCTGCACAAGGCGGCTGGGCTCAAGTATATAAACATCAGCACATACCAGTCGGTCGCCGGCACCGGCAAGGCCGCGATAGAATCTCTGCGCGACGGCTCGAAAGCGGCGCTTGCCGGCAAAGCCTATGAGGAAAAGGTCTATCCGCACGGCATAGCCTTCAACCTGTTGCCGCACATCGGCCCCTTCGACGATGAGGGAATCTCTGAAGAAGAATGGAAGATGGTGCACGAGTCGCGCAAAATAATGCACCTGCCGGATCTGCGCGTCAGCGGCGTTACGGTGCGCGTTCCGATATTCCGCTGCCACGGCGAAAGCGTGACCGCGCAGTTTGAACTGCCGATAACGCCAGAAGAAGCGCGTGAGATACTATCGAGAGCCCCGGGAGTAGTCGTGCGCGATGAGCCGAAAGCGGCGGAGTACCCGCTGCCGCTTGACGTCGCTGGTACGGACGACGTCTGCGTCGGACGTATACGCCGAGACACGGGGCTCGACAACGCGCTCGCGATGTGGATCGTCGGCGACAATTTAAGAAAGGGGGCGGCGCTCAACGCCGTTCAAGTCGCTGAACTGCTTCTGTAAAATTCTGAAAGCCGGGGCGCGCGCCCCGGCTTTTTACGTAGCATCGCGCCGCGCGCAAAACGGGATATATTTTTAGCCCGCTATGCCTTATACTTAAAGGTACGAATACTGCAAGCGGGTGGTGTCAGATATGCCGAAGGGAAGTCCGTCCCTGTTGTACAGCGCGCCGTGCGAAACCGGCTTCGACGCGGAAAATTTTTCCTTGCTGGCGCGTTCCATCTTTTCCAACTTCTCTGCCGGAGACGGGCGAATACGCTCCGGCCTTCGCATTCCGCGCGGGTTCAAAAATCTCGTCTCGTCTTATAAAATCATCGGCAGCCATACGCCGCTGATCGGCGTCGGCAGGATTGACGCCGCAGTTGTAAAACTCTGCCCAGGCGTGGCAGTTACGGCGGCGAAGGAAGAAAGCCTCGTACGGTTCGTTGAGGCCTGCGTCGCCTCGGAGGGTTCGGACGGCCTGCTTGCATTTGTGCCGCCATCCGGCGACTGGCAGGGCCTTGTCGCTCTTGCCGCGGCGACGCCGGTCAAGAGCGTTTCTGTGCCAGCCGGACTTATGGATTTTATCTGCGCGGAAGCGCTCAAAATGTACCTCCATAAAAGCTGTGGCCTCAGCGAATCGGCGCTCGACGGCTATGTGGCTGACGACAGGATACTTTTCGACGACAGCCTGGTGCGCAGTCACGCGGCGAAGATAGACGAGGCGCTGGCGGCGATGCGTTTCTGCGACGTCGCGTCCTCAGACGGCAGGATCGTGCTCGCTTTTGTAGAAAAAGCCGCGCAGGCGCGCGTAAAACTCAATAAATATCTTGGCGCGCCGGGGCGGAACGCCGGTAGATTTGCTGCGGAATTTATTAAAAACTGCTTGTACGCTACGGACTGCTCGGCGCCTGCGCTCGACGTCCTGAGCGCAGCGCTTATGCTTAAATACGGGGCCGCGCCGGGAGAAGGGCGCTTCGTCTGGGGCAGCGTCCTCGTGGACGGAATTATGGACGGCGAGGAATTCGACCTCATAATATCAAAGCCGCCGCACGTGCGCGGCGAGCAGTTCTCCTCCGTCAAGCCATTACTCGGCGGCTACGCGTCAGCGCAATTCGGCGCTGACCTATACTGCTACTACGTAGAGAAGGCGGCGGCTATGCTAGCGCCCGGAGGAAGTGCTGTAATGCTGGTCTCGAACAAATGGATGAAGTCGCGCTACGGCGAAGGGCTAAGAAGATTTTTTGCCGAACGCCCGCCGCGCATGGTCGCCGACCTCGGTAGCGCTCCGCAGATAACCGGTTCCGCTATGCCGCTGTGCGTACTCTCGTTCTTTAGGGAAAATGTGCATGAAGAACCTACGCTTGTGATAGCGGCAGAGGGCGCGTGGAACGAACTGCATCGAAGCCGCGCCTCCGTGCAGCCATGCGTGCGAGGAGCGGAAGAGCTAGGCGAAGCTCCGTGGAATTTCGCCGGGAGCGACAAAAAAAGCCTCGAAGCGAAAATATGCGAAAAAAGCATACCGCTCGCCTCGTGCGTCGGCGGAGTCTACCGCGGCGTTCTGACCGGGCTTAACGAAGCCTTTGTAATCGACGTCGCCGAGGCGGAGGAGATAGCCGCGAAAGAACCCGCATCGGCTTCTATGCTCGTTCCATTCTATTCTGGGCGCGAGGTGAAGCGCTATTATCTGCCGCCCGCAAAGAAACGGCTGATATTCATGCCGAAGGGCTACACCGATCGCCGCCGTGAGCTAGAAGAGCCCGACCTCTGGTTCGCGGCCAATCATCCGTTAGTCGCCTCACGTCTCGCTCCGTTCGAACGCAAAGCAGCGAAGCGGCGCGACAAGGGAGACTACTGGTGGGAACTGCGGTCGTGCAAATACTACGGCGTTTTTGAGCGGGGCAAGATAATCCTGCCAGTTATAACAAAGCGCCTCTCAGCCGCGGCGTCTGACGGCGCGGCCTACGTTAACGACAAATGCTGCGTCGTCGAAGGCTGCGACTGGTTTCTGCTCGCGTTGCTAAACTCAAAGCTCATGGATTATGTGTTCCGTTCGCGATCGCCCGAGCTGCTCAACGGATATTTCGAGCTGCGCACATCGGCGCTATCGACGCTGCCCATAAGGCGAGTCAACCTTGAAAACGCCGCGCAGCGCGCTCTGAAAGAAGAGATAGAAGCCGCGGGAAAAAAGTTATCCGCGCTCTACAAGCAGAACCCCCCGGGGAAATATAAAAAAGCTCCAGCAGACATTATCGAGACTGAACGCTCTCTCGACAGGGCCGTCTACAAACTATATAATCTTTCCGCTAAAGAGATAAAACTCGTCGAAGACAACTAGACCGCACGGCCCTGCGCTCTCCGGCGAGGCACGAACGACATAGGAGGATTTCGCAATGATAAAAAGACGCGCCGTTTCAACAGCGATGCTGCTCTCCTGCGCGCTTATATGGGGCACGTCATACATAGCTCAGATACTCGGAATGCAGGAAATCGGTCCGCTTACCTTCTGCGCTAGCCGCTACGTGGTGAGCGCCGCGGCGCTCTTGCTGCTTCTCGCCGTCATGGAAACCCGCGGCGATTCGCCTGACGGCCGCGGCCTGCGCGCCGCGTCGGAAAAACGCGAAGAGCGGCGCAAAGTCCTCATGCACGGAGCGATATGCGGCATTGCGTTATTTTCAGGCTCTATACTTCAGCTTGTCGGAATGCAAGGCTCGACAGCAGGGAAGGCGGCCTTCATAACGGCGACCTTCATCGTCATCGTCCCTATATACGGCATATTCACGGGGAAAATCCCGTCCAAAGCGGCGGTCTTTGCCATATTCATGAGCATGGGCGGACTCTACCTGCTTTCTATCAAAGACGGATTTTCTATAGAACGGGGCGACTTTATCGTCTTTCTAGGCGCGTTCTTCTGGGCTGCGCACATCATGGCCTGCTCAGTCTTTGTAAAGACGAGCGATCCGCTGAAGCTCTCCGCCGTACAATTTGTCACTGTCGCGGTGCTGTCCGCCGCGGGCGCGCTTATCGTCGAACACCCAAACTTTGCGGCAATATCCGCGTCGTGGCCGCCGGTCATATATGCCGGGCTGGTCTGCACGTGCATAGCCTACACATTTCAAATGGCGGCGCAGCGCTGGGTCAGTCCGCTGACGACATGCATTATCATGAGCATGGAATCCGTCTTCGCCGCTATATTCGGATATCTTGTATTCGATGAAGTGCTCTCCGCACGCGAACTGATAGGCTGCGTCGTACTCTTCGCCTCGACCGTAGTAGCGCAGCTCGACGATGTAAGAAACGGAACGTCCGGCTGACGCATGGGAAAAAACTAAAAAAGCAAATTCCTCTTTAATATTCGCAAAGTCGTGGTATAATCTCATAGTCTCGGGATGTAGCGCAGTCTGGTTAGCGCACCTGCTTTGGGAGCAGGGGGTCGTCGGTTCGAATCCGACCATCCCGACCAGAATTGCGG
>CAVEUD010000034.1:0-27044 GCA_963618995.1 bacterium
CCGCTTTATCGGGGGCTAAAAATTGCCAGAGTTGCATATGTTTTGTTATAAAGTTAAGCGAGTATAAACAAAAGGAGCGCCCACAGCGAACGCTCCTTTGAAATGGCTCTATAGAAAATTTTTGAGTATTAGAAGTTGCCTATGCTCGCTACCATAACGGCCTTGATTGTGTGCATACGGTTCTCTGCCTCGTCGAACTGGCGAGCATGGCGGGACTCGAAGACGTCTTCGGTCACTTCGTTGCCCTTGACCGCTGGGAGGCAGTGGAGGAAGATTACGTCGTCGTTGCCGGTCGCCTCGATCAGCTCTCTGTTAACCTGGTAAGGCTGGAGCAGAGCCTTGCGTTCGGCAGCCTTCGCCTCTTCTCCCATTGACGCCCAGACGTCGGTGTATATCGCGTCGGCGCCCTTGACGGCGGCCTTCGGATCGTCTGTGATGGTTATCGTAGCGCCGGATTCGCAGTCCTTCGCTATCTGCTCGCACTCAGCGACGAGTGCTGGATCGGGGAAGAGCTCCTTCGGCGAGCCGATGACAAAGTGCATGCCCATCTTCGCCGCGCCTATCATTAGGGAGTTGGCAACATTGTTGCGCCCGTCTCCAACATAGACGAGGCGGATGCCCTTGAGGCGGCCAAAGTTCTCGCGTATAGTGAGGAAATCGGCGAGGACCTGCGTCGGGTGGTAGTCGTCGGTGAGTCCGTTCCAAACGGGAACCCCAGCATACTTCGCGAGGTCTTCGACTACCTTCTGGCTAAAGCCGCGAAACTCAATGCCGTCGAACATACGTCCGAGGACGCGCGCCGTGTCTGCTACGTCTTCCTTATGACCAAGCTGAATGTCGTTCTTGCCAAGGTATTCGGGATGTCCGCCTTCGTCGATCGCCGCGACGGTGAATGCGCAGCGCGTGCGCGTGGAGGGCTTCTCGAAGATGAGTGCGACGTTCTTGCGCTCAAGCAGATTGCCCTTTATGCCGGCGCGTTTTTTATTCTTGAGGTCGGCGGCAAGGTCGAGGAGATATTCAATCTCCGCCGGCGTATGGTGTTTCAGAGAAATAAGATGGCGGTTGCGAAGATTCACAGGCATTTGGATTGCTCCCTTCGTGATTTTTGTATGATTTGGTGGTTCTTATTGCGTTTTTGTTTTTCCGCGTTTAGCAGATGGGGGCGCGGCTCAGCGGCATCGACATGCAGCGCGGGCCCCCGCGTCCGCGCCCTAGCTCCGGCCCTTCCAGTTCGAGCGCCTCGACACCGTTGTCGCGCAGCAATTTCGCTGCGTTGACATTGCGGTTGTAGGTCACGACCTTGCCCGGAGCGACTGCTAGCGTGTTGCAGCCGTCGTGCCACTGCTCGCGCGCCGTCTCGGCCGCATCGCGTCCGTTCATCACGATAAGGCGCAGCTTTTCGACTCCGAGCGTCTCGGCGACGGCGTTCTGCCAATCTTTTTTCTGTTCCAGCTTCAAGAGTATTCCTTCGTCTGAGTAGTCGAGCTGCCAGACCTTGAGCTGTTCGAGGAGCGGTGGATATATACAGAAAGCATCCTTATCGACCATCGTAAAAACGGTGTCGAGGTGCATGCAGTAGCGCCCGCGCGGTATCTCAAATGCGAAGATGCGCTTTATCGATGTCTTCGCCGCAAGGTTGCGCCCGATGCGCTGCACCGTTGTCGGCGCCGTCCGCTGTGAGACGCCTATAGCGACTGCCTTATCGGAAAGTACAAGTATGTCGCCGCCCTCTACCTTCTGCGGCCACACCTCGTCCGGCGCGTCTCCGAAAAGCATGCGCATCCCGGCAAATCTTGGATGGAAACGCACTATGTACTTCCAGTACAACGGTTCTATTCTGCGCGCTTCAAATGTCATCTGTCCGAAGATTATTCCGTCTGCGACCATAATTGCAGGGTCACGTTGAAAATACAGGTTCGGTATCGGGTGTATGACGAATGTGCTGCAATTCGCAACGGTGGCTACAAGGCTCAGCGTGCGACCGCAGACGCCCCTAAGTTCCTCTTTCGTCCAACCTTCTATCAAATGGTCGACAAGCTGTAGCTCCGGCATTTCCATAAGTGCGGGACGAAAAGCGTCAGAGACGCGCCTGTCAAGGCATTCAAAACGAAAGATGTCGCTTATAAGCTCTTCTTTCACGTCAGGGCGGGCTATGGCCTCGGCGAGAGTTTTGTTGAAATAGAGTACTTCCGTGCCGTTGTCTCGCAGTATCTTCGCGAAGCTGTCGTGCTCGCGCTGCGCTTGTTCGAGCCAAAGGAGGTCATCGAAGAGAAGCTCGTCCATGTTGTCTATCGTCAACCTGTCGATCTCTTTCCCGGGACGATGAAGCATAACCTGCTTAAGATGTCCTGTTTCAGAGAATACACTAAACTCAGATTTCCGGTTCATTTTTACCTCCTTTTTAACTTCCGCAGCACGGATATAAAATTACGGTGTTTGTTATTTCTTTGCGCAAAAAACTGAATTATCAACGTTACGTTCTTATCTTATATTTTTCTTGAAGATAAGTCAACAGAAAAACATAAAAAGATATTATGAACTTTTTATTTTTATTGGTTTATAAAAGGGGCGAATTCACGCTTTATGATTTCGTCAAAATCACCCATCGCTCCGCGGCATACAAAGGCGCCTTTCTTGAACACTATGAAGCCGTCAGGGCATCCCGCAACGCCGAAATCCGCGCCGGCCGCCTCCTTTGGCCCGTTGACCTCGCATCCCATGACAGCGACTGAGACTCCAGACGCGGCAGCTGGCGGCAGTATTTTTTTCAGCCGCGAGACCAGCTCGGAGACTTCTACGCGGCGGCGGCCGCAGGTCGGACAGCTCACAAGTTCCCAGCCGCGGCTGCGCAGGCCGAGCGCCTTGAGGATGTTATAACCGGTTTCGACCTCTTCTTCGCCAGGCGCTGTGAGGCTGACGCGCAGCGTATCGCCCACTCCATGAGCAAGCATGAGCGCGATGCCGGCCGAGCCCTTGACGACTCCTGAGTTTCCGTTGCCTGCCTCCGTTATTCCAACGTGGAGCGGGAACGGATATTTATTCGCAAGCAGAAGGTTCGCGCGCACCGTTTCCGCTATCGACGAAGATTTTGCCGAAATGATGATATTCGAGAAACCGTTGTCGAGTAGCAGACGGAGCTGCTCTTCTACTGCAAGGACCAGAGCCGCGCCGCGGTCGCCGCGGCATCGTTCAAGCTGTGCGTTGCCTAGCGAGCCGCCGTTGGCACCGATGCGTATGACTACGCCGTTCGCCTCCGCAGCGGCGACTACTTCCTTCAATCCAGCCTCGCGGCTCATGTTGCCAGGGTTTATGCGCACCGAAGGACATCCTGCTTCGATAGCGGCGAGCGCGAGCCTATGGTCGAAGTGTATGTCGGCCATCAGGGTCAGCCGCGACGACTTAACGAGTGAGGCGAAAGCGGGAGCGAGCGAAATATCCGGCAGCGCTACGCGCGCGAGCTCACAGCCGGCGGCGGAGAGCCGTTCTGCCTCGCTCAGGCAGGCCGGAAGGTCGATCAGCCTGCTTTTAAGCATACTCTCAACCCTAACGGGCGCGCCGCCGCCAATCTTCAATCCGTTTATCGTTACAGAGCGAGCACTTCCCATTTTCATCAGCCTCCGAGGCACTAGTTATAGGTTGGAAAAGAACAGCCTGAAAATATCTTTGCCAGTGACGAGCGCGATCAACGCTATGAGCACGATGAAGCCGCCGTAGTGAATTACCGTCTCGACCTTTTCGGGGACTTTGCGCCGGGTCACCATCTCGATGAGGACGAAGACTATGCGCCCTCCGTCAAGAGCCGGGAACGGCAGAAGGTTCAACAGCCCGAGGTTGAGGTTAATGATGCCGAGGAAGCCGATGAATGCCCAGAAGCCCGCTGTAAAAGCGTCGCCAGCCATCACCGCGATGCCGACCGGCCCGGTTACGTCGGCCTCCATGCGTCCCGTGACCGTGAGCCACAGGCTGCGCAGTATCGTTATGCTCATGCTCCACGAGTAGCTGAACGACGCGCCTAGCGCCTGGATGATCGGGTATTTTTTGTATGGCGGCTGAACGCCGAGCAGCCTCCCACCTGCTTCTTCGGAATAGGGGATATTTATGGAAAGTTTCTGTTCTTTCCCGTTGCGGGATATTACGATATCGAATTTATCGCCGACTTTGCTCTCGCTGCGAAGAGTCTTCTGGATATCCCCCCACCTATCGAGCGGCTTGCCGTCGATGCTTTTGATTACGTCGCCGCTTTTTAGCCCGGCAGTATAGGCTGGTGTGTTATCCATGATATTGCCGAGCTGCGGCGCGCTCATGTCGTAGGCGCCGTGTCCCGAGAGGTAGAACGCCGTTAGCAGCCATGCGAGCGCTATGTTGACGGCTGCGCCAGCGCCCATTATCAGTATGCGTTCCCACGGCTTCTTGTTCGCGAGCGAGCGGCTCGGGTCACAGTGAGGCTCGGACTGTTCGGCTTCATCGTCGGCGTCCTCGCCCTCGAGCTTCACGTAGCCGCCTATCGGGAAGGCACGGAACGAATACTGCGTTTCGCCGGCCTTGCGATGCCACAGTTCCGGCCCCATGCCGAAGGAGAATTCATGCGCGAGGACGCCGCGGAAGCGCGCGGCGAGAAAATGTCCACCCTCGTGTGAAATAACGCAGATCCCTATGACGATTAGGAAAGATATCAGACTTATCAACTATTTGTGCCTCCGCTGAATTTTTTTACATTTTTCGTCCGCGGCACGCCGACCTTCATCGACGAGCGCGACCGCCTCTTCAAGCGACGACGGCGCACCGCCGCGGTATTCTTCGAGCGCCGACGATATGAGGCGCGCCGTGTCAAAAAAGGAAATGGTTCCGTTCAGGAAATTTTCTACGGCGCTTTCGTCCGCGCCGACCAGCAGCGCGGGATACGCGCCGCCCATGCGTCCGACCTCGCGCGCAAGCGCGAAGCATGGGAAACGTTTTTCGTCTATCTCACTGAATTGCAGATTCCACGCTGACGGCTCAATCGGAGCGAACCCCCTGGCCTCAAGCGGCAGCCTGCGCGGCCAAGCTATCGCCGCGGCGGCGGGGAGACGCATATCCGCCTGCGAAAGCAGCAGCTTCGCCGTGCCGTCTATAAACTCTACGATGCCGTGTATCTGCGACTTCGGGTGTACAAGCGCGCACACCTTCTCCGCTGGAAGGCCGAAAAGCTGCATCGCTTCGATGCACTCGATGCCTTTGTTCATCAGCGTCGCGCTGTCTATCGTTATTTTCGGCCCCATCTTCCATACGGGATGGTGCAGAGCCTCCTCTGCGGTCACCTTTTCCATCCGCTCCGCCGTATAGTCGCGGAACGGACCGCCGGAGGCCGTCAGCCATACGCGCGAGACTTCTTCTTTCTCTGTGTCGCGCATACATTGCCAGAGGGCGCTATGCTCGCTGTCTATAGGGCGCAGCTGCCCGTGCCGCTTGACGAGCGGCATGACCCACGGGCCGCCGACCACTATGCTTTCCTTATTTGCGAGGGATACGTCTATTCCGCGTTCGAGCGCCGCCTGGAGCGCCTTTATCGCCGTGATGCCTGACGAAGCGAATACGGCGTGATCGACGCGCTCGTCAAGGACTATATCGGTAAGCGCCGCCTCGCCCGTCATGCAGGCGAAGCCCTCCTCGCGCCACGCGTTGGAGTCAGGCTCGGCGAGACAGAGTATTTTCGCGCCGTGCCTGCGTCCAAGCTCCACAAGCTTTTTCGCGTCGCGCCGTGCTGCTAACGCAGTAATTTCGAAAATTTCTGGACAACGCGCGCATATGTCGAGTACAGCGCCGCCGACGCTGCCCGTCGCTCCGGTTATCGCGAGACGTATCTTATCCGTCACTTATCCCACCAGCTCGAAAATTACAAATGCTAGCGTGCTGTTCACAAGTATGCTGTCGAACCTGTCGAGCATGCCTCCATGTCCCGGGATTATGTTCCCTGTGTCCTTAACTCCCGCCTCACGCTTGAGCACCGACTCTCCAAGGTCTCCGAGCTGCCCGGCGACGCCGCAGAGCAGTCCGAGCAGAAGCAGCGGCATTGGAGGAAAGGAGAATATCAGGGCGAGCAGACCGCCGCACATAAGGCTAGCCGCCGCACCGCCGGCGAACCCCTCCCATGTCTTATGTGGGCTGACCTGGCTGCAAAGCGGCGTCCTGCCGAGATGGCTGCCCGTAAAATAGGCCGCGACGTCGCAGCACCACGTGCAGAAAAAGAGTGTGAGCAGGAACATCGCGCCGTGCTCGCGCATACGTATCAGCATCATGAAGGTCCACGGCAAGACAATGTAGACGATGCCCCCTACCGTCGCTCCTACCGATACGAGCGCGTCGCTCTCGCCGGAAACCTGACGGCGCAGGACCTCGAGGAACAGCGCTATGAAGGCGACGGCCGATATGGAGCATAGTATCGACGTCAAATTCATGAGGCCGAGCGATGTGCCGAAGAGAATAAAGACCGCCGCCCCCATAACGAGCCGCAGCGACGAATGGACGCGCGGCGACTGGAGTTTGTGGAACTCCCAGAGCGATAAAAGGGCAGCGACTGAAGCAATGACGTCCCAGACGAAGCCTCCGAGTATAACGCCGCCCATTATGGCGAGCACAATAAAGACGCTGCTGAAGGCCCGAAGCTGGATGTCCGGGCTCGCATTTAAAAATTCCTTAAGCTTTTCCATAGCGCCGCTCCCTTTCGTAGTAATCTCCGACCGCGTCAAGAAGGTCTTGCTTGTCGAAATCCGGCCAATATTTATCTGTGAAATAGTATTCGCTGTAAGCGCTCTGCCAGAGCCAGAAGTTTGAGAGACGTAGTTCGCCGCTCGTTCGTATGATCACGTCAGGGTCCGGAACGTCCGGAAGATAGAGATATTTCCGGAAAGTCTCTTCAGTCACGGGCCCCGTCTCGCCAGCCGCGAGTATTTTGTTCACAGCGTCGAGAATTTCACGCCGTCCGCCGTAGTTGACGCATGTAATCAGCTGAGTGCCGCGGAACGCCCTCGTCTTCTCCGCAGTCTCGCCGAGTATCGCGACTATATCATGCGGCAGCGCCTGCAATTCTCCTGCGAAGCGCAGCCGCACCTCCTCTTTGCAAAGTTCTTCAAGCTTCGCGCGCAGGTAGTAACGGAACAGCCCCATCAGGCCCAACACCTCGCCGCGCGGCCGCTTCCAGTTTTCGGTCGAGAATGCGTAGAGCGAAAGATACGGTATCCCCAGCTCCTTCGCGGCGCGCACGGTGCGTTCGACAGCCTTTACCCCCGCGTGGTGGCCCATCACGCGAGGCAGGCCACGCGACTTAGCCCAGCGGCCGTTGCCGTCCATTATTATCGCTACGTGTTCGAGTTTCTTCGTCGTTTCCATCGTCAGTTTATCCAAACTTTACAGAGTCCAGCGTGCCGGTTCGCTTCACGGCCTCCCACTGGCGCTTTACCTCCTGGATGTCGATCCAGGTCAGATGCTTCGGGCTGCCCTCCTTCGAGCTAGCGTTGCGGAGCAGATAGCTCGGGTGAAACATAGGCATAACTGCCGTGCCGCGCCACTCGAACCATCGTCCGCGCAGTTTCGTTATCCCCTCTGTCGTTTGGAGCATCCAGCGTGTCGGCGTGTTGCCGAGCAAAACAATAAGCAGAGGGTTGATAAGCATTATCTGCGTCTGGAGGTGGCGTCCGCACACGACGCTCTCCTCCGGCGACGGCACACGGTTTCCAGGCGGCCTGCATTTAACAATGTTAGTTATGTAGACCTCTTTGCGGCTGATTCCAGCGGCAGTCAGTATCTGTGTCAGAAGCTGGCCCGCGCGGCCGACGAACGGAAGCCCCTGCGCGTCTTCGTCCGCACCCGGCCCCTCGCCTATAAACATCAGTTTACTGTCGGGATCCCCGTCGCCAAAGACGACCTTCGTACGCGTCTCAGCAAGCGGACAACCGACGCATTCGAGCGTGTTCTGCATGACCTCTTCCCAGAGTTTCCGCTTCACTTCAGCGCGTTCTTCTGGCGCTAGTTTCAGAAGCACTTCCATGCCGTCGCTCACACTACCACCTCCGCTATGACTACGTTGACGCTCCTGACGTCAAGGCCGGTGAAGTAACGCAGGCTTGCAGCTATGCGCTGCTTGACGAGCGAGGCCACTCCGATGAGATTCTTTTCTCCGACCGTGCCGGTGAGTTTGAGGTCTATCGAGAGAGTCTCTTCTTCTCCTGGCGAAGCCTTGACCTCGTTGACCTTGACTACCTGCGCAGTGCGCCCCGCTATGAACGAGGCAAGCTGCTCTATAGCTTCGGTCTCTATATGGACTTCGCCATAAAAGCTGAAGGGTGGGCGGACTATTGTCTTCTCTCCCTCGTGCTTGTCCTTCGATTTCCAGAATACGCGCAGCTGCCCTACGAGCTTTCCCGCGAAATTTTTGCGCACAAGCACGTGCGAGACCGGAATGACGTGCTGTCCCTTGCCGAAGCGCTCACGCCGCGCCTTGACTATCTCCTCCGGCGTCGCGACGTCTTCTATGTGGACTATCTGTTCAGGCGCGGGGAGTTCGAGCTTTTTCAAAATCTTCAGCGCCATGTTGTCCGACGTGGCGATTACCATGACCGAGCAGGGCGCCACCGAGTGGAAATAGGCGACGACTTCGCGGCGGTGGTCTTCGAACTCAAATAGAGCGCGCCGTATAGCGCTTATTTGGTTGCGTTCGGATTTCGCGCTCTTGCCGCAGACGATGCTGCCCTTGTGTATCACAAGGCCGTCGTCAATGATGTAGTCGGCGTTGACGAGCGAGGCGACAAGCTGCGCGCGCTGGCTCTTACCGGTCCCGGCAGAGCCGACGAAGGCCGACGTTTTTACTCCTGGAATAAAAGCGTTCCCCGCCATTTACCCCACCGTCGGCTCCGCTATCTCTATCTCGGCGCCGAGAGAACGGAATTTATCTACGAGCCCCTCATATCCGCGCCAGACGTGTTCGAGGCCCTGCACCGTCGTTTTTCCTTCCGCTGCAAGGCCGAGCATGATGAGCGCAGCGCCGGCGCGCAGATTTGATGAAAGCACTTCGGCTCCGGTCAGCTTGTTCACTCCTGTGACTATCGCAACGTTGTCCTGAACCTCTATCTTAGCGCCCATTTTCCTGAATTCATCTATGTGGAGCAGGCGCGAGTCAAATACGCTTTCGTGTATGACGCTGTTGCCGTTCGCAAGCGTCAGCAGCGCCATTATTTGCGGCTGCGTATCAGTTGGGAATCCTGGGAACGGCAGCGTCTTGACGGTGACGCCCTGGAGCGGCCCTTTCCATTTAGCAGTTATCTCTCCGTTGAATACGTCGGTGTCCACGCCCGCTTCATCCATCTTGTTAAGGACGGCTTCAAGTAATTCAGGCGCGATGCCGCGCACAGTGACGCAGCCTTTCGTTATGACTCCCGCCATGAGGTACGTAGCCGCCTCTATGCGGTCGGGGATTATCTCTCCGCTAGCGGAGTGGAGCTCGTTCACTCCTGTAATCCTGATTACTTCTGTGCCGCCACCCTTTATCTGAACGCCCATAAGACGTAGAATTTCCGCGAGGTTGGAGATTTCAGGCTCCTTCGCGGCGTTTTCTATAAAGGTCGTGCCCTCGGCGAGCGAAGCAGCCATCATTAAATTTTCCGTCGCGCCGACGGACGGGAAGTCGAGCGTTATCGTAGCTCCTTTGAGCCGCCCCGCCGTCGCCGTCACCGCCCCTGCCTTGAGCTCGATGTCAGCTCCCATCTTCGCGAGCCCTTTCAGGTGAAAGTCGAGCGGGCGGCTCCCGAGGTCGCAGCCTCCCGGCAGCGGCATCACGGCGCGTCCGCATCTCGCGGTGAGCGGACCGAGGACAAGCGACGAGGCGCGCATTTTACGCACGAGCTCGACCGGTGTCTCGCACTCTATCTCGTCCGGGACGTTTATTGTCATGCAGCCATTTTCAAACTCTACTTCCGCGCCTAGATGACGCAGGAGACGGCACATCGTCTGGATGTCGTAAAGGTTGGGCACACCTTCGAGGCGCAGGCTCTGTCCGCGCAGCAGTATGGCGGCAGCCATTACGGGGAGCGCGGCGTTCTTCGCGCCCTGCACATTTATCGTGCCGACGAGCGGCCTGCCGCCGGTCAGCGTCATTTCGTCAGCTAATCTCTTCTCTCCGTGGTTCCCCATTTAATTCAGCAGACTCTCCTTCAAAGTTTCTGCAATCTTCAGCGACGCCGTGCCGTTGCCGAACGGCTGCGCGTCGCAGCGGCGTTCTATATCGGGTATCGCCTGCTCGTCCTCAAGCAGCTTCAGCGCGGCATTCCTTATTTTCCCGCGGTTCACGCCTACGAGTACTCCGCTTCCGTGCTCCACGGCTTCCGGACGCTCGGTCACGTCGCGCAGTATCAGCACCGGCTTCTTGATTGCAGAGGCTTCCTCTTGCACTCCGCCGCTGTCGCTTAGAATAAACTTCGAACTGTTCATAGCCCAGACGAAATCCGGGTAGTCGAGCGGGTCGCAGAGTATGACCTTTGCGCGTCCGTCGAGGTGTTTATGTATAATCTCGCGTACGGCGGGATTTTTGTGCATCGGGACGACCATCCAGAGCTCTGGATGCGCGTCGAGGATATCAGTGAGCGCGGAGCAGATGTCCTCAAGCGGAGCGCCCCACGACTCGCGCCTGTGCGCCGTGACAAGCACGAACGGCGCTCCATCAGGCAGAGCCCTGAGCTCTTCGCAGTCCGGTTTCGCGCGCGCGGCAACCGTGTAGAAGAGCGCGTCGATGACCGTGTTGCCGGTGACGCTTATTGCGTTCTCTGCCATTCCCTCTTTTCTGAGGTTTTCCGCTGCAAGCGCCGTCGGCGCGAAGCCCCACGACGCGAACTTGTCTACTAGGACGCGGTTCATCTCTTCGGGGAAAGGCAGACGCATATTCCAACTGCGCAGCCCGGCCTCGACATGGCCCACCGGTATGCCGCGGTAGAAGGCCGCTAGGCCCGCAGCGAATGTCGTCGTCGTGTCTCCGTGCACGAGCACCGCGGACGGCAGAGTCTCATCGTAATATTCTCCCGCGCCAGTAAGCACGGATGCCGTGATATAGTCGAGCGACTGGCGCTCCTTCATTATATGGAGATTTCTGTCGGCTGTGATCTTGAAAAAGTCGAGTACCTGGTCGAGCATCGCCGCGTGCTGCCCGGTCGCGAGCACTCGCACGTCGAAAGCTTCTTGCTTCTGTAAAGCGATAACGACTGGCGCCATCTTTATGGCCTCAGGACGGGTTCCTACCACGCAGACTATTTTTTTTCTATCCATAGGGAACCTCCGTTATTCTATAAAAAATTAAAAACCGGCAGCCCCAGCAGCCGCATTCCGCAGCTTAGGAAGACACCGTGCACCGCGCCTAGAACGATAAGCACGGCGAACTTCGGCAGCCCAGCGTCTTGGAGCTTGTGATGCGCGTGCCCGCGATCCGGCTCGAAAGGCGACTTATGCGTCAGCATACGGCGCGTCATTGCGACAAGCGTATCGACGACTGGGACGCCGCCTAAAAATAATAACACAAAGGCGATATGAAAGAATCCGGTTTCGAATATATTTGGGAACATGCTCCACGCAAGCTGCGACGAACAGATATAGCCGAGCAAAGTGCTTCCGCCGTCGCCGAGAAACGTGCGCGGCTGCGGGAAGTTCCAGAGCAGCACGCCGAAGACTAGTCCCGCAAAAGGGAGCCATACGCCGCCGCTTCCGATGATAAGCGCACAGAGCGAAGTAATCAGCGTTATTGTGAGACAAAGGCCGTCCATGCCGTCGATGAGGTTGTAGGCGTTCGTCGCCCCGGCGATCCAGAGGACGAGCAGCGCACGCTGCCAAAGAGGTACTGGCAGGGGCCAGACTACCCAGGCCGCAGCCATCAGGTGGAATATAAGGCGGACAAGCGGCGGTAGAGGGTGCATATCGTCCATGTAGCCGACTATGAAGATCATAGTCGCGCCGGTCGCGATGTACGGTACTTCGACTCCTGGGTTGCCGGTGAAAAGCGCCCATAGCAGGTAGCCGCTCCACAGAACGAGCCCCGCCCCGCGAGGCATGACGCTGCGGTGTTTCTTTCTTCCTCCGGGGACGTCCAGCAGCCGGAATTTCTCAGCGAGCGCAATCGCCATCGGCGTGCCGATAAGCCCCCAGAGGAAGGTCATGAGCGTAAAAAGGTATACGGGTAACAAGAACGCCTCCGTTTTATTTGGTGCCGAAGAGCCTGTCGCCGGCGTCTCCGAGCCCTGGAACTATGTAGCCGTGGTCGTTAAGGTGGCTGTCGACGGCGGCGACGTAAATGTCTACGTCTGGGTGCTCTTCGTGGAACTTCGCGATGCCTTCGGGCGCGGCGAGCAGCGATACAAGCGAGACGCGTTTTCCTCCGCGCTCTTTGATGTGACTGACCGCAGCGGCGGCAGATCCGCCGGTCGCAAGCATCGGATCGACTACGAAGATGTCGCGCTCCGATATGTCGGCGGGAAGCTTGCAGTAATAGTCAACGGGCTTCAGCGTCGCTGGGTCACGGTAGAGTCCGATGTGTCCGACCTTCGCGTTAGGCACAAGCTTGAGGATGCCTTCGACCATGCCTAGGCCGGCGCGCAGAACGGGGACTATTGCGAGCTTCTTGCCGGAGAGAGTGAATACGCTCGTCTTCGCAACCGGCGTCTCTATCTCGACCTCTTCAAGCGGAAGGTGGCGCGTCACTTCGTAGACCATGAGGCCGGCGACCTCCTGCACAAGGTCGCGGAAGTCCTTCGACGAGGTCTCTTTGTTGCGCATAAGTCCGAGCTTGTGGCGCACGAGCGGATGATCGATGACGACGGTGCGCCCGCCGGCTGGCGCAGAGTCGATGGCGTTCGAGTTCGCATCCTCGTAGGCGCTTATCTTCTCGAGCCTATAGATGTGGCGACCTCCCTCGAAAGGCTCTACGAGCCAAGCCTTCACGATCTCGGCGGCGACGTCGGAACCAAGCACGCGGGCGCCGAGGACGAGCACATTCGCGTCGTTATGGCGGCGGCTCATGACCGCAGTGAAATGATCGTGGCAGAGAGCCGCACGTATCCCTTTGACCTTGTTCGCGACGATGCTCATGCCGATGCCGGTGCCGCAGACGAGTATGCCGCGCTCCGCTTTATGGCTTGCGACGGCTTCGGCGGTCATGAAGCCCCAGTCTGGATAATCGACACGAACTTCGCCGGAGGCCGTCCCGCAGTCGATAACCTCGTGCCCAGCCTCGGTGAGAGCGGCTTTGATTTCTTCTTTGAGTTTATAACCGGCGTGGTCTGCGCCCATCGATATTTTCATTTTTATTCCTCCGTCAGAAATTTATTTTTCTACTTTACTATCTTTTCTATGATCTCGCCGGCGAGCGTGTATGGGTCGGCGCGGCGGTCGGAGAGGCTCTGCATCAGATCGTCGTCCCTGCGCGCCTTCCACGATTTCTCGACTATTGCGGAGATTTCGCCGCGCAGTATCGACTCGACCTCCATTTCGAGCTGCGACCAGCGGCGGCGGCGGCCTTCGGCGCTTTCAACAAGATACTTCTGATGCGCGTCGATGATCTCCTTCACTCGGTCGACGCCGGTGTTCTTGTTCGACGATACGAGCACGACCGGCGGCACCCACTCGCGTTCGCTGAGCATTTTAAGCATGACCTGCACATCGGCCGCGACTTTGTCAGCCCCTTCCTTGTCGGCTTTATTGACGACGAAGACGTCGGCTATCTCCATGATGCCGGCCTTCATTATCTGCACGTCGTCGCCCATTCCAGGCGTTAGGATGAGGCATACCGTGTCCGCTATCTTCACGATGTCGACCTCGGATTGACCGACTCCGACCGTCTCTACGATGACGGCGTCGAAGCCGCAGGCGTCGAGTATGAGCGCAGCCTCGTGCGTGCCGCGGCTGACTCCGCCGAGATTTCCGCGCGATCCCATGCTGCGGATGAATACGCCCTCCTCTAAGGCGTGCCCCTGCATACGCAGGCGGTCGCCCAGGATTGCGCCGCCCGTAAAGGGACTCGACGGATCGATCGCGATTACGCCTACTTTTTTGCCGTCGGCCTTGAACTGCGAGATAAGCCTGTCGACGAAAGTGCTTTTGCCGGCGCCTGGACTCCCCGTGACTCCGATGACGTGGGCTTTGCCTGTCCTCGGGTATATTTTCTTCATAATTTCTTTGGACTCTGGAGATTCTGCCTCCACAAGACTGATAAGGCGGCCGATTGCTCTCGGGTCGCCGTCTAAAGCGCGGGTTAGCAACTTATCCATGGTATCGAACGCTCCCTGTATTTATTTTGTGAGGTGAAATCGTTGCCTTCATTCATGACTGTGTTATTTGAAAAGTATGTCCACTCCGGCGAAACTGTAGATGCCGAGGCCTATCGAAGCCGCGAAGGTGAAGCCGAGCACCATGCGCAGATAAGTCACCCACACCGCGCCGCCGGGCCATTTGCCGGAGCTAATGTTGACGACCATGCGCGCAAGCAAGAGCGAGACTCCAAAAAGTGTGAGCGCCACAAACGCCTGTAGATTTACGGAAGGCACGTCTTCAAGAAAATCGAACAACGCAACACACCCTTTCGCGGACAAGGGATAAATAAAAGAGAGAGGAAACGTCCCTCTCTCCACATAATAACGCTTATCTTGCCGAATGTCATGCTTTTCGCGCTACATTGCGGAAAGAATAGAGGCGGCGGGGCGCTTTTCCTCATGTATCTGGCGCAGCGCCGCAACGCAGACCTCGAGCGCGCGTTTGCCGTCGCGGATGCCGACCATCGGCTGGCGCCCCTCACGCACACACGAGACAAAATGCTGAAGCTCCATCTTGAGCGGCTCTGTTTTCGGAAAGACAGGATGCTCCATGACCTCGACGATGTTGCCGCCGCTCTGGCGAACGCAGCGCTGTACAGTGATGTCCTGCGCCTCGTAGTTGACCGTGATGTAGCGCTCGGCCTCGGTTATCTCCATCTGGCGCTGGCGCTTTTCAGAGACGCGGCTCACTAGTATCTGCGCGAGCGTGCCGTTCGCAAAGCGCAACTGCACTGATGCGATGTCCTCGTGCGGCGTGCGTATGCAGCTGCCGACCGCTGATATAGAAACGAGGTCGGAATGCACCATCGAAAGAATGATGTCAACGTCATGTATCATAAGGTCGAGGACGACGCCGACGTCGCTGATGCGCGGAGAGAATGGCCCCATGCGGCGCGTCTGTATGAAATAAGGGTCTTTGATGAATTCGCGAGCGTGCTGCACAGCGCTGTTGAATCGCTCGATGTGGCCGACCTGGAGTATCACGTCCTTCTCGACCGCAAGGTTGAGAAGTTTCTCCGCCTCGTCGACGCTTGTCGTCACTGGTTTTTCGACGAGCACGTGTATTCCGTGTTCCATCGCTAGCTTCGCGACCTCGTAATGTCCGACTGTCGGCACCACGATGCTGACTGCGTCGGGATGCGTTTCTTCTATAAGCCTTTCAAAGTCGCCGTAGGCGTTTACACCGAGAGGTTCGGCTATAGACTGGGCGCGCTCTTCGTTGACGTCGGCGACGCCGACGAGCTGAGCGCCTAATATCTCCGTATAAACTCGCGCGTGGTGCATTCCGAGATGCCCTACGCCCACGACTCCCACTCTTA
Source organism: bacterium (assembly GCA_963618995.1). Taxonomy (GTDB): domain Bacteria; phylum Synergistota; class Synergistia; order Synergistales; family Synergistaceae; genus Caccocola. Next base: position 15,635 of record CAVEUD010000034.1, read on the forward strand.
CTGTGTCCACAATGCTTCACTCCTCGGAACGCGGTTTGCTCCTATATAGATATTTTCACATATTTTCTCGGTTTGTGGAGCTTCCCGCAAGTAAAAAATTCCTTTTTTCTTCGTCGCCGCCGCGATATGAATAGAATAGGCCGTTTTCGCAGCGCGTGCATCCGCAATAGTCGTATATATTTTCATCCGGCACGCCGCAGCCGGATAGCTGCCGCCGTATCTCTCCGCCGAGGTCGAAGAATACAAGACCGTCTCTATCGTCGACGCACTCAGACGAAAATTTCGCAAGCGCATTGCGCGCAGCCGGATCGTCAACATGGCGCGAATAACAGCAGCCTCCTATGCACGGGCCTATCCACGCCCAAATCTTTGCGTTCTCGCGTCCGTCCCAGAAACGTCCAAGCGCTGCTGCTGATATGTTCAGCAGCGTACCGTTAAAGCCGGAGTGAAGAACCGCCATCCAAGGCTCCGCTCCGGCGCTGGCTACGACGACCGGCGCGCAGTCGGCAAAGCGCAGGCTCGCCAGTGCTGTACAGCCTTCGTGAATAAAAATCCCGTCTGCATCCGGGCGCGTGGGCAGAGCCGCGCGCTCCGACGCATCTATAATAGAGACGCCGTGGACCTGACGCGGCGCGACAAGCGGGCGTTCCTCATACTCTGGTGAAAGCGCCGCCCAGACGCGCGCTGGGTCGCCCCCCGCCTCGTCGTTCAGCAGTCCGCGTGCATACAGCCGCGCGAAAAATTTTTCTTCAAGCTCGTGCGGCATGACGAACTCCAATTCGACGCCTAGAGCCGTACGGCTCAGGCGAAAGCCTCCGTATTCTTTATAGTTCATCAATGTGAGCCTTCACGTATCCGACGAGGAAAAGGCTGCCGCAGCAGACAGTTGGCAGTCCTCTGCGCGACGCGGCGCGTATCGCGTCTCGCGGGTCACCGTAGCTCCCGGCAACGAGAAGCCCGGCACGCTCCGCCGTTGCCCTCATGTCTTCTGCGCTCATCGAGCGTTCCAGTCCTGGCACCTCTGTACAATAGATTTCCGCGCTGAGCGGACGCAGCAGCGACAGCGCGCCGCTTACGTCCTTATCTCTCATCATAGCTAGCACTATAGACAGCCCGCCGTTCTGAAACATCGACGCAAGCGTCTCTGAAAGCCGCTTCATAGCGTGCGGGTTGTGCCCTCCGTCGACTATCACCAGCGGCGAGCGGCGCACTATCTCCATGCGCCCTTGCCACTGCGTCTCCGCAATTCCGCGCTTTATCGTATCTTCCGTGACGCGCGTGAAACGTCTCGCAAGCAGCCGCGAAGCCGCGACGGCCATAGCGGCGTTGTCGGCCTGGAAGGATCCGGCGAGCGGCGTAAAATATTCGCGCGCCCCCGCGGCGTCCGTCAGGGTAAAGCGCGTGCCGTCCAGCGAGTAGGCACGCTCCGTTATTTTATATTCCTCTGTGAAGATGTGCGGTTCCGCGCCGCTGCGCGCGGCGGCCTCGCGAAACTGCCCGTCGAGCCGTTCGTCGCCGAAGAAGAGCGCGGGCGTGTCCATGCGCATGACGGCGAATTTTTCCGCTGCAATTTTTTCGAGCGTGTCGCCAAGGAAATCCGTGTGGTCCATGCCTATCGGCACGACGACGCTGAGCGCGACGTCCGTCAGAATGTTCGACGCGTCGAGCCGCCCGCCCATCCCCGCCTCAAAGACGGCAACGTCGGGTTTTCTGCGCGCGAGTATTAAAATCGCGGCGGCCGTTATAAATTCAAAATACGTCGGATGATCATCCTTAAAATAGTCCGTTTTGCGAACGATGCCGTCGAGCTCTTCCGCGGCGTCGAGCCACTCTTCCGCCGCCGCGCGTTCGCCGTCTATCACGAGCCGTTCCGAGAAGTCTACGAGATGTGGGCTGGTGTAGAGCGCCGCCCGATATCCAGAGGCGCGCAGGACAGAATAAATTCCCGCAGCCGTAGAGCCTTTGCCGTTCGTCCCCACGATATGGACGGCTGGAAATTTTCCCTGCGGAGAGCCGACCTCGCGCATAAGACGCGCAAGACGGGCGAGCCCGGGGCGTATGCCCGGGCTCGCCAGCTGAGCCAGCTTTGACTCGACAAGTTCAAAATTATTTTTTCCGCTCATTGCATATTATGCGGAGAGGCTGGCGAGGTTCGCCTTCGTTCTCTCGGCCTTCGCTTCGTTATCCGCGAGCGTGTTCTTCTCCTTTTCTATGACTTCTGCTGGCGCGCGCTCTACAAATTTCTCGTTCGCGAGCTTCGCCTTGCTCTTCTCTATGTCCTTCTCAAGCTTCGCGAGGTCGTTGCGGAGGCGTTGCATCTCCTTTTCAACGTCGAGCAGCTCTCCAACGGGCAGATATATCTGCGCGCCGTCGAGCACAGTCGCGAGGCTCTTTTCCGGCTTTTTGCAGCATTCGCCGACGAAGGTCACGTTTTCCACCTTCGTCAGGAGCTTAAGCTGCTTCTCGCATTCCCTGAGCAGCGCCAGTTCGGCATCGTCGTGGACGGCGAGCGTGACGCCGGGAATCGTCTGCTGCGGAGCGATGCGCGCCTCGGCTCTGAGGTTGCGGATTGCGCGAATCGTCTCCTGCACGAAGTTCATGCCGGAGATGACTTTTTCGTCTATCTCTGCAAGCCTCGGCTTCGGCCATCCGCTGCGCATGATGAAGTCCGTCCCGAATGGGAAAGCGTGCCACAGTTCCTCGGTCACGAACGGTATGATCGGGTGCAGGAGTTTCAGCACGTCCTCGAATACCGCGAGCATGACGGCCTGCACAGTCCTGCGGCGGGCTTCGCCCTCGTCACCGCGCAGCGCGGGCTTTGCAAGCTCGATGTACCAGTCGCAGAGCTCGCTCCACGTAAAGTCGTACATAAGGCGCGCCGCCTCACCGAAGAAGTAGCCGTCAAGCAGCCGCGTCATCTCGGCGGAGACCTGTGAGATACGGTTTAGTATCCACTTGTCCTGAAGCTGGAGCTCGTTTTCGTCTATCTTCCGCCCGGCCTCGGCGTCTTCGAGGTTCATGAGAGCAAAGCGGCTCGCATTCCAGAGCTTGTTCATGAATAGGCGGTAGGTCGAAATTCTCTCGGTCGAGAGGAATATGTCGCGTCCCTGCACAGTGAGCGCCGCGAGCGTGAGGCGCAGCGCGTCCGCGCCGTAGTCCTTGACTATCGTAAGCGGGTCGATGACGTTGCCGCGCGATTTGCTCATCTTCTGTCCCTTCTCGTCGCGGACGAGCGCATGGATATAGACGTCGCGGAACGGCACATCATGTTTTGCTTCAAGGCCGAACATTATCATACGCGCTACCCAGAAGAAGATGATGTCAAAGCCAGTGACGAGCACCGAGGTCGGATAGAACTTGCGCAGCGTCTCCGTATCGTCGGGCCAGCCCATTGTCGAGAAAGGCCAGAGCCCGCTCGAGAACCACGTGTCGAGCACGTCTTCGTCCTGATGCAGATGCGCGCTTCCGCACTTCGGGCACTTCTCGGGCGCGGTCTCCTCCACTATGACCTCGCCGCACTCCTCGCAGTACCACGCCGGTATGCGGTGACCCCACCACAGCTGGCGCGAAATGCACCAATCGCGTATATTCTCCATCCACTGATAATAGACGTTCGTCCACTGCTCGGGTATGAACTTTATCTTTCCGGCACGCACTGAAGCGACGCCAGCGTCCGCAAGCGTGCGCGTGCGCACGAACCACTGCTCCGAAAGGTAGGGCTCTATTACGGTGTGGCAACGGTAGCAGTGCCCGACAGAGTGGCGCAGATCCTTGACTGAGAGCAGCGCGCCCTCTTTCTCCAGGTCGGCGGCTACGGCGTCGCGCGCCTCAAAGCGATCCATTCCGGCGTATTTGCCGGCGTTTTCGTTCATTATTCCGCGTCCGTCGATGACCTGTATCTGCTCAAGGTTGTGGCGCTGGCCGACGAGGAAATCGTTCGGGTCGTGCGCCGGCGTGATCTTGACGCAACCGGAGCCGAACTCGGGGTCGACCATGTTGTCCTCGATGACGGGGATGACGCGGCCGACAAGCGGCACGACGACCTTTTTGCCGATGAGGTGGCGGTTCTTTTCGTCGCGCGGGTGTATCGCTATCGCGCTGTCGCCGAGGATGGTCTCGGGACGCGTCGTCATGACGACGACAGCCCCGTCGGAACCGTCAGCGAACTTATAGGCGACCTCGTAGAACTTACCGTCTTCGTCTTCGTGCTCGACCTCTAGATCTGAGAGAGCCGTCTGGCAGCGGGGGCACCAGTTGATAAGATATTTACCCCGGTAGATGAGCCCCTTCTTGTAGAGCTGAACGAAAATCTTGCGCACCGCACGCGAAAGCCCCTCGTCCATCGTGAAGCGCTCGCGGCTCCAGTCGCACGAGGCGCCGAGCTTCTTGAGCTGGTTGATTATCGTGCTTCCGTAGAGCTCCTTCCACTCCCAGACCTTTTTGACGAATTCCTCGCGTCCGAGGTCGTGGCGTGAAATTCCTTCTTTCGCAAGCGAACGCTCAACGACGTTCTGAGTCGCGATGCCTGCGTGATCCGTGCCTGGAAGCCAAAGAACCTCGTAGCCTTGCATTCTCTTGGTGCGGCTCAGTATATCCTGAAGCGTGTTGTCCAACGCATGGCCGACGTGCAGTGAACCAGTGACGTTAGGCGGCGGGATGACTATTGAAAAAGCCGGCTTCGGCGACGAAGCGTCGGCTTTGAAGAGCTCGTTCTCAACCCACTGCGAGTACCATTTGTCTTCAATAGGCGAGGGATCATAACTCTTACCCAGCTGTGTTCTCTCGGAATCCATCCGCGTTCCTCCTCAACAGACGCGCCTGGTGGACGCGTCATTTCTATTCACATTCCCGACAGCCGGCCGTTCCGGGACATCGGGATGCGTATTCGTAAGTTACTCGCCGCGCGCGGCTACGAGGGCGTCGAGCCGTTCCATTTCTCTCAGGACGTCCGCGACTCCAGCGCGCAACTTCTCCATCTCGGCATTGTTGACGCCGGATGTTATGAAGGGCGGCAGCACGGAATCAAGCCCTCCGCGCATGATCGTATTATACTGCCCCTTACGGCGGCTCGGCGAAATTTTATCGCCCTTCGTGAAGACGACGAGACGCGGCATGTCCATGCGGTCGAGCCATGCGATTAGCTCTTCATCGTTTGCGAGAGGACCGTGGCGGAAATCTATCAGGTGTACGACGTATGAAATTTTACGTCCGGCATTGAAATACTCTTCGATAAATCTCCACCAGCTGCGGCGCTCGTCCATGCCGCGCGCCGCGTAACCGTAGCCGGGAAGGTCGACGAGCGCAAATTTTTGCCCGCCGCAGTCGACGTTGTAGAAATTGATGCTGCGCGTCTTGCCAGGCTTAGAGCTGACTTTCGCGATCTTCCTGCCAAGCAACGCGTTGATTAGCGTAGACTTTCCAACGTTCGAGCGACCGACGAAAACTATCTCCGGTCTTTCGGGCGGAGGAAGCTGGCCTTTGTTGAACGCCGTACAGTAAAGCTCGGAATTCCAGTGAGCCATAGCGCTACTCGCCAGGCCTCAGCGCGAGCTCGAAAACCTTAGTAATGTTGGAGACATAATGTAGTTTCATGCCTTTCAACACCCAAGGACTCAGCTCAGCCGCGTCGGGTTTATTGTCGTCTGGCAGTATTACGTCCTTAATGCCGAGGCGCTTCGCGGCCAATATCTTTTCACGTACGCCTCCTATGGGCAGCACGTTGCCATGCAGCGTCATCTCGCCCGTCATCGCGTAATCTGTATTTATTGAACGCCCGGTTAACGACGAGCAGAGCGACAGCGCGAGCGTGATTCCTGCCGACGGGCCGTCCTTCGGCACCGCTCCGGCGGGGACGTGTATCTGTATGTCTTTCTTGTTCCAATCGAAATCCGCCAGTCCATAGCGCTCTGCGTTGGAACGCAGGTATGCAAGCGCCGTAACTGCTGACTCCTGCATGATGTCGCCGAGGTTGCCGGTGTAGGCGACCTTGCCGGCGCCGTCCATGACGGCGGACTCTATCAGTATCACGTCGCCGCCCGCTTCGGTCCACGCGAGTCCGATGGCCGTACCGACCGCGCCGCCCTTAGGTATCTTCGTAGCGTAGAGCTTAGGCGCGCTGAGAAGCAGATGAAGCTTCTCCTTCGTTATCTGCCCCTTAAGCTCTTCGCCCTCTCCCGCGAGCGAAGCCGTCACCTTGCGCGCGGCTTTCGCGAGCTGCCTGTCGAGTCCGCGCACTCCTGCTTCCATCGTGTATGAAGAAATTATCTCCTTTATCGCCGCGTCCGTGACAGAGAACTCTTCAGAGTTAAGTCCGTGCTCTTTGAGGACACGCGGTATGAGGTGCTTCTTCGCAATTTTCAGTTTTTCTTCCATCACGTAGCCGGGAAGCGAAATCACTTCCATGCGGTCAAGCAGCGGGCGCGGTATCGTAGCGGTCGAGTTCGCAGTCGTGATGAACATCACCTTGCTGAGGTCGAAGGGGACTTCAAGGAAGTTGTCTGTGAAATTTTTATTCTGTTCTGGGTCGAGCACCTCAAGCAACGCCGACGCAGGGTCGCCGCGGTAGTCCGACGCAAGCTTGTCTATCTCGTCCATCAGTATGAGCGGATTGTTCGTCCCGCACTGCTTTATCTTGTGGATGATGCGCCCCGGAAGAGCGCCTACGTAGGTGCGGCGGTGCCCGCGTATCTCCGCCTCGTCGTGCATGCCGCCGAGCGAAATGTTGACGAACTTACGCCCCATCGCGCGTGCAATTGATTTTCCAAGCGATGTCTTGCCGACGCCTGGAGGACCGACGAAGCAGATAACCTGCGCGCGCATATCGTCGCCGGCGCGCTTCTTAACGGCGAGAAACTCAAGTATGCGCTCCTTTACGTCTTCGAGGCCGTAGTGGTCTTCGTCGAGGACTTTGCGCGCGTTCGCGATGTCGAGGTTGTCTTCCGTTGAGACGTTCCACGGGAGCTCCGTCAGCGTCTCGATGTAATTTCTGGCGACGGCCGCCTCCGGCGAAAGCGGAGGCAGCTTGCAGAAGCGGCCGATCTCTTTGTTGACCTTCTGCAAAATGTCATCAGGCATTCCCGACGCCGAAGCGGCCTCTCTCATTTCGTCAGCCTCAGAAGTCGGGCTTTCCTCGCCTAGCTCGTCGTTTATAACCTTGAGCTGTTCGCGCAGGTAATAGTTGTGTTGGTCGCGGTCGATTTCTGAATGTACCTTCTCTTCAAGGTCGCGCTCGAAACCAAGCAGCTCGTTCTCGTTCACAAGCATTTTCATGAGAAGGTTGAGCCTGTCTTCGGCGTCCGCCGTCTCTAAAATTTTCTGTTTATCCGCAGTGTCGAAATTGCCGTGCGAGGCTATGATATCACAGAGCACCTCGGGGGCGTCGATGTCGCGTACGGAGTGCGCTACTTCTTCCGGCAGCTTCGGGTCGAGACGCACGTTTTCTGCGAATTCGCGCAGCACCGCGCGCATCAAAGCGCGAAGCTCCGTCGATATCGCGGGCCGTTCTGCGTCCTGAAGGACAACGGATGCGAGCATAAAAGAGTCGTTCGAGGCCATCTTCTTGACCTCGGCGCGATGTACGCCCTCGACTACGACCTTCAGCGTCCCGTCCGGCAGGCGCACGTTCTGGAGCATCTTGCATACCGTGCCTACCTTGTATAGCCCGTCGGGCTGAAGCGAATCACTGTAAGGGCGCTTCTCGGCGACGATGAAAAGCGTGCGGTCTCGCTCGGCTGCCTCCTCTACGGCGCGTATAGATTTCGGTCTGCTTATGAAAAGCGGCGAAACTACACCGGGGAATATGACTAGATCCCGAATAGGGATCACGGGGTATACCAGCGTTCTATTCTGCTCCGCCATCGTTCGCTCCGTCCATTTCCGCCACAGGCTGCGCGTTTCCTTCGACGGCGTCTTTCGTCACCGTCAGCTTCGTGACGCTGGAATGCTTGCTTGGTATCTCATACTGGAGGTCGAGCATCAACTTTTCAAGAATGGTGCGCAGGCCGCGCGCGCCCGTATTTAACTTGAGCGCCTTCCGCGCGATCGTCCTAACCGCGTCGTCGGTGAATTCTAGATCGATCCCCTCAAGCTTAAAGAGTTTCTTGTACTGCTTCAGCGGAGCGTTCTTCGGCTCCTGGAGTATCCGAACGAGCGCGTCTTCGGTGAGCGACTCTAGCGCGACGAGCACCGGCAGACGTCCGATGAATTCCGGAATGAAGCCGTAGGCCCGTAGATCGTCCGGCTCAAGCTTCTTCAGCAGCTCCGTCGGGTTGTGCTTATTGACGTTGGAGTTTATGTCGCCGCCGAAGCCTAGCTGCTTTTCGTTCACGCGGTGCGAGATAATTTTCTCCAGGCCTTCGAATGCTCCTCCACATACGAACAAGATGTTGCTAGTGTCGATCGGTATCATCTCCTGGCTCGGATGCTTGCGTCCCCCCTTCGGAGGAATGTTAGCGACCGTGCCTTCGATTATCTTAAGCAGCGCCTGCTGTACCCCCTCGCCGGATACGTCGCGCGTTATCGAGGTCGACTCAGATTTGCGTGCGATCTTGTCTATTTCGTCTATGTATATGATCCCGCGCTCCGCGGACTGAATATCGAAATCCGCGGCTTGCAGCAGACGAAGCAGAATGTTTTCTACATCTTCGCCAACGTAGCCTGCCTCGGTAAGAGTAGTCGCGTCGGTCATTGCGAAAGGGACGTGCAGCATTTTCGCAAGCGTCTGCGCAAGCAACGTTTTTCCGCTTCCGGTTGGTCCGACGAGAAGCACGTTGTTCTTCGGAAGTTCTACGTCGTCGTCCGATGCGGGGTTCAACAGCCTCTTATAATGGTTATAGACCGCAACGGAGAGAACTTTCTTCGCCTGCGTCTGCCCTATAACATACTGGTCGAGAGATTCTTTTATCTCGACAGGTTTGGGCAGTTCTCCTAGGGCCGGAAGCGAAACATAATCAGCTTTCTCGCCCCTACGGCGTCCTTGCGCAGTGTAATCAGGCTGCGGCCGCTCGCCCCTCAGCATTATGCTGCATATATGCACGCAGTCAGAGCAGATAAAAACATTGGGAAGCTGCCCAGAAAAGAGCTTCGGCACCTCGTCCTGCGATTTCCCGCAGAATGAGCAGTAATTCTTTTTTCTGTCTTTAAATATATTTCCGTTCTCGTACATGCGAAATGGCACCCCGCAATAAAACGAGGGGGACCCCCATACGGAATCCCCTCGTCAGACTGTGTCCTAGCGTTTTTCGATTATCTTATCGACGATCCCGTACTGCTGAGCTTCTTCTGCCGACATATAGAAATCTCTGTCAGTGTCCGCCTCTATCCTATCGAGCGGCTGGCCCGTATGCTTCGCGAGTATCTCGTTCAGCTTCGCCCTCGTCTTGAGGATTTCTTTAGCGTGTATCTCTATATCCGAAGCCTGCCCCTGCATTCCGCCCATCGGCTGATGAATCATTATGCGCGAGTTGGGAAGAGCTATCCTTTTACCCTTGCTCCCCGCGGTGAGAAGCACAGCTCCCATGCTTGCGGCCATGCCTAGACAAATCGTCGAAACGTCGGGCTTGATATACTGCATCGTGTCGTATATCGCAAGCCCGGCAGTCACCGAACCTCCGGGACTGTTTATATAGATTGAGATGTCCTTATCTGGATCTTCGCTCTCAAGGAAAAGCAGCTGCGCCACAACCAGATTGGCCACAGTGTCATCGATTGCCGTGCCCAGGAATATTATCCTGTCTTTCAGAAGACGGCTGTAGATATCGTATGAACGCTCGCCTCTCCCGGATTGCTCAACTACTATTGGTACGTAATAGGACATTATAATATTCCTCCTTTTGCCAAAATTCCTGTGAAAAAACTACTCCGCTTCTTTCTCAGCGGGAGCTTCCTTTTTCTCGGGGACTTCTACGCATTTTACCGTCTTGCCGACGTAGTCTATCGTCTTACGCGCGCGAAGTCTCTCAGCTATATCGTAAAGCCTGTTGCGGTCTCCGTAGATGTACTCCTGGAGCTTCTGCGGCTCGACGCCGGACATGAGCGCCATTGAGTTGATCTCCTGCTTCAGCTCTTCTGGAGTCCAGTTGATGTCGTTCTCGTCTGCTATCGCTTCGAGTACTAGCGAACGTTTGACTATCCTTCTCGCAGCCGTGTCAAGCTCCGCCTCATAAGCGTCCTTGTCCATCCCCGTCTTTTCAAAGAAATCTTCCATACTCATGTCGTTCTCGCGTTTGAGACGCTCGGCCTGCTGGGCTCTCATGGAATCTTTCTGGCGCTCGATCATCTTTTCGGGAATCTCTACTTCGGAAAGGTCGACAATCTTCTCGACGGCAGAATCCTTGAGGCTGGACTCGCTCTGACGATCGGCCGAAGCCTCAAGCTGCTTTCTGGCGTTGGCTTTGAATTCGTCCACTGTCTTCTGAGCGCCGTGCGTCATTTCATTCACAAGCTCGTCGGTCAGCTCCGGCGTGTTCTTTTTCATGATGCCAAGAACCTCTATCTCGTAACGGCTCTTGACGGCCTTCGCCTTTTTCGCCTCCTCGCCTTCGTTCGGAAGCTCCATAGAAACCTTCTCGCCTGGGGTCTTGCCTATCAGAGCCTCTGCGACTTCGGGACGGATAGTGTCGGAACCGAGGAATATCTCCGTCTTCATACCGTCCTGCTCTTTTTTCTCCTCGCCGTCCTCATAAGTCACATATGTATCGTACTTGACGGAGATATAATCTTCTTTAGCGAGCGGGCGTTCCTCGTAGGTAGGTACGATCTCGGAGCGCGAATCTAAAATGTTCGCGATTCTCTCGTCGACCATCGCGTCGGTCACTTCGTAGATAGTTTTCTCAGCTTCCACTTCGCCGAGCTCGGGAAGTGTAACTTCGGGCGTCACCTCGAACTTTACGGTGAACTCATACGGCTCGTTCTCCTTGAGTGGCTCCGGCTTGAGGTCGGGGTCGGCGATGAGTTTGAGCTCGAATTCCTCGACCATGTTGTCTATAGCGTCGCCAAGCAGTTTTTCCAGAGTTTCTGCGCAGGCCGCATCCTTCGGAAAGTATAGCTCGAGCATTCTGCGTGGAACTTTGCCCTTGCGGAAGCCTTTGATGTTGGCTTTCTTCGATATATCCTTATATGTATTTTCTATCGCTTTGTTTATCTCTTCTGCCGTGAATTGAGCCTTGGCCTCCACGACATTTTTTTCCTGCGATAAAATTTCGGTCTTCAATTTATTTTCCCCTTTCCAAATATTACAACTGCCATAGCATAACCACAGCATTGTACCATAACAGCGCGCATTATACACTATGCGGCGTCGAAAAATATTTTTCGGCGCATAAAAAAATGCGGGGCATGGCACACCTCGCATAATTTCCGCAATTCTGGTCGGGATGGTCGGATTCGAACCGACGACCCCCTGCTCCCAAAG
>CAVEUD010000035.1:0-26050 GCA_963618995.1 bacterium
TACTATTTTATGCGTTGCCGTACTGGAGGGCTTTTTTATTTGTCGAAATTTAGGGGCTCAGATCACGTTCCGGGAGGGGCTTGCCGTCGCTGCCGTTATGCGGCGATTTCGCGTTTTTTATGTTTATTTCGGTTCGAGCAGGCCGTAGCCGCCTTCTTCGCGGCGATAGACTACGTTTATCTCGCCCGTTTCGTCGTTCTTGAAGATAAAGAAGGAGTGCCCAAGGAGATCCATCTGCATCGTCGCCTCAAGCGGCGTCATGACGTCTACGGAGAACTTCTTTCTCTTGACGATCTCGTGCGGCTCTTCTTTTTCCGGCGCTGCCGACGTCATTATGTCAGGGTCTATATCGAAGGATATATCTTGAACCTTCATGCGGGCCCGGTCTGTGAGGTAGCTCTTATGCTTCTTCACCTGGCGTTCTATATTTTTCAGCGCCTTGTCAAAGGCTTTGCGGAGGTCGGGAGCGTAGTCCTCGCCGCGCATGATGACGCCGTTTACGTTCGCGGTTATCTCGACCACGTTCATGCCCCGCTTATAGTTGAGCACGACCTGAGTGTCAAGGATACGGTCGAAGAATTTCTCAATCTTGACGAGCTTCTTCTCCATGTAGTCCTTAATGTCTCCGGGGAGTTCGACATTGCGTGTAAAGAAACGTACTTCCATAGCAACTCCTCCATTCGTTATGTTGCTTGTGTTTCCAGTAACTGCCCATATTTTATCATGATATTCAACTCTGCACAAATGTGAAAATTATGTAAACATCCTGACAAATATAAGCGTCGAAAGCTGATATTTGCGATTGATACAAAGGCGATATACGCCAAAGCATTGTTACAAAAACGGCTATGTGATATTATCGTTGCTGGATTTTCGCGTTTTTCCGCGAAATATATTAAACTTGTCATTTAGGGTGAGGAGGATATAAAAGTGAAGTTCTCAAAGAGAATCTTAAATGTAGCTCCGTCTGCGACCATCAGTATTTCCGCCGCGGCTAAAAATATGAAAGCTGAAGGAAAACCCGTCCTTTCCTTCAGCATGGGAGAGCCGGACTTCGGCTCGCCGAAGGCCGCGAACGACGCGGCCGTTGAGGCCATCAAGCGCGGCGAGTCACACTACACGCTGAATACCGGCATCATCGAGCTACGCCAGGCAATCTGCGATTATTACAAAAAACGTTTCGGTCTCGACTACACGCCCGCCGAGGTAATCGTGGCATCCGGCGCTAAGCCGTTGCTTTACGAAGCGATGCAGGCGCTGGTCGACGACGGCGACGAAGTCGTGCTTTTCGCCCCTGCGTGGGTCAGCTACGTCGAGCAGCTGCATATGGCGGGCGGCGTCGAAAAGGTCGTCGACACGATGTCGACTGGCCTCCTCCCGACGAAGGAGAAGCTGCTCGAAGCGATCGGGCCGAAAACGGTCGGCATAATCGTCAACTCACCGTCAAACCCGACTGGCGCAATTTACCCCGAGGAGACGCTGCGCATGATCGCCGAGGCCGCGATTGAAAATGACCTCTGGATAATATTTGACGAAATGTATGAACGCTTCACCTATGCTCCCGCCAAGCACGTCAACATCGTAGACGTGGTACCAGAGGTGAAGGATCGCGTAATAATCGTCAACGGCGTAAGCAAGACGTACGCCATGACCGGCTGGCGCATCGGCTACGCGCTCGGGCCGAAGGATATAATAGCGAAGATGGCGACGCTCCAGACGCACTTGACCTCGAACGCAAGTTCCATTGCGCAGTGGGGCGCATACGGCGCTATCACCGGCGCAGAGGAAGACGTCGAGAAGATGCGCGCGGAGTTTGAAAAGCGCCGCCGCGTCATCGTCGACATGATAAACGACATCCCCGGCCTCAAGGTCCGCGAGCCTGAGGGTACTTTCTACGTATTCGCTGACATCACCGGCTGCCCCGTGCCCGACGACATGAAGTTCTGCAAAATGCTGCTGAACGAAAAGTACGTCGCCGCCGTCCCCGGCGCGGCCTTCTTCGCTCCCGGCTACATCCGCCTCTCCTACGCCTGCTCGATGGAGAACATCAAGGAAGGCATGAAACGCATGAAGGAGTTCGTGGAAGGTCTGAAGAAGTAAAAATTACGAACAATACGCAAAAATACGCCCGAGGCCGGTATAAGGCTTCGGGCTGTTTTTATGGGCCGATGCTGTATCGTGACTACTGGACAGGTTCCCTCCGGAATCTTCTGTATGTGGGCGCGCGCTTTCCCAAAGTCCATCGGCGGGTCGCCGCCACGTCCCCGCCTGTTGTGGAACTGGCGTTCCCTATCTCAAAGGTATCAATTTCCGTTTTGTCAATTTTCTTTCCCAGAAGCAGGAGTCCAGATCTTTTTTACAGCGGGGCTTTTCTTTCACTGCTTCGTATTTTGCGAGCCATCCTTTGGAGGGCATATTTGTCCGTCCTTTCATGTATTTACCACACGCTCCATGACGGGTTCGGCGATAGAGCGAGTGTCGAGCGGTTTCCGCGCATGTAAGAGGCGTATCCGGCCGCGGCTATCATCGCGGCGTTGTCGGTGCACATCGCGCGCGGCGGCAAAAAGAGCTCGACGCCGCGCGATTTCGCGTAGTCCGCGAGCGCAGCGCGCAGCGCGGAGTTCGCGGCGACGCCGCCGGATAGCGTGACGCGCTTCACTCCGGTGTTCTTTATCGCAAGTCTGAGCTTCGTTAGCAGGCTTTCGACGACGGCGCGCTGGAACGAGGCGCAGACGTCGGCTAACGGAAATTCGCAGCCCTCGGCCTTTTCTTTTTCGATGAGCGTTATCGCGGCCGTCTTAAGTCCGCTGAAGCTGAATTCGATTTCTTTACTGCCAGCGAGCGGGATAGGGAGCGTGAAAGCCTCTGGATTTCCCTCAGCGGCGAGGCGGTCTATGACTGGGCCGCCCGGATAGCCGAGTCCGAGGACTTTGGAAACTTTGTCGTAGGCTTCGCCCGCCGCGTCGTCGCGGGTCGAGCCAAGCAGTTCGTAATCGCCGAAGCTGCGCGCAAGGACGACTTCAGTGTGCCCGCCTGAGACTATCATCGAGATGAAGGGAGGCTCGGGAACGGGCCGTTCGTCTCCGGCTTTGCGCGCGACGTTCGCGAAGATATGCCCTTCGAGGTGGTTGACGCCGATGAGCGGCACCCCCCAGCCCTGCGCGAGCGCCTTCGCGGTCATGACGCCGACGAGCAGTGAGCCCATGAGCCCCGGCCCGGCCGTTACCGCTATCAGACCGATTTCATCGCGCGGCGAGAAAATCCCGGCGTCGCCGAGAACCTTGGCGAGAAGAGGAAGTATAGCCTCCTGGTGCATACGCGAGGCGAGCTCCGGCACAACGCCTCCATAAACGCTGTGCGAGTCTATCTGGCTCGAAATCGCGTCCGCAACTACGCGGCTTCCGTCAACTGTGACGGAGAGCGCTGTGTCGTCGCAGCTCGATTCTATTCCCAACGTTATAAATCCGCCGTGTTTTTCGCCCATCAGTGCGAGCAGCCTCCGCAGCAAGAACAGTTTCCGCCCGAGCACGAAGCGCATGCGGCGCCGCGTTTTTCACCCTTTACGTGTATCAGCACGCGGCAGCGGCAGCGCGGGCATTTCTCGGCGTGCGTTTCGCTGTTGAAAACGAGGCCGCACTCGACGCATTTATATGTGTGTTCCGGCTCCTTTATTTCGGTACCTTCCATAATGCAGAGTCATCTCCGTATCCTATCGGTATTTCATTGCCTTTTTTGAGCTCCTTCGCCGGCGCGACGAATGCAAAATATCCCGTCTGGTCCGAGCCGAGTTCGCCGAAGGGATTCGTCACGCTCGGGGAGAGCACGTCGCCCTCCGTCACGTGATACCCGCCGACGAATAGCTGCGCAGGGTTGAAGCTCCACGGTTTGTATGTCTCGACGTGCACGATGAAGAGCGCCTTGCCGCGCGCTGCGTCGCTCCCGTAGTACTGCGCCATCTGCTTCGCCCAGTCGCTTATCGAAAAATCAAGCGTCAGCGCCTCGGCGAGCTTCTTATCTACGTATATTATCCGGAGCACGCCGCGCGCGCCTATCACCATCTCGCCAAACCTTTCGCCCTCGACCCAGACGCTAGTCTGACGCGCGTCGAACAGCTCGGAGGCATTCACGTCGCCCGGTTCGCGTTCGCGCGCAAAAGCGGCGGAGGCGAAAAGCACGAATAGCGCAGCAAAGGCGGCGAAGAGCAATCTTGTATTTTTCACAGCCGTCTCCCCCCAATTAAAGATTCCGCGGACTTCGGCAGAAAGGCCGCGCAAAGATATTTTACACCAGAAAGGGGCCGTCAGCCTCGCTTTTTGAGCGCGCCGCGAATCCACTGCCACTCCGGGCAGCGCAGCGCGAGCGTGGCGGCTACGTATATCGCACCGCCGCCTGCCGCCGCGGCCGACAGCCACGCAATACGCAGGCCGAGACCAAGCGCGTCTGGATATGGAAGGAAACGCTTAAAGGCAAGCAGAGCAGCCGTCATGGCGGCGAGCGGAAGAAGCACTCGCCAGAGCCAAGAAAACTCGAAAATTTTCAGCCGTTCGCCTATGTTGCGCGAAAGCTTGAAAGCGGCGAATATACTCGCGGTAGTGAAGGCCGCCGCAGAAGCAGCTGCGAGCCCTGCGTAAGCGAAATATCTCATCAGGACGACGCTCGCGGCGAGGTTGACCGCGACGGTCACACCGGTGACGAGCACGGCGGCGCGCGGCATACGGCGCGCGTAGATGGCGCGCATTATGACGGTGCTGCTTGCCATTCCCGGAAGGCCGAGCGCGTAGAGCGACAGCGCCGTTCCGGTCGCGTGCCACGCCCATTCCGAAAACGCTCCGCGAAAGAATAGCAGATGGACGACCTCGTGCGAAACGATGCAAAGCCCGGCTGCGACGGGAAGAACAACAAACAGGTTGAAGCGCATAGCGCCGCGCACAAAGTCGCAGAATGATGCAGTGTCGTTTGGGTCCTGCCGCGAAAGCACGGGCAGTACGGCCTGCGAAATAGCTATAACGAAGAGGCCGAGCGGCAGCTGGAGCACGCGGTCGGCATAGGTAAGCACGGATATGGAGCCACCGTCAAGGAACGAGCCGAGCATGCGGCTTATGACGGGGTTAAGCTGGTTCAGCGAAAGTCCCGCCGCGTAAGGCAAAAACAGCGTCATCATGCTGCGCAGCTGCGGGTCGCAGAGGCTCGGCCTGCGCGGCCGCAGCGTGAACTTGAGCCGCGAGCACCAATATACCTGGAGCATCATGTGGAAGGCGCCGCCGGTAAGCACGGCGAAGGCGAGGTTCCATACGGACAGGCGGCTCTTAGTCGCTAGCAAAAAGATGATGTAGGCGAGGTTGCTCAGCGCGGGCGCGACGGCTGGAATGAAGAAGCTGCCGAGGCTGTTCAGCACGCCCATCGCGAGCGCGCCGACCGAGACCAGCATCAGGAACGGGAACAGCATACGCGTAAGAGTCACAGCGACGGCGCGCTCTCCGGGCGCGAAGCCGGGGGCCATTATGTTTACGAGGAACGGCGAAAGTATAACGCCGGCCGCGACGACGGCGCTGCACCCGAAAATCAGTATCGTCAGAGCTTCGTCGGCGAGCCGCTTCGCGCTGTCGCGCCCGTCTGAGGCGAGCGTGCGGGAAAATACGGGGACGAAGGAGGCCGAAAGCGCGCCCTCCGCGAGAAGCTGGCGCGAGAGGTTAGCGAGCGTGTAGGCGACGAAGAACGCGTCGAGCTGGCGCGTCGCGCCGAAGAGAGCCGCGGTAAGCATCTCTCGCACAAGGCCGAGGACGCGGCTGACGAGCGTCCCCGCCATCATGCGCATCGCGTGAAACACCACGCCGGAGAGCGCGTCGGTGCGCTTGGCGACGACGGCAGGATTCTGCGCCGCTGAGGAACCTTCGG
Source organism: bacterium (assembly GCA_963618995.1). Taxonomy (GTDB): domain Bacteria; phylum Synergistota; class Synergistia; order Synergistales; family Synergistaceae; genus Caccocola. The sequence continues at coordinate 5,896 of CAVEUD010000035.1, forward strand.
CCTTCTGCGCAGCAGTCTGCGCCGACGCGTCGTTTTTCTGCGCCTCGCTATATTTGCGGTCGATCTGGCTGAATTCTGACATGGAAATCAAATCATCACACTGCGCAAGATTAATAAAAATATTGGCGCGCGCTCCGTGCTTGACCTCACAGGCCGCGCAGCCGCCTTTTGTCCCGGGGCTTCAGTGAAGAGAGACGGCACCTCACCAGCTGAAATCTTTTCCTAGGTAAAGCTCCCTCGCTTTGACGTTGTCGGCAATATCGTCCGGCTCGCCTTCGAGGAACACCTTGCCCTCATATATAAGGTAGGCGCGGTCGGTTATTGAAAGCGTCTCGCGCACGTTGTGGTCTGTCAGCAGTATGCCGTAGCCGCGCTGCTTCAGGTCGCGGATTATAGACTGGAGATCGGCTACAGCAATCGGGTCTATGCCGCTGAACGGCTCGTCGAGCAGAATGAAATGCGGCTCAAGCGCAAGGCAGCGAGCGATCTCGACGCGGCGGCGCTCGCCGCCGGAGAGCGAGACCCCCTTCGTATCCTGTAGGTGCTTGAGGCCGTAATCGTCGAGCAGCGCAGAAATTTTTTCGCCGCGCACGTCGGTCGGGACGCCTGACTCTTCAAGCACGAGGTCAAGATTCTGGCGTACAGTGAGGCTGCGGAAGACGGAAGCCTCCTGCGGCAAATACCCGATTCCAGCGCGGGCGCGCTGGTACATCGGCAGACCGGAGAGCTCCTGGCTGCCGAGCCATACGCTGCCGGAATCTGGGATGATGCGTCCGACTATCATATAGAAGGTCGTGCTTTTGCCGGCGCCGTTCGGTCCGAGCAGACCTATTATCTCGCCTTTCTCTATAGTGACGCTGACTTCATTGACGACTCGGCGTCCGCTGAAGCTTTTGACGAGTTTCTCGGCGCGCAGCGTGTTTGCATGCGTTTCGACAGCCATCTATTTACCCTCCACCCAGCGCAGGTCGTCGTCGCTGAGAGCCGTCCCGGCGCCGGCGGAACGAGGCTGCCCGTCCTTCGCAGCATCGGCCTTATCGCCGTTCTTATTTACTTTTTTCCGCTTGCTGTCGGATTTTTCCTCCGCAGGCTGTTCCTCATCTTCTTCTACGACGAAGATGATGTGGGAGTTGCCCTTGGCCTCTATCACGCGCGTGTCTTCATGGACGACCATTGTATCCGCCGTGACTGTCTTGCCGTCGCTGCGGACGGCCTTCGTGCAGCCGGAGACTACTATTGTGCCGCGCGCCTTAGAATATACGGCCTTGTCTCCGGTCACACGCGTTTTAAGCCCTTCCTTGTCGACATAGTCGAGTACGACGTTACGATCTGCTATCATGTCGCCGAGCGCCTCCTGCCCAGTCTGCGGGTCGGGGGCGAGAGTGCCTTCGACGGTGCGCGCCGATATGGTGAACTTCTCCACCAAATCTTCGTAGCGGCGCACGCCGGAGGCCCAGAATTTATTTCCGCGGCGGCGCGCTTCATCGGCTTTGAGTACTTTTTTTTCAAGCAGGCCGTCGACCTTTCCGCGCGCCTCGTAGTTCTCCGTACCAGGCTCCCAGCGTACGTAATCGGCGTTCAAGTAATCTTCAGCGCCGCGAGTCAGCCTCACGCCGCCGAACGCCTCGACCTGTCCGTCCGTGCGTTTCGTCTTGTCGCCGATCCATGTCGCGCTTTCGGATTTCAGCGTCGCCTCCTGCTCCGGGAACTCGCCGCGGACATTGCCGCGAAGCGTCATTATCTCGTCGTTCGTGTTGCCCTCCGCCTCGTCGCCCCACAGCGTCGCGCCCTCGCGTTTTATGACGACGTTGCCCGTAGCGCGCGCGTCGCCTGTGTTGACGTTGTACTTGATGTCGTTCGCAGAGAGCGTCGTGGATACCTTCTTTGTCGCGGGCTTCTGCTGCGTCGGCGCGGCGAGCGCGGCGGCCTCTAGCGAGCAGAGCGCTGATAATATGCAGAGTACGGCGAAAAATTTCTTTATCTTCATCGGAGACCTCTTTTTTCCATAAAAATAACTGCGGGCGGCGTGTGCGCGCCGCGCCATCTATTCTACCTTATTTTTATGAATTATACATTTTTTATTTTTTATCGGAAGACTTCTCGCCGACGCGCGCCGATATAGCCGCCAGCATGTCGTGGAAGAATACGAAGATGTCGCCCTCGCCGGATGGCGCGGCGAGCGTAAGCCTGTTATGGTAGGCGACGGCGGCGGCGCGTATCGTTTCCGGCGTCCACGGGTCGAACAGCAGGAGCCAGCCGCGGCGGGCCGCTTCGTCCAGCGCGGCGCGCAGAGCCGTTTCGTCGCCCGCAAGCCAGCCGTTCCACACTTCGTCGGGCGGGCGCACTACGCCGGGAATCGACGAGCGTATCCACACGCCCTCAGCCCCTGTAAGGTCGAGCATCTTCGCGCCGCTGTCAGCCAGCATATGGCGGCCGACGCCTATCGCGCTGTCGATGCGCGACTGGAACTCCGCCAGGCGCCGCTGATAATAGGCGTAACCTTCAGGGTCGATTTGCGCGACGGTCTTCATTATCTCCTGCGCGACGAAGGGCAGCATAGCTGGGTCGAAGAAGGCTCCGCGCATCTCGGCCTCCGTCACATCCGCCTTGTCGAAGAGCAGCCGCAGGTTTTTGTTTTCGGCGCTGATTCTATGGCGCGCCGCGTCGGCGGCGTCAAAAGCTATTATTATCTCGCCGCGTGCGGGACGCGATATAAGCCGCTCATCCCCGTTTGCGTCCATGACGGAGAGGGCGCGCGCCACGGCATGGTCGCCGCATACGAAAGAGGCGACCTCGCGCAGCAGCTGCGTGGTCACGACAATTTTAACGCGCTGCTGCGCCGCCCACGCAGGTTCCGCGCACAGCGCGGAAAGCAGCGCGAGCAGCGCGGCGAACGCAGTCGTGAAGCGCGCCGCGAAAACGCGCTGCTCCTCAGTCATTTTTTATTTCCCGTCCGGACGGCTGCCGGGTTTCACAAGCGGACGCCCTTCCGCGCAAAGCGGGCATTCCTCTGGCTTGTATGTCGCGAAGCAGACTTTCACAAGAGATTTCAGATCCCAGTCAGGCAGGCACTCGGGCGCGCGGCGATCCACTATACAGCCGGACGCAGCCCATTCCGCGCCGCCGTCTACGAGTATCTGCGCCGATTCGCGCGACGATTTGCCGGTCGTGCAGACGTCCTCTACGAGCGCGAAACGTCTCGCGCCAGGATGGGGGAAGCGCTTGAGGCGCATGTCGCCGTCTACACGCTCGGTGAAGAGGAATGATACGCCGAGAGCGCGCGCTACTTCGTGGCCTATGATGAGGCCGCCGAGCGCCGGCGAAAGTATAAACTCCGGCTTATAGGGCGCGAGCATCTTCGCGAGCTCCGCGCCGGCGTAGGCGGCGTACTGCGGGAAGCGCAGCATCAGCGCGCACTGCATATAGTTGTCGCTGTGGAGCCCGGAGGTGAGCTTGAAATGCCCCTGGAGATGGGCTCCGCTTTCCTTCATCATTTCGAGAATTTTCTTTGAAACTTCTTCGTTCGCGCAGCTGCAGGCCATCAGCGTGAAGCCTCCTCTAATGTCTTTAATATATCCTTCGCCGCCGCTATCGGGTCTGCGGCTTCGAGTATCGGGCGTCCGACGACGATGTAGGATGCTCCGGCCTTCGCGGCGTCCGCCGCGGTAGCGACGCGCGTCTGATCCTCGGTGCTGACCTTTTTGGTGCGTATGCCGGGGACGATGCGCAGCAGCTTCTTCGCGCGCCCCTGTAAAAGCTCGAGGTCGAGCGGCGAGCAGACTATGCCGTCGAGCCCGGCGCGCTCCGCCGTTTCGGCGCGCCCGACGAGCGCCCCGTTCATGTGGCAGCCAGGATGCACGTCGCTCCACAGTTCGCCGCCGAGGCTCGTAAGCACCGTGATGCCGAAGAGCTTCATCGAGCTGCCGGTCTTGTCGCGCATCGCGACGCTGCGCGACATCATCTCATATCCGCCGGATGTGTGTATCGTGAGCGCCCACAGCCCTGCCTCGGAGAGAGGCTCTACCGCCGAGGCGACTGTGTTCGGAATGTCGTGAAGCTTGAGGTCGAGGAACACGTTGTATCCGCCGGCGATGATTTCTTTTACGAACGGAAGGCCGCCCATAGCGTAAAGGCGCGGCCCAATCTTCACGTAAGGCGTCGCCTTGTCCAGCCTGTCGAGGAATTCGCGCGCCGCGTCCGGCGTCGCCACGTCGAGCGCGAGGATGAGGCCGCACTGTTTTTCTTCCATAATCAATACCCCCGTAATGAGATAGCACAACGCGAGGTTGTGCTATCCGTTCTTCTTATATTATAACCGCCGCGCGCGCACTTTTGGCGGCGCGGAGAAATTTACGCTCTCTTACAGATCTTCGTCGTCATGCCAGATTTTGCGTCCTTCGACGAAGGTCATGACGGGCCAGCCGGTGAATGCCATTCCCTCCCACGGGCAGCAGCGCGCCTTGCTTTTCCACGTCTGACAGTCGACTATGCGCGTGCGCGCCTCGTCCACGACGGTGAGGTCTGCGCAGGCGCCCTCGGCTATCACGCCGAGCCCCTGCCACTTCTCGGGAAGCAGCGCGGCCGGCGCGCTCGTCATCTTCGTAAAGATGAGCTCGAGCGGCACTTCGAGGTGGTTCTTAGCGCGGTAGTCGAGAAGCACGGCGGCGGCGCACTCAAGCGAGGCGATGCCGAAAGGAGCCTCTTGGAACGGCTCGTCCTTTTCGTCCATGTGCCACGGAGCGTGGTCGGTGACTATCGCGTCTATCGTGCCGTCGGTGAGCCCTTCCCAGAGCGCGCGCTGATCCTCTACCGAGCGGAGCGGCGGGTTGACCTTAAAGCGCGAGTTGTAGCCGCTGCCGATGACCGCGTTCTCGTTGAGCGTGAGATGATGGAATGTCGTGTCGCAGGTGACGTCGAGCCCGGCGCGCTTCGCGTTGCGGATGAGCTCGACCGAGCCGGCGCACGAGATGTGCGTGAAGTGGATGCGCGAGCCTGTGTCGCGGACGAGCGCGATGCCGCGCGCAACGTCGATTTCCTCGGACGCGCCGGGGATGCCTTTAAGCCCGGACATGGCGCTGACGCGGCCCTCGTGAACCTGTCCGCCATGGAAGAGGCTTATCTCCTCGGGGTGCTCCATGACGCGCGGCAGGCGCTTGCCTGTGTAGAGCAGGGCGAGACGCAGAAGGTGGCTCGTCGCGACCGGCGAACCGTCGTCGGTGAAGAACACCGCCCCGGCCTCGGCCATCTTTTCCATCTCGCATATTTCTTTGCCCTCGCGTTTCTTGCTGACGCAGCCGGCGGGCAGTATGCGCGCCGCCTTAGCCGCAGCGCCGTGGCTCAGCACGTACTCGACGAGCGCGGGCTCGGAGATTGCGGGCTTCGTGTTCGGCATCGCGACGAGCGTAGTGAATCCGCCCGCAGCTCCCGCCATAGCGCCGCTCTTGAGATCCTCGTTCCACTCGAGCCCAGGGTCGCGGAAATGCGCGTGAAGATCGATGAAACCCGGCGTAAGCAGGCGTCCGTTGCCTTCGATCGCCTCGGCGTCCGCGCAATCGAGCCCCGCGCCTATCTTCGCGATTTTGCCGTCCTCGACGAGCACGCAGTCGTCTTTTATGAATTCCTTGCCGTTGAATATCTTAAAGCCTTTGAAGAGAAACTTTTCCATTATCTCGCACCTCCGCCGCAGAGATAGAGAAGCGCCATCCTCGTGGCGACGCCCGAACGAACCTGCTCCAGTATCACGCTCTGATGTCCGTCCGCAACCTCGGATGCGATTTCGACTCCGCGGTTGATCGGGCCCGGATGCATCGCGAGAGCGCCGGGCTTCGCGAGCTTCATGAGTTCCTCGTCCGCGCCCCACCAGCGGTGGTACTCGTCGACTGACGGGAAGAGGCCGTCCTGCTGGCGCTCGCGCTGGATGCGGAGCAGATAGACCATATCAGCGCCCTCCACGGCTTTGCGCGCGTCGCGCTCATAGGTCACGCCGAGGCACTCTACCTCGCGCGGCATCAGCGTCGGCGGTCCGGAGAGGATGACGTCGCAGCCCATCGTCTTGAATGCTATGACGTCGCTGCGCGCGACGCGGCTGTGGAGCACGTCGCCGACAAGGGCGATCTTTCTTCCCTGCAGGTCGCCGAAGTGCTTCCAGGCGGTGTAGACGTCGAGCAGCGCCTGCGTCGGATGCGCGTGCGTGCCGTCTCCGGCGTTGAGGACTATGCCGTGCTTGAGTTTCGAAGCGAGGTACTGCGCCGCGCCGACCGCTCCGTGGCGCATGACGACGATGTCCGCACCCATCGCTTCGAGCGTCCAAGCCGTATCGCGCATCGTCTCGCCTTTCGCCGTCGACGAGCCGGAGACCGACCAGTTGACGACATCCGCGGACAGCATCTTCTCCGCGAGCTCGAACGAAACGCGCGTGCGCGTCGAGTTCTCAAAGAAGAGGTTGACGCACATCTTGCCGCGCAGAGCCGGAACCTTCTTCACCGGCCTGTCCATAACGTTCTCCATGTGGCGCGACTGATCGAGGAAGAAAAGGAACTCCTCACGCGTCCAGTTGTCAAGATCTATGACGCTCCGATGGCGCCATGTCATCTGTCCGATTTCGTTAAGCGTCGCGCTCACAGATTACCACCTCGTCCTTTCCGTCAAGTTCAGCAACCCTTACTTCGATGACCTCGTTCTTCGACGTCGGAACCTTTCTTCCGCAGATGTCGGCGTGAATCGGCAGCTCCCTGTGTCCGCGGTCGACGATGACGGCGAGCTGAACGATCTGCGGCCGTCCGAGATCGACGAGCGCTTCGAGCGCCGCGCGCACAGTGCGCCCCGTGAAGAGGACGTCGTCGACGAGGAAGACGTGCTTCCCCGCTATATCGACCGGCATCCTCGTGCTGTGGATTATCGGCTGCTCCGCGAGCGCCGTAAGGTCGTCGCGGTAGAGCGTGATGTCAAGCTCGCCGCACGGAACCTTCTGCCCCTCGGCTTCTTCGATAAGCTTCTGAAGCCTGCGCGCGATGTAGACGCCGCGGCGGTGGATGCCGACGAGCACCATGTTGTCAGTGCCCTTATTATGCTCCACCATCTCGTGGGCGATGCGGCGAATGACGCGGTTCAAATCCTGCGAATCCATAAGCTGCGCTTTTTCTCTGAGTTCGGCCATTAAAACCCCTCCTTGAAAAAATCCCTGCAAAAAAAATAAGACCGCCCTGACGGACAGCCTCAAACACTAAACGCCATCAGGAAAACGGCGGCACGCAAACGGTGAAAAAAATGGTCTCTTCGCATCACGGCAAACGCCCCCTTCCCTTTGATAACCTAATTATAACGCCGAAACAAATTTTATGCAATCGCTTGCAAAAAAATAATTCGGTCTTGGTTACGGCTAGCTGTCCCGTTTCAATAGCGCAGCGAGACGCTCGCAGCCATTTCTTATAATCCTTTTAATCTTGGCATACGCAAAGACAAATACCCTGTCGTTCTTGGAGAGCATAATCAGGTAGGCCAGAGCTGCGGCGCTCAGCGACAACATGAACAGCCCAAGCCCTATGCCCATGCCAAGAACCGTGATGAAATAGACCTCGGCAGCCGTAGTGATGCCATGCACGTTGCCGTGCGGCTCTTTGTATATTATCCCCGCGCCGAGGAAGCCAATTCCAGTCAGCATGCCGACCATGAGGCGCGCTGGGTCGCTGCGGTTCACAATCGTGGAGGAATAGGTAAATACGTTTTCCATAAAGCCATACGACGATACTATCGCAAGCGTGCAGGCTGTCAGCGAAATTAACATATGTGTCCTCATGCCTATGGGCTTCTTCTGGTGGGCGCGCTCCATCCCGAATATCATGCCGACAAGCGTCGCGCAGACAAGCCTGCACAGGATTTCCTTTTCGCTCAATGCAATCATCACGTCAGCCGCCCTCCGTCAAAAATTCAGATTTATCATAAATAGAGAAGGCGGCAGGCACAGCCCCGCCGCCTCCTATGTCGCGTCAAAGAGGCAGGTAGACTGGAACGTGGTTCTTGAAGATACAGTAATATTTGAAGCCTATATCTTTCAAGATGTCCCCTGCAATGTCAAAGCATGCGCCAATACGCTCAGGGAAGTGTGCGTCCGAGCCAAGCGTAATCATATCCCCGCCCAACTCATAGTAGCGCTTGAAAACATCTCTGCCGGGGCTGGAGTCGCGCATACCGATAACCAGCGACTTAGTATTCAGCTCGACTGCCTTTCCCCTGTCAATCGCGAGCTTCAGTATCGCGTCTATCACATCGCTGAAGCGGCTGTAATCGACATCGGCGTTCTTGCCTGGGATGTCCCGCAAGACATAGTCCAAGTGGCCCATCGTATCGTAGCCATTGGTCGCCGTGAGGTTTTCCAGCTCAGTTGACAGGTATTCCATGATTGCCTCGTCCTTCGTCTTGCCTTCGTAGAGGGTCTGGTCCTCCGTGTCCCTCCCGTTGAAGCAGTGGGTCGAGCCTATCACCATGTCGAATGGGTACTCGGCATATTCCTTGTTAAGCCGTGAGGCAAGGTGTGGCTGCAGGCCGAACTCTATGCCAAGCAGCACTTCTATCTGGCCTTTGAACATCTCCCTAGCCTCGGTCAGCTTGCTGACGTAGCTGTCCATATTCCCCGTTTCGCTAAGCAGATAAGTGCTGTGCCACAATGGGTAGTCATAGTCTTGGTGGTCGGTGATGCATATATGCTGCATCCCCATCCGTATGGCCTGCCTAATCTGGTCTTCGACGGCGACGGCAGAGTCGCTGGAAAAGGCTGAATGCACATGGACATCCGAATACATGATATTGCACCTCGCTTTAGGCGTCGGATAATTTATCTGATTTCTATTGCCTCACGTTTCTGCTGCGCGAGAAGCTGTTTCTCCGTCGGCGTCTTTCTCATGCAGATTCCCGTGAAGCCGTAGAAAATCGCGAGAATCCAGACGAACCAGCTAAAGAAGGAGTACTGCAAGAAGGCGATGTTCGGCACAAACAGCACGCTCGTATATAGTATGCCAGACGATGTCCACGGGAAGAATCCAGACGTTCCCGTGCCAAAGTCCTCAAGCGTCCTAGAGAGGTTCAGCGTGTTGACCCCCATCTCCTCATATTTGTGCTTGAACATATTTCCGCCGAGGAGCAGCGAGACCGTGGAAGAGCCGCCTATAGCAGTCAGCACGATCATTGATACGCCAGTGGTCAGTATCAGCGTACCTGTGTTCTTTACGAATCCCATCATGGAATCGAGCAGAACGTCCAAGCAGCCGCACATCTCGGCTATCGCGGCGAAGTAGAAGCAGATGTACGTCGCGACCAATGTCTTATTCATGTCGACGATGCCGCCGCGTTCGAGCAGTTTTTTCGCGGCGGGACTCATCGTATCCACGTTAAATTCTGGATGCGCCGCCAAGGCCATGCGCGAGTCAAAACCGTCGTAGAGCACGTTAACGGCGTCCTGCACGGAGTATCCCTGATAGACCACGCCGAGAAACACCGCGATGAAGCCAGAGCCGAAGAGTATCAGCGTGGTGGGCTTTCTCGTCAGCGAGCCCCAGAGGATAAAGATGACTGGTATCAGAAGCACTGGGTGGAAGTCGAACATCTCGTCCAGCGTCGCAAGAAGCGCCTGAGAGTCGCTACTGACCGCGACAGTCTCCTGCGTGCCGCCGCTCATGCCTATGACGACATAGATTATTATCGCGCCGAGCGCCGCTGGCAGGACCGTCTTTGACATATTGATTATATGGTCGAAAATGTCGTTCTCCGTCGTGAGCGAGGCGAGGACGGTCGTGTCAGAGAGCGGCGATAGCTTGTCGCCGAACTGCGAGCCAGCGTAGCAGGCGCCCGCGACCAGCCCGATGTTCACGTTGTCCATCGCCATGGCAAGCCCCATCATCGCAAGGCCAGCCGTAGAGGCCGAGCCGTTCGACGTGCCCGTGACGGTCGAGAATACGCAGCAGAGCAGGAAGGCGCAGAGCGCTATCCATTTCGGCGAGACTATCTGCAAGCCGTAATAAATCAGCATTGGCAGAGTCCCAGAGAACATCAGCCCACCGAGCATAAAACCGATGGCTACCAATATCGTGATGACAGGGACTGATTTCCCGATGCGGCGGCCCACTGCAGCCTCCATCTCGGTCCAGCTATAGCCGCAGCGCTTCGCGATGATTGCGGAGTATGCGGAGACGACCACCATCAAAGGCACGTAATTGAAGCCGTACAGAATCCCTGTGCCGAAACATATCAGCAGGAACAATACAGTGGAGATAGCCTCGAACTTCGTCGGCTTTCTCTTGACGTTGCTAGTCTTGAACATTGTTTTTCCCTCCCTCTGAAAATAACAGAATTGTCGCGTGCTGGCATAGTGCGCAGAATCAAAACTGAAAAGCTGCCTTTTCCGACCACCCCTCTTCCTTCGAGGCTACGACGTTCTTTTCCGTGATGTCCTTGATGATTGGGCTTATCGTGACTATCTGCGCCCATTTCGTCTGAGAGCGCGAGGCGTTGCCGAGGAGGCAGAGGATGGCATTCGAGAACATGAGCTGGCGGACGTTGTTCGCCATCTTGACTATGACGGCGGCTATCGCGTCGAAGGCGTTCATCCTTCTCATAACGCCGCCGAATGCGCCGACCCAGAGCATCATCGCTATCGACCAGCCGCCCGCATCTGAGAAACCAGTGTAGACGACTTCGAGGAAGGCTTCGAAGCTCTCTACCGTACCCGCAATGAGGCCGAGTATCAGCGAGGAGAGGATGCCGGAGGCGATGCAGACAAGGGTGCTGTAGCCCTTTATCGCCGTTCCAATGACGAGGATGAGCGGGATTACCATGTAGTATGGCACGCCTTCGCGGACAAGCTCAAGCAGGGTGACAGCTGACGGGCGTTCCTCCGCGAGCGCTCTCCAGACGACTGGCGGTATCTGCGCGATTGCCTCGGAGGCCATGGCGCTCGTGCCAGTGAGGCCCATGGAGGCGACGTAGAAGACTATCGCGCCAGCGACGAGGCAGAGGACGGACCAGACGCCTTGGTGACGGACGCGCTTGATGACTTCGACTTCCTGGATACCAGAGCTGACTATCGTCGTGTCGGAGATGAGGCCGATGTTGTCGCCGAAGCAGGAGCCGCCAGCTATCGCGCCTATCGTGAGCAGTATGTCGCCGCCTACGATGTGGTTAAGCCAGAGGAATATCGGCGCGCAGGCCGCGAACGTCCCCCACGACGTGCCTGTGGCGGTCGAGAGTATGCAGGTGAGCACGAATGCCGTGACGGCGACCGTCTTGGCGCTAAGCCCAGCCGCGAGCGACAGGTTGATGACGGAGGCGGCGACGCCCGTAGCCATGAAGCATTCTGCGACGGCGTAGGCCACTTCCAAAATCAGGAAAACTATGATGAAGTGCTTCAGGTTGTCGAGCGCGGCGTCCATGCAGTCGCTGAATTTGAGGCGGTCTGTAATCATCGCGATTATACAGGCGTACATGAACGAAATCGGGGCGGCGACAAGGATGTCCATGCCGGAAATCATTAGGCCCGCGATCAAAGCTACTGGAGTGAGTTTCAATAGCGCTTGCATAAATTACCCCCTCCCTTTCAACATCGTCAACGTCGGTTGTTGCCGCAGCGCAATGCGCCGCAGGCTTTCACGGATAACGCAGGAACTGGCTGTTACAGGAAGATGAGAAAAGCGTCCACCTCCGCTCTGCGGATATTGCCCTGCGCGCAACGCGGCGCGCAGGGTATAAAACTCGGATATTTGCGCTAAAGGCGCTTAGTACAGGCCAGCGGTCTCTCCGCCGTCTATCCTGATGTCAGCGCCCGTGATGTATGCCGCGTCGTCGGAGGCGAGGAAGGCGTAGAGCTTGCCTATCTCTTCCGGCTCGGCGTGGCGTTTCATCGGGATTCCTTCGTTTACCTTCGCGAGCATCTCGTCGGTGTATTCTGCGCGCTGCATCGGCGTGAGCACGTAGCCGGGGCAGACGCAGTTGACGCGGACGACCGGCGCGAGTTCGAGCGCCATGCTCTTCGTGAGCAGGATGACTCCGGCTTTCGAAGCGTTGTAGTCCGTGTACCAGCGGTGGCCTTCCGTGCCGTTCGTCGAAGCGGTCATGAGGATTACGCCGCTTTTCTGCTCGAGCATACGTTTCGCGGCTTCCTTAGCGCAGAGAAACATGCCGTTGAGGTTTATGTCGACGACTTTCTTCCACTGCTCGTAGGTGATGTCCGTAAAGTCGGAGCGGATGCTGATGCCCGCGTTCGATATAAGCACGTCTATGCCGCCGAGCTCGGCGTCCATCTTTGCGAAAGCCGCCTTAACGTCGTCCTCTTTGCTCACGTCGCAGATGCAGTACCCGGCGAAGTCGGGGTTTTCAGCCATTACCTTTTCGACTGCGCTTTTGTTGTAGTCGACGACGAATACTTTTGAGCCCTGTCTCGCGAATACCTGCGCCGTGGCAAGCCCAATTCCGCTCGCCGCGCCGGTTATGAGAACCCTCTTGCCCTTCAATTCTTCATAACAAGCCATACATATCATCTCCCTATTACTTTAATATAATAAAATTTTTCATAAAATATTTACGTCTCTTTACACTATTGCAATACAGGATTTTTACCCTATCTTCGCCATCATCCGCCGCGCGTGGCCCGTGACGATCGGGATGTAGCCTTTGAGCTCTTCGTCGAGCGCCGCGTCGCCGGTGTCGGCGATGAGGCTTTTGCCGAAGAGGCCCGCCATTTTGCCGGGCGTTGCGGCGACTGTTATGTTTTCGCGCGGGAGCATTTTTATCGCTTCGGGGCTGAGCTGCTGGTTGCCGCGGCCGAAGATGTGTCCCTGTCCGCCGATTACCGTGATTATCAGCGCGCGGTTTTCCGGTCGTTCCGCGGCGAGCAGCTTTTTTATCTGTTCCGACGTCAGGTCTTTTCCCAGCTGCGCGCCGTCTTTTACTGCGTCTACGCCGAGGAGCGTGCCGTCTATGCCGAGGCGCTCTTTCAGCCGCATCGTCGTAGAGCCGGAGCCGATGAGGTAGAGCGCGCCGGGCTTCATGGACTGGGCGAGGAAGGCCGCAAGGTTCGCCGACTCTTCAGCGTTTCCGGCGCCGCCGCCCGATTTGCGCTCCTGCATGAATTCCGCGTCGTCCGGCACGCGCATATAGCCGTAGAGGCGCGCGCTGACGCGGCCTTCGCGGAAGGCTTCTTCGTCTATGTCCATGACTTCCGCTTCGGCGAAGCGCTTGACTCGCCCTTCGATGAAGCTTTTGACAAGTTTGCCGGCCTCCTGCGGACGTTTGGCGTAGACAGCGGAGTGTATTTTGACCCCCGCGGGTATGCCGACTACGGGAATTTTGTCCCCGACGGCGGCGCATACGTCGCGCGCCATGCCGTCGCCCCCCGCGAAAATTATCAGCTCCGCGCCCTCGTCGAGCATCATCTGCGCGGCGCGGCGCGTCTCCTCGGCGCTTGTGCGCTCGCCGATCGTGAAGAGCGTTTCGTGCTCTATGCCGTATTTTGTTAAAAGGCCGCCCCCCATCCCCCCCGAGGGCGCGAGGAAGAGCGTCCCGTGCGCGGCGTCCGCGAACTCGCGCAGCGCCGTTTCGGCGCGCTCGGCGGCGCGCGGCACTGCGCCCAGCTCCACGGCGCGGCGCAGGGTTTCTTCGCCGTCCGTTCCTTTGAGCGCGACGGAGCCTCCCATTCCCGCTACGGGGTTGACGATGAAGCCGGCCTTCATTTAACTAGTCTTTCTTAGGCTCGAAGTAGCCAGTGTATTTCTTGTTGTAGGCGCGCCACGTGATCGCGTATTTCGCCGGGTCGTCGAAATAGTCGTGGTCGATGTGGTGGACTGTGCTGTTGACCGGCGCATGTTTGACGGCTTCCGGCTCTTCGTAGCACATGCGCGAGATTTCGGCGAGCACCGCCGTGTAATCGTCGATGTCCTGCTTCGAGTAGGACTCGGACGGCTCGATGGTGAAGGGCTCGGGGATTACGAACGGCTCGTGGCTCGACCAGTAGTGCGTGCCGAAGTCGGCGCAGCAGCGCTGTACGTCGGAGGTGCCGAAGCCGGTGTCCTCCTTGAGTTTCTGCCAGCTGTAGCGCGCCTGCTCGATGCGCGACGGGTGGTTCGGGAAGCTGATGGACGCGCCGCGTATCGCGAGTATCTTCTTCATGCAGTAGTTGTTGTTGAGTATCGCGACGCGGGAGACTTCGCGCAGGCCGTCGGCGCCGAGCGCCATTATCCACGAGTAGGCCTTGACAACGACGGGAGCGACGCCCCAGAAGGATTTTATCTTTCCGCAGGACTTCGGCAGGTCAAAGTCAAGGTAGTAGCCTTTTTCGGGCGAGTACTCGACGAGCGGCACGGGCAGGTAGGGGCGAAGTTCTTTCCTCGCCGCTACCATTCCCGTAGCCGGGCCGCCGCATCCGTGCGGCGCGCCGAAGGTTTTATGGAGGTTGAAGAAAGACATATCAAAGTTCGCCTCGGCCGTGCGCGTGACGCCGAGCAGGCCGTTGGCGTTGGCCTGGTCGTAGCAGCAGAGGACGCCCTTCTCGTGCGCGAGGCGCGTGAACTCTTTGATGCGGACGTTGAATATGCCGGTGTCCTCTGGGTTCGTGAAGAATATCGCCGCGGTGCGTTCGGAGAGCGCCGCCTTGAAGGCTTCGAGATCGGGATAGCCTTCCGCGTCGGGCTGGATTATCGTAACTTTGTAGCCCTTGACGATGGGCACGGCGCAGTCGGCGGGATGCGAGAAGAGCGTCGTGATTATCTCGTCGCGCTTATCCTCCTCGCCCTTGTCGCGCCAGTAGGCGCGGACTGTCGAAGCGAGCGCGAGGACGCCGTGCGAGCCGCCGCCGGGCTGCATCGAGAAGACGTCGAGGCCGGAGATTTCCTTGAAAAGTTCGCCCGTCTTATAAAATACTTCGAGGATTCCCTGCGCAGTCTCCGCGGGCTGGAGCGGGTGCATGTCGGCGACCTTCGGCTGTCCCGCAAGGCGGTCGTTGATCTTCGGATTGTACTTCATCGTGCAGGTCCCCTGCCCGATGTCGATGTTGCCGTCGACGCCTATATTTTCCTGCGAGAGGTGGTTGTAGTGGCGCACGAGCTGGAGCTGCGCTATTTCGGGAAGGTTCGCGCGCTCTTTGCGCACCATGCCTGCCGGCAGAGTCGCAAGAGCCTCGACTGTGCTGACGCAGTCGCAGCATGGGCCGGGGACGAGCACCGCGCGCTCGCCGGGCTCGCTGAGTTCGTATATTATCGGTTCGTTCCACTTAGCCTGGTGGAATTTTTTCATTCTTTCAAGATTGTTCATAGGTAGGGCCTCCTTTACGCGAGAATTTCGCCGAGCGCCGCGGCGAGGGCCTTTATGTCGTCGGCGGAGGTCTGCTCCGTCACCGCGAGCAGCGCGCAGCCCTCAAGCTCTGGGAATGCCGCGCCGAGGTCGTAGCCGCCGAGGATTCCGCGCTCGAGCAGAGCTTTGTTGACTTCCTTGACGGATTTTCCGCTCGCCGAGAAATCTACGACGAACTCCTGGAACGGAGTGCCTGAGAACTTGTCGAGCGAAAGGCCCTTGATGTCCGCGAGGTTCTTTCTCAGGCAGACCTGGCGCTGCAACACGGCTTCGCCGAGCTCCTTCATTCCCTGCGGCCCCATCGATGCGAGGTAGACGCCCGCCGCGATGCCCCACAGCGCCGCGTGCGTGCCGACGAATTCCTTCGCGTGGTCGCGGTTGGCGAACGAGGTGCGCTCCCAGAGGACGTCGCCGAAGCCCCATTCCTTTTCGCTCGTCGGAGCGATACCGAAGAGGCGCGACGGATATTCGTCAACGAACTTCGGCTCGTCCTTTGTCGCTATGAAGCCCGCGACGCCGCCGCCGTAGTTCATATGCAGGCCGAGCGCCTGAATGTCTCCGCAGGCGATGTCCGCGCCGTACTGCGACGGAGGCGTCATCACGCCGAGCGTCGAAGGCTCGACATACGCGGCCATGAGCGCGCCCTTCTCATGCGCCATGTTCGCTATATCCTGCGCGCGCTCCTCGATTATGCCGAAGAAGTTCGGATTCATCACGAGCACCGCCGCGGCCTTGTCCGTCAGGTTCTTTTTGAGGCAGTCGAGGCAGATGCGCCCCGTCTTCGGGTTGTAGTCTGTGAAAGTTATTTTAACGTCGGGCTGGAGATAGGTCTTGACCGCCTTGAGCGTGTCAGGGTTGATATTGCCGGGGATTATCACTTCGTCGCGGCGCGTGATGCGGCAGGCCATACGCAGCGCCGTGCCGACCGCCTGAGCGCCGTCGTAGTTAGGCACGTTGCAGACGTCCATGTCGAGCAGCTCCGCCATCATCGACTGATACTCGAACATCGCGTGGAAGCGCCCGTGGTCTTCGTAAGGCTCGCCAGCGTAGGCTGTGAGGAACTCGGAGCGGTTCACAACCTCATCGACGAGCGCCGGTACATAGCGGTTGTAGCAGCCCGCGCCGAGGAAGCAGATAAGCTCCTTCGCAGTTTTGTTCTTGCCGAGGATTCCGTTCACGTGGCGCGCAAGTCCGGCCTCGTCGCAGAAAGGCTCAGGAAGCTCCATCTTATGCTTCATGCGCATATCTTCTGGAATGTCGGAAATAAGGTCTTCAATCGAATTTACTCCGATGAAGTCCAGCATTTCACGCTGTACCTTCTCCTCCGAGTTCGGAATATAGGGGAACATTTTCTTTGCCATAATAGCGCCTCCTTACGCAATTCCGCCGCCGTCGACGACGAGCGACGAACCGGTGACCCATGGGGCCATTCCGCTGCAAAGGAAGAAGACGCACATCGCGACATCCTGCGGCGTGCCGAGACGCGCCATCGGGCGCTGCGCGCATTCTTCCTTATATTCATCGTTATAGACGCCGCCGAGCTGCTCGCACTCGCTCTTCAGCATCGGGGTGTCGATGTCGCCGGGGCAGACGCAGTTGACGTTGATGTTGTCCGGGCCGTGGTCGATAGCCATAGCGCGCGTCATGTTCCAGACGCCGCCCTTTGCCGCGCAGTAGGAAACGGCGTGGTCTCCGCCCTTGAGCGCCCAGCCCGAGCCGATATTGACTATCTTTCCGCCGCCCGCCTTCTTCATGTAGGGGACGACGTGTTTGCTCATGAGGAAGACGCTCTTGAGCGTGACGTTGATGGCGAGGTCCCAGTCCTTCTCTTCGAGCGTCTCCACCGTGCGGCGGCGCGCGACGCCCGCGCAGTTCACGAGAATGTCGATGCGCGGGTACTTCGCCGCGACCGCGTCGGCGACGGCCTTGCAGTCCGCCTCCTTCGTAACGTCGCAGCGCATGAACTCGGCGTGCCCGCCCGCGTCGTTGATTTCCTTCTCAACCTTGTGAGCCAGCTCTTCGTTGATGTCCGCAATGACCACCGAAACGCCCGCGTCCGCAAAGAAGCGCGCGATGCCCGCGCCTATCCCCGAAGCCGCGCCCGTGACGATAGCAGTCTTGCCGTTCATGCCGCAGAGCTTATTCAGATCCAGCATTTTTATCTCTCCTAACTTCTTAACATTTTTCTACGTATTCATTGTATACACTGCATTTTATAAATGTTTTATACAACATAACCCGCCGTTAGTCAATAGCCGCAAACTCCCCCGCCCAAAGCCGCTCGGACTAAACGGAGCAAAACTGCTGCTCAGCACGCCGCGCGCATAAAATTCACGAAGAGAATTAAAAACGCCGGGCCGTTCTTTATTGCGCCAGACAAAGAGCAGCTCGGCAAAATCTACGCCGTGCGGGCGGCGCATGTAAAAATTTCTACTTAAATAGACGTTTAAGATTCTTGATATTTTCGACGAGCCTTCGCGTCAGTCTGTTGATGCAATCACTTGAATGACGATGATAATACAGGTCGTTGACCGCAGCGCTGTAAAAGGACTCGACGATTTCATCGCGCCACGGCGTCGCCATGAGATACCGCCAATAGAGCGTATCCGCATTGCTTCCTGTGACCAACTGCCAAGGCTTTCCCTTCAGATAAAAATGCCATACGCGCTCTAAAGAAAAGACTTCGTCATAATTTTTATCGGGAGCAAAATTATATTTCGGGTCGGCGTACAGGATGTCGCCAAGAAATTCCGCGTTTATGAAATCCTGGTCCGGCGTCTTCGGATGGAAGCGCATCGTATAATCAACTGCGCCTTTCAGCATCTCGCCATGCTTATATTTTTCGCGCAGCCTTACGAGGTTCAGGGCCAGCACACCGGAATTTATATAACGCTCTCTGTTGAAGCCTCGCTTGTCGGTTTTTATTTCAGCGCGCGGAATGTTGATATCCGGCTCTGAACTTTCCCTGTTGCCGTAAACGCCGAGTATTGAACGTTTGCCGCCGTCGTCCAGATAGAAGCGCCACAAATCGGCGATATCCAAATTGACAACTACATCGCAGTCCAGATATATAACATTTTCCAGCCCAGGCAATACTTCATGCAAGCATAATCTATAAAGAGAGCCGCGCGTGAATCTCAGACACATTTCGTCTACTTCGCGCGTCCGATATGCCGCGAAATAATCCGATATATCCATGAATCGCATCCCGACCGCTTCGTTTGAGGAGTTGGAGCCGTACGTTTCCTGCAGCCTGCCGCGGTTTTCTTCGGTCAGCGTCTCGTCGTGAAGTATATAAAAGCACACATCTGCGCGCGTATTCCTGAGCAGCGACGCAATCACGACTCCTGCATGACGCGCATAGAACCCGCTCGGATCATAGAGAGTCAGAGCGACGTTGATTACCTCAGTGGATGGATGGATGGATTTTTTATTCTTAATGATTTCACATTAACCAAGCTCCTTGTCATTATTCCGCTTATGTTTGCTGCATTCAAGGCAATTATAGCTGGTGCAGCATATCGGTGTACAGCCGTGCTGATGGGGCATTGTAGAAAAGCCGCGCTTCGCACTTCCCGCAGCCGCCCGTTTGATGTAATATAAAGCGCGTAATTTATGGGAGTGATAAAAATGCCGACGCCAGCGGGAGCGGGGCATACCGTCTCGGAATTTGTCTATAACCAGCTGAGAAAGAAAATTTTTGAAAAAGCGCTGACGAGCGGACAGCATTTGCCTGAGGTCGCCATCGCGAAGGAGATGAACGTCAGCCGCACGCCTGTGCGCGAAGCTCTGCGCCGCCTCGAAAGCGAAGGGCTCGTCCAGATAGTGCCGGGCTGGGGCGCGTGCCTCGCCTCGCCGACGAAGCAGGAGATTATAGACACTTACGAGGTGCGCGAAACTCTCGAAATAATGGCGATTCGCAAAGCCGCGCGCCGCATAACGCCGCTCCGGCTCTGCATGCTCCAGGAGCAAATAAACGCCGAGCGCGAGATTTTCATAAAAAAGGATCTCGAGTCGTACCTCAAGGTCAACGACGACTTCCATATAATAATCGCCGAGTCCTCGGGCAACAGCACGCTCGCCGGCTACGTGCGCAATATACTGTCGCGCATATTCGTCCAGATGATATTCTTCGAATCTTTCTTCGATTTCGACACAAACCCAAGCCTCGAAGAACACATCGCAATACTTGAAGCGCTCAAGACGCGCGACGAAGAACAATGCGCGCGGCTGATAAAAGAACACCTCCGCCTCTCGATGGAGGGGCTGAAGGCGCAGTAGAGACGCGGCCCGGCGCGGCTGGCCTATCCCCGCGCGCATCTGCCAGGACATCACATAAACGACTCGGCAGAGACCAACGAAACTTTCTCGCTGACAATCACAAAGACATTTTTACAGCATGCAAGAAGTATGCCTTGACGGAAGTTTCTTGCAGTCGGACTAGAAAACTGACGCGGAACGCGGCGACATGTAAATATATACTCAATTAACTTACAGACTTAACGTGATTGCTTCATCCAACGTTTTCAGAGAATGCATTATTTTCTGCAAACGTTTCTTAAATGCCGCCCGGTATTGCTCTATCGGATTCAGGTCAGGCGAATATGGCGGAAGAAATATAACCCTGTGTCCGAAGGCTTCTGCTATGCATTCTAAACGCTGCTTCCGATGGAACGCCGCATTGTCCGTTATCAGTGCTTTCCCTCGTTCCAATGACGGACATAAAAAACCACTCTTCGGACAGTTCTCCGTCCATTGTCCCGCCGTACTGCACGGGCTCTATGATTTTCCCTAAGCACAGCGCAGCGGCGATGCCTGTGCGCTT
>CAVEUD010000036.1:0-25183 GCA_963618995.1 bacterium
GCTCAAAACAAAAAATACCGCCCGGAGGCGGATTTTCTGTTTCTGCTTGTTGGGGTACTTTTCCCACCCCCCTGTGAACGAAGATTTCATCTTCGGCGGCGCGCGTCCTCGCAAGCTTCATATCGTTCGCTTCCGTGCAAGCACGTAAGCTCATTCATTCCGCTGCTCGTCCTTTCCGACTGTAGCCACGGACAGCTACGAAGCGCAGACGGAAGTTATGGCTACGACGGAGCCGGAGGTAGAGGAAGGCGTGTTAGAGTACCTTCCCCTCGACGCCACGCGCGCTGATGTAGTTGCCGGAGCGCTTGAGTACTGCGGCGTCGCCGAAATGACGCAGTACAAGACCATATCCGTCCTCACGGCCATTGAAGTCAGCGGCGCCGGCGCAGACGTAAAATTCAGCGCCCCGTACACTGCGAAGGCCGTACTCAACCCGGGAATTACCGTCCCAGAAGGAGCGGAGCTTCGCGTCTTCGTACCGCAGTACTGCGGCGATCCGGCTGACACTCCGGCGGCGAATGCGCTCACAGCCAGCGTCGTGCCCGCGGAATCCCGTGCGGCGTCCGCTCCTACTTTGCTTGACTTCCAGGCGGAGTACGACGCGGAGACCAGCACCATGACGTTCACCACTGAAGGCGAAGTCACCATCCCCGCGGGCGGAACTCCCGTGACCGTCGCAGCGGTGACCAAGCCGTCTTCCGCGTCCTCCGAAAGCGGCGGGAGCGGCGTCTGCTGCTCGGCGGGCTGGGGCGCTCTCGCGCGGCTCGCAGCAGTACCGCTCTTCGCGCGCAGGAAAAAGTAAAGGCATCCGCCGTGCAAAACGCCAAAGGCCGCAGGGACGGCGTTCTCACGCGGTTCAAGGCGCAGAGGACGGCATGAACGATATATAGGATAAAACGAAAAAGCCGCGCCCCATGCAAAAGAGGGCGCGGCTTTTTATGCGCCGACGCAGTTATTCTCCGCACTCCAGCTTCCGCAGTTCGTAGTCTTTGTATATTCCTGCGGCGCGTTTTTGGGCGGCGTTTTGGCTTTTGAAGGTGCCTTCGACTATGTTCTTGTAGCCTTTTTTGAGGACGAGCGCCTTGATGTATTCGAGGTGCGGGCATCGGTCGTGGTGGTAGTTGTCGGTGACCATGCAGGAGGCGAGGTGTACGGCGACTTCGTCTTTTTTTATGTCCGTGTGGCGTGCGAGTTTTTTAGAGAAGTGTTCGAGTTTCGAGGCGAGGCTCGTTCCGCAGCAGCAGCCGCAGGTGAGCGCCATATAGCGCACTTCCGGGCCGTAGCCGCATCCTTCGAAGAACCCTTCGCGCCCGTAGAAGCTGTTCATGCAGGCGAAGCCGCTGCATCTTAGACGCGCCGCGTCGCACTGTATTATGAGTACGAATTTTATTCCCATCTTTATCCCCCCGTATCAAATTTTCAGGCAGTCCAATACGTCAGAATTATATCCGATTTCCGCGCCGCGCCGCAATTTCCCCGCGTACGCGCCGCGCGGTCAGGCGGCGTCCGTTATTCCAGCGCTTCAAGCGGCGGGAGTTCACGCGCCGGGGCGCGCGGGTCTTTCACGTCTATCCTTGCTTTCGCCGTCGAGCCGTCTTCGCAGGCCGCCGTTATGAGGTGCCCGCCCGGCGTCATGGTCCACGCCGCGCCGCGTCCTTCGTCGGATGCGCCTATGTATTCGCCGTCCGCGAACCAGTAGACCGCGCCGTCGCCCCCGGCCGACGAGAGTACGAGGCGGCCCGAGGTTTCGGAGAGCGTGTAGGCCGCGCCGTCGCGCGGCGAGGTTATGGTCAGGCGCGCGGGACTTCGCGAGACGCCGCGCGAGGCGAAGAAGAGCGCCAGCTCTTCAGGCCAGAGTATTTTCACTTCGCCGCCGCGCAGCGCGTGGAGGCGGCAGGGCTCTGAGTCCGTCACGTTTTTTATGACGAGCCCTTCTTTTTTCTGCGGGCACCACTGGCCGCGCGGCGCGCCGGAGAGCGGACAGAGCTCTTTGCGCACTACGGAGGCCGGAAGCCGGAACCACGGAGCGTTTTTCCGCGTCAGGCGGAGCATTATGCGCGCCGCCGCGGGGGCCGCCGCAGTGAGCCCCGTGAGGTTGGGGCGCGGCCTGCCCGCGGGGTCGCCGAGCCAGACGACGAGCGTCCATTCCGGCGTTACCGCCGCCGTCCATGCGTCGCGCAGGCCGTAGGACGTGCCTGTCTTGAAGGCCACTATTTTCCCGTCGTTGGCGGCCCCGGCGTAGGCGGGGAGGCTGCGCCGCGTGTCTTTCATAATGTCGAGGACGAGCGCCGCAGCCGCTTCCGACAGGGCCGGCGTGCCTTCCGGGGCCTCCTCGTCTTCGTTCCAGACGAGCGGGGCGTCGCGCCCGCCCGAGGCTAGCGTCCGGTAGGCGCGCGCAAGCTCCAGCGGGGAGATTTCGCAGCCGCCGAGGGCGAGGCTGTCGCCGTACCACGAAGCTTCTTTCGTGAGCGACGAGAAGCCGAGCCTGCGGAAGAGTCCGAGGACGTTTTCCGCCCCGGCGGCGCGGAACATTTTCACAGCTGGGACGTTGAGAGAGTCGCAGAGCGCGGCGCGCGCCGTTACGGGGCCGCGGTAGAGGCGGTCGTAGTTGCGCACTCCGGCGCTTCCGCCGCCGTCGGGCACGTCCGCTATCATTGTTTCCGGCGCGGCTAGGCCGCGTTCAAATGCAAGGGCGTATATGAAGGGCTTGAGGGCGGAGCCCGGAGAGCGCGGCGAAGCGGCGCAGTCCACCCACGCGGCTTCCGCGCCGGTGCCTTCGCGCGCGTTGCCTATGTAGCCGCGCACTTTCGCCGTCTTGTTTTCCACAAGGACGGCGGCGGCGGCCACGCCCCCGCCGGTCTGCGCCACGGCGGCGCGCAGCTCGGCAAGCAGCAGGTTTTGTTTGTCTGCGTCGAGCGTCGAGCGGAAGCGCCCGTATCTGTCTAGATTGTCGCGCGCCGCGCCCATTTTGGCGGCCATCTCCGCGGCCTGGATGCGCGTCCCCGCGATGTCGCGCCGCGCCGTTGGAAGCGGTTCGAGCTTCGCGCGGCGCGCCTCTTCTTCCGTCGCTACGCCGCGCTCGGCGAGGGTGTCTATGAGCCTGTCGCGGAGTTCGAGCGCGCGTTCTGGATGGCGATCGGGGCGGTAGAAGGCCGGGCCGCGCAGCAGCGCCGTGAAGAGCGTCGCTTCGGCGAGCGAGAGGTTTTTCGCCGGTTTGCCGAACCACGTCCGCGCCGCAGCCTCGACGCCGCGCGTGTTTCCGCCGAAGGGCACGCTGTTGAGATATATTTCGAGTATTTCGTCTTTCGTAAGGAAGAGTTCGAGCGCCGCGGCCTGCGCGAATTCGACGAATTTGCTCGGCAGCGTGCGCGGGCGTTCCGCCGCGAGGCGGACTACCTGGCTCGTTATCGTCGAAGCGCCGGAGACTACGCGCCCTTCCGAGACGTTCTGCCACGCGGCGCGCGCTATTGAGAGCCAGTCTACGCCGCGGTGTGCGTAGAAACGCCTGTCCTCTATCGCGACGACGGCGGCGGGCATCCACCGCCCCATTTCGGAGAGCGGCACGGGAAGCGTCCATTCGCCGTCGCTTGAGAGCGAGCCGCGAAGGGGCGTGCCGCGCATGTCGGTCACGACGAGCGACGAGGGACGGCGCAGTATGCGTTCCATCGGGAGGGTCGCCGCCGCGACCGCCAATACGCAGACGGCGGCGGCGATCAGCATGGCGGCGGCGACGGCTTTCCTGCCGCCCCCGCCGCCCGTCAATCGGAAGGCGAGCGCGCGGAGCAGTCTCCCCGCGCGCCCGCCTGCGTTTTTATTCGGCGCCATCCGCCGCTTTCACCTTTATTCTTCCGCCGCCGGACACGCTTGAAACGCCGGGCTCGTACATACATTCCGCGTAGACCTGCGGCACGGCGAAGTCGCCTTCCGTCACGGCGCGCATCGAATAGCGCCATGTGAGCGGTTTTTCAAGGCTGTCTATGAAGAGCAGAAGCCTGTCGTCGCGGGCGTCGAAGGTCACGCCCTGCGGCGTCTGTTCACCGGAGGCGGCGAGGCGCGGGTCTTCTATCTCGAATCCCGCGGGAAGCGGCAGGACGACGGCGACGGCGCGCGGCGTCCCGGCCTTCGGCATCAGCGTCACGGAGGCGGTGAGCGCCGCGCCGCGCTCTACCGTTTCGCCTACGGCTTTGCCGGAGCGTTCCGTAATCCGCTGGCGCAGCTCTATCCCGTCGTCCCTTCCGGCTATCTCGCCCGACGGGACGTAGGAGACCGTCCACGCCGCGTAGAGGGGCGCTTTGCCCGTGTTTTCAGCCTTGTATCCGCCTGCGCGGCGCGATACGGCTATCCGGTTTTTGGAGTTCACGGCTTCCGTCTTCGCCGCCCCGCCGTCCGCGGGAACGACCGCGAGCCGTCCAGAGGGCGCGCCGCTTTGCGGGTTCGCCGCGAACCAGCGCCCAAGCGCCGCCATAGCGAAGCCGCCCTCCTGCGTGGAGAGGCGCGCGCCGGAGTTTATCCGCGATATGAGCGAAGCGGCGGCGCCCGCCGTCTCGCCGCCCGACGGAGCGGCGTAGGTGCGCGCGAGAAGTTTCAGCGCGGCGTCGCGGAGTTCGGAGTCGAAGTTCTCGCCGCCTTTCGGGCTTTCGGCGGGCGCGGAGCCTCCGCCTATGAGCGAAAGGGCCCGTTTCCTGTCTCCAGCCGCAGCGTGGGCCGCGGCAAGCAGCAGACGGCCCGACGGGGCCATCTGCCCGGCGTTTTCGTCGAGGCTTTCCATCCAGCCGAGCGGGGGCTCGCCTGCCAGCGTAAGCACAAAGGCGGCGTAGGCCCTTCTCGTGAGGGTGTCGCGCCATTCCGCGTCGCTGTCCGTGCCGGGCGCAAGCGGGAGCAGCGCGCGCACGTAGTCGACGGCGGCGCGCAGGGCGTCTTCGGAGACGGCGTGGCCGAGGCGGCGCGCCTCAAGCAGGAAGTGGGCCCCGTAGAGGCTTTCCCACGGACGCGACCACGATTCGCCGCTCCAGCGCGGGAAGCCGCCGTCGTAGTTCTGGCGCGCTTCTATGTCGCGTATCGCCCGTTCTATGCTGGAGTCCCCGGCAAGTTCAGGCGCGGAGGCCCCGACTATCTCGGGGACCTCAAGCATCGCCCATGCCGCCGATACGGTCTGCTCGAAGCAGCCGTAGGGATATGTCGAGAGCATACGCGCGAGGCCGGAGACGGAAACCTGCGGCATTGCGGAGAGCATGGCGGAAACCTGCGCGAAGTTGTCCGCGCCGCCGCGCCCTTCGCCGGGAAGCGCGAACTCCCAGCTTTCGCCCTGCCCGAGCGTTTTGCAGGCGCTTTCCGTCACGCGCGGGGCCGCCGGACGCACGGGGAGCTCTATTTCCTCTGCGGAAGAGCCGCCGTCCCATTTCGCCGAGAAGCGGACTTTAGCAGTCCCCGTCCCCTTCGCCCGGAATTTCAGCGGGACAGTGACGGAGCCGTTAGGATCTATCGTCAGCTTCTTTTCCTTACGGGCGGAGAAGTCTACGCCTATGAGCTTCGTTTCGTCGAGGCTCACGGCTTCAAAGTTTACTTCCTTTGATTTGTCCGTCATGTTGAAGAGCCTGCACGGCGCGGAGAATATGTCTCCGGGCGCGGCGAAGCGCGGGAGCGACGGCTCGACAGCCACGTCGCGCACTATCACGACGTCCGTACCCGCAGAGCCTTCCGCCGATGCGGAGGCGGCGACCGCCATGAGGCGCGCCGTGCCGGAGAACTCGGGTATGTCGAGAGTCACGGAGCAGCGTCCGTCAGCGCCGGATTTCGCGCGCGCCGTCACGCAGAGTATGCGGAAGCGCTGCGCCTGCACCGGGCTCATGTTCGACTGCATTTTCATCAGGCGCTGCGCCACGGCGCCCTCCGCGTCGAAGGCCGCGCCGCCGCCCGCTACGAGCAGCGGCGTGGAGAGCTTTTCAGGCGCTATCATCGCGCCGTAAAGGTCGAAGGTGTCCATGCCGAGCTGCCTGCGCCCGGTGAAGAAGCTCCACGGCGCAGGCGTCTCGTAGGCGGTGAGGCCGAGCACGGTCTCGTCCGCCAGCATGACGGTCACGTCGGCCGCCGCGCCTTTGCCGGAAGAGTCTTTAACCGTCAGCGCGACGGCGCGCGCGCCAGGCTCGAGCCGCGCGGGGGCGTCCAGCTCGACTTTCAGGAGGCTGACCGTGTTGTCCACCATCAGCGGCGCGGCCCCGAAGGCGCGCTGCGGCGTTCCGTCGCCAGCGGCGGGGCGCACGACCTGCGCCGTTATCCATGCGTTGGGCTTCATGTCTTCCGTGACGGGCACGGAGAACTCGGCGGTCTTTCCCGCCGTAACGCGGCATTCGCGCCACTGCGGCGAGGCAGTGGAGACGAATACGAAGGCGGAGCCGGCGAACGGGGATTTTATCTTTACTTTCGCCGTTTCGCCCGCTTTGTATATTTTCTTGTCCGTCGTGACGGTCACGGCGTCGGGCAGGTTCGTGCCGCCGCCGTCCCCGGCCCCGTAGACGTAAAGGCGCGAGGAGGCGCGCGAAGAGCCGTCCGGCGTCTCTACGCGGAGGAGGTACTCTCCAGGCTCGTCCGGCCTGACTGAGCCTTCACCGACGCCGTTCGCGAGCCGTATCGCGCCTTCGCCGCGAGGGATCAGCTCTTCTTCGACTTTACGGCTCATGCGGCCGTCGCTTTCAAATACGACGGAGCGCCGCACGCTGCGGAAAAAGGAATATTTCAGTTCGCGGACTGCCGCAGGCGTCCCGTCAGGCTTTACCGCGGCGGCGCGGAACTGCGCAACGCGCCCCGGCGCGGCGGTCTCCGGCGTTTTTATGCCGGTCATGACCTCGGAGGGATACCACGGTACGACGGCGGTGTCGTAGGTCCAGCGGCCTTCGTCGTCCATCACTCCGGCGCGCACGGAAAGCGCGAGCATCGACGGCGCGCTCCATCCGCCGCAGGCGAGCGCTGCCTCGACGCGCCCCTCGGCGTCCAGCTCACCGGAGGCGAAGAGACGGCTCTCGGGCGAGAATTCTTTTTCGGAATCGCGGAAGACGAAACCCTTCCACCCCGACGGCTCAAAAGTCTTGTCCACGAGCCGCAGCTCGGCCTCCCACCTCATGCCGGAGGCTGGGCTGCCGAACGAATGGCGCGCGGATATTTTGACCGACGTTTCGCCGTTCCCGGTGACGGACGAAGGCGAGGGCGAAGCCTCGACGAACATCCTCGGGACGGCGAAGTCTTCCACGTAAACGTCTTTGTAGCCTATCGCCGTCTCCGTGCCGGGAACGTTGAGCTGCACGCTCCACGCTCCCGCGGGGGCGTCCGCCGGAACGTCTATGTCAGTCGCGAAGACCCCCTCGGGCGTGAGCTTCACAAGCTCTTTCTTGAACAGTTTGCCTGGCGAATATACGCGCATCTCGACGGGGAAGGGCTTCGGGGCCGCGCCCTTCGCGTCGCGGACTATAGCGAAGACGGGGACACGCTCGCCGGGGCGGAACACGTCCCTCGGCGTGTAGCAGTACGCCGAATAGCCCTCCGTCCACAGCATCCCGCGCGTGTCGAATTCGTCGTTCCCGCCGAAGAGCCCCGACGTGATGTTTATGTACGATGTGTCCCCGTCCTTCTCGGCCACGGCGGTGACGGGCGTGCCGCGCTCGTCGTCGGGGACGAGCTTTATGTTCGCCGCGCCGTCCGCGCCGGTCACGCCTTCGCCGACAGGCTGGTTCGCGTATGACCAGAGCGTGACCTTAGCCCCGGATACGGGCTTCGCGGAGGAGATTGAAAGCACGCGCGCAACGGCGGCGTCCCGGCCGAGCGTCAGCGTCAGCCCGAGGTCGGTGACGTTTATCGTGCGCCGGGCCTCGCTCCATTCACGGCCCACGCCTTGGACGACGGCGCAGAATACGCCGCGCTCGCCTTCAAGCAGCGGGCGGAGGTCGAGGGCTCGCCGCGCAGTTTCGTTCGGGCGGTCCTTCACCAAAAATTCTTTATTTACTACCAGGCGCGAAAGCCTCTGCGTCGGATAGCCGTATTCGCCGCGCGCGGCGAGCGGGATATTGTTGTCGTAGACCTGCCACACCGTTACGCGCAGCTTGTCGTAGTTCACACTCTCGACAGGCACGCGCAGCGAACCCTCCGGCGATATGACGCCGTCCTCCGCGCCTGGGAAGCGCACCGCGGGCTGCACGTCCGGGAAGATGAAGGCGCGGCTCCACTCCTGCGCGAGGCTGCGCCCCGAAAGCGCGGGGAAGCCTTTTTTGACCGTTATCTTTACCCTGTCCTGCGGCCTGAAAGCTGGAGACGATACAACGAAGCCGCTGTCGGAAGGCTCCACGGTAAATTCCTTTTTCGGCGAGACTTCAATGAAAAATGCGGCCTTCGCGAGATCGACGGGCGCGGTCGTGTCTATCACGACGCGGCCTCCGTCCATCGAAGATTCGGCGCGCGATTCGCGCACCTCCATGACGAGCGAACGTTTCAGCTCGACTTCAACGGCTTTTTGAAGGCCGAGCGGCCCGGCCTCGGAGGGCAGCCCTGCGGCTATGGAGAGCGCGAGCTTCTCCGCGCGCGGGGCCTCCACGGAAAGGCGTATCCTGCTTGAAACGGTCCTTCCGAGGTCGAATTTCAGCAGCTCGCCTTGTTCGTCCTTCACCTCGGCGTAGCCCCGCAGCCGCGACGGCGAAACCGGAAGCGAAAATTCAAGCTCGAACTCCGTCCTTCCGCTCTGCTGGTCGAAATTCGTCTGTTTGACGCCTACGAAGGCGAGCGCCGGCGTGTTGAAGGAGAAGCTACGCGCGCCGGAAAGCGCATCGCCCCGCGC
The DNA here is from genome assembly GCA_963618995.1 of bacterium. Classification (GTDB taxonomy): domain Bacteria; phylum Synergistota; class Synergistia; order Synergistales; family Synergistaceae; genus Caccocola. The sequence continues at coordinate 8,819 of CAVEUD010000036.1, forward strand.
CGAGGCGAGGGAATCGCACGCCGTAGCCATGTAGCGCGTCGCGGACGCGAGCCGCCCTCCCGACGGCGTAAAGACGAAGGTCGAAGCGTCGCGCCAGACCCCAGCGCCGGCTATCTCGGGCGAAAAGGCGAAGGGCGACTCCGAAGGCGCGAGCTTCTTGCCCACAGCCTCGTCGGCGACGGCGGCCTCCGAGAAGCGCGCGACTATCTCGACCGCCCCGTCGACCTCGCCCTGCGGCGAAAACGAGCGCACCGAAAAACCGCCCTTCCCGCCGAGCACCGGCGCGGCGAACAGCGCGAGAGCCGCGAATACGGCGCAAAACGCGAGAACACCGCCGGAAAGCAATCTTTTATGCTCCATAGTCTATACCTCCGTAAAAGAGTATTTTTCAAGTTTTTTCATTGACATAAGAATACAACGAAAACATGAATATTTTAAGCTCTTTTTGTGGAGATTCTGTGAAAACTTCGCCGGGCGCACCCGCGCAGCCGCGATTATTAAAGATGCGCCGCGATGTTATAACGTTATAAATTATAAATATTGGACGCCTGCGCGCCGATTTGATATAAAAACGATAAAGACAACCATACAACTCTACGGGAGGCGTTCACATTGAACATAGTCGAAAAATTCAGCACACTCGGCGTAGACAACGCTCCGGGACAGGAAAGCTTACAGAAAAACGAAGCGCTGGACCTTCGCGGGCCGAAGCTTGACGGCGCTCCGGTTGATTTCAGCCACGGCGACGTGGACGCGCATCTGCCTACGCCAGGCAGCTTCGAGCTCTTCGCCGCGGGCGTCGAGGAAGGCGCGGCGCAGGCCTACACGCCCTACCGCGGCAGAAAAGAGATACTGGAGGACGTAGCGGCGAAGCTCTCCGCCTTCTCCGGCGCGAAGATAGACCCTGCGAAAAACCTTATACTCACGCCAGGCACGCAGGGCGCGCTCTTCCTCGCGATGGGCGCGAATATAATGCCCGGCGACAAGGTTGCGATAGTCGAGCCGGACTACTTCGGGAACCGCAAGATAACGGAGTTCTTCGGCGGCGAGCTCGCGCCCGTCCCCATGCGTTATGAGGACGCGGAAAAAGGCTCCGGCATCGACCTCGCGGCGCTCGAAGAGGCGTTCAGGGGCGGCGCGAAACTATTCCTCTTCTCGAACCCGAACAACCCTGCCGGATGCGTCTACTCGCGCGGCGAAATCCTCAAAATAGCCGAGCTTGCGAAGCGCTACGGCGCGACGCTCATCGTCGACGAACTCTATTCGCGGCAGGTCTACGAAGGCGTCGAGTACACGCACCTCTGCGCGCAGAGCGAGATCCCAGAAAACCTGGTCACGATAATCGGCCCGTCAAAGACCGAGTCGCTCAGCGGATACCGCCTCGGCGCTGCCTTCGGCACGGCGGAGATAATAGATCGTATGGAAAAATTGCAGGCGATCATGTCGCTGCGCTGCGGCGGATACAACCAGGCCGTCTTCCGCCGCTGGTTCAGCGAGCCGGAGGGCTGGCTCGCCTCGCGCGTCGCGGAGCACAGGCGCATCCGCGACGACCTTATGGCTGTAATCAAAAAAGTTCCAAGCGTCACGGCGCGCCCGACGGACGGAGGCAGCTACCTCTTCGTCACGATACCGGAGCTCGAAATCTCGCTCCACCAGTTCATCCGCGTAGCGCGCGAGCACGCGAACATCACCGTCACGCCCGGCACCGAGTTCGGCCCGCAGTTCCTGCACAGCTTCCGCATAAACTTCTCGCAGGACCACGACAAGGCCGTCGCCGCTATGGAACGGCTCTTCAAGCTCATGGAGCTGTACCGCAAATGAGCGCGCCCCAGAAAGACCCGGCGCCGCAGGGGAAATACGTCCCCGCGGCGCGCGGCGGAAACCTCGTCTTCACGGCGGGAATGACGCCGCGGAAAAACGGCGTGCTCCAATTCAGCGGAAAGGCCGAAGCGAGCGAGCCGGTTGAAAAATACCGCGAAGCGGCGCGCCTCGCCGCCGCCAACGCCCTGACCGCCGCGCGCAACAGGCTCGAGCCGGACGAAAAAATCGCGCTCGTCCTCTCCATGACCGTCTACGTCAACGCAGGCGAAGGCTTCACGGCCCACTCGAAAATAGCCGACTTCGCAAGCGAATACCTCTGCGAAGAACTGGGCGAAGCCGGCACTGCCGCCCGCGCCGCAATAGGCGTAGCCAGCCTCCCCTGCGAAGCGCCCGTAGAAGTGCAGATAGTCTGCATGGTGGGGTAACAAAACAGAAAGAGATAAAGAAAAAATCCTTAATGAAAGGAACGCTTCTTAACATGGTGGACGTTACGGCAGCCGCAAAAGTACTATTAGAAATATGCGGCGAATGCAAATATGACGCGGCGCGTACGGCTTTATCAGCTTACGCCTTATCCCATAGCGCGCTGAATATCTTTCAAAGAGCGCAGGCCTGCCTTTATCAGAGGTAAAGCGGCTGGCGAATTCCGAACCGTTGTCCGTCCGGACGCATTCCACACGGAATTTGAAGAATCTCAGCATATGCGTCGGGAATACCGTCGAGCCGTACGCGCCGTGCTCTTCAAACGCTTCGACATGGCGGAAACGGCCGTACCCGTCTATCGCAGTATACTGACAGAACTGTTTCCCCTCCGCTTCTCCGACATGGCATGCCTTCGGCGCGAACTTAACGTCCGCCTGTACACGCTGTCCCGGGTACTGCATCCGCCCGCAGGGCCCGGGAACGTATTCAGGGTCAGACGGAGGAATGCGTGCGGCTCCGATGCGCCTCATCACCATTTTGTATGGTAAACCTACACGAATTTTGCAAATCAAAGTTTATTCATTTTTTCGTATTTGTTTCTCTGTCGCGGTAAAAATGGCCTACAAAACCTTGTGCGAAAAGGTCGGCAGCCGGCGAGATCTGTCCAAGTTTGACAAGCGCGGCAATCGTGTTTTTCAAATGTTTCTCTGCTGCAAACTCTGCACCTGCTGCGTCTCGCGCTTCAATCAATTTGTAGAGCTCGGCATGTTCATGGTAAGTGACTGCGCGTCCACCAGCTTCCTGCGGATTTGTGTTGATGCGCATGACGGACACACCCCGTTCCATCACAGCGCATACGCTTTCATATATGCGAGAAAGGTATGCATTCTTACCCGCCTCTACAATTATTATATGAAACGCCGTGTTCCAATATGCTCCCTCTATGTTATCCGCTTCGGATTCACTGTGTAACAGCGCTTTCATTCTTTCTAGACATTCGCACATCTTAGATAAAGCTCTGTCATCTCGCCGAGCAGCGGCGATCCCGGCTGCAGTCGGTTCGATGATTTGTCGCAGCTCCATTGCGCGCGACAGCGTATCGGCAGGCCATCCCCTGACGGTTTGGAGCATATTCTGCGCTTCGCGTTCATGCGCCGACGAAAGGAATATACCTTGGCGATCCCGAATGTCCAACACGCCCATAGCTTCTAGCGCGATAAGTCCTTCACGCAGCACAGGGCGGGTCTCGCCGACAACTTCGGCAAGCTTGCGCTCCGGTAAGAGTTTATCTCCTGCTACAATCTCGCTATTCTGAATTTTATCCAGTAGTTTCTCTATGACTTGTTTTCGCTTTTCATTCATGAACTGCTAATCCCCATTTTTACATAGCATAAACGTATAGTTAGTTCTTCTCTAATGTAGCATATTTGGTCTATGTTTCATATACATAAAGAGGAGCGATTTTTGAAAAACGGCAGCCAGGGCCAGAGATTACGTTGACTTTTTCGAAAATCAAGTGATATAATAAATACGTTACTTTGGCATTCCATGGTAGACCAGATGAAATTTTCTGGAGGTGCACTATGCAACATCAGTATGATGTACTAATTATAGGGGGCGGAGTTGTAGGCAACGCTATTGCGCGTGAGCTTTCCCGTTTCCAGATGACGGTGGCGGTCTTGGAGAAAGAGCCTGATGTCGGCATGGAGACGAGCTGCCGTAACAGCGGCGTGCTGCATTCAGGAATTCATTACAAGGCAGGGACGCTGCGCGCAAAGTTGGCGGTCAAGGGCAATTCCATGATGGATAAGCTCTGCTCAGACTTGAAAGTGAAAATCAAGAGAATCGGCAAACTGACCACCGCTCTTGACGAAGAAGAACTGCCTGGAATCAAGCGGCTTATGGATCAGGGGACGGCAAACGGTGTTCCCGGCCTTGAAGTGCTTGATAATGCGGCGATGAGAAAAATCCAGCCCGGCGTCGAAGGCATAGCAGCTGTCTGGAGTCCGACGAGCGCGATAATATCTCCCTACGGACTTACCATTGCGCTTGCGGAAAATGCCCGCGCTAACGGCGTCGAATATTTTCTCAGACATAAAGTTTCATCGGTAAGGAAAGAAGCCGACGGCAGTTTCACCATAGGAACGGAAAACGGCGCTTTGTTCTCCGCGCGGGTAGTCGTCAACGCCTCGGGACTCTCAAGCGGCGTAATAAGCGAAATGGCCGGCGTCAAGGAAGGCAACCGCGGCGACAGCCTGAAGATTTGGCCTTGCCGCGGTGAATATTACGTGCTCGATAAACGTCTCGACGGCACAATAAAGACGCTTATCTACCCCGTCCCCGGAGCAAAGGACGCGGGCCTCGGAATACATCTAACGCCAACCGTAGACGGCAACATCCTCATCGGTCCGAGCGCCAATTACATTCCTGTTGAGAGTCCGGAGAATTACAAAGTCACGGCTCCGGTGCTTGAAGACCTCAGAAGAGAGGGGCAGAAACTTCTGCCCGAACTTAAAATGAGCGATTTCATCCGCAGCTTTGCTGGCAATCGTCCGAAACGCACACCGCCCGAAATCGGCGGCAACGGTGACTTTATCATTGAAGAGGCAGACAGCGTCGTCGGATTCATCAATCTCGTCGGGCTTGAGAGTCCTGGGTTGACAAGCGCGCCTGCAATTGCGGAAATGGTGCGTGACATCGTTGCAAAGCACTTCGAACTTAAGGAGAAAAAAGATTTCATCTCGGAGCGTCCCGGATTCGCTGGACATTTCTGCGATCTGCCTAAAGAAGAGCAGGAACGCCTCGTCCAGGGGAATCCCGAATACGGCGAAATAATTTGCCGCTGCGAGAAGATAACGAAAAAAGAGATTCGCGATGCTATCGAGAACCCGCTAGGCGCGCGCAGCCTGGTAAGCATCAAATACCGCGCGAGAAATGGCATGGGACGTTGCCAGGGCGGTTTCTGTACGCCAAGAATAGTCCGTATGCTGCGCGATGAATACGGCTTCAAACCGGAAGATTACATTTTCAGAGAAGCCGGCTCCAATCTCTTTACCGGCAACGTGAGGGAAGGAACAGATAGGTAATGATACGCGAACAACACGACATCGTCATCATCGGAGGCGGCCCCGCGGGACTTGCCGCCGCAGTCGCCGCAAAAGAAGCCGGATGCGACGACATTGTCATCGTTGAGAGAGATAGGATACTCGGAGGCATTCTCAACCAGTGCATCCACGACGGATTCGGCCTGCATGCATTCAAGGAAGCGCTCTCAGGTCCTGAATACGCCGGACGCTTCATTAAAAAAGTGCGTGAACTCCAGATTCCAGTGATGGAGAAAACGATAGTTCTCAACCTTTCCAAAGACAAAATACTCCGCGTCAGCCGCGAAGGAGAAATAAAAGAAATAGAAGCGAAAGCTGTCGTCCTCGCAATGGGCTGCCGCGAACGCACGCGCGGAGCGCTCTCGATTCCAGGACACCGCCCCGCAGGAGTTTACACCGCCGGCACAGTGCAGAACCTTGTGAACCTTGAAAACATCATGCCGGGAAAACATATCGTTATCCTTGGCTCTGGGGACATCGGCCTCATCATGGCGCGCAGAATGACGCTGGAAGGCGCGAAAGTGGAAGCCGTCTTCGAGGTGCTTCCGTACTCCAGCGGTCTCCAGCGCAACATCCGTCAGTGCCTTGATGACTATGGAATCCCGCTCTGCCTTTCGACCACAGTCATAGACATCCACGGCCCCAACGGACGCGTAGAGGGCGTCACCGTCGCGAAGGTCGACGAGAAACGCCGTCCGATAGCGGGCACCGAGCGCTTCGTTCCATGTGACACGCTGCTGCTCTCAGTCGGCCTCATCCCAGAAAACGAGCTGACGCGCGAAGCGGAAGTCAGCATTGACAACATCACGCAAGGTGCGGACGTAGACGACTGTTGTATGACGAAGACCCTTGGCATCTTCGCTTGCGGAAACGTCCTCCACGTACACGATCTCGTTGACTTCGTCTCGATGGAGGCGGAACGCGCAGGAAGAAACGCAGCCCGCTACGTTGCCGGAGAGCTGCGCGGAGATAACAAAGGAATCGCCGTCAAACCCGGCGAAGGCGTGCGCTACGTTGTGCCGCAGAGAATAAAGTACGGCGGCAACGTCACGCTCGCGTTCCGCGTGACGGCCCCATCCCGCGACAAAGTCATAGAAGTCCGCGACGGCGACCACGTTCTGAAAACGATAAAAGAGACGCGGCTACATCCCGCCGAGATGGTGTGGATAGACATGGGGAAAATGGATGTCAGTGACATCAGCTCACTGGAGGTGCGCGTAAGATGATTGAAAAAGAATTTATCTGCGTCGTATGCCCAAACGGCTGCTCTATAAAGGCGCAGTATGAAGAAGGCAATCCGCCCAAACTCGTCTCCGCCGAAGGCATGCGCTGCCCTCGCGGAAAAACGTGGATACGGCAGGAAATAGAGAGTCCGATGCGTACATTCTCAACGAGCGTCCTCGTGGACGGCGGCGACTTCATTGAAGCCAGCGTCCGCTTGACGAAGCCAGTACCGCTCACAAAGGTTTTCGACATAATGGCAGAAATAAAGGAAATCAGGCTTCAGGCTCCGCTCTCGATAGGCGACGTCGTAATGACGAACCCAGCTGGAACGGAAACGGAAGTCATAGTCACGAGAAACGTAGCACTAAAAAATATTTGAATAAGGGGGGGGGACATCATGAGGAAAACAGAAGAACGATATTTAATACATGAAACCTAAGCGGCCTATAATCCAAAAGAGCAACAATGATAGGAGGTATAACGATGTTTGAGTATTTAGATTCGGGTGCGTTCTTAACATTATGTGTGTTCCCTTTTGTCGGTTTGCTATTCAATATTGGTTGGGTCATTAAAGACCGGAACAAGAATGATTAACAGTTTGGGAAGGAGGAATAAAATTGACAGGAATTTATATCGGCCTCGTGTTGTATATTGCAGTTAATTTCGCTCTAAGCATCTGGAGCGGACGAAGCCAAGTAACCAAATCAGCGAAAGGTTTTGTGGTTGGAAACCGCGGATACGGTCCAGTGATAACAGCGTTTGCAATGGGAACAACCCTGGCCTCAGGCTTCGCTTTTATCGGGATGGTCGGTATGGGCTACACAATGGGAATTATGGCCTCTTGGCAGTGTATCTTCGGTACCATATTAGAATTTGCCTGTTGGTACTTCCTAGCCAAAAAATGTAGGGAACTTTCCATTGAGACGGGAAGCGTCACCCCCACCGAACTGGTAAGTCGTCTGCATGGGGATCCTGGCAACTGGATTAAAATCATTGGCGGACTTTTTATTGGCCTTTATATGGTGCTCTATCTGGCTGGTCAATTTAATGCCGGTGCGGTAGCTGCCGAAGCCATTGGCTTGAATGCGTTCTATGTCAGTGTTGCTGTAGCAATACTGACAATGCTGTTCATTTTCCTTGGCGGCATCAATGCAGCTATGTGGACAAACGCAGTACAGGGTATCATTATGATTTTAGCATTCGTTGTTATGCTGGTTGTCGCACTTTCACATGTCGGCGGCCTGACCGGGTTATTTAGCGGGCTTTCTGTTACAGCGCCTGAGCTTATTGATTGGAGAAGCGGAAGAACGTCAGAAGCAGCTATTTTCTTCATATGCACTTATTTTGGTTCGGCAGCGCGGTTGGATTTATAGCCCAGCCGCAAGGCATCCAAAAGTTCCTAACGCTTAAGAATAATAGGAGCGCTAGGACAAGCGCATTGATGTCTTGCATCTTCAACATTATCCGTCAGATGGGGCCTGTGTTGATAGGTATGTGCTGCCGTCTGATTTACCCGGACATCAGCAATCCTGGGGCTGGCATACCTACTCTTGTTGTCAGTTACCTCCCCAATATTTTGGGCGGCATAGTCATTGCCGGTATCTTTGCTGCAATCATGTCGACCACGGAAGGATTGCTCTTGCAGGCTGTTGCAGAACTCAACAATAATTTCTTAAGGTTGGGAATCTTAGCGAAACGTGGAATGAGCGAAAAACTCTCATCTGTAATGAATAAGGTTTTTACGATCGTGCTTACTATACTCGCTTTACTTGTCTCAACCTTTGGTTCTGGAGCTGTATTTGACCTGATCATTTTTGCATGGACAGGATTAGCCGCTGTCATTGGTCCCGCGCTTTTCCTTGGATTATATTGGAAAAAGTGTACCAGCCAAGGGATACTTGCAGGTATCATTACAAGTATTCCGGCGTGCACTTTCTGGTATTACTGCATCAAAGGTCCCACTGGTCTCCATGAAGCATTTTCGCTTATCGTGCCGATACTTTCCATTATTATAGTAAGTTTGCTGACTCAGAAAGTTCCTCAGTTGGAGAACTATGCTGAAAAAGCCTATAAAATTAAATTATAAATTAAAAATAAAAAGGTGATGGAAATGAACTTTATAGTTGATGTGTTGTTTCAAGGATTTTCAGGAAGTCTGCCTAACGGAGTGCTTGGGCTTGGTACATGGGCTCTTATTCGTACAGAAGACAAGAAACGAAATATTTTGTTTGACGCCGGAGGTCCCGTTCAGCGCGGCTATGTCGAGAAACTTCTAGGGGAATATGGGCTGAAACCTTCTGATATTACGGATGTTATTCTCAGCCATTGCCATTTCGATCATGTCAATAATATTGACTTTTTCCCACATGCGATGTTCTATATAACGCGCCAGGAATGGGACTACATGAATGACCTTACCCGCAGAGACCGTTATGTGGACGAGAAGGCAATTTTATTGTTGCGGAGTTATCGTCTTACACTGTTAGATGATGAAAGCCAAGAAATTTTCCCTAAGATGACATATATGCTTACGCCGGGACATACGCCCGGCAGCATGTCTCTGGTACTTGATCAGGGAGATAATGGGAAATGGGTGCTGTCTGGTGATGCCGCTAAAAACCGCGGTGAATTAAGGACATTGGAGTGTATGATGTCTCTAAATCCCGAGCAAAGCGCAGCTTCTCTGCGTAAGATTAAGTCGGTGGCTTCAAGAGTACTCCCTGGGCATGACGGCTGGCTTACCGTTAAGGGGGACGAGATCATCCCAGAGGGAGGAAATGACCTGCATATCCAGTTTGGGCAGGGTGTTACTATAAACGGCGGGAAAACTTATATAGATTTGCATATGGATTAAGCCGCTCTAGATTTTTCACTTAACACCATCGATTAATAACAAGCCCGCTTGTTATCTGCATTTCGGCGGGCTTGTTGTTATATAAGCCAGATTTACTTGTTTTTCATATTTTTGTTTTTATACAGCCACAGACAACCGTCGTCAGCTCCGCTGGTTATCTCGCGGTAGGTCTCGAGGAAGCCGTTCGCCGGATGATTCGGTTTTGCGGCACGGCTCAAACGTTCGGCGATTTCTTCATCGGAGAGTTCAACGTTTAGAGTCTTATTATTTAGATCTATCGTTATTATATCTCCGTCCTCTATCGCCGCAATCGCCCCCCCATCCCACGCCTCCGGCGATATATGCCCGACGCACGGCCCGCGCGTCGCTCCTGAGAAACGCCCGTCTGTAATCATAGCCACCGAGGTATGCAGCCCCATTCCTACGAGCATCGCGGCGGGGATGGACATTTCGCGCATGCCGGGGCCGCCCTTCGGCCCTTCGTAGCGAATGACGAGCACGTTTCCGGGCTTGACCTCTTTATTAAGCAGATGCTCGCGCACCTCCTCCTCAGAGTTGCATACGATCGCTGGGCCTCTGTGATAAAACATCGACGGCTCAACTCCGCTCTTTTTAACGACGGCTCCGTTCGGCGCGATATTGCCGTATAGCACGGCGAAACAGCCGTCGGGATAGAGCGGATCGTCCTCACTGCGGATGACGTTTGTGTCGATCTTTCCGGCGTAACTTGTAAGCGCTTCGCGCAAAGTGCCGCCAGCGGCAAGTTTCTCATCAAGCGAGAGGTGGTTCTGGATGGCCTTCAGCGTGGCGCGCACTCCGCCAGCCTTGTGATAGTCGTTGATGTTATACTTCGACGACGGCTTAAATTTTGCTATCACAGGAACGTCATGCTGCAGGCGGTCAAAGTCGGACAAAGATATACGGCATCCCATAACGTTCGAGAGGGCGCAAATATGTATCTGCGCGTTGCTTGAACCGCCTGTAGCAGAGACATGCTTTAAGCCGTTAATGATAGAGCGCTCGGTGACGATATCGGAAAATTTTACGCCCTCGAGCGTCAGCTGGACGACACGCTCGCCGACGTCGCGCGCCTGCTTGCACTTCGCTGCGGAGCAGAACGGCATCGTAGTGGAATCAAACGGCGTCAGCCCGATAACCTCGGTGAAAACGCCCATCGTATTCGCCGTGCCGTACATAGAACAGGTTCCGCACGAATAGCAGATATTCTGCTTAAACTTGGTGAACGTATCTTCGCTTATGATATCGGCGTTGCGCTGGCCTATGGCTTCCTTTAAATCCGGGGTTACGTATATTTTCTCCCCGTCGTCGTACGGAATCATGGCTCCGGCAGTCAGGAACATGCAGGGCTTATTCAGAGCTGCGGCTGCCAGAAGCATACCCGGTACGATTTTGTCGCATGAGCAGAGGAACACCAAACCGTCGAAACGGTGCGCGTTGACCATCGCCTCTATCGAGCTCGCAATGAGGTCGCGAATCGGGAGGATAGAGTGCATCCCCTCCCCCTGCGCCATGCCGTCGCACGGCGCGGGGACGCAGAACTCGGCCGGGCATCCTCCGGCGCACCATATTCCTTCTTTAACATATTTAACCAAGTCATAAAATACCTTATGCCCAGGATTAACATCTGTAAAAGAATTTACTATTCCTATAACGGGTTTCTTGAGATCCTTGTCTCTATATCCGCAAGAGTTCATCAACCCGACATAGTAGGCTTCAGTTTTATTTTCGCTTCTTGTGAATGTTTCGGCCATTGTATCAGACTCCTGATGCGTTAGAAAAGATTACCGTCGCTGTTGAAGGTCAGGCTGTACGGTTCACCTGCCAGCTCAAGGCTGGCGTGTTCCCGCACGTACGGGACCAGGCTCTCCGACACAGCGATCACCTCAAGCTGCGTCGTATTTTTTATGCGCGCCAGCTTCACCGAAGTACGATCCAGGATGTTGCATGTTTTTATTGCGGCCTGGATAGCCTGCATATCGTTCTTCAGGACCATCGGTATCTTCACGCTGGTCGGGACCGTGGAAGTAAGCGCGTTCGGATATGTCTGTTCAAAACTCATTTTGTCGAAAAGGCGTCTCGTCGTAAAATCCAACATCCCGGCGCCGTTGGCGTTGCCGTGCGATTTTTCCGTCACGTCAAGAACGGCTATCTTTGCGATATCCGGACCGCCTGATGCGTACGGCGTGTGGTATCTGCCGAGAATGTTGGTGTCAAAGCCCGTCCCGGAGATATTTTTGCCGATTTCGTCGAGGATCAGGACGTCCAGCTTATCGAAGAACAATCTGGGATACAGCTCCCAGGCCCTTTTCAACAGCGCCGGCTCTTCCGTTTCTATCGCCTGTGACGGCAGCACTTCAATCTGGGCGGTCTCATGATATGCGCTCTCAATGACGCCGACCGCGCATATTATGTTTTTCTTGGCGATTACTTCTCTCGCGATAGCGGGCACGCTCTCGGCCATCTGTCCGAAGCCCAGCATGTGCGCGAAATCGGCCCCGCGCTGCTTGCCCATGCCTATCGTAATCATCTTCATCAGGCCGCTTTCGTACTTTCCTCTGAACGAAGTATGCGGCTTGATTCTGTTGATTACGATAATGCCGTCCGCTTCATCGGCGAACTTATCGATAAATACGGGGCGTCCGTTCGACGAGACTCCTATCTGTACGGTGTCCATCGTAGCGCGGATCGGAGCGCCGAGGTAGTCTTCTGTTATTCCCATGCCCTCCAGCATGGATTTTTGTCCTTCGGCGGTCGCTCCGCCGTGACTCCCCATCGCAGGGAAGACAAAAGGATTCCCTCCGGCCTTTTTTACCTCGTCCACCAAGACTTTAAGCATAGCGGGGATGTTAGCTATACCGCGGCTTCCAGCGGTGATCGCTATGCTCTGCCCCGGCTTTATCCCGCTTAACAGGCCGCTTGCCTGGAGTTTCCCGGCGAGTGTGCCTGCAGCGTCTTTTATAACTGGACGAGGAAATATCTGTTTTACATCGACAAGCTTTGGAATAGGAATATCTCTAAGAAGATCGTCTACTGCTGACATGTTTTTCCTTCTTAATTTTCAACTAAAATCCGGCTCTAAGAAAGCTGGCCCTTCTGCGCTTTCCTCTTCATCTTCCAGTCCATGTACCACGGCGTGGCCTGTATCAGGGAGATAAGCGCCAGTAGCAGCAGCATCGCGCATATCGGATTTGTAAGGAAGATCATCCACGAACCGCCGCTGATAAGCAGCGACTGATGGAGGCTTACGTCGAGCATTCTTCCGAGGATGAGCCCGACTACCATCGGCGGCACGGGGATGCTTACTTTATCCATGAAGTAGCCCGCTATGCCGAAGAGGAACATCAGCATTACGTCAAACAGGCTGTTGTTGATCGCGAACGAGCCGATGATGCAGAGGATAACTACCGCAACGGACAGCATCTTATTGCTGATCTTCGTGACGTAGACGCAGGCTCTGGTGAAGAATATGCCTTCGGCAAACATTAGGAGCGTTGCGACAAGGACGGCCCAGAGAAGCGTGTAGGTGACTCCGGCGTACTCCGTCATGAGGCTCGGCCCAGGCATGATGCCGTGTATCATAAGTCCGCCGAGAAGAACCGCCGTTGCGGAGCTTCCTGGAATACCGAGAGTGATTGTCGGGATAAGAGCTCCGCCGACGACTGCGTTGTTCGCCGCTTCAGGAGCCGCTATTCCGAATTTGGAGCCTTTGCCGAATTCCGACTTGTCCTCGTGACGGCGTTTCTCTTCGTTGTATGCGAACCAGCAGGCCGTGTCTCCGCCCGTACCGGGGATGATTCCGGTAAAGACGCCTATGATGCCGGAACGGATGAACGTCGGGAACAGTTCTTTGACTTCTGCCCACGGAAGAATGACGCTGTCTTTGATTTTGTCAAACTTCTCGTTCGTCCCGTCGTCGTCATGCTCTACAAGACGGATAGCCTGCGGAATTGAGAACAACCCGATCAGTGCAACGGTGAACGGAATGCCCGAGAAAAGGTTGATGTTGCCGAGAGTGAAGCGCGGAATACCGGTTATCGAGTCCATTCCTATTGTAGAAAGCAGCAATCCCGCGCATCCAGCCAGAAGCCCTTTTATAGTCGACCCCAGAGACAGTGAGGCAAGGATGGTCATACCGAGGACGGCGACGCCGAAGAGCTCGACTGGGCCGAACATAATCGCTATCTGACCAAGCACCGGAGCCAGCGTCAGAAGAACGATGCAGCTTATGATGCCGCCGACAAAGCTCGCCGTCAGCGATATTCCGAGCGCGTGTCCGGCCTCGCCTTTCTGCGCCATCGGATAACCGTCCAAAGTAGTCGCAGCGGCGGAAGGCGTACCAGGAGTGCAGATAAGAACCGCCGCGATTGAGCCGCCGTACATCGACCCCATGTATATAGCGGCCAGCATGCTGACGCCGCGTTCCGGTCCCATTACATACGTAACAGGGATGAGCAGCGCGATGGCCATCGTAGCGGAAAGGCCTGGCATCGCGCCGACCAGCATTCCTAACAGGGTGCCGCCGGCTATCGTAATGAAGTTAAGCGGCATAAAAACGTTTTGCAGCCCAAAAAGTAAGTGTTCCATCTATTTGCATCTCCTTATGCTGATTAGTATCCCATAAAGTGTTCAAGAACCCCCACGGGGATCGGCAGTTTGAGAAACCAGACAAAAAGCGCATATATGAACGCGGAGAAACAGACGCTGATTATTATGCTCTTCAAAAGGCCGATTGCTTTTAAGTAGGCATACATTACGACCATATAGAGCGGCGTCGCGATGAAATATCCGAGAATCGGTATAAGGTAAATATAAACGGCTATAGCTGCAACAAAAACCACAACATGCTGGACGTTGATCTTTGCAGGCGGATTCTCTGCCGCTTCTTTTTCCCGTGCCGGAGCGTCCTTTGTCGCATTAAATATCATTGCAACAGAGAAACATGCGACAAGCACTGCCAATATCTGCGGCAGGAGCGCTGCGTCGCGCGGCATCTTCATAGAAGCGCCGAAGAAGTAAGCGCTTATCAGAAGCGGCACTAAAGCGAATAATTGATGTTTGCGTAAGTAACCCATAGTCATGCCTCCTTAATTATTGAGCGCCGGATATTATTCGACGCTCAATGAATTACCGTTATCCTTTAAATTTACTTTTTCGTGTAATCGTCTTTGACTTCGTCCCAAATCTGCTTGAATGCAGCTTCCTGCGTCTCAAGCATCTTCTTGTAATCGTCGCCGTACTTCATATCGATGATGGTGTCTCTGGCAGCGCAGGCTTCGACGAATTCCGGCATCTCCGCCATCTTCTTGAAAGCGTTGATAAGCGTCTCCTTTACATCCTCGGGAATGCCCTTCGGCGCGCTGTAACCGCGGGACGAACCGGAAACGATGTCATAGCCGAGTTCCTTCATCGTCGGGACATTGGGAAGGCCGGGGTATCTCTCTTCGGAGAAGAGGGCGAGCGCTATGAGGTTGCCCGCTTCGACTTGCGGGGTTACGATGCCGAGGTTGTTGAAGCTGACGTCGATCTTACCGCCCATTGCGGCCTGCCACGACGGGCCGTCGCCCTCGAACGGAATCATCTGAACCTTCAGCCCGGACGCTTTCTCAAAGAGAATCGTCGTGAAGAAGTCGTCTCCGCCGACGCCGGAGTTACCGACCGTTATCTTGCCGGGGTTCTGCTTCATCGCTTCAAGAAGATCCTGGACAGTCTTGTATTTGCTGTCCTTGCTGACGACGATGATTCCGGGGTCGGTGACCACGTTCGCTATCGGCTCAAGCTCGGCTATCGTGTACTTGATCTCTTCGTTCATTATGTAGTTGGTCTGAAGCATCGGGGTGTTCGTAATGCTCAGCGTATAACCGTCTTTCTTTGCGGTCTTCGCAAGCTGCGTCCACGCGATGGCTCCGGTCGCGCCGGGGATATACTGGTTGACGAAAGTCTGGCCTATGGCTTTCTCAAGGTAAGGCTGGGTGAGCTGCGCGACGGTGTCGCTGCCGCCGCCCGCTTTGAATCCCTGAGTTACCGTGATCGGCTTGGTCGGGTAAGCCGCAAAAGCCGCCGACGCGCCGATCGCCATTGACAGACAAACTGCCAGTATGCCCTTGGATACACACTTAAAACGTATCATAAAAATCCTCCCCTTATAAGTTATGATTTTATGAATATTTTGATGCTGCATATTAAATTTAAAAGTTTTTGCCCTCAAAAGCAAACACTAAAAAACAAGTGAAACAACAAGAAACATCTTGTCTTTATGTCTCTGTGTTAGCGCCCACAAAATGCACCTAACAGATACCCATAGACCCAAGAATTATGGCGAGAACAGCTCCGGTCATGGTTATAACAATATTGACTACAGCAACATCAAGGTATGAATCCTTATGTGTTACACCGCATACAGCAAGCATTGTCATAACGGCGCCGCACCGCGGCATAGAATCCAAGCCATTTGCCGATATTGAAGCAACGCGGTGTAATATTTCTGGACATATGCCGGCAACTAGCAGTCTCTCAGATAGAGTTTCCAATGCAATGAGAAATCTGGAATTCCTCTAGAGACTTTTGTAAAATTTTGATTACACCATGTGCTCCAATATCAAACAGCATGATATGATCCGAAGTACGAATGAGTGCGCTGTTACTCAAACCTAAAGCACCTGCGCTGGATTTGCCAGGGAACACTTTTGTCAATAGATCAATCTTCATAGTGGTATATATCTCCTTGCATTCAATATAGGTGATAAGAATCACAAATCTCTATATCCATTTTCATGCTGAAAATACAGCGGGAAAATGGCATTATTGTACACAGAAAACTCCAGGCTATGCCTGGAGTTCCTAACGCTTATAGCTATGAGCAGAAGCTCCTCTGACGTACTATAAGAAAGTCCGTCAACCGTCTTAGCAACGTACAGAGGA
>CAVEUD010000037.1:0-922 GCA_963618995.1 bacterium
CGGCGATAGTCTCTTTGAAAAGCTTTTGAATATCCTTCATGCTGCCGATGTTGGCGGTCCGGAGCAGTTCGCGTATCCCGGCTCTTCTTTCGTTCTCTTCCGGCGTGCTGTTTCTTCTCGTCATTGGTAAACCTCCGTTGGCCCTGGATTATATTCTACGACTTGGGGATGAGGTTTACTCGGATTGGGGGAGAGACTCTACCTATTTGTCATTCTGCTCTATCAAACTTCTGACCTCGCTCTCAGAACACCGGTTGAGCAAGCGTCCGTCTTTCCAATTCGCTTTCGGAGCATGCGGCTTCAGCTCTTCAATAGTGCGCCCCATTCCGCTGCCGCCTGACGTCGCAAATGGAATGACGGTTTTTCCGGCCAAGTTGCAGCTTTCGAGGAACGCCTCTATGATTCTCGGCGCGACGTACCACCATATCGGATATCCTATAAAGACCGTGTCGTAGTCCGTCATGTCAGGCAGCTTCCCCGCTATTGCGGGACGCGCGGATTTATCGTTCATCTCTACAGAGTTGCGGCTGTTTCTGTTCGTCCAATCGAGATCAGCGTGAGTATAAGGCTCCGCTGGCTTTATCTCGAAGATGTCGGCTCCCGCCGCAGCGGCGACGCGCCTTGCCGCCGCCCTCGTCACGCCGCTTGCCGAAAAATACGCTACAAGTTTTTTCATCCAGATTACCTCCGTTTCTGTCTTTTATACAAGCTACGCTTTAGCGCGCGCGTCGCGCGATGTAAAATGCTTTTCCCATATAGAAGAGCATGCTTGAATGGTATAGAGAACGCACTGCATCTACAACTTGGACGGAATTACGGCAAGTTCATGGCTATACGAAAAGCGGCGGGAGCTTTACCCGCCGCCCGATATCTAATCTTACCTGCTACACTTACAGCTCGTTTATGTCGAAGAATATTCTTT
>CAVEUD010000037.1:932-24976 GCA_963618995.1 bacterium
AAGCATGGAACGCCGATGGAGCCGTTTGTTTTGATTTCGTCAAATTCGGGCGCCCTGTCGCGGAGCCGCAGGAAGAGTTTGAGGTTAGCGGTGCTCGCGTCTATGTCAATGAACTCAACGTCAAGCTTTTTCTCAGCTATCATTTTGAGCGCAGCAATGCAGTCGGGACAATTTCTTGTGCCTATCATCTTTATCGCCATATTATGATCCCCCTATTCGATGAACATCGAGTCGCCGAACGAGAAGAAACGGTATCGCTTGCGTACCGCCTCGTTGTAGGCGTTCATCATCGTGTCATATCCTCCGAAAGCCGAGACTAGCATCAGCAGCGTGCTCATCGGCAGATGGAAATTCGTTATCAGCGCGTCTACGGCCTTGAACTCGAAGCCCGGACTTATGAAGAGGCGCGTGTCGAGCGAGCCGGGGACTATTTTCCCCCAGCGCTGCGCAAAGGATTCCAGCGTGCGCACGACGGTCGTGCCGACCGCGACGACGTGACCGCCCTGTTCTTTCGCCGCGTTTATCGCGGTCGCGGTCTCCGGCGGTATCTCACAGAATTCCTCATGCATTATGTGGTCGGCGATGTTCTCCGCTTTTACAGGGCGGAAGGTGCCGAGGCCGACGCGCAGCGTGACGAATGCGTGCGGCACGCCTTTGTCCTCAAGTTTTTTCAGGAGTTCAGGCGTGAAGTGCAGCCCTGCGGTCGGAGCGGCGACGGAATTCTCTTTCTCTGCCTTCGCGTAGACCGTCTGATAGCGCTCTGGGTCGGCGTGAGTCTCCGTGATGTAGTGCGGCAGCGGAGTTTTGCCAAACTTGTGTATTATCGCGAGCGGGTCGTCTTCTTGCGCAAAAATCAGCGTGCGAAGGCCGTCTTCGAGACGTGCTCCAACCGTCACCTCGGTATCGGCGCCGAGTGTGACTTTCGTCCCTTCCGGCAGTTTGCGTCCGGGGCGGACGAGCGCCGTCCATTCGTTCGGCGCCGTTCCTGGGTTTAAAAAGAATATCTCGACGTGCGCGCCGCGATCTGCCGAACTTTTTTTGACGCCTTCGACGCGCGCGGGAAGAACGCGGGTGTCGTTGAGGACGAGAAGGTCGCCGGGGGTGAGATATTCAGCGATGTCGCGAAAAATTCTGTCCTCGGTCGTTCCGCCATTGCGGTGTACAACCATCAGACGTGATGAATCGCGCGGCTCGGCCGGATCCTGCGCAATCAGTTCCTTGGGCAGCTCGTAATCGTATGCCGCTGTTTTAGCTAGGTCGCGTTCCATATCAGCGGGTTTCCAGCCGAGTGCCCTGGAAGTAATATTCGAGCATTCGTTTGTAGTCCCATCCCGCCTCTGCGAGCGCCTTCGCAGTCCACTGCGGAAAGCCGACGCCGTGTCCGTAGCCTCTGCCGTACATCACAACCGTCTGCGCCGAGGTGCCGTCCATAGATAGCGGCGAAGCGGCGGCTTCCGTAGCAGTAGTAACAGTCTTGACGGGGGGTGACGCAGGTTTAGGCGTTCCATTTTTAGCGCTGGGGGGATTCTTCATTTTCGCCATGCGCGCTAGTCCTTCCGCGACATACTGCGGGTATTTGCTGTCGTCGCCTATCATCGAAAGCAGCTCGCGCATAGTGAATACCTTATTCTTCGCCATCCAGTAAAGCTTGTCGGCGTCGTTTTCCGGCATTCCGGCAATCTGCTCCGCATGCGCGGACGCTGCGTTCTGCTTCGGGATCTGTACGACGTTTGCCGCGGGCTTGGGGACTGTAGTGGTGCTTACTTTGTAGCCGCTGCGGCCGTTAAACTCGAAGAGGGTGCTTTTTACGACCGTTGCTCCGACCGCGGTGCGGAACTTGTTGCCGCTTATGACTTTCGTTCCAGCGCTTCCTTTCAGCTCAATCTGCTCGATTCTGCCGCTCTTATCCCGCTTATAGGGGCGCAGCGATTTCAGCGTGCCGACGCCCGCTCCTGCCGCGGAGAGTTTATTGCCTATTTGCGCCATCGTCAGCGTAGCCTGCCATGTTTTATTCGGGCTGTCATTCGGCACAGGATCGGCCTTCGGCGTCAGGTACGGTATCGCCGAGCCCCAGACCGATTCGGAACCGGTCGTCATGCCGCCGCTGTCGCTGAAAAAGAAAATTTGCGCCGGATTGCCGCCGTAGGTGAGTATCTGTCCTTTCGTTTCGTTGACGGCCTGCGCAATCACCGTGGATTCGTCCGCCGCTCCGCCATAGACCTGGCAGTGCGTCTCGACGCATATATCATAGGCTCCGTGTTTCTTTGATGCAAGAGTATACGTGCGCGCAAGCACTGCCTGCGCTTTGAGCGCCTCCTTGGGCCATGTCGGGCTCATCTCGGATTTGAGCACGCCTTTCAGATACTCCTCGACGTCGACCTTGTTGATAAAATTCAGGCCGTTCGAGTTTCTTTCGATGACGAGCGCGCCCTTGTACGTGACGCCGTCAACGATGACTCCGGAACTGCCGCTCATAGTTACGGGCAGTTTATATGTGACCTTTCCTGCCTTCATAGCTCCATTCACATACGTAGCTTTGAACGTACCGTTGAAGGGTTTTGTGTACATTCCGCGCGCGTCGGTAAGCACGACGCCCTGACCGCCTATCGTGGCCTGCGCCGCGCGCTGTTTGAGCAGCACCGTGATTTCGCGCGCCGAGGCGGGAATGCTCCAAAGGAGGGCGAATATTGTCGCCGCCGCAAAAATATGTTTTTTCATAGTTTTATTTCCACCTAGAGAATATATTGAAGATTATCGAGAGCACGAGGCTGACTACGATCATCGTACCGAACGGCGCGAAGACCGTCAGATTTTTTCTTTGATAAGTTATATCGCCAGGCAGTTTGCCGAACGGGATGTTAAGCTTGCCGGCCAAGACCAGGACGACGCCTATCGCGGCGAGCAGAAGCCCCATGCCTATGAGCGCCTTGCCGAGCTGGTTCATTGTTCGCCCTCCTGCGTGAAGAGGCTCTGCTGATTTTGCTGATACTGCATGAAGTGCTGGGAGACAGGAATTCCGAGATAGTCCCACGTGTTGCGCGTCGCGCGTCGTCCGCGAGGCGTGCGCTCAAGCAGACCTTTCTGGATAAGATACGGCTCATAGATGTCCTCTATCGTTTGAGCGTCCTCGTTGAGCGCCGCTGCGAGCGTCGAAAGGCCCACAGGGCCGCCGTCGAAGAGCTCTATCAGCGCGCGCAGGAATTTGCGGTCGCCGTCGTCGAGCCCCTGCGGGTCAACGCCGAGCATATCGAGCGCGTAGCGCGCAAGGTCGCGCTCCACCTGAGGGACGCGCTTTACCTCGGCCACGTCGCGCACACGGCGCAGAAGGCGCAGCGCGACGCGCGGCGTCCCGCGCGAACGCAGCCCTATCTCCTCCGCCGCTTCGTCCATTATTTTCAGGCCGAGCACTCCCGCGCCACGTCTGACTATTGCGGTAAGCTCTTCTGGCGAATAGAGGTGAAGCTGCTCGACTATGCCGAAACGTGCGCGGAGGGGCGAGGTAAGCAGGCCGAGACGCGTCGTCGCGCCTATGAGCGTGAATTTCGGCAGCGCGAGGCGTATGCTGCGCGCGAGCGGCCCCTTGCCGACGACTATCGAGAGTGAAAAATCTTCCATCGCGGGATAAAGTATCTCTTCGATGTTCGCTGACATCCTGTGTATCTCGTCTATGAACAGAACGTCGTTCGGCTGGATGTTGGATAAAATCGCGGCTAAGTCGCCGGCGCGCTCGAGCGCGGGCCCCGTCGTGACGCGAAGGTTGCCCTTCATCTCTTTTGCTATTATTCCGGCCAGCGTAGTTTTGCCGAGGCCTGGCGGTCCGTAGAAGAGCGTGTGGTCAAGCGGCTCCTCGCGCTGAAGCGAGGCGGTCATAAAAATCGTCAGCTTGTCCTTGAGCGCGCTCTGCCCTATGAAGTCGTTAAGCGCCTGCGGACGAAGCGTGTAAATCTCATCTTCCTTCTCGCGGCGCATGGTTTCTATCAGTTTATGAGAACGGTCGTTGTCTTCCATTTCAATACCTCGCTACTTGCGCTGGAGAATGCCGAGCGCGGCTTTGAGCAGGCTTTCCTCGGTCCACGTCTCGTCGTCGTCGGCCTGCGCCTTCGCCGTCGCAATCGCGCGCGCGCATTCGCCGTGCGAGAAGCCGAGGCCAGAGAGCGCCTCCGCGACGAACGAATCGAAGGACGAAGCTGCTCCGCCGGAGATTTCCGCCCCTATCGAAGCGAATTCCTTCTCGACCTTGCTCCTAAGCTCGAAGCAGATGCGCTCCGCTCGTTTAGCGCCGAGGCCAGGGACAGAAAGCGCAGAGACGTTCCCTGCCCTTATCGCCTCGACTATGCGCGGAAGGTCGAGATAACGCATCAGCATTATGGCGAGCTTCCCGCCGATCGTTTTGACGTGCAGCAGCTCCATGAAAAAAACGCGCTCCGTCTCGTTCGCGAAGCCGAACATCGCGATGCCTGCATCGCTGACCTGCATATACGTACGGCACGTCGTCTCTTCGCCGATCACGGCAGAAGCAAGCAGCGCCTTCGTCGGGTATACCTCGATTCCGAAGCCAGAAACGTCGATTATTATGCTTTCTTTGGAAATTTCAGCGAGCGTGCCTCTGAGAAAATTTATCATAGCCTAACAGCCCTTCATAATATTCCTATCGTAGGTGTGAACCGCGAGGCCCGCTATAGCAATCGCGAGCGCGTCGGCCGCGTCGTCGGGGCTTGGGTTTTTCGCGAGGCCGAGCATGTGCGCGACCATCCCCTGCACCTGCCCCTTCTCCGCGCCGCCGTAGCCGCAGACCGCGAGCTTGACTTCGTTCGGTTTTATCTCATATGGTTCAAAACCGAGCTGAGCCGCAAGAAGCATCACAACGCCGCGCGCCTGCCATACCATCTCAGCCGTTGTCGTGTTCCTGCCGAAGAAGAGCTTCTCAACAGCCACCATGTCCGGCGGAAATTCTTCGGTCTTCTTTTTAAGCTCAAAATAAAGCATCGCAAGGCGCTGCGCCAACGAGAGGTCGGACGGCGTCTTTATAACTCCGTAGGTCTCGCATTGCAGCGCGTTCCCATACTGTGAAACGACCCCGTAGCCCAGCGTGCCGAGCCCGGGGTCAATTCCTAATGCGCGGATGCAGCTCTCTTCGTTATTCTTCAATCTCCGCAAGAATCTCCTCCGGAATGTCGAAATTCGAGTAGACGGCCTGGACGTCGTCGTTATCTTCGAAGCGCTCTACCATAGCGAGAAGTTTCTGCGCGTCGGCTTTGTTGTTGACGGCGACTGTATTCTTAGGGATCATCTGGATCTCCATCGTGTCGACGTTGTAGCCGCCGTTCTTCAGCGCTTCACCGACCCGAGAGAGCACAGATGGGTCGCATGTGATTTCAAATCCGCCGTCAGCGGCCTCAAGATCGTCGGCTCCGGCATCGATGGCCGCCATCATAAGGGCGTCCTCGTCGATGCCCTCGCCGGTCACTTCAATCACGCCCTTGCGGTCGAAGTTCCACGCGACGCAGCCCATCTCTCCGATGGCTCCGCCTGTCTTCGTAAAGAGCGAGCGCATCTCCGGCGCAGTGCGGTTGCGGTTGTCTGTCATGACCTCGACCATGACGGCGACGCCGTTCGGTCCGTAGCCTTCGTAGAGTACTACTTCCATCTCCCCGCCGAGCTCGCCGGTACCGCGTTTGATTCCGCGCTCAATGTTGTCTACGGGGACGTTGCCAGCACGGGCTCTATCTATTGCGACTTTAAGGCGGAAGTTCGAGTTCGGGTCTCCGCCGCCGGCCTTCGCGGCCGCGATAACGTCCTTTACAAGTTTCTGGAAAGCGACGCCCTTTTTGGCGTCCTGCGCTGCTTTGCGGTGTTTAATACCCGCCCAATGTGAATGTCCTGACAAGAAAATCACCTCATAAATATATTTAAAAAAATTTCCAATTACAGATTGTCGGGCAGTTTTGCCATTGGCGGGAAAAGCCGTTTATGTACCGAGCGCTTGCTTGCACGTTCAATTTTTTCCTTCGCAGCCTCGCTCGCGTTTCCCGTCGCTATGTATATGTCGAGTTCTTTATAAGTAAGCTCCATCTCGGCCTCGTCGGTCTGTCCTTCCCATAGGCCGGCTGTCGGAGGGCGGTCTATTATCTCGTGCGGAACGCCCAGATATTCCGCCACGCTCCAGACCTCTCCTTTGAGAAGATCGGCAAGCGGCAGAAGATCCACGCCGGCATCTCCGTATTTCGTGAAATATCCCATCGTTATCTCGTCTTTGTTGCCTCCGCCACAGACGAGAGCCCCTTGCTGCTGCGCTATAGAGTAGAGCGCAGCCATGCGCAGACGCGGCTTAATGTTCGCCGCCGCCAGGCCGTCTGGCTTAACTCCGCCGGCTTCAAGCGCCGCAACCGCCGCGTCGTAGACGGCGGAAAGATCAACCTTTACTTTTTGTATCTTTATGGCGTCAGCTAGCAGCGTTGCATATTTCTCGTCGATCGGCATACTATAGCACGGCATAATTACGCCAGTCACATTTTTCGCGCCGAGCGTCTTCGCAAGCAGGGCGGCGAGAAGAGCCGAATCAATACCTCCGCTTATGCCGAGCACAGCTCGCGAAGTACCGGCATCGGCGAATTTCTCTTTTATCCATTTTTCAAGGTAAGCGGCTATTTTCTCCGGATCGCGGTATATTGGCATAATACAGACCTCACTTTCAAGCGCGTCCAACTTTTGCGCAAATTACATTTTAGCATAAATGTTTTTAGGCACAAATAGCGGAGACAGGGAAATTACACGGTTGCCGGATATTAACAAAAACAATATTTACGCATTTCTTCAACTGTAAAACGAGATGCACCCCCTCTCGTTCCGGCCTGAGGCCATAATGAATTGAAACAACATACCTTCCGGAGGTTGCATCCCGGTTTACAAAGGGACTGGCCGACACGGGTCTCTTTTATGATGGGGATTGGCGGAGCATTCTGATCCGATAATCCCTTAGCTGTCATATGTCATGAGTCCGATGTCTGTCCAGGGTCTCCGCGTAAGCGGCACAACGTGCCCTTGACAGAGGGAAGGACGAATGATACTTTCTTGCTTTTTCTTATTCCTGCGCGATATCCTCATCAGATTGGCGGCAGAAACGGAGGATATCATGGCAAACTTTTTACCTATGAAGAACGTTTAACGCTCCAGAAACTCCTCAAGGAGGGGGCTGTCTTTCAAGAAGATAGCTGCACAGCTTCACAAGGATCCGTCCACGATCTCACGCGAAGTCCGCAAGTATGCCGTGGAGATTGCTACCGGCAAGCCAGGCTACTCGTTCAACGCTTGTAAGAACCGGATGGCCTGTAAGACCAGGGCGCCGGCGCTTTGTGGTAAGAACTGTACCCGCAAAGGAAGTTACGGAATGATGTGCCGTCTTTGTCGCTGTAACGAGCACTGTCCGGACTTCGTCGAAGAAATCTGCGCGGTCAGAGTTCATGTTCCGTATGGATAGAGTACAATGCAGTTCGCAAAAAGAGAATGGCGTAAGTCATATATAAGTCATATAAAAGCCCAAAGATAAAGACGGGCCATCCGAGTTCCAGTATAATATGTATTCATGTATTCGCCAAAATCCAACATGCATGGCGACTTAAGATGACCCGAAAAAATTTTACCACTATGGAAGGAACTCCGCTTGTGAAGTTCGTTATCGCGGTCGTCAGCATATCGGAAATTCTGTTCTTCTCAGCCAGCATTCCGTGCATTATGGGAACCGACATACCGCTTTCACTGAAAGATATTGTAATCATCTGGTTTGAAAGGGGCGCGCTCAGCATAGCGGCGACGGTACCGATAGCTATTATGGCGCTTGGTTTTCAGGACGTAGCGGCTGTGGTTGCACAGTAAGGCGCGAAGCAGCGCAGCCAGATTAACGCCTCGTTGTAAATACAGATATAAAAGCGGCCTGGGCAGCATATAAGCAGGCCGTTTTTTGTTGTTCATGCGTTTTACAGTGTATAATATCCGCCGGTGATAGAAATGTTGAAGACAGCTGCAAAGTACAAATACACACTCCTTCTTATATCGGTCGCTGCGTTTTGGAGCACTTCGTACGGCATTTCGAAAATCTGTCAAGAGTACGTGAACGCCTATACGCTGCTGACGCTGCGTTTCCTAAGCGCTTTCCTCATAATGTTCCCGATCCTTTATAAAAGTATCACTCCGATCAAAAAGAAGGAGATTGTATGCGCGGCGAAGCTCGGCACGTTAATGTTCGCCTCATGCCTTTCGATGGTACTTGGCGTCAAGACCACGACTGCGACTAACGCGGGCTTCATAGTCGGCATGTCGGTCGTGTTCGTTCCTGTGATCATGCGGATTTTCTACAAAGTGCCGGTAAGCGTTCATACTCTGATCTCGCTCGTTATGTCGGCGTCCGGCATCTGCTTTCTGACGCTCGGCGGCGAGATGGGCTTTCACCGCGGAGACTTGCTCTGTCTCATCTGTGCGGTCTGTTACGCTTCGTATATCGTATTCACAGGGAATTCGCTCCGCGGGCAAAATCCAGTTGCAGTCGGCGTGATGCAGTTTCTTTTTATGGGGATGTACTCTGTCGCCGCCGATTTGGCCGCTGGAGGATTTCACATACCGGCTTCCCCGGTTTTTTGGGGCGCGCTTGCAGTCATGGTCATCTTGGGCACGGCGTATTGTTTCATCGTGCAGGTAATCGCTCAGCAGCACGTCTCGGCGACGGCTGCGGGAATCACGCTCTCTCTTGAGCCTGTTTTCTCTGCATTCTTCGCATATTTTACGCTAGGCGAACGGCTCGGCATGAGCCAGTTTGTCGGCGCAGGCCTCATGCTCGGCGGCGTTATATGGGTTTCGACGCGCGAACAACGCTGACGCACGCATATTTTCTCGCTTAAAGTTAGGGCGGCGCGGGACAGAGAATTCCACGCCGTCCTACAGCTGTCGCAGTCTACCTAGAATACCGCGTAGTCCACGTCCTTCGGGTCGCCTATGAACATATGGCCAGGAGCGTGCGTTATCGCGAAAGGCGGCTTCACGTTCATTACGACCGCCTGAGGAGTTACGCCACAGGCCCAGAAAACCGGAGTTTCGCCTTCGTGTATCTCTACTGGGTCGCCGAAGTCCGGCTTGCCTATGTCTTTGATGCCTATCGCGGCTGGGTCGCCGATGTGTACAGGCGCGCCGTGTACCGCGGGGAAGCGTCCGGTCGCCAGCACGGCTTTCGGTACCTGCTCGTGGCGCACCGGGCGCATGCTTACGACCATCGGGCCGGAGAGGCGTCCTGCCGGCTTGTTCTGTATATTGGTTATATACATCGGAACGTTGCGGTTCATGTCGATGTGGCGGATCGGGATTCCAGCCTCGAGCAGCGCGCCCTCGAAGCTGAACGAACAGCCTAAGAGGAAGGCGACAAGGTCGTCGCGCCAGTATTTCGCCACGTCGGACGGCTCGTCTATCAGCTCGCCGTCTTTCCAGACTCGGTATTTCGGAATGTCGGCGCGCACGTCGGAGCCGGGCGCGATGAGGCGCGCCTCCCAGTCTCCCGGTTCCGTCACGTCGAGTATCGGGCATGGCTTAGGGTTGCGCTGCGCAAACACAAGGAAGTCATAGGCCCAGTCCTTCGGCAGGACTATCATGTTCGCCTGCACGTGACAGTGACAGAGCCCCGACGTCGGGTGCGGCCATTCGCCTTCTCGTATGATGCGGCGCATTTCTTTTGGGGATGCAGCACGGTACGGCGTTACGTCAAACGGGAGCGTCATCCCAGCACAACCTCCTTCAGATTCGTCACTTTAACTCCCGCCGCTTCGAGGGCGGCGCGGACAGCCTTCGCCATTTCGACGGCTTCGGGCGTGTCTCCGTGCATACATATCGAGTCGGGACGGAAATTGACGATCGTGCCGTCGACGGCCTCGACGACGCCTTCCGTCACCATTCTGACGACGCGTTCCGCCGCCTTCGCCGCGTCGTGAATGACGGCGCCAGGCTGCGAGCGCGGGACGAGCGAGCCGTCGGGCATGTAGCCTCTGTCGGCGAACGCCTCCGCCGCGAACGGCACGCCGAGTTCTTTGGCGGCCTTCTCAAATTCCGAGTTCGCGAGCCCCATCAGGATTATCCCGTCGTCCGCGTCGCGGACGGCCCGCGCTATCGCCGAGGCGAGCGCCGGGTCCTTCGCGGCCTGGTTGTACATCGCGCCGTGCGGCTTTACGTGCTGGAGCGTCATTCCGTTCGCGCGGCAGAACGCCTGAAGCGCGCCTATCTGATACAGGCAGTCGGCGTATTCTTCGTCCGGCGTACATTTCATGTTCCTGCGTCCGAACCCGACGAGATCCGGATAGCCGGGGTGCGCGCCCGCCGCGACGCCTTTTTTAGCGCAGTTTTCGAGAGTTTTCTTCATCACGAGCGGGTCTCCCGCATGGAAGCCGCAGGCTATGTTCGCGGATGTGACGGCCTCTATCACCGCCGCGTCGTCTCCGAGCTTGTAAGCCCCGAAGCTTTCGCCGATGTCGCTGTTAAGGTCTATTTTGTACATTGTGAACACCTCCCCTATTTTATCTCTTCGCAGATTACGTCGTAATCCTTGCCGTCGATTGTCAGGCGAAGGCGCGCCGGCGCCGTCCAGCAGCCAGTCTGCGCCGCGCGCGGACGCGAAACGTAAGTGCAGCGCAGCTCGTTCACGCGGCGCACGGCCTCGGCTATTTTCTTCTGTTCCGCAGTTCCCTCGTCTATCGACGCTTTGCGGAAGCGCACGGCCGAGCCCGGCATTTTCTGTACGAGCGCCTCTATAGAGAGCGGCGTGAGGACGCCTATCTTCGTATAGCCGCCTGTCGTCTGGCGGTCGGCGAGCATCACTATCGGCATCCCGTGCGACGGAACCTGCACCGCGCCGAGAGGGATTGCGTCGGAGACGATGTCTCCGCTTTTGCCGCTGTGTGCGATTTTATCGCCTTCGAGGCGGCAGCCCATTCTGTCCGACTCCGAGGTTATCGTATATTCGGACGAGAAGAGCGTAGATTTGCCCTCTTCCGTGAACATATCCTCCTGAAGCCCCGTCATCAGCGACAGATGCGCGTCAGCGGGAAGCGCGGGATTGAGCTCTCGCGGCAGCGTAAAGCCGTCAAGCCTTTTCCAGAGCGGCGAGGGTGTTCCGGTTTTTATCACGTCGCCGTTTTTCAGCGCGCGCCCTTCAAAGCCGCCTATCTTCGCGCGCATATACGTCGCGCGGCTGTTCATCACGAGCGGTACGTCGATGCCGCCTGCAAAGCACAGGTTGCCGCGGCAGCCGTTTTTCGGCCCGGTAAACGAAATCACGTCGCCGTCTCTCAATTCAACGACGCGCCACGAGCCGACGGATCGACCGTTGACCGAGAAACCGAGATCCGCCCCTGCGAAGACCGCCGCTCCGCAGCCGCAGACCTCAAGCTCCGGGCCGAGCAGCGTCACTTCGAGCGCCGCAGCGCCCTCCGGGTTGCCGAGCATCGCGTTGCCGAGGCGCAGCGCCGGAAGATCCATAGCGCCAGCGACGGGGACGCCGCTCGACTGGAAGCCCCAGCGTCCGAGATCCTGTACTGAGGTGAGCATTCCCGCACGTCTGACTTTAAGCTCCGTCATATCGCCTCAGCCTCCTTTATGACGGGTTTGTAAGTACCCTCGGCGACTTGCGCCTCGATTTTTTTATATTCCTCTTCGGAGACCGGCACGAAACGTACCTCGTAGCCAGCCTCGATGAGCGTCGGGCGTTCCGCCTCGGGCGTGAAGAGGCGCAGCGGCGTGCGTCCGATGAGCTGCCATCCGCCGGGGCTGTCTATCGGGTATATGCCCGTCTGCTTTCCGGCGATGCCGACGCTGCCGCCCTTGATGACGGTGCGCGGGTTTGCGAGGCGCGGCGTCGCTATGCTTTCGTCCATTCCGCCGAGGTAGGCGAAGCCGGGCAGGAAGCCTATCATGTAGCAGTGGCACGCTTTCGCGCTGTGGCGTTTGACGACTCCCTCTTCCGATATGCCCGCGTGCTCGGCAACGTTCGCTATGTCGGGGCCGTACTCGCCGCCGTAACAGACGGGGATTTCTATCTCCGTCCCGACCGCTCCGCCCTCCGCCGAAGGCGCGGGCGCGGACTTCGCCTCTTTAACGACGGCCTCGCGCGTCGTCTTCGTCGGGTCGAAGTAAATCGCGAGCGACCTGTAGGTCGGCAGGCACTCCATGAGCGGCACGCGCTTCTGCAACCTCATGTGCATCGTCAGCGCCGTTACCGCGTCGTTAGCCGCGCGGCTTATTTCGTCCGCAAACTCCACCACGACGCACGACTCACCCGCCGCAAGATATTTCGGTTCGTCTACGTATATCGCCAAGGCAATCACCTCTCTGCGTGCAGAAATTTTGTCTCTGCCGATATTTTATAACAGCGGCTAGCCGAACAGCTTCATTATTCCGGTGAGAGACTTCGCGCCCATCCATGCGGTGAATGCGACCATGATCCAGCCGAGAATCGTGAGAACCATCGGGTGCTTGTAGCCTTCGCCGATGATGCTCTTCTTATGCGCGGCGAGCAGAATCGCGCCGAGCGATATCGGTAGTATCAATCCGTTGACTGAGCCGGCGAAGATGAGCAGCGTGACGGGATTTCCCATCGTCGTGAAGATCGCCGTCGAGATACAGATGAAGCCTATTATCCAGTAGCGGTGCTTCGCTTCGACGCGCGCGAAGAGCGTGCGCAGGAAGGATATCGAGGTGTACGAAGCCCCGACGACGGAGGTGACGGCGGCGCACCAGAGAATTACGCCGAATATTCTGTAGCCGAGCTCTCCGGCTCCGATGCGGAAGGCCGACGCCGGCGGATTGCTGGGGTCGAGAACCGCGCCGCCGACAACGACGCCGAGGACGGCGAGGAAGAGCAGGTAACGCATGACGCCCGTGATGCAGATGGCGGAAATGGAACCGCGCGAAATTTTGTCGATGTTTTCAACGCCGGTGATGTTCGCGTCGATGATTCTGTGCGCGCCGGAGAAAGTGATGTAGCCGCCGACCGTTCCGCCGACGAGCGTCAGTATCGTGAGCCAGTCTATCTGCGACGGGATGACGGTCTCTTTAAGCGCGAGGCCGACGGGCGGCTGCGTCTTGACGACCATGAAGCCGACCATAGCGAGCATGATGATGCCGAGAACCTTCGTGAACATGTCCATCGCCTTGCCCGCCTCTTTGCTGATAAACAGCACGATGGCGCAGAGCGCGCTTATGACCGCGGCAGGAGCGAGCGGAATTCCGCATACGACGTTAAGGCCCATCGCCGCGCCGCCTACGTTTCCGATGTTGAAAATGAGGCCGCCTATGGCGACGAGAATCGCAAGAAAATAGCCGAGGCCTGGGAAGACTTCGTTGGCAACATCCTGCGCGCGTTTCCCGGAGACGCCGAGGATGCGCCAGATGTTAAACTGGACGATGATATCAATGATGATGGAAACAACGATTGCGAATGCGAAGGCCGCCTTCAGCCGGTCCGTAAAGACGGTCGTCTGTGTCAAAAATCCTGGCCCGATGGCAGAGGTCGCCATAAGGAAGGCCGCTCCGATAAGTACGCTGGCAGCTGATTCTTTCTTCTCGCTCATTTTTCTTACCTCCTATGGATGATGGAATTTAAATTCCTCATCTTTATATATGCAAAAAAGTTGCCGAAGAAAATACGTCGAACGAGAAAATCAAAAAACGCTGAAAAGCGGCTGTCCGGCTGCGTTCGCGCGAAGAGGCGAAAAAGGCGTGCGGTTTATGCGGCGTGCGGAATCGCACGCACCGCACGGAGTGCAAAGCCGCACGGCGGAAAAACGCGGCGGGAAGTCAAAGCCGGCAGGTTTATGCGTAAGGGATAAATAAAGGAAATGAAGGAAAGAACGAAATCAGCGGACGCGCGGTGTTCTCAGCTTCGCGCTGTGGTAGGCGACAGTGCGCTCCGGCACGCCGAGCATCCGCCCTATCGCGCCGTTCGTCATGCCTCCGGCGCGGAGTTCCGCAACGCGGGCGCGCAGCTCCGCAACGCTCAAGGTTCCGTTCGATGCGGCCGGGCGCGAAAAGAATATGCTCATCGGATAACAGCGGCCTTTTATCTCGCAATATGTGCCGCGCGCGCATCTGTGCAGCGTCGAGGTGTGAAGAGAGAGCGCCGAAGCGGCTCCGGCGTAGGTCATCGGTTTGGGAGGAAGGCTCATGTCGATGATTTTTTCGCTCTGCGCGGCGGCAATGTAGAGCGCGCACCTCATGACGGTGCGGCAGCGCAGGCCGAGAAGCTTCAGCGCGCGCCGCGCCGCGCTCCACTCGCCGCGCATCCACTGCTCGGACGGCGCTTCGCCGGAGGCGAGGCCGAATTCTCCGAAATGGCTTTCGACTACTGGCATGTTGTCCGTCAGAAGACGCGGCGCAACCTTTCCATCGCTGACTACGAATTCCACATCGGCGGCGATGTAATGCGTCCGCGCGAAATTCCTGCCGGGCGCGGGGTCGAGGCCGCGCAGCGCGCGCGTCGCATCCGCTATCTGACTTTCGTCAAAGCCGTGCGCAACGCCCCATTCGACTGTCTTTCCCGCAAGCAGCGCGCCGCGTCCCTCCGTCAGCAGCGTCCACGCCGCGCTCCCCTCAAGCCCCGCGCGGCGCAGCTGTATGATGAGCGACTCCGCGAGCCCCTGCGCGAAAAGTCCCGCCGGCTCCACGTAATTTTGCAGATTCTCGATAAAACTCCGCGTCTCGGCCAAGGTAAGGCCGGAATGCTCAGCCGTCTGCTCGAACGTACAATTAAGAAATCCGTCTGCGCCGAGCAGCGAGCTCCAGAAGGCGGCGGGGGCTCTTGAGCTTACCTTCGCGTAGCCCGGGCACGAACATATCTGCGAATAAAGCGCCGAGTCGAGCGACGGATGCTCCGGCAGGTTTTCGTAGAAATCAGCCTCGCTCTCAATGCGCGCTGAAAAATTCCGCGGCGGAGCGAACGAAATGAACATGTTGCCCTCCGCAAGCTCGCGGCATGCCGCCGTGAGCTCCGGCAGAGGCGTCAGCAGAAGATTCGCTCCGTGGAAAAGCTTCGGAGATACCGACGGTCTCTGCGCGTTATAAATGGAACGAAGAAGCTTCAGCTCATTCAAGGCCGTGCCTCTGCATTCTTCTTATCAGGGAGAAACGCGAAATCCCAAGCTCCGCGGCGGCCTGCGTCTTGTTTCCGCCGCATCTGGCGAGCGCCTCCGTGATAAGCCGCCGCTCTGCCGAGTCGAGTGTCTCACTGCGCGCCGCGCCCGCGCCGCGCGTTTCAGCGCCGCCGACGCGCGGCTGCGCTCCGCACTCGAGCATCTCCGCGGGCAGGTCGGCGAGCCGCACGTAAGGATCGTCGGGGCTGCGCAGAATCAGAATCCGCTCGATGACGTTCCGCAGCTCGCGCACGTTGCCCGGCCACGGGTAGCTCGTAAACACCTCGCGCACCTCTTCCGAGAGCTCAGGCGCGCTTTTATTCATCCGCTGCGAGATGTTTTCGAGAAAATACGCCGCGAGTTCGACGACGTCGCCCCCCCTGTCGCGCAGCGGCGGAAGCTTGATCGGAAAGACGGAAATGCGGAAATAGAGGTCATTGCGGAAGTTGCCGTCGCGCACCTTTTGCTCCAGGTCGAGGCATGTCGCGCATACAAGCTTGAGATTTACCTTTTTCTCTTTCGTTCCGCCTATCGGGCGCACTGTCCGCTGGTCGATGAAGCGGAAGAGCTTCGCCTGAAGCGAAAGCGGCAGGTCTCCTATTTCGTCGAGGAAGAGCGTCCCGCCTCCCGCCGCCTCGATAAGCCCCGCCTTGTCGGAATCAGCGCCGGTGTACGCGCCCTTCATATAGCCGAAGAGCTCCGCTTCGAGCAGCGCCTCCGGTATCGCTGAGCAGTTGACCGCGACGAACTCTCCCTTGCACTTCGACGCGCTGTGAAGCATCCGCGCCGCGACCTCCTTGCCCGTGCCGCTCTCCCCGGTCAGAAGCACCGTCGTGTCCTGATACGGGGCGACCTTCAGCAGCGCTTCCGTAATCTTCATCATCGTCGGCGACGAACCGAGCAGATTGCTGTCGCAGTAGACGGGCGCTATGCGGTTTCGGAGGCGTATCGACTCGAAGGCGTGCTCCGCCATGTTCATAGCCGCGTCGAGCGGGAACGGCTTGTCGAGGTAGTTATAGGCGCCCTGCCGGATAGCCCTTACGATAAGGTTCGAGTCGCCGAAAGCCGTCATCATAATGACCTTGCAGCGCGGCGCCGCTTTCAATATCGTCGGCAGCGCGTCTATGCCGTCGCCGTCGGGCAGGCACTGATCCAAAAATATCAGCGACGGTATCGAGCTGTTCAGCGCGTCATAAAGCTTCGCGACGCTTCCGAGGCATTCGACGCTGTGCCCTTTGCGCTCGAAAGCCCGTTTCAATCCGTTCGCCAGGTTCGTTTCGTCGTCCACTACCCAGACGCTCATTCTTCAATCCTCCGTTCCGCAAGCTTCAAATATACTCTGAAAGTCGCGCCGCCCGCTTCGTTCTCAAACGACAGCTCGCCGCCCAAGCTTTCCGTTATCCTCTGAACAATGCTGAGGCCGAGCCCCGTGCCCTCTTTTTTCGTAGTAAAGAAAGGGTCGAATATTCTGTGTTCGATGCCTGGCGGTACGCCGCCGCCCGTGTCCGACACCGTTATCACGCCGCGTTCCTCCCTTCCGTCAGCGCTCTGCGAAAGCCCGACTGATATGAAAAGCGCGCCGCCGCGTCCCGACGCCTGGATAGCGTTGATCGCAAGATTCATTACGACCTGGCGCAGCGCTTCGCCGTCCGCCATCACTCTCACGTCGGGCGCGCCGCATTTGAGGACGAGGCGGACGCCGTGCTTCTGCGCCTGCGGGCCGATCATCGAGCCGGCCCACGGAAGAATGTCGTCGAGCTTCGTCGGATTCACGACTGCGGGGCGCGGCCTTACGAACGAAAGTAGTTGCACGACGATGTTGTTCAGCCTGTCCATCTCCTCGCCGAGCACTTTTATCTGTTCCTCCGCGTCGCGTATATCCTCGCCGCGGAAGTCTCCCGCTCCGATTCTTTCAATCTCGTCGCGCAGCAGGTCGGTCTGTATCCTCATGCTCGCGAGCGGGTTGCGTATCTCGTGCGACAGCCCCGACATCATCTCTCCGAGAGCTGCGAGCCTGTCTATCCTGCTGAGCTGGCGCTGCACCTCCCGCCAGCGTGCGAGCTGCGCAGACATATTGTTGAAGCTGCCGATAAGCTCCGAAAATTCCGAAGGCGAAAAAAGCGACTGCGGCACACGGACGGACTTCCCCGCCGCTATCTCCCGGCACATCCACGTAAGCCGCCGCAACGGCCTCGTCAGGATGTAGGATAGAAAAACCGCGAGCTCGACCGCGACGATGAGGCCGAGTATGCCGACCAGGATGAGATAGCGCTCCTCTTCCACCATATCAGCATAAATCGCTTCATAATCTATGACGAAGCCGCAGATGCCGCCTCCGATTGCAAGCTGCATCTCCGCCGGCTCGCCCTCCATGCATGGACGCCAGTACGGGGCGAGCTCCTCCTCCGCCTCCGCGACGGACGAATATTCGAACCGGTAAATGCTGAGCAAACGCTCCGTCCTTTCGGCCATGAACGCCGCCTCGTCGAGCTTCCGCGTATAGCTCTGATGAAGCCGCGTACCAAGGATGAGGGCAGCCGTCGAAAGCGCCACCAGCAGAAACATCCATTTCATAAAGCTTTCGAGGCTTACCGCCCTACGCATGACTGCCTCCTGTGGCGCGCCTTACCGCAAAGATAAGCCCTTCGGCGAGCATCACGTAAAGCATCGCGTATTCCGGCTCTACGCCGAAGATCATGACGAGGATCAGCTGAGCCGAGAGAGCGAACAGCAACACATAAAATAAAATGTCGCGCGCCACAAGCTTCGGAGTAAAAAGAGGATAGAAATACAGAATAGCGACGAGCGTCCAGCTTATCGTCCCGAGCCTGATATATCCGGGGAGCCCGGCGTTGTCGAGCAAAAGCGCGGCGGAGGCGATGACCGTAATCGCTATGCGGTTCGCCAGAAGAAAGCGCTCGCCGCCGAACGGACCGCCGTCACCCTCGCGCTTCATCGGCAGCAAATCATAGCAAAGCGAGCATGCGGCGAGAAGAAGCTGCGAATTGGCCGTGCTCACCGCAGAGGCTATGACGCAAATAAGCAGCAGCATCACGGCAACCGGCGGACAAAACTGCCCCAGCATAGCGAAGCCGAGCGTCTCTTCAATATTCCCTATAAACGGATGCGCCGTCCTGCACGCCATAACAAAAAACGTGACGCAAAGATAAACCCAGCCGATTATGTATGGCGACACGGAAATCAAGCGGAAGGCTTCCTTCTTGCTGCGGCACGCGATTATTCGTATGGCATACTGAGGATTTCCGGCGACGCCCAGCCCCCACGCGAGCATAATCACGGTGCCGGAGAGCGTGTCTGAAAGAGAAAGACCCTCGGCGGCGAAGCGTCCGCCCTCCGACTTCAGCACGTCGGCCGCAGCGGAGAGGCTGAAACCGTCGGGCAGCGCGAACCACGCCGCGGCGCTGACCCCGGCTACGATAAGCAGCAGGTTCAGCGTGTCGCTGCGCACGACCGACGGATAGCCGCCGAACGTTGTGTAAAGCACGAAAAGATAAATCAGCGACGTCGAGGCGAAGCCTCTCGGGATTTCAAGCATATACGACACGATAATGCCGAAGGCGCGGAACTGTATGACGAGATATATCGTGTACAGCAGGACCATAGCCGCGGCGGCGAGCTTCCGCACGCGCGCGTCGCCGTAAGTTTTCTCAAGCCACTCCGGCAGTGAGACGACCCTCGCGCGGCGAAGCCGCCTGACTATGAACGGGAAAAAGAGAAATCCGAGCATCCATCCGTTTACGGAAGCCCAGAAGGCTATGTAGCCCTCTCTGTAATACCACATGCTGAAGCCCACAAGCGAAAGCGGGCTTATCCACGTCGCGCAGAAAGTCCCGACCGTAGGCCACAGCGGCACGCCGCGCCGTCCTATATAAAACGAACGCAGGCTCTCCCGCTGCGGGAACGACTGCCCCGTAAGCAGGATTATCGAAATCGTATAGACTGCGAACGCGGCGAGGTAATATGCAAGAGGGGGCATCCTAACGCCGCCTCCTTGAAGAGACGAAATGCACGATGCACCCCGGCGCTATTATCAATATAACGAACACCAACCAAATCGCCGAGCTGAACCTCATCCCACCGCCGTCCCTTCGGCTGTACGCAAATTTTTAAGGCTGTCGTTTTATCGTTTTGCTATATTATATCATTTGCTCAAAACGGGAAAGACGCGGCGGTTGGCAAAACGACGGCCTTGGCAAAACTGAAAGCGCCTGTAGTATAATCTAATCGTACAAGACAAATCTTGGAGGCGGCGTAATGGCGAAGCAGCAGCCCGAGGGCGTGTATCTTTATATAAACGACAGCGGAGAGAGGTTCATCACTATCGTCGACGCCTTCGGCATCGCGAATATGCTTCCGTGGATGCAGTCTGGGCAGACCGACAATATTATTGAAAAGAGCTGGAATCTGACAGGAGATTTTATTAGGCTGAAGATTTCGGACTGACGAAGGCGGTTTTTAGAAATTACGAAAAGAGCCGCGCGGATGTGGATGTCCGCACGGCTCTTTGTATTTGTGTTCTTACTGGAAGCGCTAGAACGCTTCGACGCTGTCGGCGGCTATTTTGCCGAACCACTCGCCTACTTCTTCGGCGTCTTTTTCGTATCCGGCGCGGCCCATCAGGCCGTAGGTGTATTTTTTGCCCTGTTCGACGCCGGGCTGGTCGAAGGGATTGATTCCCATCATGCGGCCCGTGAGCGCGGTGAGGTACTCGTAGAAGAAGACGAGTGCGCCGACCGTCTCTTCGTCGAGTTTTTCGAGCTCAATCCACATGAGCGGATGGCCGGATTTGACGATGGCGGCGGCGGTGCTTTTCGCTTCGAGGTTTAGCATCGCGCCTATTCCATGGCCATTGAGGTATTCGAGTGGCTTGAGCGCTTCGTGGTCGATGTTGGGAACGACGGCTTCCGGGCCGTGGTTCTTGAGGCTGATAAGCGTGAAGAATTTATCGTCTGGGCCTTCGGTGTAGAGCTGCACCTGGGAATGCTGGTCGATAGAGCCCAGCGCGCGGACAGGCGTGGTGCCGAGTCCCTGCTTGCCGAGGCTTTCGGCCCAGAGCTGCGCGTACCATTCCGCGAAGTAAGCCATCTTGCTCGAATAGGGCATGAGGACGGACATCGGGCGGCATTCGTCAGCATGCGTCATGTGCAGGGCTGCAAGGCGCATAGCCGGGTTTTTGGCGAAGTCGGTCTCTTTGGCGACAAGCTCTCGCATCGCGGCCGCGCCGCGGAGCAGCGCCGCCGCATCTATGCCGAGCGCCGCGGCGGTTACGAGCCCCGCCGGGCAGAGCACCGAGTAGCGTCCGCCCACGGATGCCGGAAGCTCCATTACGCGGCATTCAGAGTCTTTGGCAAACGTGCGGAAGATTCCTTTTTCAGGGTCGGTGATTACCAGGATGTCTTTATCGCTCTGACCCTTCTTGAGAATTTCGTCGCGGTACCAGAGAAACTGTGTCATCGTCTCGGCGGTTGAGCCGGACTTGCTGACACCGACGAGCGCGACCTTGCCGCCCTTCACGCGCTCCCATATCGAGCGCGTCTTGTCCGGGTCCGGGTTGTCGGCGAGGTAGAATTTCGGCTTTGCTTCCGTCTCGTTATAAAATCCGTCGAGCAGCGCCTGGTTGAGCATCAGGTTGCCGAGAGCGGAGCCGCCTATGCCGACCTGTATCACGATATCGTAGCCGCGCAGCCATTCGGCGGTCTCCGTCACCTGTGCTGTGGAACAATCAGGCAGAGCCATCCAGCCGTGTCCTTCCGTGTTGAAAGGCGTCTCGTTGATCCAGCGCTGAGCGTCGAGCGCAGATTTTTCGTACTTCGCGCGTAGAGCACACGAATTAAGAGCGCTCTTGCCGAACGCCGCGCCGAAAGAAAATGAAATTTTATTCATCGTTATCACCGGCCTCTTTCCTATTTCATTTTTTCATAAAGCAAAACAGGTGGCGGCGCGTCAAACGCCGCGCCGCCATTATGATATACCTTATTTTAATTTTTTTCACGCGCAAATTGCGCTGAATAGTTACTTGAGGAGACCGTTCTCCTTGAGCAGTGCTTCGAGCTGCGGCTCGTTGAAACCGACGACGAACTTGTCGCCGATGAAAGTGACCGGAACGCCGATCTGCTTCGTTTTCTTGACGAGCTCCATAGCGGCCGCCCTATCGGCGGCTATATCTATATTCGTATAAGCGACGCCGAGGCCTGCGAGATAGTCCTTGACGCGCACACACCATGGACACGAAGGTGTCGAATATACTTTGACTTCCATTAACATCACTCCGTTCACAGAAATTAAAATTTTTATTATTTACATTATACACGACTCGGTGTAAAAAAGCGCGGAAAACCAAAAAATCTCTCTTCGTACGAAAAAGCGCCGAATTCTCTTATGGTTGGCGCACGTATTTATGTCTTTGAACATTGCCAAAACGTCAGAGTTGCGCTACATTTATATATGGTTTGTGAAAATGTGGATAATCGTGAGAATTTTGCTCTTTCACTCTTAAGGAGGTACGTCATGTTCAAAATAGTGTCAAAACAGAAGATCGCGCCAAAAGAGTTCGATATGTGGGTCGAAGCTCCGCGCATCGCCGCACACGCGAAGGCGGGACAGTTCGTTGTTCTTCGCGTAAACGATATGGGCGAGAGAATCCCGCTTACCATCGCCGACCACGACGAGGAGAAGGGACAGATACGCCTGGTCTTCCAGGTCGTAGGCAAGACGACAGCCGCGCTTTCGCGCCTCGAGCCCGGCGAAGCGATCCTCGACATTTCCGGCCCGCTCGGCACTCCCAGCGAGGTTGAGAAATACGGCACGGTGCTCATGGTCGGAGGCGGCGTCGGAATCGCGGCGCTCTATCCGATCATCAAGGCCCTCAAGCAGCAGGGCAACAAGGTAATCACGATCCTCGGCGGACGCACGTCGAGCCTTGTCGTCATGAAAGACGAGTGCGCGAAGTACTCCGACGAGCTTCTCGTCACCACTGACGACGGTTCCGAGGGCATGAAAGGCGTCGTCACCGACGCAATGAAGATGGTCGTCGAGCGCGGCGAGAAAATCGACCGCTGCTGGTGCATCGGCCCCTCCATCATGATGAAGTTCGGCACGAAGGCCGCGAAGGAGCTCGGCCTGCCCATCTGGGTCTCGCTCAACCCGCTCATGGTCGACGGAACGGGAATGTGCGGCTGCTGCCGCGTAACGGTCGACGGCAAGATATTCTTCGCCTGCGTCGACGGCCCAGAGTTCGACGGACACAAGGTCAACTGGGACGAGTTCATGAGCCGTATGCGCCAGTACAAGGACGAAGAGAAAATTTCGATGGATAAGTATATTGAAGAAGTAGGTGAAGAGACGTGGCTGTAACATTCTCTAAGTGGAAGACCCCTATAAAGGAACAGGACCCCGAGGTACGTAAGAGCAATTTCGGCGAAGTCTGTCTCGGCTACACGCTTGAAGAAGGCATGACCGAAGCAGGCCGCTGCCTCCAGTGCAAGACGAAGCCCTGCGTCGCCGGATGCCCCGTTAAGATAGACATTCCCGCTTTTATTAAGTGCATTAAAGAAGGCGACATGGCCGGCGCCGCCGCTGTCATGGATCAGTACACGAACCTCCCCGCAGTCTGCGGCCGCGTCTGCCCGCAGGAGTCGCAGTGCGAGGGCAAGTGTACAGTCGGCAAGATGAAGGACTTCGAGCCTGTCGCAATAGGCAAACTTGAGCGTCTCGTCGCCGACTGGAAGTACGCGCAGGAGAATATGGAAGCTAAGCCCTACGTGGGCGAGAAGAAGGGCAAGGTAGCCGTCATCGGTTCCGGCCCGTCAAGCCTTACCGTCGCCGGCGACCTTGCGAAGACGGGCTACGAGGTCAAGATTTTTGAAGCTCTCCACGCAGCCGGCGGAGTCCTTATATACGGCATCCCCGAGTTCCGTCTCCCGAAGAAAATAGTCAGGATGGAAATTGAAGCGATGCAGAAGCTCGGCGTCGACATCGAGACCAACGTCGTCGTCGGCAAGACTATCACGATGCAGGAGATAATGAAGGAATACGACGCCTGCTACATCGCGGTCGGCGCGGGCGCGCCGCACTTCCAGGGTGTACATGGAACGACGCTCAACGGCGTCTACTCCGCCTCCGAGTACCTCACGCGCATCAACCTTATGCACGGCTACGAGTTCCCGAAGTTCGACACTCCGGCCAAGAAGGCGCATAAGGTCGTCGTCATCGGCGGCGGCAACGTCGCTATGGACGCCGCCCGTTCCGCGAAGCGCCTCGGCGCGGAGGAAGTGACTGTCGTCTACCGCCGTTCGCTCGCGGAGCTCCCCGCGCGTATCGAAGAGTACCACCACGCCGTTGAAGAAGGCATCATCTTCAACTGGCTGACGAACCCGACAGAGTACGTTGACGACGGCAACGGCCTGCTCAAAGGCGTCAAGTGCATCAAGATGGAGCTCGGCGAGCCCGACGCATCTGGACGCCGCCGCCCCGTCCCCGTTGAGGGCAGCGAGTTCTTTATCGAGGCCGACTGCGCCATCGAAGCCATCGGCCAGGGCGCTAACAGAGTCCTCCTCTCCACCTTCCCCGAAATGAAGCTCAACAAGCGCGGCTACATCGAAGCCGACCCCGTGACCGGCGCGACCTCCGTTCCCGGAGTCTACGCGGGCGGAGACATAGTAACGGGAGCCGCCACCGTCATCTTGGCGATGGGCGCAGGTAAAGAGGCCGCCGTCGCGATCGACAAGTACATCACAGAGAAGAAAGCCGCAGCGAAGTAACCAGCAAGCGCTTCGGCAGAGCATACGAAAAATCCCCCGCTCTGTGATCTGGGGCCCTAAATTTCGACAAATAAAAAAGCCCT
Organism: bacterium; assembly: GCA_963618995.1. Taxonomy (GTDB): domain Bacteria; phylum Synergistota; class Synergistia; order Synergistales; family Synergistaceae; genus Caccocola. Next base: position 24,951 of record CAVEUD010000037.1, read on the forward strand.
CCAGTACGGCAACGCATAAAATAGTA
>CAVEUD010000038.1:0-24176 GCA_963618995.1 bacterium
GATGTCTTTGTATGAGACGTATTTCCCGGAGTTGCGTAATTGGCGGATGATGCAGCTCCTGCCTGCCGCAGGCTGGCCGGATATATATCTTCGGGCGTGCGTGACTGCCATTCCCGTATCTTCGGCAGAAGCTTGTCGGCAACGCCTGAAATGAAGCCTTCAGATGCTTCAAAGCCGTATATATCCATGATAGTGTCGGAAATATTGCGTGTCGTCATTCCTCGCGCGTACATGGCGATTATCTTCTGTTCGACGGCGTTGACGTCCTTCCGCCCCTTCTTCACAACCTCCGGTTCGAAGGCCGGGTCCCGGTCCTGAGGAACGTCTGTGGTGATGCTGCCTGCGCTGCCGACGACTTCTTTTGACCTGTATCCGCTGCGGCTGTCGGGGTTGTTCGAATGTTTATACTTCTCGTACCCCGGGCGTTCGTTCATTTCCTCTTCAAGCATATTCCTCAGAGAGTGATAGCTTAGGAAATATATATCCTCTCTGATTTTGTCTCTTCTCTAGGATTCCATCAAAAACTAGCTGATCAAGAGCTGCTCGTATGAGGGTTCGGCTCATGCACAAAGACTTTTCAAGATCCGTTTCAAAAAGTTTGGTGCTAGGAAAAATCTCTTTATGCTGAATAGCAATCAATACCTGTTCTATAGCCGCGTCCTGTGCAGAAGTTTTTACTGCCATTGCTGACGGTTCCTATTGGAGATGTTGTTGCATGCTTCGCGGCATTATACACTTTCATTATTTAACATGCGACAACGAACAAACGGCATATCGGAACGCAATGGTTTTGTTCAAGCCATCGCGAATTAAGACCTATTTTTTATACTCCATGAACGCCTCCGCGAGCCGTCTCAGGCCTTCGTCGGCAGTCTCGGGGGCTACTTTTGCGAACGAGAGGCGGAAGGAGTGGCGGTCGTTTTTCGCCTCGTCGATTGTGTAGAAGGCGCTGCCCGGGATGATGCCGACTTTTTTATGTTCTACGGCGAAGCGTGCGAACGCAGCCATGTCGTCGATGAAACCGGCCTCGCCCCAGATGAAGAAGCCGCCTTTCGGAAAGTTCGTGCGCACGCCGAGAGGCGCGAGGTGTTTTTCTATCGCGCGCATCATGCCGTCGCGGCGTTCGCGGTAGGCGGCGCGCAGGAATTCGACGCGCTTTCCAAAATCTGCAGCGGAAAGGTATGAGTGCAGCCCTTTCTGCAAAATTGCGGGGCGCGTCAGCCCGGCGCTTACGCGGAACGCGTTCAGGTGAGGTATTATCGCGTTTGGCACGACAAGCCAGCCGCAGCGGACGCCCGGCGCTACGAGCTTTGAAAAGCTGTTTGAGTGCAGCACGCGCCCGTCTTCGCCTGCAAGCTTTATGTAGGTTGTCGGCGGTTCTCCGTCGTAGCTCAAATAATGATACGGGTCGTCCTCGAATATCGGCACGTCGTACCTACGCGCGATGTCGAGTATCGCTTCACGGCGTTCGAGCGGCGACGTGCGCCCGCTCGGGTTCTGGAAGTTCGGTATCGTGTACAGGAAACGTACGCTGCGAGAGCGGAGCAGCTTTTCAAATTCTTCCGGGATTATGCCGTCGTCGTCCGATGGTACGCCGACACAGTTCGCGCCCTGCTTGCGGAATGTCAGCAGCGTCTCTGTGAACGTCGGCGCTTCTACGAGCACCGTGCATCCAGGGTCGATGAGCGTCTCGGCGACGAGCTCTATCGCCTCGCCCGCTCCGTTTGTCAGAAGTATGTTGTCGCTTGTCACCCAATCCGGAATCATGCCGTCTGCGCGCATTCTGTCCGTTATCCAGTCGCGCAGTTCCCGCAGTCCGTAGTCTTCCTTTGCATAGCCGAGCAGCGTCAGGTCGTCGAACATCGTGGAGAACGCTTTCTTGAGTTCCTCCGTCGGATAGAGATCCGCAGACGGCTCTCCGGCTGTCAGCGATATGGCGTTGTGCTGTATCGCGAGTTTTATCATTATCCCTATTTCGGTTGGATCCAGTCTTTCTTTCGCCATTGTACTGAGCTGGTATCTGAAATTAAATTCTCTCGCCATTGTGTTTTCTCCGCTCTTTAATAAAATTATACCGACGTTATTATAACAGCGTCGCGCGCCGCTATTTTCTGAAAACTTCCGTCACCCTGTCTAGTATACCGTTGAGCTGGGCTATCGCTACGCCGTAATTGGTGATCGGGACGCCCGCCTCTCTGGCTTCGATTATGCGGGACATGAGCTGCTTGCGCGTGAACATACAGCCTCCGCAGTGGAGGATAAGGGAGTATTCGCTTAAATTCTTTGGGAAATCCTGGCCGGCGCATATTTCAACAGAGAGCGTTTCGCCTGCCTTTTGACGCAGCCAGCGCGGGAGTTTTTCGCGGCCTATATCTTCGTTCAGCGGAGCGTGGGCGCAGGCTTCGGCTATGAGTACCTTGTCGTGCGGGGCGAGCTTTTCTATCGCTTTTGCGCCTTCGATGAAGACGGAGAGCTCGCCTTTGGCGCGCGCCATTATTATCGAGAACGAAGTGAGCGGCACCTCGCACGGCAGGATTTCGTCCACGAGCTTGAATACCTGCGAGTCGGTGATTACGAGCGCGGGAGGCTCTTTGAGCGCGCCGAGCGTCTCGCGGAATCTGTCCGCGGTGCATACGAATGCGCTGCCGCCGTTGTCCAGGATGTCGCGTATCACCTGCACCTGCGGCAGTATGAGGCGGCCTTTGGGGGCCTGTATGTCCTGCGGCGCGACGAGGACGATTTTCGCGCCGGGAGCGTAGAGGTCGCCGGTGAGCGCCGGGGCTTCGAAGTCGGAAGGCGCGTTTTGGACTATCGCGGAGAGCAGCTTCGCGCGGTCGCCCTTGTCGTTCGCCGATAGAGCGACGAACGGGACGCCGAGTTCGGCTTCGAGCTTTGAGCGCCGCGCTTCCGCTTCGTCCGGCGCGAGCCTGTCCGTTTTGTTGAGCGCGCCTATTACGGCAGTCTTTCCTGCGCGCAGTTCGGCTAGCCATTCACGTTCGCGCGACGTGTCGTCGGCGGTCTCGGCGGAGACGACTAGGACTGCAAGGTCAGTCCTGTCCATCATCTCTTTTGAGCGGCCTATACGAAGCGCGCCGAGGTCGCCTTCGTCGTCGAGCCCTGCCGTGTCTATCACGGCGATAGGGCCGAGCGGCAGCAGTTCCATGCTTTTTATGACCGGGTCGGTAGTCGTGCCTGCGTGTTCGGAGACGAGCGCCGTCTGCTGGCCCGTGACGAGGTTGATGAGGCTTGATTTGCCGGCGTTACGCCGTCCGTAGAAAGCTATATGCAGCCTGTTAGAGCGCGGTGTGTCTGTAAGCGCCATTTTCGCAGCCTCCTTTATTTTTTTGAAACCGCGGCCTTTACGGTGACGCCGCTGATTTTCCCGAGTTTGCCGGTGAGAGCGCTGATGTCGTCGGTCGTGCCGTCGAGGATGACAGATATTACGGCGACGCCGCGCTCTCGGTATGGGATGCCGAGGCGTCCGACGATGAGGCGGCTGAATTTGTGGAGCGCCTCGTTGACCTCCTGAACGCTGTCAGGATTTTCGATGATGATTGCTGCGACGCCGATTCTGTTTTCCCCCATAAGATCATCCCCCGGAATATAAAACGGGCCTTTCCTTCCAGAGAAAAGGCCCGTTCAATGCTGTGCCGTGCTTTTCCCTGCCCGCGGAAGTTTCCCCGGGAACGGAACGCCGCTGCGTTAATTATAACCCGCCGCGCATTTTTACGCCGCGTTACAATGGGGCAGCGGGTGCTTCGCCTTATCAAGCGCGTCCTGTTCTTTGTAGAATTCCTCAATTTTCGCGAGGATATAGCGACGCTTCTCCTTCTCGTTCAACCCTTCCGGAAGTTTCGCCGGGTCTATAGGGTCGCCGAAGGTTACGGTAAGCTTGCACGGACGCGGGAAGCGCATGTGCGGCGCCAGAGCGCGCCACGTGCCCGCCGCGTAGGTCGGTATGACGGGCGCGCCGGTTTTCAGCGCCATTATCGCGACGCCGCCCTCAAGCGGCTGGAGCCTGCCGTCTTCAGTCCTGTGCCCCTCGGGGCAGATAAATACGTTGTAGCCTTCCTTGATAAATCCCATGACTAAGCGCAGCAGTCCCGCAGAACTGTTCTTGTCGTCCTGCGATACTGGGACGGAGCCCATCGCGCGCAGATAGGCGCCAAAGAGCGGGAAGGAAAACAGCTTGTCCCACGCGATAAATTTTAGGTAGCTTGGAAAGAACGCATATCCGACGACCGGCGGGTCGAGGTAGCTCGCGTGGTTCGACGCGACTATGACTGGACGGTCCTTCGGTATCTTTTCCTTGCCGTATACCGAGAGGCGGTGATAGAGTGTAAAATATATCATGACGATAATTCGGGTGATGGAATATACCCAGTTTCTGTCCGACTTCATTTCTGCTTCCTCCTAAAGCGTTACTTCCGATAGGATAACGCGCGGGGGGGGCGGTTGACAAGCGCCGGAGGTGCGTCATGGGCGAGCATGGTGAAAATACTGAAAAAGGCGGAGGCTCGGGCTTCCTGCGGACGCTGGGGCGCGACTTTTTCCTCGGCTGCATCGCGCTGCTGCCGCTCGCGCTCTTCGTGTTCGTCTTTTATTATCTTATTTATCTCTGTGAAATGTTCGGCTCGCTCATCTTCGGCTTCACGCAGTCGCGCCGCTCGACGGCGCTCATCATCGTCTTCCTCGTCTGCCTGCTCGTCTACATCGGGCGCAAGCTGCGGCGCCGCGAGCGCTCGCTGCTGAGCCTTCTGGAGCAGCTCGTCATTACTAAGATCCCCGTGATCGGCGGCTGGTACGCCACCTTCCGCGACATATTGCAGACCTTCACCGCGAGCGGCGGAGTGGGCTATCTCGGCACTGTAAAGATCCCCGTCGGCAAGGGCTACGTCATCGCCTTCGTTTCCAAGCGCGAGGAAATGCCGGACGGCTCGGCGCGCGTGACGGTTTTCGTGCCAACCTCGCCCAACCCGACGACCGGCTTCGTGCTTTTCTTCAACGAAAAGGATATCGAATATCTCGACATTCCGCCGGAGAAGGCCTTTACGTTGATAATTTCACTTGGAGTAAAATCGTAGGAAATTGCGTAAAAAAACACGGCAAATCGAAAATTCCGTGTATAATTGCAGGGGAAACAGATAAACGCAGCCCCCGGCGGGGGCGAAAAACCACAGGGAGGTCATTATTGATATGGAACAGATTCGCAATCTTGATCAGCTTCTCGAGTACGCGAGAGCGGTAGGGCCGAAGAAGATCAGCGTCGCGCGCGCCGAAGACGCCGAGGTCATGGAGGCGGTCGAAAGCGCCCGTAAGGCAGGTATAGCCAACGCCGTCCTAGTAGGCGACGAGGACAAGATTAAGGAAGTCGCCGCCCAGCTTGGCGTCGACCTCGCCAACTACGAGATAGTCGACGAGAAGGGCGGGGAAGCCGCAGCGGCGCTCAAAGCGGTCGAGCTCGTATCGACCGGCCAGGCGCAGATCGTCATGAAGGGCATGGTCGCGACGGCGAACTTCCTGCGCGGCGTCCTCAATAAAGAAAAGGGCCTCCGCAGCGGCAAGACGCTCTCGCACGTCTACATCCATCAGGTCAAGGGTTATGACCGCATCTTCTTCGTCTCCGACCCCGCATTCAATATGTATCCCGATATCAAGGTAAAAGTCGACATCGTCAAGAACGTCGTCGAACTCGCTCACGCATTCGGCGTCGCCTGCCCGAAGGTCGCCGCCCTCGCCGCCGTCGAAGTAGTCAACCCAGACATGCCGCCGACCATCGACGCCGCGCTCCTGACGCAGATGAACCGCCGCGGACAGATCAAGGACTGTGTAATCGACGGCCCGCTCGCGCTCGACAACGCCGTCTCGCCGCATTCGGCGCAGCACAAGGGCATCAAGTCCGAAGTCGCCGGCTACGCGGACATCCTCCACGTTCCGAACATCGAATCCGGCAACATCCTCGCGAAGTCGATAGTCTACTTCGCGGAGAACAAGACCGCAGCCATCGTCCTCGGAGCCAAGGCGCCCGTCATCCTCACGAGCCGCGCCGACTCGCCCGAGACGAAGCTTCTCTCAATCGCCACCGCTTGCGCCCTCGCCGCGCACCAGGGCAAGTAACAGAGGCAACCGATCGAAGAAGGGGGCTTTACCCCCTTCTTCGTTTTTTATTATGGACTGCGAATACAGAAACGAAACAACGGTGCTTCCATCGCCTTTCGGCGACACCGGCGTGCGTGTGAGCCGCCTCTTCCCGCCCGCGCCGAACGGCACGCATGCGCTGCTGCTCCACGGGGTGCACAGCAGCGCCAACCTCGGGCATAGAAACAAATTCCGCCACCTCGCCGAGATACTTGCGCGGCGCGGCGTCACGCCGTGGCTCTGCGAGACGAGCCGCGTAGCCGTAAGCCGTGAAGAATGCGAGGTCGAACCGCTCGCCTGGATAGAAGAATCTTTCGGCGGCAAAACCTTCGGAGAAGAGCACGACGACTGCCTGTCCGCGCTTCGGCTCGTTATGGAAGAAAAGCCCAGCTCGCTTTGGATATGGGGTTTTTCGCTCGGCGGCATAATCGCGCTTCTCCTCGCACGCAGAAGCGACGTGCGCGTAGACAGGCTGATACTCTCGGGAACCGCCCTCGTCTCTATGCCTGAAGTCGAAAAAGTTATGATGCCGATGCCTGTGCTTTCAACTTTGCGCTCCACAGTGGCAACGGATATGGTCGACGACGTGCGAGCAGGAGAAATGTTCGCTTTCCGCGGGACTGAAGACGCGGTCTTCTCAGAAGAAGCCAGCCGCTCGCTTCTCGGCGCTGTAAAGATACCGGAGAGCCGGAAAAAATTCTTCGTTATAGACGGGGCCGACCACTCTTTCAAAATACGCGGCGGAAAATACGATCCCAGCATAATGGATGAAATGCTCTTCCTTATGGACGGAATATGAAGCTGAAAATTATAGCGGTCGCGGCGATTGCAGCAGCGGCGCTCGCTTCGGCGGCTTATGCCGCCGATATAGACTACCAGGAATTTCAGGAAGATCCGCTGGAAACCGCTATACGCAAATTAGCGGTGCCGGACAAAGCCGCATGGGACATGGAAGAAATGCTCTCCGGCGGCGCGCCAGAATTTATACAGGAAGCGATCTGGCCTCTGCGGACCGGCTTCTTGGGGCGCGGCTTCAAGCGTACCGGGCGCGGGCAGCACGACGGCGTCGATATGAGCGCGCCTAAAGGGACGCCTATATACGCCATTCTCGACGGGATAGTAGAAGTCGTTTCTAACAACGGCCCCGGATTCCGAGGTTACGGGCGCGTCATAGTTATAAACCACGGCGGTAAACTATGGTCGCTCTACTCGCATAACTCGGCCAACTACGTAAAAGTCGGGCAGCGAGTGAAACAGGGGGACAAAATAGCGGTCGTGGGCCGCACCGGGCGCGCGACCGGCAACCACCTGCACTTCGAAATACGCAACTCGAAAGGGACGCCTCTCGACCCAATGAAGCACCTGCCTAAAGAAGGGCGCCTGCCTAAAAGATAGCTCTCTGCTAAAATACGGCGACAGCGGAATAGAGATAAAAGAGCCGGCGCACAAGCGCCGGCTCTTCGTGCGCCGCCGCGCCGTTCGCGGCGCGGCGGCAGGGAGAGTTTATGGAGAAATTTCAATAAGGCATCCTACGAGATAAGGCGGCGGAGCTAATCTTCCTGCATATATGGATACTTGAAATCGCGAGGAGGCAGCAGATTTTCTTTTATAGTCCGCGGCGAGACCCAGCGGCTAAGGTTCAGCCGCGTCCCGGCCTTGTCGTTAGTGCCGGACGCCCGCGAGCCGCCGAAGGGCTGTAGCCCGACGCTCGCGGCCGTCGTTTTGTCGTTGATATAGAAGTTCCCAGCCGCGTAGCGCAGGATGCGTTTCGCCTCCTCAATCGCCGCGCGGTCTGCCGCGAAAACGGAGCCCGTCAGCCCGTAGGGCGAAGTCCCGTCGCAGAGTCGCAGCGTCTCCGTCCACCGCGCGTCGTCGTAGACGTAGACCGTCAATATCGGGCCGAAAATTTCTTCCTCCATCGAGCGGAAATGCGGATCGGCTGTCTTAATCACAGTCGGCTGGACGAAATAGCCGACGCTCTTGTCGCCGGTGCCGCCGTAGAGAATCTCGGCGTCGGGCGAACTTTTCGCGTAATTTATATAATCCATGCAGTTGTCGAATGACGCCTCGTCGATGACCGCGCAGACGAAATTGCGGAAATCGCGCGGGTCGCCCGTGCGCGTCTCGGCGAGCATCGCGCCAAGCTCTGCGTTCAGCTCGTCCCAGCGGCTCGCCGGTATGTAGGCGCGCGATGTCGCGGAACACTTCTGCCCCTGGTATTCGAACGCGCCGCGCATCAGCGCAGAGGCGACGGCCTTGGCATCGGCCGAGGCGTGCATCACGAGGAAATCCTTGCCGCCCGTCTCGCCGACGAGCCGCGGGTACGAGACATACTTATTAAGGTTCTCCGCCACGCCGCGCCACAGGCTGTTGAAAACCTGCGTCGAGCCGGTGAAGTGGATGCCGGCAAGATCCTTGTGGTTCAGCACGACGCGGCTGCCCACCGAGCCCGGCCCCGGCATGAAGTTCAGCACGCCCGCAGGAACGTCCGCCTCCATGAAAATCTTCATCAGATACCAGCTCGAAAGCAGCGACGTGGTTGCGGGCTTCCAAACGACGGTGTTCCCCATAATGACCGGAGCCATCGGAAGATTCGCGGCGATCGCCGTAAAGTTGAACGGCGTCACGGCGTAGACGAAGCCCTCGAGCGGCCTGTATTCGAGCGAATTTATTACGCCCTCCTCCGAAGCGGGCTGGTCTCCGTAAAGTTCGTCCATGCAGTGTACCGTGAAGCGGAAATAGTCTATCGTCTCGCTAGCCGCCTCGATCTCCGCCTGCCACGCCGTCTTGCTCTGCCCGAGCATCGTCGCGGCGTTCAGCAGGTAACGGTACTTCTTGTCGATGAGCTCGGCGATTTTCAGAGAAATCGCCGCGCGCTCCGTCCAAGGCGTCGCGGCCCAGCGCTCGTGCGCCGCCGTCGCCGCCTTTATCGCGCGCTCCATCTCCTTCGCGCCGGCCTTGTGATAGACGGCCAGCGTATGCGCGTGGTCGTGCGGCATTACGACGCCCCCCGTGTCTCCCGTATATACCTCTTCGCCTCCGATGACGAGCGGGATCTCCGCCGTCTCCGACTCTATCTGCTTTATCGCCTCGCGCAGCAGCGCGCGCTCCGGGCACCCAGGCGCGTAGCTCATAGAATGTTCGTTCTCCGGCCTCCTGAATCTGAAAAGTGCGTTGTTCATACGAAACCTCCTAAAACTTTATTGCAACTTGATTGCAATAAAAATATAACACCGCACTCTGCTCATTTCAAGCAAACAGAAACGATATAAATCAACGAAAAGCCGTATTTAACAGAATAAAAACATGCGCAAAAATGATTTTTGTAAAAATTTATAACGTTCGTGAAAACTGCATGACGTTCTTTGAAAGGCTCTTGATGTAGCACCCCGCAATACTAAGCTTCTCCCAAAGAGAGGCGCATGCCGCAGCGTACAGCCGTACGAAAACGAACACGCCGGAGCGGTGCAAGCGTTTAAAAAAACGGGAGGGACGCAGCTTCCGCGCGCAGCGGCTCAGTTACGCCCCTCTACCAGGCTTATTGCCAGGAATACTTGGATTTATAATCAAGCGCCGCTTATATTCCGATTATAAAATGACGCGCGCTTGATTTACCCTCCGGCCCTAAATCCCTATGACCGCCATGCAGGCCGTCATCGCCATCACGCTTATCACGATGGAGATGGAGCCCGCGAAGCCAGCCATGCCGGTGTCGCCGCCGCATTTTTCTGTAAAGATTGGGCAGAGCGCCGAGACCGGCGAGAAAACGACCAGCGCGAGAATCTGTCGCGTGATGAGCGGGAACGGCGTATAGAAATAGAAGAGCAGCGCAAGCGCGGCGGATGCAGCGTAGCGCACCGCAAGCGTGGAGAAGACGGTCCATAGCTCCGCGCCGTGCTTCTTAATCTCGATCATCAGTCCTATCATGAACATCGCCGCGAATGAGTTCGCCGCGCCTATCGGCGCTGCGAGCGCGACAATGCAGCGCGGCACGCCGCCGATGAAATTCACCCATACTAGCGCCACAATATAGACGACGAAGGGCGCCGTAGAAAAGACACGCTTCACGAATTCTTTCAGCGTCGGGCGCGCCCCGCCGCCGAGCGACGGCAAAGCGGAGACGAGCGCATAAGTCCCGCCGCAGGCGAAGAGCGAGTTCCCCATGTCGAACATGCAGGTGACGAGGACGCCGTAGGGGCCGAGCGCGCTGCCGATGTAAGGCAGCGTAAAGGTTCCTATCTGGTAGCCCGGCAGCGCGAACATGTGGAAAATTTTGTCGCGCCGCGTCGAGCGGACCGACATGAACCACGACACGCCCAGAACGACTGCGTTGCACACAGCGCCGAGCGCTATCACGGCAAAAAGTGAAAAATCCTGCTTATAGCTGCCGAAGCCGGTGATAATAGCGGCGGGCAGCGTGATGTTCAAACAGAGCTTAGCTACCGTGTCCGCGTCGCTCTTTGAAAAAAATCCCGCGCGTTTCAGCGCGTATCCCAACATTATCATAAAGACGGAGGCCGCGGCCCTCTCAAGCGGCGTTCCCATCGCCCTCATCCTCCTGCGCAGATATCGAAAAATTTGCCGCGCGTCCGCGCGTCTGAAAAATTATATACCATATCTTACCGGCATAGAATCCTCCCCTCCCCACGCGCATCGAGACGGTATGCGTATTGCTTTACTGCATCAGCGCGGAGTTCCACTGCGGCATGAAGCATTCCGTATGCCGACAAGCAAAGCCGAAGCGTGGGCTCCGGCTTGCTTGTGCGGCTTCCGCCGCGGTTCTGTTGGGAAAATGTTTATGCGAACGCCTTATTCAAGCTGTTATTGTTTCACAGTTTCTTTGTCGAAGTAGCAGCTTTTCAGAAGTTCGGCCATCTGCGCAGGCGTGATCTTACGCGGGTTCGAGCCGGTACAGGCGTCGCCTACGGCCAGCTCAGCCACGTGCTGCAGCTTCTCCATAAATTCCTTCTCGTCGATTATGCCGCCCTCGTAATCCTTTATGCGCGACGGTATATTAAGCTCCGCGTTCATCTCGTTGACGCGATTGACGAGAGCTTCAACCAGCTCGGCCGTCGTCTCGCCCTTTAGATGAATGAAACGCGCTATCTGCGCATATCGCTCTGCGGCCTCAGGCTCCGCAGCGTTGAAGCGGATGACCTTCGGCAGGTACATCGCGTTCGCCGCGCCGTGGACTATGTGCCCTCCGCTGAAAGCCGCGCCCGTCTTATGCGCCATCGAATGCGTTATGCCGAGCAGGGCGTTAGAGAAAGCCATACCGGCAAGACACTGCGCGTCGTGCATCTTATCGCGCGCGGCCATATCGCCGTTATATGACGGGACGAGGTTCGCGCTGATCAGTTCTATCGCGTGCAGCGCGAGCGGGTCTGTGTACTCGCAATGCAGAGTCGAGACGCAGGCCTCTATCGCGTGCGTCAGAGCGTCCATACCGGTGTGCGCAGTCAGCTTCTTCGGCATCGTCTCGGCCAACTCTGGGTCGACGATGGCGACGTCCGGCGTGATGTTGAAATCAGCCAGCGGATACTTGACGCCCTTTGAGTCGTCGGTGACGACGGAGAAAGCCGTCACCTCAGTCGCCGTCCCCGAAGTCGACGGTATGGCGCAGAAGCGCGCCTTCGTGCGCAGCGTCGGGAAGTGGAACGGCACGCAAAGCTCATCAAAGGTCGTCTCGGGATATTCGTAGAATACCCACATCGCCTTCGCCGCATCTATCGGCGAGCCGCCGCCGATTGAAACTATCCAGTCAGGCTGGAACTCACGCATCGCAGCCGCGCCGCGCATAACCGTCTCGACCGACGGGTCCGGTTCTACGCCCTCGAAAAGGCGCACCTCCATGCCGGCTTCCTGCAAATACTGCTCGACTTTATCAAGGAAGCCGAAACGCTTCATGCTTCCGCCCCCGACCACTACGAAGGCCTTTTTGCCGCGAAGAGTGCGAAGCTCCGCAAGAGCGCCCTTGCCGTGGTAAATATCGCGAGGTAATGTGAATCTTGCCATAATTTATCTCCTCCTGCTGCGCGCCGTAATTAAAACGGCACGCTCGTTGTTTCGTTCACATTTATTATTCTATCCATCCGTTCAGCTTTTAGTAGATACAGAAAATTTATATCGATATATCATTATCGATATACCCCCGCGCCGCCTTGACAAGCAGTCAGCGTCGTTGGACAATTTGAAGCGGCGTGGAAAACGATTTATTTCACTCGACGCGGAGGTGCCTCTATGTATAAGCTTGTGCTGATAAGACACGGGGAGAGTTCGTGGAATAAGGAAAACCGTTTTACGGGGTGGCAGGATGTGCCGCTTTCTGATAAGGGGCTCGCCGAGGCTAAGGCCGCGGGCGGGCTGCTCAGGAACGAGGGGTATGTTTTCGATAAGGCGTTTACTTCTGTGCTGCGGCGCGCTATCAAAACTCTATGGTGCGTGCTGGAAGAGACTGATTTGATGTGGATTCCTGTCGAGAAGTCGTGGAAGTTAAACGAACGCCATTACGGCGCTTTGCAGGGGCTTAATAAGGCGGAGACGGCTGCTGAGTACGGCGACGCACAGGTGAAGATCTGGCGGCGCAGTTACGCGACGCGTCCTCCGCTGCTTGAACGTGAGGACGAGCGCTGGCCGGGGCATGAGGCGCGTTACGCGGGCATTGCGCCTGACGAGCTGCCGCTGGGCGAGTGCCTTGCAGATACCGTCGCGCGCGTCGTCCCTTACTGGGAGGGGGTCATAGCGCCGGATATCCGCGCGGGTAAGCGGATTATTATCGCCGCGCACGGCAACAGCCTGCGCGCGCTTGTCAAATATCTTGACGGCGTGTCGGAGCAGGATATCGTGGAGCTGAATATACCGACCGGCGTGCCGCTCGTCTATGAGCTGGACGATGAGCTGAAGTCTATAAAGCATTACTACCTTGGTGACGCCGAGGCTATAGCGGCGGCGCAGGCGGCGGTCGCCAACCAAGGCAAGGCAAAACAGTAACGCAAAGACGGCGCGAAACGCACAACGCGCCCTTCCGTCAAAGGAAGGGCGCGTTGTTTCTTGCTGCTCCGCAAGGCGGCCCCTTGGGCGACGATTTTACATATTGCTTGTACGTCGATTCGTTGTCATTAGCGTGCGGCGTATCGCTCGAAAAGTCAACCCGCCGCGTGCGGCTGCGTCCGGCGCTTCGTCATGTCCTTGAGTTCCTGAAGCTCTTCCGGCGTTATGTCTTTCGAAAAATAGGAGCAGTAGACCGAGTTGTTTTGAAGCAGCGGCTCCACGCGCAGCGCAGGGAGCTTTAGCGCCGCGGCATCGAAGAGCGGCGTCCCCGGTATCGGGGAGAACTCCGCAAGTTTCGGCACTCCGCCGTTGTCCCAGACGAAGTTTATAGTTTCCTTCACCGATTTTATGTCCTGTCCCGGAAGTCCCGCGAGGACGTAGGTTTCACAGCCCTCTGGCGCGTAGCCGACGGCGCGGAGGTTCTTTACGGCGGATGCGTATTCCTCGCGCGCGACCTTGCCGGAGCTTTCGCGCGCGATTTTTGGGTCGACGCTTTCGAGCGAGAGGCGTATCGTCCTAAAATTGTTCTCTGCAAGCGTCCATGCACAGCGCTCGTCGATCTGGCGCACGTGGAGCCCGTTCGGAGTGTGTAGGCGCAGCGTGCAGCCGTACCGCGCCGTCAGTTCGCGGCAGAGCGGATAGAAAAATTCATTTTTCCCGAGCAGCAGCGCGTCGTCGTAAAAGGCGACGTCGCGCGCGCCAAGCGCCGCCTGATAATCTATCTCAGCAAGCGCTTCGGCGAGGGAGCGGCGACGGTAGCGCGGCCATAAGATTCCCGATGCGCAGTAGCCACACGAGAAGGGGCAGCCGAAGGAAGTCATAGAGACGCCGTAATTTATCGCGCCGTATAAATCCATCGCCGGGTACGGCGCGGCTGGCGCGGCGCGCCCGCGCACGACGTAATCCGCGCCGAGGCGCGAAGCGTGCTCCGGGCAGAGCGACGCGTAGACGCCGCCGAGGACTATCGCGCTCTGCGGGAATATTTCGCGCAGCAGCCCTATAATCCACTTCACACCCAAATACCAGTAGGTCATCACGGAGGTTACGAGTATAACGTCGGGCGCTTCCATTCGCGCGAGCTTCGCGGCGATTTCCCCGCGCGCGGGGCCGAAGTGGAAATACCTGCGGCACACGGCGGCGTATTGGGCTGGCTTTTCTATCTCGCGCTTCGCGGTGTTCTGCTGCCCGTATGTTTTCAGCCCCGAGCGCGCTTCCCATACGCAGTCGAGAAGTGCGACGGAGTTTTCCGCTCGCAGGCTCTGGAGTAAGTAGAGCAAGCCGAGCGGCTTCGACCACAAATCCATGAAGGCGAAGTCGCGCACCGGAGGATTGACGCCGAGGACGCGCGCGCCGTGCAGAGCGAGTAAATCTTCCTGCGTAACGAAGGCTGAGGGCGCGTCCGCTGATTTATCGGTTCGGACATAAAATTTCATAGATATCTCCCGTTCCCTCTTCTGTCATCAAACATCGCCCGCGGCACTGCGCGCGCTGCCGCTCCATACTACACCGCGCGCGCCGCTAAATCCAGCGCCCGCGCGAAAAATCACGAAACACATGCAGAAGATAAGACCGGTCTGACAATATGTGAAAAAATATACATTGGCGCGCGACACATAAGCCTCGCGCTTCACAGCGGTGCGCGGCATGGCGCAGAATTTTTATGCAAGCATGATAAAATCGCTAATAGAACGAATAAACGATATATTCACAAATTGTAAGATTTATTATTTACGTGAATCGATGTTAAATTTTTGGATAATTCAGAGTTTTAATAATCGCTTGCCAAGCCGTTTGTAAAGTAGTATATAGTATACTGGGCAACCCAGTTAGGAGGTTTGTTCACAATGATAGAATCACAGGTTTCAAAGACTGCGAGAATATATGAAAAAGTGGTAGAAAAGCTGAAAGAGGAAATCGCGGACGGCCGCCTGCTGCCTGGCGACCCGTTGCCCTCCGAGCGTCAGCTCATGGAGACCTTCGGCGTGAGCCGCAGCTCGCTGCGCGAGGCGTTCCGCGTTATGGAGCTGCTCGGCCTCATAGAGTCGATAGCCGGCAAGGGGCGTTTCGTGCGCCAGCCGCGCGAGATATCCGAGGACCGGAAACGCGGCATCCAGCTCGAAGATTCGGCCATCCTCGAACTTATGGAGGCGCGGCGCATCCTTGACCCGGCGATCGCTGGCGAGAGCGCGATGCGCGCGACCCCGTCGGACCTCATGAGGCTTATGCGCGTCATCACGGCTACGGAAGAACATCTCGCGCTGCCGCGCGACCGCGCTCAGATGGACTTCGACTTCCATCTCGTGCTCGCCGAGGCGACGCACAACTTCGTATTCGTCAACATCACCCGCATGAATTTCGACCTTATTCTCGCGACGCACGACAGGATTTACAACCTGCTCGACGACAAGGGCGCGTTTCTCAACGAGCACCGCGACATATACGACGCGATACTCGACCACGACGCGGAGAAGGCTCGGGAGGCTGCGTCGCGCCACATAGACAGGATTTATCGCACGCTGCACAGGGGCATCGCGGCGGGCATATAAAAAGTAAAAACGACTGAACGGGAGGAAAACACATGAAAGAGAAGATAAGGAAATTATTTCCTGAGATCGAATGGATTCACGACGAAGCCATGCGCGACAAGGTCGTCGCGGCTATCGAGGACGGCTTGAGAAGCGGCGGCTGGGAGCCGGAGGACATGGACAAGATTCCGTTCACGCTCCTCATCCCTAACTGCCCGTTCAGCTATCTCGCGCACGTGCGCGGCGTGACGCGCATAGCGAAGCTCGCGATGGACGAGTTCAACGCCATTTACGCGACGAAGGACGAAAAATTCAAAATGGACAACGACCTCCTCGTCGCGGGCGCTCTGCTGCACGACGTCGGCAAGCTCGTCGAGTACGAGAAGAACGGCTCCGGCGAGACTGTGAAGTCGCGCTGCGGAAAGAATCTGCGCCATCCGTTCTCCGGCACGGTCATCGCGCTGCGCAACGGCCTGCCCGGCGAGGTGGGGCACATCATTGCGAACCACGCGCATGAGGGCGACGGCACGCTGCGCAGCCCCGAGGCCGTCGTCGTGAACAAGGCGGACTTCATCAACTTCGAGACGATAAAGTCGTTCCTCGGTATGAAATAGAAAATTTTAGACGAGCCTGCGAAAGGAAATTTTTTCAATGAGCAAGACATCGATAATGAAAATCATGGAGCGCGCATCGGGCCATCCCGTGAAGGTCGGAGACCGCGTCTGGTGCAAAATCGACTGGGCGACTTGCCGCGACTTCGGCGGCGCGAACGTCGTGCTCCAGTTTGAAAAAGAGATGGGCAAGGAAGCGAAGGTCTGGGATCCCGACAAGCTCGCCTTCACCTTCGACCTACAGGCTCCGGCGCACTCCGAGAAGGTAGCCGCGAACCAGAAGATAATCCGCGAATTCTGCAAACGCCAGGGCGTCACGCGCCTCTTCGACATAAACCACGGAATCGGGCAACACGTCATGCTCGAAGCCGGAATGATCAAGCCCGGCGACGTCGTAATCGGCACAGACAGCCATATGAACCTGCTCGGCGCGGTCGGGGCGTTTGCGACCGGCGTCGGCAACTCCGACATCGCAGCCTCGTACATCGCGGGCGTAAACTGGTTCCGCGTCCCCGAGACGATGAAAATCGAGGTGACCGGCAAGTTCGCGAAGGGCGTCTGCATGAGAGACCTCCTGACGAAGATCGTCGGCGACCTCGGCGCCGGCGGCATGGACTTCCTCGCAGTCGAATTCACTGGAGATACGATAGAGAACGCGACTCTCGCCGAACGTATCACGCTCTGCTCGATGGTCACTGAAATGAGCGGCAAGGTTCCCCTCATCATGCCGAACGGCGAAGTGCTCAAGTGGCTAGTCGAACGTGCCGGACCGGAAGTTGCGAAGCTCGCCGGAGAGCTCAAGGCCGACACTGACGCCGAATACTGCCGCGTGCTGCGTTACGACGTGAACAAGCTTGAGCCGATGGCCTCCTGCCCCGACGCGCCGGACAACGTGAAGCCGGTGCGCGATATAGCCGGAACGCACGTCGACCAGGTGCATATAGGATCGTGCTCGAACGGACGCTACGAGGACATAAAGGCGGCGCACGACGTCCTGATGGCGGGCGGCGGCAAGGTCAGCCCGACGGTGCGCACGATAATCACCCCGTCGACGACCGAAGTCCAGCTCCGCTGCGTCGAAGAGGGCATGGCGGCGGATTTCCTGAAGGCCGGAATAGTTTTCACAAACCCGACCTGCTCGCTCTGCACCGCGGAGCACTACGGCGCTATGCCGTCGGGCGACGTCGGCTGCTCGACGACGAATCGCAACTTCATCGGCAAAGTCGGCAAGGGAAGCCACACGTACCTTATGAGCCCGATGACGGCGATGGCGACGGCAGTCAAAGGCTGCATCACCGACCCGAGAGAGATACTCAAGTAGAGGAGGAAGAGCGCTATGGGCGAAATTCTCAAAGGCAGAGCGTGGGTGTTTAGCGACGACGTTGATACCGACCTCATCTATCACAATAAATATCTTGCGGAGACCGACCCGAAGAATATGCCGCAGTACGCTTTCGAGTACTATCCCGGCAAGGAAAACTTCGCGAAGGAAGTGAAGCCCGGCGACTTCGTCGTCGCCGGCAAGAACTTCGGCTGCGGCTCCAGCCGTGAGCACGCCGTCTACTGCATCGAGTACGCTGGCGTCCCCTGCGTCCTCGCCGAAACGTGCAGCCGCATCTATTACAGAAACGCGATAAACAACGGCTACCCCGTGCTCTTCGTCAAGGGGCTCTCCGACGCGATAAAGGCTGGGAAAATCAAGGACGGAGACCAGCTTGAAGTCGAACTCTCGACCGGCACGATAAAGGACGCGACGAACGGCGAGGCCTTCCACGGAGATGCCGTGAGCGACCTCGAAAACGACATAATGAAAGCTGGCGGCCTCATGAATTACATGAAGGCCAAGGTAGCTGCGGAGAAATAGCCGCGCTGAAGGAGGATACCCAAGATGGGGAAGACATTCGCTGAAAAGGTTCTCGGCAGAGCCGCGGGATACGAAGTCAGGGCGAACGAGGTCGTCACGGTTGAGCCGGACGTCTGCATGAGCCACGACAACGGCGGCCCGATATCGCGCACGTTCAAGAAAATAGGCGTTGAGAAGGTCAAGTACCCGGAACGCATCTGCTTCGTGCTCGACCACGCCGTCCCCGCTCCTTCGAGCGCGCACGCAGTGAACCATAAGGAAGTGCGCGAATTCGCGGCTGAGCAGGGCATTCCGCACCTCTACGACATAATGAGCGACGGCGGCGTATGCCATCAGAAAATTTGCGAAGAGGGCTTTGCTCTTCCCGGCCTAGTGATGGTCGGCAGCGACAGCCACACCTGCACATACGGAGCCTACGGCGCTTTCTCGACCGGCATAGGCCGCACTGAGATGGCGGCGGTCTGGGCGACGGGAAAGATATGGTTCAAGGTGCCGGAGAGCATGAAAGTCGTCGTAACGGGCAAATTCAAGCCCGGCGTCTCGACGAAGGACTTCATCCTTAAACTGATAGGCGACGTGAAGGCCGACGGCGCGGACTACATGAGCGTTGAGTTCCACGGGCAGGGCATCGAGGACATGAGCATCGCCGAGCGTATGACTATATGCAACATGGGCGTGGAGTTCGGCGCAAAGAACGCCGTCTGCAAACCGGACCAGAAGGTGCTTGACGCGATAAAGGGCAAGGAAAAATATTCAAACTGGGAGTGCATATGGGCGGACGACGACGCGGTCTACGCCAAGGAAGTCCGTTACGACCTCGGCGACATCGAGCCATGCGTAGCGAGGCCGCACACCGTAGACAACTGGGCTCCGATCGAAGAAGTCAAAGGGACTAAAATACACGAGGCTTTCCTCGGCTCCTGCACGAACGGGCGCATCGAAGACCTGCGCCTCGCGGCGGGAATCCTCAAAGGACACAAGGTCGCCGTGCGCACGGTCGTCATACCCGCTTCGTGGATAGTTTACCGTCAGGCGATGCGCGAGGGAATCATCGACACGCTGCTCGACGCCGGCTGCGTTATATGCAATCCCGGCTGCGGCCCCTGCATGGGCAACCATGAAGGCATCCTCGCACCGGGCGAAACGGCGATAAGCACTGCGAACAGGAATTTCAAAGGACGTATGGGCGACAAGGAAAGCTTCATCTACCTCGCCAGCCCGATGACAGTCGCGGCTTCGGCGATAAAGGGCGAGATCGCAGATCCGAGGGAGGCGTTGTAAAATGGGCAAAGTCTGGAAATACGGAGACGACGTTAACACCGACGTAATATTCCCCGGCAAGTACACATATACGATAAAAGAACGCTCGGAAATGGCCGAGCACGCATGCGAAGACCTTGACCCGGAATTTACGAAGAGCGCGAAGGCGGGCGACGTGATAGTCGCGGGCAAGAACTGGGGCTGCGGCTCAAGCCGCGAGCAGGCCGCGATATGCCTCAAGGAGCGCGGCATCACGGCGATAGTCGCGAAGAGCTTCGCGCGCATCCATTACCGCAACTGCCTCAACGAGGGGCTCGCGACGATAGTCTGCCCCGAGGCGTGCGACGAACTCAAAATGGGCGACGAGGCCGAGGTCGACTTCAAGCGCGGCGTCATCATCGCGAACGGCAAGGAATACCCATTCCCGCCCTATCCCGAGTTCGTACAGGGGCTGATCAATGACGGCGGGCTCATCCCGCACGTCAAGAAAGAGCTCGGCTTAGCGTAAAAACGGAAGCGGCGCGCGCCGCCCGCGCGGACGGCGCGCTTTGAAAAAGCATAAAACGCAGGAGGAACAGAGATGTCAGAGAACATTATGAGAGTAAAGGCAAAGAAAGACCGCTACGACGTAACCTACATGGCCGGCGACGATTCCGGTTTCGATATGATGGAGGGCGCGCTGCTCGTCCTCGAATCTCTCGACTTGCCGATAAACTGGCGCCGTGCCGACCTCGGCTGGTGCATGTGGGAGAAGTCGAATAAAAAATTCGGCGAAGGCGACCCGCGCTGCAACACCGTCCCGCCGGAGACGATAAAAGCGATAGAAGAGACAGACGCTACGATAATGGCCGCCATCACATCGAAGGCCGGAGTCAAAGGCTTCAAATCCGCGATACTCCAGATGCGCCAGCTCTTCGACCTCTATATCAACCTGCGCCCCGCGAAGACGCTGCCCGGCATCGGAACGCCGCTCGCAAAGAACCCCGACATAGACATCGTGATGTTCCGTGAGAACACTGAAGACCTCTACTCCGCCGTCGAGTTCTCCCCGCTGCCGAAAGAGATGTTCGACCTACACAAGGGCATGGACCGTTTTCGCGAAGGCAAGGGCGAGATAGCGGTTTCGTGGCGTGTATTCTCCGAAGAGGGATGCACGCGCATCATCCGCGCCGCCTTCGAATATGCGAAGGCGACGGGCCGCAAAACCGTCCACTGCTGCAACAAAGCGAACGTCATCCGCCAGACAGACGGCATGATGAAGCGCATATTCCTCGAAATCGCAAAAGAATACGAACAGTATGGCATCAAAGGCATCGAAGAGAACGCCGATGCGACGGCTATGTGGCTCATCAAGAACCCGCAGGACTACAGCGTGGTCGTCGCCTCGAACGTATTCGGCGACATACTCTCCGACGAAGCGTCACAGCTCACCGGCGGCCTCGGCTTCGCTCCCTCCGGCAACATAGGAAAGAACGCAGCGCTCTTTGAGCCGTCGAGCGGTTCCGTGCCGAAATACGCGCACCAGTACAAGGTCAACCCGAGCGCGATGATTCTCACCTGCAAGATGATGCTCGAATACCTCGGCCTAGACGAGGCTGCGCAGAAGATAGAAAAAGCCATCGGCGAAGTGCTCGTCGAAAGCAAGCCCGGCACGCTCACCTACGACGTGCTGCGCGACTTCCGCGGAGACCCCGACTGGGAGAAGAACGCCGCTTCCACGATAGACATGGCCGCGGCGATAGCCACGAAAATCAATCCTGAGTTCACAGGAGAAAAGCTCGAAGCGGCGAAGAAGAAAGTCCATGAAATGTGCGCATGGGACGAGGCGTCGCTCGTAGGCTTCGACGACTAACCGGCGCAAGCGCGCAGAACAACGGATAAATAAGCGAAGCGGCGCGTCTCCCACCAATCCGGGGTCGGCTGGCCGCTTTTATATCGTAAGGAGGAATCGAAAAAAATGAAGACATCGCAGGCAGGAACCCTTGAATCGATGGACTGCCTCGTGACGCTTGAAGAGGCGCCGGGCGCCGGAGTGAATATAGAAATAAGCGGAGCGAGCGCAGCGCGCTTCAAAAGCGCGATGGAAAAGAAAATAAACGAGACGCTGGCCTCGCTCAGAGCGACGGGCCTCAACGTCACCGTGCAGGACAACGGCGCGCTCGACATAGTCCTCGGCGCTCGCGTCGAAGCCGCTTACAAAAGGCTGAGGGAGGCGAAATAAATGCGCCGCACTATGCTCTACCTGCCCGGCAACAATCCTAACATGCTGACGCGCGGCTGGCTCTTCGGCTCCGACGGCGTGATACTCGACCTTGAAGACGCCGTCGCGATGTCCGAGAAGGACACCGCTCGCATCCTAGTCTCTAGATACCTGGAACAGGGCGAATTCGGGAACTGCGAGGTGACCGTCAGGATCAACGGCGTAGACACGGAATATTGGCGCGA
This sequence comes from bacterium, assembly GCA_963618995.1. Lineage (GTDB taxonomy): Bacteria > Synergistota > Synergistia > Synergistales > Synergistaceae > Caccocola. The sequence continues at coordinate 21,894 of CAVEUD010000038.1, forward strand.
CGACCTCGCCGCGGTAGTCCCGATGAAGCGCCTCGACGGAATCCGCGCGCCTAAAGTCGACGGCCCCGAGACCGTGAAAATACTCGACGAGGAACTCTCGATACTCGAAGACAAAAACGGAATCCCGCAGGGCAAGCTCAAGCTCTTCTGCCTGCTCGAGACCGCGAAGGGAATATGGAACGCATACGATATTGCGACCGCCTCTCCGAGAGTCGCCGCAATAATCCCCGGAGGCGAAGACCTCCGCGCCGACCTGCGCACCGAACGTTCAGACAGCGGCACAGAGCTGGAATGGGCGCGCCGCATGCTCGTATTCGCCGCGCGCGCCGCTGGGGTCGACCCGCTCGACACAGTTTACGCGCGCGTCACCGACGACGACGGGCTGCGCCGCGAGGCGGAATTCATAAAGCAGCTCGGGTTCGCTGGCAAATCCGTAATCCATCCAAACCAGATAGCTATAGTACACGACGTCTTCAACCCGACCGAAGCCGAGATAGCCAAGGCCCAGAAGATAATCGCCGCAGCGAAGGAAGCCGCGGCGCGCGGACAGGGCGCCGTCTCCGTCGACGGCAAAATGGTCGACGTCCCCGTAGTCAAGAGAGCGGAATACACGCTCATACGCGCGGGACTCGCATAGGAGGTTTGCAGCAATGACCGTCAACGCAGTAAAACGCGAGATACCCGACTACATAGAAGGCTACGGCAAGGTTCGTCACTTCGAAGGAGCCTTCGCTAAAAAGCCCGAAGGGCGTATAGTCGGCGCGAAGCTACGCTGCTTCAACAACGACCGAGTGAACAAGGTCGCGCCTTCGCTCAAAGACGCGATTAAGGCAAGCGGCCTAAAGAGCGGAATGACGATATCGTTCCACCACCATCTCAGAAACGGCGACTACGTCGTCAACATGGTGCTCGAAGCCTGCGCCGAGCTGGGAATCAAAGACCTCACGCTCTTTCCGACGGCGCTCTTCGGCGTCCACAAAAAGGTCATCGACCACATAAAGAGCGGAGTCGTCACAAAAATAATGGGCTCCGTCAACGGCCCGATAGGCCGGCTAGTTTCCGAGGGCGGCATGGGCGTGCCAGTCGTCCTGCGCAGCCACGGCGGGCGGCCGCGCGCCGTCATGGCAGGCGACGTCCACATCGACGTGGCCTTCATAGCCGCGCCGACGGCCGACTGCTGCGGCAACATCTGCGGCACGGTGGGCAAATCCGCCTGCGGCTCGCTCGGCTACGCCTACACCGACGCCGACTACGCCGATGCCGTGATAGCCGTCACGGACAACCTCGTCGCCTACCCCGCCGCCCCCGTCTCGATACCGCAGACCAAGGCCGACATAGTGGTCGAAGTGCCGTCGATAGGCGACCCGGCGGGCATCGTCTCCGGAACGACGAAGGTCACGCGCGACCCGCTGCGCCTCCTCATATCGAAATACGCGGCGCAGCTCATCGAGGCGAGCCCCTACTTCAAAGACGGCATATCGTTCCAGACCGGCGCTGGCGGCATACCGCTCGCCGTCACTGCCTTCATGAAACAGGCGATGATTCGCAAAGGCATAAAGGGCGGCTTCGGCCTCGGCGGCATAACGGGCTACTTCGTCGAGCTGCTTAAAGAAGGGCTGCTCTCGAAGCTCATGGACGTACAGTCATTCGACCTCGACGCCGTGCGCTCGATAGCCGAAAACCCGAACCACATAGAGATATCCGCCGACTGGTACGCGAACCCGTGGAACTGCGGAGCGGCCGTAAACATGCTCGACGTCGTAATACTCGGCGCGACGGAAGTCGACACAGACTTCAACGCCAACGTCAACACCGAAGCCGACGGCGCCCTGCTCCACGGCACCGGCGGTCACCAGGACACCGCGGTCGGCGCGAAACTTACGATAATAGCGCAGCCGCTGCTCCGCGGGCGCATCCCATGCGTCACAGACAAGGTCTACAGCGTCACTACCCCCGGCGAGGTAATCGACGCGATAGTCACCGAATACGGTATAACGATAAACCCGCGCCGCAAAGACCTGCTCGATACGGCAAGCGAAGTCCGCGGCCTCCCGATAGTGCCGATGGACGAACTGGCAGCAAGGGCGAGAAAAATGTCCGGCCCCACCGACTCCGTAGCCACTACCGACAGGATAGTAGGCGTCGTCGAATGGCGCGACGGCACGGTGATAGACGTCGTGCGGCAGCTGAGGAAGTAAGCGGCTTACAGCGTACAGAAAAAGATAAAGTCATAACCACCGGCTAAGCCGGTGGTATGTCCAAGCCCTATAAGGGCATATTACC
>CAVEUD010000039.1:0-22556 GCA_963618995.1 bacterium
ATGTAAAGTTAAGGGAGTATAAACGCGCAGCTCGCCACAACCGGACTTTCGCCCCCCTTGAGCCGCGCGTTGGGCGCTGATTAGAGCAATCAATGATGAAATTTTCAAAGTATATATTTTTTAAAAATACGTACAATATGAGACTTGACATTATATCAAATAACTATTATAGTTATGTAAAAATTAAATACATTGTCGATTAGGTAAATCATTGTGGAACAGAAAAAGCATCTGGAATTTATGGCAATTTGTCAAAGAAACGGTTGGAAATGTACCTCGCAGCGGCTGGCTGTTTATAGTTTCATTGATGAAAACTATACGCATCCGGGAGTGGACGAAGTGTGGCAGCATGTCAAAAAAAGCCTGCCGACCGTTACAAGAGAGAGTGTTTACCGGATATTGAACGAATTTGCGGAGCGCGGGATCATTCAAAGGCTGGATCTCATCGACAGCGCGCGTTACGACTGTCAGACGGGCCCGCAGGGGCATTTCATCTGCGAGGTCTGCGGCGAGATCACTGATTTCGCGTTTCCCGAAGGGGCGCTTTCATCCGCCGACACGCCTTCCGGCGAAGTGCGCCACATCGAACTCAGGCTCAGCGGCATCTGCGGCAAATGCGGGCAGGCTATGACCGGAAGGAGGCCGGTGAGAAAAAATAAGCGCGCATACGGGAGCGAAAACCCCGTAAATAACATAAATAAGAAGGAGATATTACCATGAGAAGTATTACAAAACTCGATCTGCAGTATGCACACCGTTTCTATGGATTCAAGGGAGAGGCGCAGTATCTTCACGGACACACGGGCTGTTTGACTATCGAGGTAGAGGATTCCGTCAACCCCGGCGTGAATATGGTTTTCCCCTGCAATGAGATCCAGAAGACCGCTTGGGATGTGCTGAAGAATTTTGACCACGCACTGATTCTGCGCGAGGACGACCCGCTTTTGCCCGCCGTTTTGGAGGTCTATGAGAAACAGGGCATCAGGCACGGCGCGCCGAGCAATACCATGAAGGGGCCGGCCTTCAAGACCGAACTGGCGACCGCCTATCCGGAGTGCCGCATCGTCGTTACCAAGGAGACGATGACCGTTGAGGGAATGCTCAAAATTGTCTACGATCTGCTGAAGGATAAGCTGAATATCGTCAAGCTTACCTTCACCAGCGGCGTCAACGCCGGCTCGGAGGAGTATGAGCCGAAGCTGAAGATCGACCGTTGTCCCCTCTGCGGCATCGCCTTGGATGAAAACGGCCTCTGCCCCAAGTGCGGCTATAAGAAGGCATAGAGGGCTCCACAGCCATTTCGCAAAGCGAAAGGTTAAAAAAGAGCGGGCGGGACAAAAGCTCCGCCCGCTCTTTTTGTGTTTTCCGAGAAAAATCTGCCTCTCCTATTTGGTCGCCTCTTTGCCCTTTTCCATAACAAGCTTATCTATCGGGTTTATGTTTTTCTCCTTATGTACTTGACGCCAGGTCTTTATCGGCATTCCCCAGATCTTGATGAAGCCGACAGAAGCGGACTGGTCGAAGATGTCTCCGGCAGAGTAAGTCGCGAGCGATTTGCTGTAGACGGAGGTGTCGGATTTCATACCGTCGATTATGCAGTTGCCTTTGTAGAGCTTCATGCGGACAGTGCCGTTGACGGACTTCTGCGTCGTTTCGACGAATGCCTGGATCGCTTCCATGAGCGGCGAGAACCAGTACCCCTCGTAGGAGAGTTCGCCAAACTTGACTTCGAGCTCTTTCTTCGTCTTGAGGACATCTTTCGAGAGCGTCAGAGTCTCGAGCTTTTTGTGCGCGGCGATGAGCGCGAGGGCGCCGGGGCATTCGTAGACTTCGCGGCTCTTAAAGCCGACGAGACGGTCTTCAATCATGTCTATCCTGCCGAAACCGGCCTTGCCGGCAGCCTTGTTCATGTAGTCGATGAGCTCGATAGATCCCATTTTTTCCCCGTTGATGGCGACAGGGACGCCGGCCTCGAAGGTTACCTCTATCGTCACCTCTTCGTCGGGCGCGTCGACGGGATCGACGGTGAGCTTATAGGCGTCCTTCGGCGGTTCGTTCCACGGGTCTTCAAGGATTCCGCACTCGATGGAACGGCCCCAAAGGTTGTCGTCGATGCTGTAGGGGCTTTTTCTCGTGGCGGGTACGGGGACGTTGTGTGCCGCGGCGTAATCCATTTCCTCTTCGCGCGTGAAGCCCCAGTCGCGGACGGGCGCGAGGACTTCGATGTCTGGATTGAGCGCGTTGCACGCGACTTCGATGCGAACCTGATCCTGCCCCTTGCCCGTGCAGCCGTGCGCGACGGCGACCGCGCCTTCCTTCTCGGCGCACCAGATGAGCGCCTGCGCTATCATCGGGCGAGAGAGCGCGGAGTTGAGCGGATAAACGCCCTGATAGACGCCGTTGGCCTTGAGCGAGGGCCATACAAAGGTGTCGATGAACGCTTCGCGCAGGTCGACGACGTAGGCCTTCGAGGCTCCGGCGACGTAGGCCTTTTCCTTTATTTCTTCAAGATTGTCGGCCTGCTGCCCCACGTGCATCGTGAGCGTTACGACGTCGTATCCCTGTTCGTGAAGCCACGGAATAGCGACCGACGTGTCAAGCCCTCCGCTATAAGCCAGTATTACCTTTCCTTTTTTCTCTGCTGCCATTTGAATTTCCTCCTTAGAAATTTTTATGTTTTCTTAAAATATAAAAAAGCCCGTCCCTCTCTTGTTCAGATAGGGACGGGCTTTATTACCCGCGGTGCCACCCTTGTTGACGCGTTTGCGTCCGCTTCGTTTAATTATGCTCAAGGGTGCGAAGTTTGGATTTTCTTTGCGAGAGGCGCTTTCAGCCGGTGGCTCCTCATCTCTGTCGCCGAACAATCGAACTCATCTCCCCGTCACAGCATAACCTGATATGCTCGTTACGGTCGGTTCGTCGTATGCGTCTTATTCGTCCGACAGACAAAAGCCTCACAGCCGCCCCTCCTTTCCTAAAACTTGCGGAACATTTTAACAGATAACGAGATTCTGTCAACCGTCCGCTCACAAATGTTCAAAAGAAACGATTTTGCATGCTTCGTTCAGTTTTTGCCGAGAGCGGCGTTTACTTCGCTCTCAAACGACAGCGCGGAGATTTTTTCGAGCGCGGCGAACGACGTCATTTCAAGATGAACCGGAGTGAGCGAGGCGAAACCGTTTGCGACGGCCGAGACGTCCGTGTCGTCCGCCATGTCGTCCTCAATGCGGCCGCCGACCCAGTAGGCTTCTCCGCCGAACGGAGTTTTGATCACTGTAATTTTGTCATGATAACGGCGTTTGCCCTTGCGCGCAAGTTTCACGCCGCGCAGATCTTCGAGCGGGACGTTCGGCACGTTGACATTGTAGAAAAGCTCCTGCTCCATCCGGTGCGTTTTCGTCCATTCGAGAATTTCTATCGCCGCGCGGGCAGCCGTTTCGTAATGCAAGATCTTGTCGCGCGAGCGGCAGACCAGCGAGACAGCCATCGAGGGAAGGCCCGCTATTACGCCCTCCATCGCAGCGCATGCCGTGCCGGAGTAGGTGATGTCGTCGCCGAGGTTCGGGCCGCAGTTGATTCCGGAGACGACAATTTCGGCTGGAAATTTCAGCACTTCGAGCCCCATTATAACGGAGTCGGTCGGCGTGCCGTCGCAGCACCACGCCTCTGCTCCGCCGGTGCGCGCCGCGTCCGCGCGCTTGATTTGCAGCGGACGATCCATCGTCATGGAGTGTCCAGAGGCGCTGCGCTCCCTGTCCGGCGCGCAGACGAGGACTTCATAGTCCGCTTCGTCCAGCGCGCGCGCAAGCGTTCCTATGCCTTCTGCGTAAACGCCGTCGTCGTTAGTCACGAGTATTTTTTTCACGATCTTTCCTCTAGAACATGACTATATGAAAAAGCACTGTCATTATCGGGTACATGACGTACGGGAATATCCCGAGCACAAGCAGGCCGACTATGACGAACATCCCGCAGCGTTCGAGCCAGTAGTAATATTTCATGCACTGGTATGGCAGCAGCACATAGAGTATGCGCGAGCCGTCGAGCGGCGGTATCGGGATTATATTGAAGGCCGCGAGCCCCAGGTTTATGTATATCATTAGCAGTATGAACTGCTGCGCGCCCCAGCTGACGAAGAGGCCGGGGAAAAAGTTCACAACGCGCGCGCAGACGAAGGCTGTCAGCAGGTTACCTGCAACGCCCGCAAGGCTCACTATGATGATGTCGCGTTTCGGATGCTTGAAGCAGCGCGTGTCGATGGGCACAGGTTTAGCCCAGCCGAATCGGAAGAGCAGAAGGCAGAGCGCGCCTACCGGGTCCAGGTGGTCAAGCGGGTTCAGCGAAAGCCGCCCCTCTCTCTCCGCGGTCGGGTCGCCGAGCATCTTCGCCGCGAAGCCGTGGCAGAATTCGTGAAAGGTGATCGCCCACAATACGGCGGGAACGCTCAGAAGCAGATTCGCCAGTCCGCCGGGCGAGAAAATATGTCCAAACATCGGTTCACATCCTTATCTACAATTACCGGCCTATTCTACCATGAGCGGAGGCGGCGCGGCATTAGCAAAGAACGCGGCTCTGCGCTAAAAGGCGTCGTTCCACGTCCAGTAAAGGCCCAGCGTGCCGTAAACGCACGAAATTTCGACGCGCCCCTCGCCCTCCACACGGTTGCTCACAGCGTATGGAAAATCATAGCGCAGTTCCGCGTCCGTCAAGGGCCAGTGTACGCCGCTGAGATTTACGCCGCGGCAGAGCGGCGAAAACGAAAGCAGCGACAGCGCCTTCGGCCTTCGCGCGAAGGAGAGCGCGTAGGCATCTCCGCCGCGCACAAACATAACGCCCTCGCGGTCGTCGGCCATGCAAAATTGTACTCCTGCGCGTGTCCGGTTCAGAAAAGACAGCGTCAGGCTCCACAGATGGTCGAACCTGCCGCCGAGCGCGCCCGTTAAAATTATCTTTTTTTCTTTATTTTTACATTCGTCCGCAAGGATTTCAAGCGCGAGCTGAAAGTCCGTAAGATCCTTATCGCTCTGGTACTCGCGCGTTTTCGCGCCGCGTTCCGCGGCCCAGCGCCACGATTGCGCGCTTCCGCTGTCTCGGTCGCCAATCAGCGCGGCGGGAACGACCCCAGCGGCGCGGCAGGCTTCCACTCCCCTGTCGACGGCCCATACTTCGCAGCCGCGCGCGAGAGAAGCGAGAAACTCCGGCGACGGCGCGCGCCCTCCGAGCGCCATGACGAGCGGCGCGGAATCCCAGCGCGCCGATCCCTCTATCGTAATATCCGGCAATTCCAACAAATTCAACGGAGCACCGCCTTTCCGCGCAATTTGTAGCAAGCGCCGCCGCGTTTGTCAAGTTGACACCGCGCGCGCGCGGAACGATAATTTATCCGAAGCTGCTCCGGGGGAGCGCAATGCTGAGAGGAAGGCGACTTCGACCCCAGACCTGATCCGGACAACGCCGGCGTAGGGAGCGAGGCGGATTTGAACGACGCGGCCCCGCTCTTCGTGAGCGGGGCTTTTTGCAGGGAGGTCATGTTGATGAGGCACAGCATATACAGAGGGCTCGCGATGACCGTCGCGGGGAGCGACTCTGGCGGCGGCGCAGGGATTCAGGCCGATCTGAAAACCTTCGCCGCGCTCAAAGTTTTCGGGACTTCGGCGATAACGGCGGCGACGGTGCAGAACTCCGTCGGCGTAACCGGCATACACCCAGTCCCGCCCGAGATTATAAAGGCGCAGATTCTGTCCGTCGGGCGCGATTTTCCGCTCGACGCGGTAAAGACCGGAATGCTCGGCAACCGCGGCGCAATACGCGCCGCCGCGGAGGGGCTTGCGGAGCTCGGGATAAAGAAGATCGTCGTCGACCCGGTGATGGTCGCGCAGAGCGGCGACTCGCTGCTCGAAGCGGACGCCGTGGAGGCGGTGAAGAGCGTCATCGTCCCTATGGCCATGATAGTCACCCCGAACCTGCCTGAAGCCGAGAAGCTGACGGGGATGACTGTGCGTACAGTCGAAGAGATGAAGGCCGCAGCGGAGGAGATATCGAAGCTCGGCTGCAGCGCTGTGCTCGTGAAGGGCGGACACCTTGACGGCGAACCGGACGTGATTACCGACGTGCTGTACGCAGGCGGCAAAACGACGCTTTTCGAGGACAGGCGCATCGACACAACGGCGAACCACGGCACAGGCTGCACGCTGAGCTCGGCTATAGCGGCGGAGCTCGCGGCGGGCTGCGGGCTCGAGGAGGCCGTGACGCGCGCGCGCCTCTACCTGCGCGCGGGGCTGCACTACGGCGTCACGGCGGGCCACGGCGCGGGCTGCCTCGGCCACGCGGTGACGATGCCATGGACAGAGATAATCTATGGCTAAACCGCTCGTCTACCAGATAACGAACTCTGTCTCGGCACAGCTTCAGGCCGACTGCGTCGCTCTGCTCGGCGGCGTATCGATAATGTCGCCGCAGGTCGGCGAGGCGGCTGAGATAGCCGCAGCCTGCGACGCGCTGCTGATAAACATCGGCACGCCGCCCGACTGCGCGCGCAAGCTTTACCTGACGGCGGCGCGCGCGGCCGCCGCGGCGAAACGCCCGATAGTAATGGACGCGGTCGGCTACGGCTTCTCGCGCTTCCGCACCGAGGCGGCGGATGCGCTGCTCTCCGAGGTCAGATTTTCCGTCATAAAGGGCAATTTTTCTGAAATAGCGGCGCTCTGCGGCGAAGGCGCGGCCCCGCGCGGCGTTTCGAGCGAGTGCGGCGAGGACGGGGCTGCGGAGATAACCGCCGAATGCGCAAAAAGATTCGGCGCTCTCGTATATTGCACCGGAGAGCGAGATTTTCTGGCGGACGCCGAAGGCGGCAGGCGCGAGGTCATAGACGGAGGCTCGCGGATGCTTGCGATGACGAGCGGCATAGGCTGCGCGCTCGGCAGCGCGACTGCGCTCTTCTGTGCGCACGACGAGCCGTTCGAGGCCTCGCGCCGCGCGCTGAAACTTTTCCGCCGCGCCGCGGCGCTCGCGGAGAAGGACAGCGCCGCCGTAGGGCCTTATTCCTTCCGCACGGCCTTCATGGACTGGCTCGCTGAGCTCAATTCGGAGGAAGAGAAAAATGTACGATAGAAAGAAGCTGGCGGAGAAGCTTCGCCTCTATATGATATGCGGCGAGGGCGACGCGCCCGAGGCTGTAATCGAAAAGACGCGCGCGGCGCTCGCGGGCGGCGTCACGGCGGTGCAGCTCCGCGTAAAAAGCTGGACGGGGCGCGAAACGTACGAGACTGCGCTGAAACTGAAAGAGCTCTGCGCGGAGCGCGGCGCTCTTTTCTTCGTCAACGACAGGCTCGACGTGGCGCTCGCCTCTCACGCCGACGGCGTCCATCTGGGGCAGAAAGATCTGCCAATGGACGCGGCGCGCGCGATAGCGGGGCCGGACTTCATAATCGGCGGGACGGCGCGCGCGCCGGAGCTCGCGCGCGAGGCGCAGAGACTCGGCGCAGACTACGTCGGCTGCGGCGCGGCCTTCGGCACAGCGACGAAGGGAGACGCGGTAGTCATCGGGCCCGAGGGAATCAAAAAAACGCTCTCCGCAATAGAAATCCCCTCTGTCGCGATAGGCGGCATAGAGTCGGCGAACGTGCGCGAACTCGCTGGCTGCGGCGCGAGCGGCATATCGCTCTCCGGCGCTATAGTGCGTGCGAAAGATCCCGAAAGCGCGGCGCGCGCGCTGATAAATGAGATAAACAAATATTTCCCGTAAAGAAGAGATAAAAATGGCAAACTGCAAAAACGGCGTCTTGTTCAGAAAAGCGGTGCTCGCGGGCGCGCTCGCGGCGGCTGGCGTCGCGCTCTCCGTCGTCTCAATACCGATTGGGCCGACGAAATGCTTCCCGTTTCAGCACACGATCAACGTCCTCGCCGGCATAGTCCTCGGCCCGTGGTGGGCCGTAGGCGCGGCCTTCACAACGAGCGTCATACGCAACCTGCTCGGCACCGGAAGCCTCTTCGCCTTCCCGGGCAGCATGTTCGGCGCGCTGTTCGTCGGCCTCGCGGCGCGCGCGCTGCCGGCCCGATATAAAATCGCCGCCGCCTGCGCCGAACCAATAGGCACCGGGATCGTCGGCGCGTGGGCAGGGGCGAATCTGCTCGGTCCCGCGATAGGCAAGAGCGTCGGATTTCTCTTCTTCTCAGGCTCGTTCCTCGTCAGCTCCGTCCCCGGCGCGCTGATCGGCGCGGCGCTAGTCTGGGCGCTCGACAAACGCCTAGGGGCGGCGCGCGCCTAAGCAAATCGCGCAACATGCGGCGGAGGGACGGGGCTTATGGTTAAGGAAGGTTTCTATTCACGCGATATTATCCTTATTCTCGCGGCAAGCTTTTTCTACTTTTCATGCCCGATGCTCGTCACGCCGATAATTACAGGCTTTTCCGGCTCGATCGGAGCTTCCGCGGCGCTCATGGGGCTCATAGGCGGCATGATGAACATCTGCTCCCTGGTCTGCCGCCCGTTCGTCGGCAATCTGGCGGACAAGATCAGCAAACGCCGCCTTTCCGTAGCGGGGACTTGGATGATGGCTGCGGCCTGCCTCTGCTATATGCTCGCGCTGACGCCCGACGTAGTGACGGCCGCGCGCGTCGTACACGGCGCAGGCTTCGCCTGCTGCTCCGTCTGCATGGCGACGTGGATGTCGAATCTGCTGCCCCGCGACAAAATAGGCTCAGGCATGGGCTTGTACGGCGCGATGAACGCGCTCGCAATGGCGATGGCCCCCGCGCTGGGCATCTTCGCGTACAGGCTCTTCGGATACCGCGCCGCTTTCGGCGTCGCAATGCTCCTGTCGCTTATAGGCTCTTTCATTATCATGCTTATCAAAAACGACGGCACGCCAGAGCCGCCTCCGGCTTCCGGTGAAAGGCGCGGAAGTTTCAGCTTCATCCATATAAGAGTCGTACCTGTCGCGATCATAATAATGCTATTTGCGATTCCATACTGCGCGACGCAGTCTTTCATCGTCGGTTATACCGAAGCGCGCGCCATGCACGTCACGGTGGGGATCTTCTTTCCGTCGTACGCCGCGGTGCTGCTCGCGCTCCGGCTATGTCTGAAAAGCTGCTTCGGCAAACTTCCGTTCAGGACTTTTCTTACAGCGTCGTCGGCAAGCGCTATAGCATCTGCGGCATGCCTCACGTTCATGGACGGAAACGCCGTCCTCTTCTTCGCCGCCGCCTTCACGGCCGGCAGCTACGGCGTTATGAGCTCAGTATGCCAATCGGCGGCGATGCTCGCAGCCGGGCCGGAGAAGCGCGGCCTTGCGAACAGCACGTACTACATCGGCCTGGACATCGGAATGATACTGGGGCCCGTCTTCGGCGGCCTGCTCTTCGGCCGCGCGCCGCTTGCGTTTTTCTATCCTGCGCTCGCGCTCGCAGTCCCCGCGGCGGCGGCGGTCTACATAATTTCGGCGCGGCGCGGCATGTTTTAGAGGCGCGCGGTGAAAAATCAGCTCAGCGAAAAAGAGACAGAGATATTCGAGACTATGCCGACGCCAAGCGCCGCATCATGCCGCAGAAACGCACACAAAGACAAACCCGCGGCGACGCGGGCAAAAAACCGGCGAAAGCTGCGGCGTCCCTCCGGCACGAACCAGGCAAACAGATAAACCGAAACTTTTCAGCCGCTATTTTTCAAGGCTTTCCGTATTTTCCCGAAAGGTAAAAAAGTCTTCCTCCGACGACATTTCGTCGCCGCGCTCCCGCAGCTTTTGCAAATACTTGAAAAGACGCCTCTGATCTTTGGCGTATGTGAAAACCTTATATCTTTCTTCAGGCCCCATTTCATACATCATCTGCATAGTAGCCTCAACCGTCTCGTCCGCTCCTTCGCCGATGCGGGCCGTCTTTTTCCCCTTCTTGCCCTCGTATCCCAGCAATTCGTCAGGCGTGCATTCCAACAGTTCGGCGATGGAAAGCAGCGTCGCGAGAGACGGCACACGTCTGCCTGTCTCTATCTCAGAGATATAGCCGACAGAAACGTCCAGCTTCTCTGCAAATACCCCCTGCGTCCATCCCTTGGACGACCTATAGCTCTTTATCTTGTCTCCGACTTCAAGCATGAACTCATCAACCTCCGCAAGTAAATACTATTCGTGTCGGCGGCAAACAGGCAACATGCAGGCAGACATGCCGACTGCGAAATTCAGCCATGATTAGGTATTGAAATATAACAAACAGACATATATAATGGGACAGCATGTGTGCAATAGTGGGGGGGATTTGTATGCATTTCAAAGTACCGTTCATGGCGCTTCTGGTCGTACTTTTAACGGTTTTCCCGTCGCTCTCCGAAGCCGGAGAAGTGGCAGTCGTAGAAATCGCGCGCGTAATAGACGGCAGCGCTCCCGGCAAGGCCGGGCAGAGGTACGTCGATAAGTTAAAAGCCGACATGGAGGACGAGCTTGAGCGCTACAAGAAAAGCGTGGCGAAAGACAAAGACGCGGCTGAGAAGACGGCGCGCAAGCAGGCTGAACTTACTTCCCGGTACCGCGCCGAATATGCGCGGGTAACCGACCTCGTTACGACGGAACTGAGAAAGGTCATAGCGCAGTGGCTGGAAACGAACAAAAAAGGCGTGACGGTGATTCTCCCGGCGCACGAGACGCTCGGCTTCGCCAAAGGCGTCGATATAAGCAACGAGATAATGGTCAGACTCAACGCCGTGACCATCGATTTTACAAAGAAATAGCGGAACAAGAGGGCGGGGCGGCGGCGCCTGACCGCCGAACGCCGCGCCCGTAAACACACGCAAAAAAAAAGAAAGGAAACGACAAGAGCAATGTCAAACAAGAGAACTCCTGCCGTTTTGCTGCTGAGCGTGCTCTTCATTTTCGCGCTTCAGCCGCTGTCGGCGTCCGCCGCGATACCGGAAGGAACAATATATGGAAACGTGCACTCCAACATAGCTATAGGCGAATGGGCATACGCCGGAATAAACAACGGGCATGCAGACAGAGAAGGCGGCAATACGGCTGTAGGATTCGCCGCAAGGGCGCAAGGAGTGGCGAATGACCAAGGCATCCCGGAAGGAAGGGCCACCGCTGTGGGATATGCAGCCCTAGCCACATATAACCTGAGTTCGGCAGTAGGAGCCCTGGCTACGGCCTTGGGCTCCGCCAGCACGTCGATCGGCGCACACTCCGCAGCACACGGAGGTTTTGCAACTGCCGTCGGTATGCAGGCATACGCTACCGGACAAAGCAGCTCTGCCTTCGGCTTCAACGCGCAAGCGACAGAAAAGAACAGCTCTGCCTTCGGCGTCAACGCGCGAGCTCGGGGCGAAGCCTCCGTGGCTCTCGGGCAATCCTCCACGGCGGAGGAGGCAAACACCGTTTCCGTCGGCAACGACACTCTGAAGCGCCGCATAGTAAACGTAGCGGACGGTATCAACGGCAATGACGCGGTAAACGTCTCGCAGCTGAATGCGACAAACCAAAGCATCGCCGGCCTCGGCACGGACATTGCCGGCCTCGGCGCCAGGGTCGCACAGAATGAAACGGACATCGCAGGCCTCGGCACTGACGTAAGCGCTCTTGACGGCCGCGTGACGCAGGCGGAAGATGATATCAGCGCCATCGAAGCCAGCATCAGGAACGCCGTGCAATACGACGGGGGCGCGAAGGACAAGCTTACGCTCGCAGGCGGCGAAGGCACGGTTATATCCAACGTCGCGGACGGAGTGGACGCCGCGGACGCCGTGAACAAGAGGCAACTCGACGCGGCTGTGACGGAATATACTACAAGCATCGAGAACCATGAAAGGGAATTCAGGTTCTTGCAGAGCGTACTGGGCGAAGGCTACAGCAACCCGACCTTCAGCTCGCTGAGGGTCGGCGGCATCCGGTCCGACGGCGTGAACCTCCACATGGGCGGCGGGACGATAACGGGCCTCGCTGACGGCGGCATATACCGGGGCAGCAGCGACGCGGTGACGGGCAACCAGCTCTGGCAGGCATACAGGCGCATGGACGACCTCAACAAGAGCATCAACATCGTCGGAGCCCACACGGCTGCGCTGTCCGGACTGAATCCGATTCCGTACAACCCCTACGAGCCGACGACGCTTTCCGCCGCGGTCGGCATATACCGCGACGAGTACGCGGTTGCGGTCGGCGTTTCCCATTACGTGCACGAGAACGTGCTCTTCAACATGGGCGCCTCAATATGCTCCGACGGCGACGTGATGGCGCGCGCGGGCATAAGCCTCGCGGTAGGCATGGGCGGCAAGAAGAAGCCGGAGCTGGCGCGCGACATGGCCGGCATGCAGCAGCAGATGATCGCCATGCAGGCCAAGCTGGAAGAGCTTGCGGCGCGCGACGCAGCGAAGGACGCCGCTATAAAGAGACTTGAAAAAGAAAACGCAAAGATGAAAAAACAGCTGAATGTAAAATAGCGGCTTTGGGTAACAAACGAGCCGGAGGTCTTGCGGCCTCCGGCTCGTTATTTTTGATTTTTGCCGCGCGGCGGGAAACAGGAAGGCGATGGGGCCGCGCGCTGTACAACGCCCTGAAAGCCTATCGTCCTGCCGCGCGGCATGGAGTCTGCGGCCACGCGCGCATCCTCTTCTTCTATGTCCGTGAGTTCGCTTCCGACCGCCTGTTTTATACGTATCTGCTCAAATACGCGGCGCACCGTCCTGCCGTTGGCGAAGTCTTCTTCGCAACGCAGTTTTTCAATTGCGACGCCGTTCAGCGTCCCCGGCGCGGCTTTCGAAGAGAGTTTGAAGTTATATGCGGCGGCCTCTTTTTTAATATAATCATTCAACTTCTCATAAAAACTATGTCGCGCCAGCGGGCCCGCCCCGCTTTATCGGGGGCTAAAAATTGCCAGAGCTACATATGTTTTGTTATAAAGTTGAGTGAGTATAAAAGTCGCAATCGACTTCTGCACAGCGTATATAACGGAGGAATAAAGTATAACAAAATAAAGAAGCGGGAAGCATCACGCCGCCCGCCGCTATAAGGAATTTAAGAGGAACGCCCGCCGCGGCGCTAGCGGCGGAACTTTACGACCGTGACGCCGTAGCCGCCCTCTCCGGGACCGCCGAGGTTGTGTTCCGCGACGTACGGGAGGCGCTTGCAGAGATCCTGCACCTCGCGGCGCAGTATGCCCTGCCCGCGGCCGTGAATGACGGTCACTGCGTCGTAGCCGGCGCAGTAGGCCTGGTCGAGGTACTGCTCGACCATCGGCATCGCCTCGTCTATCGTCATCCCGCGCACCATTATCGACGACGGCACGCCGACGGGGCGGCTGACCTTTATCTGTACCGCCGGCTGCGGCTGCGGGGTTTTGCGCGCGATTATCTTGAGCTTCGTCAGCGGGACTTCCATCTCGGCGATTCCGGCGCGGATGAGCGCTTTTTTGCCGCTTACCTCGATGACGGTCGCGCTCTTGCTCGTGCCTATGAGCTGTACAGTATCGCCGGCTTTGAGCTCCTGCCCCGTCGCGACGACCGATTCCGCAGTTTCTTTCTTTTCTTCGCGCTTTATCGCTGACTGCTCGATTTTCTGGAAGTGGCTGCGTTTTTTTTCAAGTTCGCGGCGCGCCTGCGACTCGGCCTCCGCGTTCTCCATGTTCTTGATGAGAGCGCGCGCCGAGACCTCGGCGTTGCGCACTATCGAGAGCGCCTTTTTATCGGCCTTCGCTATGAGCGCGTCGCGCTTTTCTTCGATGGCCTTTATCTTCGATTCGTAATCCTTTTCGAGCTCGGCCAGCTTCTGGCGCGAACGCTCTGCCTCGCGCGATTCGCGTTCGAGCGCCGCGCGCTTTTCGTGCAGCTCGCCGATCAGGTCTTCCATGGAAACCTCGCGCCCGTTGACAGCCTCTTCCGCGCGGCGGATTATCTGCCTTTTCATGCCGAGCTTACCGGCGATGAGCAGCGCGTTGCTGCGTCCGGGGATGCCTATCAGTATTCTGTAGGTCGGCGAGAGCGTCGAGCCGTCGAACTCTACGCTCGCTGTTTCGACGCCGTCGGCAGCGAGCGCGTAGCGTTTGATCGGGTTATGGTGCGTCGTAGCGAGCACAAGCGAGCCGCGCTCGCGCAGCCAGTCGAGAAGCGCGATGCCGAGCGCCGCGCCCTCCTCGGGGTCGGTGCCGGCGCCGAGCTCGTCCAGCATGACGAAGGAGCGAGGCGTGACCTTGTCGAGTATCTGCGTGACGTGCGTGATGTGCGCGCTGAATGTCGAAAGGCTCTGCTCTATGCTCTGTTCGTCGCCGATGTCTGCGAAAAGCTCGCCTATGTCGCCGAGCACGGAACCTTCGCCCGCGGGTGCGGGGAAGCCGAGCCAGCCGAAGTATATGCAGACGCCGGCCGTTTTGAGCGCGACTGTCTTGCCGCCGGTGTTCGGCCCGGTTATGACGAGGATGCGGAATTTACCGCCGCATTTGATGTCTATCGGCACGGACTTCTCGCCAAGCAGAGGATGGCGCGCGCGGACGAAGGAGAACTCCGTGCGCTTTGAAAGGTTCGGCATACGCCATTTGTACAGGCGCGTCATCTCCGAGAGCGCGTAGAAGAGGTCTAGCGTGCCGAGTACGTTTTCGGTGTCGAGTATCCCCTTTTTGCGCTTTATCAGTCGCGCGGTAAATTCGCGGAAGATGCGCGTCTCTTCGAGCATCTCTTCGCCGCAGAGCCTGCTGTATTCGTTGTTGAGGCTCATGAGGCTGTGCGGCTCCATGTAGACGCTGTTCCCGGAGCCGGAGCGCTCGATGACCGCGCCGGGGAACTGCGATATAGCGTCCTGCCGCACGAGGAAGGCGTGGCGTCCGTTGCGCAGCGTCAGCACGCGCTCCTGAAGCATAGAGGCTATGCCTGGGTCGTTGAGCAGCGCGTGCCCTTTGCGGCGCAGCGCGTCTTTCAGGCCGCGCATCTCGCGGCGCACCGCGGAGAGTTTCTCGGAGGCGTAATCGTAGAGATGCCCGTCGTCGTCTATGACGGAGAGTGTCTCCGTCTCCTCGGCGAAGTCGCGCATGTTGCGCAGAAGAATGAAAAAAGCCGGATACTCGTCGCGCGCCTCGGTCAGAGCATCGCGCACGCGCCCCGCGAGCGTGAGCATCAGCCTTATCTTGACGAGCTCCTCGCCCGACAGGAGGCCGTTTTCCTCCGCAAATTCGAGCATGAAGGCGACCGAGACCAGGCCGTCGGCCCACGGCAGCTCGCCCTTGCACCCGCGGTACTTCTCTACGTCGCCGAAGAGGGCGCGGCGCTTCGCGAGCTCGTCCAAATCGGCGGCGGGCGCGATGTTTTCCGCGACGAGCACGCCTATCTCGCTGCGGCAGCGGCGCGAAATAAGCGCGGTTATTTTCGATATTTCAAGGCTGTTGTATGCTGATTGTTCTATGTACATGTCGTAAGGTGATATAGCGGGCGTTGCGTTTGTTTACTTTACCGCGCCGCTAGACGCCGCTCGCCCCGCCGTCCTGCGACGGGAACACTTCTCCGGCCGGAGAGAGTCCGTTCGTCTCTCCGCCGCCGGAATTTTCATCTTTGTAGTAATCGTATCCGTACGGCCATTCTCCTCCGCTGCGGTAGGGACGCAGTATCTCCTCAAGAGTGCCGTCAGGCAGAGTCGTATCGCGCGGCACCAGGCCGAGCCCTATCAGTGCGGAACGGAACCGCTGCCAGTTTCGCCCCGCGTAGCGAAGTACGTCGCTGTCCGACATCCACGTCGGGTTCGCCACCGGCGCGAGAAGTATGCCGACCGCCATGATTGCGTATATCACGATAATGGTTTTTAGCGCTCCGGCGAACAAGCCGAGCAGCTTGTCGATGCCGCCGAGGCTCGCGGCTCTTATGAGCCCTTTCATAACCATGCGCACGACCGATGCAGCCATCGTTATCGTGAGCCAAATCACAACGCCGGCCACCGCCTGCGCGGCGTAGGGATTTATACCTGCCGTCCCCTCTATGAAACGTCCGAACTGGCCTGAAAACCGGAAAGCGCAGTAAAACGACGCAAGGAAGCCGACGAGGGCGACGACCTCGCCGACGAGTCCGCGGAAGAGGCCGCGTACGACGAAGTAGACGCCGAGTACGGCGAAGAATATATCCCAGCAGCTGAATCCGGCAACGCTCAAGATTTTTCCTCCCCGCCGAACTCTGCGCACAAGCCTCCGACTCGCTCCCCCATATCCTCGAGGCGGAAAGCGAGAGACATCAACGCCAGAAGGAGTCGTTCGTCCTGACTCAGATTAGGAGGAAAACTCGCGACGAGCGAACTGACGCCCTCCGCTATGCGGCAAAAGCGCGCCGCTTCGAGCTTCGTTGCGAGCGTATATTTCTGCCGCCCGACCCAAAAGGAGTACCTTCCGTCGCCGAGCGATTTTATTTCGTTAAGCTCGTCCATTTGGGCGCGGCCCGTTGCTTAACGGAGGCTAACGCTGTTCCTCCGCCGGAGCCTCCTTCGGCTGCGAGGCGAGGCGTCCCATGCGACCGAGCAGGCTGTCGAGCGTGCTGCCGATCTCGTCCTTCTCGGCCTTCGCGGCGACCGCAGCCTTCTCCGCGTCTTCCTGGAGCTGGAGTATTTCGAGGTCGCGATCCTCGATTACGCCCTTGAGCTCGGCGTTTTCGCGGCGCAGCGCCTCGTTGTCGTTTTTCATCTCTGTAAGTATCGCTTCGAGACGGTCGAGCGCCTCGTTGAATTTCTCAAACTGCTCCATCATCGCAAAACACCTCCGTGTTCTTCGCGCCGGTACGGCGTGCGGGGAAGGCGGAACCCTCCCCTCATAAGTCTAGCAGACTATTGCGCTCCGCGCACGTCTCCGCCGAATTTTTTGTTTATCTTTTTGGTCACCTGCTTGGCGACGTTCTCTATCTGCTCGGAGGTGAGCGTGCCCTTGTCCGAGCCGACCCAGATTCTGAACGAGACGGACTTCTTGCCCGCGCCTATCTGCTTGCCACGGTACTCGTCGACGAAGCGCACGTCCTTCACAAGGTCGGCCTTGCGCGCTATCGCCTCGATATCGCGCCACGCGACGCCTTCGTCGAATACTATCGAGAGGTCGAAGTCGGAGAGCGGATATTCCGGCAGGCGGGCGAACTCGTTCTGACGCGACGCGAGCGGCACGAGCTTCTCGACGTCTATCTCGAACAGCATGACAAGGCTGCGCTTGATGCCGGCGGCCTTCGCGCACTTCGGCGAGACTAGTCCGAGCGAGCCTATTACCCCGCCGCCGCGCGTGACGTTGACCCAAAGCTTGTCGTCGGCCCATGAGGGTTTGTCGTTCTGACCGAAGCTAAGCGGCTCCATCTGCACCGCGCGGTGCATATATTCGAGCACGCCCTTCGCCTCGCGGAACAACGCGCGCGCATCGCTCCCCACGAACGCCGCGCCGAGGCGGCGCGTCATCTCAGGAAGAAGCTCATCCTCGGAATTGATGCTGTGGTAATTCCTGTCTGAGAATACCTGCGTCAGCTCGAATATGCGGAAGTCTGAGAAGTAGCGCAGGTTCGTTACAACCGCGCCGAGCAGCCCGGGGACGAGCGTCGAGCGAAGCCTTCTCTCCTCAGGCGCAGGCGGTGTCGAGAGCTCCAGCATATCGGAGGTTTCCACGTCGGCGGCTTCGATGTAGAGGTCGTTAATCCACGGGTAGGTGAAAACTTCCTGCATGTTGCAGCGGAAGGCGAGGTATTCGCGTATCGCGCGTTCAAGCTGCGGTCCGAGCTGGTTTATCGCGTGGTCGAGCTTCACGGAGGGCGCGATGAACGGGAAGTTCACGTAGCCCATGAGGCGCGCGACCTCTTCGAGTATGTCGTCCGGCAGCGATATATCGCCGGTCGAACGCCACGACGGTGCGGTCACGCGCAGGACGCCGTCACGCTCATCTGTCTTAAAGCCTAGGCGGCCAAGTGTTGCTTCCACGTCGGCGGCGGACAAATCGCGTCCGAGGCGCTTGCGCAGGAAATCAAGGCTGACCTCTACTGCAGCGCATTCAAGCGGACGCGGATATACGTCGGTATGCGCCGTAACCTGCGATCCGGGGAAATATTCTTTAAAGGCTGCGAGCGCCACCGCCGCCGCGTCGTCCACGCGCTGCGGGTCGATTCCCTTCTCGTAGCGCGACGAAGCGTCGGTGCGCAGCTCGAAGCGCTGCGAGGTGCGGCGTATGCCGAGCGGGCTGAAGTTCGCTATTTCGAGGATGAGCTCGTCCGTATCCTCGAGTATCGAGTCGAGCTTGCCGCCCATGACTCCCGCGAGGCCGACCGGCGTTTTCTCGTCGGCTATGACGAGGTCTTCGGAGGTGAGAGTCAGCGTCTCGCCGTCGAGCAGCACGAGCTGCTCGCCCTCGTAGGCGCGGCGCACGTAAATGCCGCCGGTGATGTGCTTGCGGTCGAAGCCGTGCGTCGGCTGCCCAGTCGCGAACATTATGTAGTTCGTTATATCGACGGGAAGGTTTATCGGGCGCTGCCCTACGCGCCAGAGCATGCTCTTGAGCTCGAAGGGCGACGGTACGTTCTTTATACCCTTGATGATGAAACCGGTATAGCGCGCGCAGCGGGCGTCGTCCTCTATCACAACCTTGAGCTCCTCGCTCATTTCGGGAAGCGAGACAGGCTCGACTGGCTTCAGCGGGCATTTGTAGATGGCGGCGAGCTCGCGCGCCATGCCGTAGTGTCCCCAGAGGTCGGGGCGGTTAGTCATAGACTTGTTATCTATTTCAAGAATCACGTCGTCGAGGCCGAGCGCCTCGGCGAGCGGCGTGCCCGGGGCAGCGCCGAACTCCGTGATGTCCATAATCTCCGCCGGCTGAGTCGTCGGGAAGAGGTCTGCAAGGCCGATTTCGCCAGACGCGCAGATCATTCCGCAGCTCATAACACCGCGCAGCTTCGCGGGCTTTATCTCGACGGGGTCGCCCTCGCCGTGCCATTTGACCCACGCGCCGGGCTTTGCGACGGCGACGAGCTGCCGGGGCGCGAGGTTGATTCCGCCGCAGACTATCACGGACGGCTCTGGGTCGCCGACGTCGACGGTACAGACGCGCAGCTTGTCGGCGTCGGGATGCCTGTCGACTGTCAGGATTTTGCCTGCGACGAGGCCTGAAAGGCTCTCGCCGATGCTCGTCGCGTCCTCGACCTCGACTGTGCACATAGTGAGGTCGTAAGCGAGCTTGTCCATAGTGATGTCCGCGGGAAGGTCGACGTAACGTTTTATCCAGTTTAACGAAAGTTTCATAGTTTCATCCTCCTACTTGAACTGCTGAAGGAAGCGAAGGTCGGCGCTGTGGAAGAGGCGCACGTCGTCGACTCCGTAGCGCATCATGACTAGGCGGTCGAGGCCGATGTTGATGTAGAAGCCAGACCAGACGGAGGGGTCGAGCCCTGCCGCGCGCAGCACGTTCGGGTGCGGCGTTCCGCCGGGCATTACTTCAATCCAGCCGACGTGCTTGCAGACCTTGCAGCCCGCTCCGCCGCAGACCTGGCATTTCATGTCTATCTCGAAGCCCGGCTCGACGAATGGGAAGAAGCCGACGCGCATACGAACGTCGACTTCATGGCCGAATACCTTTTCGAGAATCGTCTTTATAAGCACCATGCCCGACGCAAACGAGAAGTCTTTGTCGACGATGAGCGCCTCGTACTGGAAGAACGCTCTCTCGTGGCGCGCGTCGGTGGTCTCGTTGCGGTAGACGCGCCCGGGATACACGAAGCGCGCCGGAGCGCCGTGCTCCATGAGGTAGCGCACCGAAGCGCCAGTGAGGTGCGGGCGCAGGCAGAGGCGCTTGGCGCCGCGTTCCTCGTCGTGGCCTTTGAGCCAGTAGGTGTCCATGCTCTCGCGCGCAGGGTGCTCAGGCGCGAAGTTGAGGTTGTCAAAAGCGTATTTCTCGCTTGTAATCTCCGGCTCGGAGAATATCTCGAAGCCAAGCGAGCGGAAGGCGTCGTTGAGGTCGTAGCACATCTGCGTCACCGGGTGCAGTCCGCCGCTGAACGGCACCGTGCCTGGAACCGTGATGTCCGCCTCGCCTTCGAAGGCCGAGAGCGAGTCGAGCAGCTCCGCGCCGCGTTTCTCTACCGCGTCAGATAATATCTGCTTGACCTCGTTCGCCGCCTGGCCGAGCGCCTTGCGCAGCTCGGGCGCGGCCTGTCCGACGCTTTTAAGAATATCGGTGAGCTCGCCCTTGCGCCCAAGCAGATTCGCCCTGACGAGCTGAAGCTGGTCGGGAAGCGCGCTTTCCGCTATCTTCTGAAGCCCGGACCGCTTTATCCGTTCCAATCTTTCGAGAAGGCCGCCGTCCGCTGCCTGCGGGGCCTTCGATCCGTCGTTCTCCTGCATCTTTATGCCTCCTGCCGCGGCGCTTTACATGCGCCGGGTAATTTTCGTATTTTCAATGCGCCGCACGCCTGCCCGGCTAAACCGTGCCGACGAGGGCCTCGATATCGTCTATCGTGCCCTGTATCCGCAGCTTATCCCCTTCTTCGATGGGGCGCATAGGGTTCGGGCTGCGCTGCCAGCCGCTATATTCCATAAGTATAACAATAACCTTGTATTTTTGCGAAAATTTCAGCTCGGCCATCGTGCGCTCAATCATCTCATATCTCCGCAACTGGCGCTGCGGAGGCGTCGACGCCGAAGCCTCCGAGGGAAAATATCCGTCCCTTGATGCCGCCCATGCGGCTCACGATGAGCGACATGAACATCATTCCGGTCATGATGCCTAGGCCGCCGATCTGAATCAACAACATAAGGACAAGCTACGAGACGATGCCGCTCTCCTTGAAAACGTCTATAACGCTGAGCCCAGTGACGCGCACCACCGAAGTCGCTATGAAAAGCGCGTCGACGGGCGGCATCGGAATGTCGTGGACAAAATTATTGGAGAGCCATAAGAGAAAGGCCCCTGCCAATATTACCAGCAGGAAGCCTAAAACGATAACTCTCTCTACTTTATACGAGGCGTGTATTTGCAATTCCGCACGGCTTCAGCCCGAGGGCCGCGGCTGTCTTTACAGAGCCGCGCGCGCCTTCTCCACGAGCTGGGCGAACGCCGGGGCGTCGTTCACCGCGAGGTCGGCGAGCATCTTGCGGTTGATGGTGATGTTGGCCTTTTTGAGGCCGTTGATAAGCGCGCTGTAGGCGATGCCGTTGGCACGAGCGGCCGCGTTGATACGGATAATCCACATTTTGCGGAAGTCGCGTTTTCTGTTCTTGCGGCCCGCAAAGGCGCTCGTCAGCGCGTGCAGATAAGCTTCGCGAGCGCGGCGGTAGACGTTCTTCTTGCGTCCCCAGAATCCTTTCGTAATACTGTACAGTTTCTTATGTTTATTGCGGCTGGCGCTTGAACCCTTTACTCGCATTATCAGTCACTCCTTGAGATTTTGTTTTAAGATGAAACGTGAGCCCCCGCGCTTACGCGTAGGGGAGCATCTTCTTGACGTGAGCCTCGATGCCGGGAAGAAGGATGCCCTTCTTTCTCAGCGTACGGAGGCGCTTCGAGTTCTTCGACGAAAGAAGATGTCCGCGTCCGCTCTTCTTAAAGCTGACCTTACCGGTGCCCGTTATCTTAAAACGTTTTTTCGTTGCGGAATGTGTTTTCAGTTTAGGCATTGCTAGGTTCCTCCTCTAATTTCTGCCAGTTTGCGGCATATTCTTATATCTGGTCTGCATCAGGCAGGACGTTCTTCTTGACCTTCTGCGACTTAGCGGGAGCGGGCTGAGTCTGGGCGGAAGTCTGCGTTTCCTCCGCTGGCTTCTGCTGCTTTTTCTGAGCCTGTTTCTTCGTCTGAGAATCTGAGGCCGGCGCTATCATAATACGCATATAAGCGCCTTCCATGCGCGGCTCCATCTCAATCTTGCCGTAGTCGGAGACGGCGTCAAGCACCTTGTTCAGCACATCGCGTCCTCTGTCGAGGAAAGCCATCTCGCGCCCGCGGAAGAATATCGAGACCTTGACCCTATGTCCCTCCTCAAGAAAGGACTTGATAGCCTTGACCTTAAATTCGTAGTCGTGCAGGTCTATCTTCGGACGCATTTTGATCTCTTTGACGGCCTGGTTCTTCTGCTTTTTTCTGGCGTCCTTGTCGCGCTTCTGCTGCTGGAAACGGTATTTGCCGTAGTTCATTATTCGGCATACCGGCGGTTTAGCCTGCGGCGCTACTTCCACGAGATCCAGCTCCGCCGCCTCGGCCAATTTAAGCGCTTCCTGAATGCTGACGACTCCGCGTTTTACATTCGACTCGTCGATGAGAAGAATTTCCGGGCATCTTATCTCGGAATTTACGCGCGGTTCGTCCTCTTTTGGATTTGCTATGGCATTACACCTCCTGATAAAATTCTACAAATAAAAAAATCCGGGTGCATGAGAGAATGCACTCGGACCTGAAAATCATCTCTTCAGGGGCAAGCCCGGCAGCAAGCTGAACCGACGGGCGAGAGGCGCATTCCTCTGCTTGAACCCATTGACACCAGTCAACTGAGAGATATTAGCACATTTCCGGGCGCGCCGCAACAGCGCGGCGGAGACTTCGCCGTTTTACATAGCGAAGAGCGGAGCGAGAACCGTGGCGACGACGGACATGAGCTTGATAA
>CAVEUD010000040.1:0-17827 GCA_963618995.1 bacterium
GCTGCGCTTCACGCTTCCGCTTCCGTCTCGCTCCTCTGTATTCCCTTGTCATGGTGCAACACCGCTCTTATCAGAACTAAACGTCCCTCGTCGAGCGCATGATTAAGTATATCAGCGTTCGATTATAAGTCAATAAATACTATTCGTTATATTTAATAATGAACAAACAACCATTAGTATTTTTATTTTAACAATATTATTTTTAGTTGTATAAATGTCAGGAACTCTATAGACGTTCAAAAAATAAAGACGACGTTCATCAGGGAACGCCGTCTTTATTTTTTAGATTTTTTTCTTTTAATCTTGCACAGACCTAATGCCGTCCGCCGTGTTACTCTTTTTCTTCCTGTTCGGGAATGTCGAGCTTGAGAACGCCTTCTTCAAGAAGCGCTTCGACGTTGTCCTCAAGAGCACTTTCTTCGCGATCTTCGGGCTTCGTCGGTTCGTCGGCAAGACCGAGG
Organism: bacterium; assembly: GCA_963618995.1. Taxonomy (GTDB): domain Bacteria; phylum Synergistota; class Synergistia; order Synergistales; family Synergistaceae; genus Caccocola. The sequence continues at coordinate 462 of CAVEUD010000040.1, forward strand.
CCCGCGGCTACTGTATCTAGGACTTCTTTCGTTATTTCTTCCATCAGTTCGGGATGCTCTTCTATATATGTAGCCGCTGCTTCTTTACCCTGCGCGAACGTCTCGCCCTTGTAGGCTATCCACGAACCTTTGCGCTTGAGTATCTCGCGGTCGAGCGCCATGTCGAGCACCGCCATTCCTTTCGGCACGCCTTTGCCGTAGATGAGCGTCGTGTGTGCGGTGCGGAACGGCGGCGCCTGTTTGTTCTTCACGACTTTGATATAGAGATCGTGCCCTATGACTTCTTCGCCGCGAGTAACCTGTTTACCGCGGCGCACTTCGATTCTGACGGAACTGTAAAATTTTAGAGCGCGTCCGCCGGTCGTCGTCTCGGTCGGTCCTTGGCTGTAGCCGGAGCTTATCTGCGCGCGGAGCTGGTTAATGAATATGACCGTCGTGTTGCTTTTCGCTATCGCGGCAGTGAGACGGCGCAGCGCGTAGCTCATTAGTCGCGCGTGCAGGCCAACCTGTTTGCCGCCCTCGTCCATTCTGCCGTCTATTTCGGCCTGAGGCGTGAGCGCCGCAACCGAGTCAACGACCACGAGGTCCACGGCACCGCTGCGGACGAGCGTGTCCAATATGTAGAAAGCTTGTTCGCCGCTGTCTGGCTGAGAGAGGTAAAGGTTCGCGGTGTCGACTCCGAGCGAGGCGGCGAGGCGCGGGTCAAGCGCGTGCTCCGCGTCTATGAATGCCGCTATGCCTCCGGCTTTCTGGGCCTGCGCAAGAATGTGGAGCGCAATGGTGGTTTTGCCGCCGCCTTCCGGGCCGAATATCTCGACTATGCGTCCGCGCGGGACGCCGCCGATGCCGAGCGCCACGTCGAGCGGCAGGATGCCAGTGTGTATTACTTCGACGGCACGCTGCACTTCGTCGCCGAGGCGCATGATCGCGCCTTCGCCGAATCTGCCTCTAATGTCGCTGAGCGCCTGTTCCAGTATATCTTCGCGAGTCGCTGCTTTTTTTGCCATCGTTCAGCCTCCGTTTGTCGTTGTCAGTTTTCGAATAGATTATAACAAACCACGGGCTGTCTTCACAATGTTTACAGTTCGTAAATTTTGAGAGGAGTGTATATCGGGCCTTTCGGCGTGAGTTCGCTGCGCATGAATATGACTTCGCGTACCATCCATGAAGGCAGGGAGATTTTGTCTAACGTGAGTTCGCGCAGCGCTTCCGCTGGAAGCGGCGCCGTTTCGCTGCGGCGGCCCAGCGTTATGTGCGGGGAGAATTTTTTGCGTTCTTTCGCGACGCCGCGGCGCGCGGCTAAGTTGTCGGCGGCTCGCGCGAGCGCGCAGAGTTTTTCCGTCTCGCCGGCTATACCGATCCAGACGACGCGCGGCGCGGAAATTTTCGGGAATCCGCCGATTCCGTGCGCTGCGAGTTCGAACGGGCCGCGCGGCAGCTCTTTTTCTATGAGCGACGATACGGCTGAGACCATCTCCTCAGGTATCTCGCCGCAGAATTTAAGCGTGATGTGTATCGTTTCGGGTTTTACCCAACGTATGCCGCAGTATGGCAAGGCGCGCTTTTTCGATTCAATCCACGCGTCAAGCGCGGCGATGTGGCGCGGCGGAAGTTTTACGCAGACGAAGGTGCGCAGGAGACGCCCTGCGAGAGGAGGAATTCAACCGCCCATTACATGCGCTCCCCGATTTCCGCGAGACGGCGCAGCACTTCCGCTGCAGTCTGACGGCGCACGGCGGCGCGGTCTCCGTTGAAGCGGCGGCTGAAAGTTTCCGTTCCGTGCTCCGTCGCCAAGCCGAACCATACCGTACCGACCGGCTTCGCGGCGCTGCCGCCGCCCGGCCCCGCTATGCCGGTGACGCTCATCGCGACATCTGAGTCGTAAACGCGGCGCGAGCCGCCGGCCATCTCGGCGGCGCACTCGGAGCTGACGGCTCCGTAATTTTTGAGCGTTTCGTGCGATACGCCGAGGATATGTTCCTTCGCGCCGTTGACATAAGTCACGGCGGAGCCGTAGAAGACGTCCGACGCTCCGGCGACGCAAGTGATCGTCCCGGCGATCATGCCGCCCGTGCAGGATTCCGCAAGCGAGAGCGAGAGTCCATTTTCGCGGAAAATTGCTATGACTCTCGCGGCGAGCTCTTCTAGATTTTCCATTAACTACCGCCCCACCATTTCGAGTATCGCAGTAAGCCCCTCTGCGAAAAGCAGCCAGTGTATGAAGCGCAGCAGAAGGTTGACGATTATGCCGCCCGCTATGTCGTCGGCCATTATTCCCTTTCCGCCTGTGATTTTGTCGAACCAGCTTACGGGGAAGGGCTTGACTATGTCGACTATACGGAAGAGAAAGAGCGCGGGGATTGCGTAGGTCATGTCAAAGCCCCACGAGGCGAGCCAGACGCCTACGATCTCGTCTATGACGACCTCGCCTGGATCGTCGCGCTCCGCGGCTTTTTCGTACTTGTCCGCCGCAACGACGCCTACCGCCGCGACAGCGGCGATGAGCCAGAGCGGGACGCCGCCGAGCAGGAGCCAGACGGCCGTTCCGAAGACGGAGCCGACTGTGCCGGGCATCCTCGAAAAGCGGCCTATCGTCCCGGCCGTCGCGACGAGTCCGTACCATGTTTTCATCTCGGGCGTAAGTATCATAGGATTTCCTCCCCTGCCATGTCGTGCGGCATAGCCTCCGTCATTCTTACGTTTATCATGTCGCCTTCTTTTAAATCCTTCCTTATATTGCGTATCTCTATAAGACCGTCGACCTCGGGGGCCTCGCGGAAGGAGCGTCCCTCGGCGAAACCTTCCTCCGGCGCGACCCTGTCGACGAGCACTCTGAGTTCGCGTCCTGCGAAGGCCTGCTGGCGCTCGAACGAAATTTCCTCCTGAGCGCGCATCAGAACGTCGAGCCGTTTTTTCTTCATTGCTTCGGAGACCTGCCCCGGCATGTTCGCGGCAGGCGTTCCCTCTTCTGCGCAGAAGGTGAAGGCACCCATGCGGTCGAAGCGCACTTCTTTGACGAAGGACATGAGGTTGTCGAAATGCTTTTTCTTCTCGCCTGGGAATCCGACCATGCACGTTGTGCGCAGCGTGAAATCTGGGTTTATCTCGCGCGCGGTGCGGAATATCGAGCGCAGCGCGCCGGGCTTTATGTCGCGGTTCATCAGCGAAAGTATCTCAGGGTCGCCGTGCTGGACTGGGATGTCGAGGTACGGGATTATCTGCCGCCCGGACGCGACGCGTTCGAGCAGCTTGGTCGTGACGCGCGTCGGGTGCAGATAGAGCAGCCGTATCCATATATCGTAGGGCAGCGAGCTTTCAAGAGCGTCGAGCAGCTCGATGAGCCCTTTGCCGGAGCCGTTGTCCGTGCCGTAGACTGTCAGGTCCTGTCCGACTACGCAGAGCTCGCGCGCGCCTTCTTCGACGAGCTGCTGCGCTTCGCGCACAATCACGTCCGCAGGCAGGCTGCGCAGCGGACCGCGTATCGACGGTATCGCGCAGTAGGCGCAGCGGTTGCCGCAGCCTTCGCTGATTTTCAGATAGCGCGTGTGCTTTTGAGTCGAGGGCAGGGCGCCGCGGCGGCGTGCCGCGTCGAGCGGCGTCGCAAGGCTTTTAAGCACGCTCTCCCAGTTTTCACTCTCGGCCCAAAAGTCGACGGCGGGGATTTCTGATGTGAGCCCTTCGCCGTAGCGGTTGACGAGGCAGCCGACTACGCCGATTTTCTCAAGCTCGCCATTCTGCCGCAGCTCCTCAAGGTCGAGTATTGCCTCTATGCTCTCTTCGACGGCTGGACGGATGAAGCCGCATGTGTTGACTATAGCGCACTGCGCCTCTTCGACGGAAGGAACGAGCTCGTGACCGGCGGCTTTGAGCGCCCCTGCCAAGCATTCGCTGTCGACTCTGTTTTTAGCGCAGCCGAGGGTCAGCAGGTAAATCTTCATAATTTATACAGCTCCGCTATACTGTCGGAGACGGGCTGGTTCAGCATGTAGAGGCTGAGACCGTTATGCGTGAGCCCCGCCGCAATGCCGAGCGCCATGCGTATGCGCGCCTTGAACGGGTTGAGCCTTCCACCTGACATGACGCCCAGCTCTTCAAGTTTCTCAAAGGATCCCTCGAAGTCGTTCGTCTTGTGGACGCTGCCCTGGAAGCAGCGAGACACGACGGCGACCTCGACGCGGCTGCGGACGAGGTTGCGTATCATCGGCACCCACGATGGCGGGACGTTGCCGGCGCCGAAGCCGGCGAGGACGAGCCCCTTGAGATCGCGCGCGTGGAGCAGAGACGAGAGCATACCGTCGCCGCCTCCGAGCGAAGCCCACATTATTTCGACGTAGGAGATTTCCTTCGGCCTGACGGCTAGGAATACGGGGCGTTTTGAATTCTGAAGGAATTTAAGCTCGCCGTTGAGCATTTTGCCGATCGCGCCTCGCAGCGGCGACTGGAAGGCGCTGTCGGGCGACTCCGGGTCGGCGAGGACGGCGTCGCCGGCGTCGAATAGCTCGCCGCTCGAACATATCAACACGCCTCTGTTCTGCGCCGACGGCGAGAGCGCGGCGAGAACCGCGCAGTGCAGGTTCATAAGGCCCTCCTTCACGCCTGCACGCCCCTGCACCATGAGGTTTGCGAATATGACGGGTTCGCTGCGCTTCCAGAGAAGGTTGACAAGGTATGCTATCTCCTCCATGACGCCGCAGCCAGAGACTACGATGATGCCGACGTAGCCCTCTGCGGCGACGGACTCGAGCATCTCTTCCATCGCGACGGTCATCGGCATAGAATAGTGAGTGCTCGGCTGGCAGCTCCATTCCTTTATATCGCAGCGGCACGCCAGTTCGTCGGGCAGGTAGTTAAGCAGCGAGCCTGGGTCTGCGTTCTCGTCGGCGGAGAAGTTCCCCGCTATGACGAGAGCAAGTTTTGGCAGCGGATGCAATGCGATTCCTCCATCCATTTATCAGTCGCGGAGGGCAACCCTCCGCCTGTGCATTGTAACGCAAAGTCCGCGGCGTTTCAAATTACGCCGTTTCCGATAGACTTTTAACGTTTTTCATATATCATTACATTGCAGTTAAACGCGAAAGGGGATTCACGTTGGAGACGATATTTTCTTTTTTCGGTGAATGCGCAGCGCTCTTCGGCGATCTCATAGGATGGCTCGTCGACGTTATAGGACATCTCGGCTACGTCGGCATCGTCGGGTTGATGTTCCTGGAGTCGTCGTTCTTCCCCTTCCCGAGCGAGGTCGTAATGCCGCCAGCCGGTTATCTCGCGTGGAAGGGCGAGATGAACATTTTCCTCGTCCTCGGCTCAGGCATGCTCGGCAGCATTCTCGGCGCGCTCTTCAACTACTGGATAGCGGTGCGCTGGGGGCGGCCTTTTTTCGAGAAGTACGGGAAATATGTCTTTGTGACGCATGAGGCGCTCGACAAGGCAGAAGTCTTCTTCGCGCACCACGGGCACATCAGCACATTCACTGGGCGGCTGCTTCCAGTCATACGTCAGTACATATCTCTGCCCGCCGGGCTCGCGCGCATGCCGCTGACGCAATTCTGCTTCTTCACGGCGCTCGGCTCGGGAATATGGGTCACGATACTGACTCTCCTCGGCTACTTCCTCGGCAGCAACGAGGCGCTAATTCAGGAAGAGCTGCATAAGATAACGATTCTGCTCGTCGTCGGCTGCGCGGCGCTCGTAGCGGTTTACGCAGCAGTCTGCAAGAGAAGAAAACGCGGACGGAAATAGCGCCCGTATGAACTCTGCGGCAGCTCTTCATATAGGGGCTGCCGTTTTTTGTTGTTTGCGCTCGGACAATTTATTTTCTCTAGATTTGTACCTCGCCGCTCGTTTATCGAATTATAAAAAAATGCTATCATTTATGTAACGCCAATGTAACAACGCGCGGGAGCTCCGCGCACGCCGCCGGCGCAGCGGCAAAATTTTTACGGGAGTGGTATTCATGTATATCAAGCGCTCTAAGGTATTGTCGGTAATTATGGCGCTCGCTCTCGCCGTGTGCCTCGGCTCTGCGGCATCAGCGGCGACGCTCAACGCCTACACGGTCATGCCGGAGAAGTACGCGACGCAGGTCTTCGAGCAGTTCACGAAGGACACCGGCATCAAGGTCAACTTCATTCGCTTCTCATCGGGCGAGGCTCTCGCGCGCCTCACGGCCGAGAAGAAAAATCCGCAGGTCGACATACTTCTCGGCGGCCCAGCCGACGTTTACGCCGCGGGATGCGGCGCCGGAGTATTCGCGGAATACACGCCGAAGGAGCAGGCTCTGACGCCTGCGGAATACAGAGACCCCGGCAACCGCTGGACCGGAATCGGCCTTATTCCGCTCTGTTTCCTCACGAACACGGACTTCCTCAAAGAGCACAACGTGAAGGCCCCAGAGTCGTGGCAGGATCTGCTCGACCCTGCATATAAGAACGGACTTCAGATGGCCGACGCGCGCACGTCCGGCACCGCGACGGAGCGCATCTACTCGCTGATCGCCGTTTACGGCGTTGACGGGGCGTTCGACTATCAGAAAAAGCTGCACCAGAACATCCAGCTCTACACAAAGAGCGGCGCGGGCGGCGCGCTGCCGATAGCGCAGGGACAGGCAGCGAGCGGGATATTTTACCTCGTCGACGCGCTCGACATAGTGCAGCAGGGCTATCCTGTCGTCGTCACCTATCCGAAAGAAGGCGTGACCTTCGGCATCGAGGCGACTGGCATCATTGAGGGCGCGAAGAACCTCGACGAGGCGAAGGCCTTCGTCGACTGGGCGACGAGCAAGAAGCTCGGAGAACTCTTCCTCGCTAAAAAGATCAACTACATCCCCGTCGTGACCGGACTCAAGATCGACAACCCCGCGCTCGACACTTCGCACGTCAAGCTTCTCTCCGTCGGCGCGGAGCATAAAGGCGACAAGCGCAAGGAATACGTCGACCGCTGGGTCAACGAAGTAATACGCTAATCCTGTAAGCTCATTACCGGGCCGGCTCCCGCACGGAAGCCGGCCTTTTTTCAGAGGGGGTCTAACGCTATGGCTTCTTCGTCGATGAAACGCGACCCTGCGCTCGTCCCAGTCGTGGCGGCGCTGTGGCTCGCGCTCGGCGTTTTTATCGTCTATCCTTTCATCAGGCTGCTCGCCGTAACCTTCACTGCCGAGAACGGCGGCTTTTCGCTTGAAAACATCACGATGGTCTTTTCCAACAACTACGACAGGCTCGCGCTGATAAACAGCATCTGGCTCGCGATAGCTGTCGCCGTGACCGGCACGGCGCTCGGATTCTGCTTCGCATTCGCCGTCGTACGCATCAAGATGCCCGCCATGGCGCGCTGGTTCATAGCGGCTGTGACGGTGCTGCCGCTTATATCCCCGCCCTTCACGAGCAGCATCGCGCTGACCCTTTCGCTCGGCCCCAACGGCATACTGCTCAACCTGCTAGGTATCCCGGGCTTCAACATTTACGGCTTCTGGGGCACTTGGATGTCGGAGTCGCTGACATACTTTCCCGTCGCGTTTCTCACCATATCGTCGGTGCTTGCCTGTATCGACCCGAACTTTGAGGACGCGGGACTATCTCTCGGCGGTTCGCCCTTCCGCGTATTCCGCACCGTAACTCTGCCGCTGACAATGCCCGCGATAGCGAACTCGATACTTCTGCTTTTCGCCTGCTCGCTTGCGGACTTCGCCACGCCGCTAGTCCTCGCCGGGCACCAGTTCCCGGTGCTTCCGACGCAGGCCTATCTTCAGATAACGGGGCTCTACGACCTTCGCGGCGGCGCGGCGCTCTCCTTCGCGCTGCTCGTTCCGGCGCTTTTCGTCTTCTTTCTCCAGCGCTGGTGGGTGAGCCGAAAAAGTTACGTTACTGTAAGCGGCAAATCCGGCGCGCAGACGCGCCCGAAGGGCATCGGCATCGCCGCCGAGGCTGCGATTCTCGTTGTCTGCGCCGTCGTTATAGCCTTCATCGTATTTCTCTACGCGCTTATAACGATGGGCGCGTTTACAAAAACGTGGGGGCTCGACAACAGCTTCACGCTTGACAGCTTCGCCTACGTCTTCAACCACGGGCGCAAGGCAATCGTAGATACTCTGATAATCGCCTGCGTTTCGACGCCGCTCGGCGGTCTAATCGCGGTGCTTGTCGCCTACATCACTCAGCGCAAGTCGTTCCCGTGCAACGCGCTTATGGAAATCGTCTCGCTGCTCAACTTCGCCCTGCCCGGCACCGTCGTCGGCATAGCCTACATCATAGCCTTCAACTCAAGCCCTCTGATACTGACGGGCACTATGTCGATCCTCGTCGCAGCCTACGTCTTCCGCTACGACTCGGCCGGCATACGCTCCGTCATCGCCTCGCTCCAGCAAATCGACGCTTCGCTTGAAGAGGCGTCGCTGAGCCTCGGCGCATCGTCGGCGGCCACGTTCCGCAACGTGACGCTGCCGCTCGTCATCCCGGCGCTGCTCGCTGGCATGAAATATCTCTTCATTCACTCGATGACGGCAATAAGCGCGACTATATTCCTCGTCTCAGTGAGCTGGTCTCTGCTCACGGCGCGCATCTTGGAATGCATGACGGAGCTGCAGTTCGGCAACGCCTGCGCCTTCTCCGTAGTGCTTATTCTGCTCGTATTCCTTTTCAACGGAATGCTGACGCTCCTCGTCCGGGCCGCAGGCTTCGGCTACAGGGGGCTGGGAGGTAACAGATAATGGCTGTAGAACTTCATCTTCACGACATAAGAAAAACTTTCGTAAAGGACGGCGCAAGCTTCAACGCCGTCGAGCGCGTCGAGCTTGACGTAAAGGGCGGCGAGCTCGTAACGTTCCTAGGGCCATCGGGCTGCGGCAAAACTACGACTCTGCGCATGGTCGCAGGCTTCGAGACGCCGACCGCTGGACGGATCCTCATCGACGGGCAAGACGTTACGCACGTCATGGTCAACAAGCGCGAGATAGGCTTCGTCTTCCAGAACTACGCGCTCTTCCCGCACATGACGATAGGAGACAACGTAGGCTACGGGCTGAGGATGCGCTCCGAAAGCGGACCGGACTTAGCACGCAAAGTCGCGGAAGCGCTCGATATGGTCGGACTTAAAGGCGCTGAGAAGCGCTATCCGAACCAGCTTTCCGGCGGCGAACAGCAGCGCGTCGCGCTCGCGCGCGTCCTCGTCATGCGGCCGAAGGTTCTGCTCATGGACGAACCGCTCTCGAACCTCGACGCGAAGCTCCGCCTGCACATGCGCACGGAAATCCGCAGAATACAAAAACATCTCAACATAACCTGCCTCTATGTCACACACGACCAGAAGGAGGCGCTCACGATGGCCGACCGTATTATGGTCATGAACCGCGGCCGCGTCGAGCAGATAGGCGCGCCTTTCGATATTTACACACACCCGCGCTCGCTTTTCGTAGCGGACTTCATCGGGCAGGCCAACGCGCTGCCTGGGACGCTCGAATCAGTGGAATCGCCAGAGCGGGGTATAATGGCGGCGGGCGGCGCAAAGCTCCCGGTCAAGCTCTTCGACGACATGGAGTACAAGACTGGCGGCGCTATACGCCTGATCCTGCGCCCCGAGGCGGCGACGCTTACTGAGTCCGATAAGGGGCTGCTGCGCGGTCGTGTCGAAAGCGCGGTATTCAGCGGAGACCGCATGGAATACGTGGTAATCCTAGAGAATAGCGAAAAGATCTCCGTTATGGAAAATTACTTCCCCGGCGCAAAACGTCACGAAGCCGGAGAAAACGTCGGGCTCGGCTTCAACTCCGCGCTTACGATAGCGCTTCCGTACAAAAACTAAAATTTCAGCTGCGGCTCTCACCCCCGCACCGGCGCACAAAAAAATCCCCGCGCTTCGTAAAGCCGCAGGGATTTTTTCTGTATTCTTCTGCGAAAGTTTCGGGCTTTACTGCGCCGTCGCAGTCTTCTGCGCGGCCGCCGCGCGCGCCGCGTTCTTCGCCTCCGTCTCGCGCTCGGCCTTCTTTATAGCCCAGCGGAAGCCCACGATATGCGCCGAGAAAGTAATGACCCACGAGACAGGATAGGAAAGATATACCGCCGTAACCGTGCGGAAGGCCGGCACTTGGAAGAGCATGTATATCCAGACGAGGCGCAGCCCGCATGCTCCGATCAGTGTGACGACAGTCGGCATGACGGAGTAGCCGAGGCCGCGCAGCGCGCCGACAAGTCCGTCCATTATGCCGCAGAGGAAATATGAGGCTGCGATGATGTGGAAGCGTGCAAGCCCAGCCTCGATGACAGCCTCGCTCGGCGAGTAGATGCGCAGCAGGGCGTGTCCGAAGATGACGCAGAGCATCCCCAGCACAAAGCCGACGACAGTGCTGCACGCAAGACCGGTCTTGAGTATGCTGCGCACACGTTTCACGTTGCCGACGCCCATATTCTGACTGGTAAACGAGATGATCGCCTGATAGAAGGAGTTCATCGCAAAATAGACGAACATCTCGACGTTAGAAGCGGCGGAGTTGCCGGCCATAGTCACTGCGCCGAAGGTGTTTATCGACGACTGGATGACGACGTTCGAGAGAGAGAATAGAACGCCCTGTATTCCGGCTGGAACGCCTATCTGCATAATTTTTGCAAGTTTATCCATATGGATGCGCATTTCGGCGAACGAAAAACGTATGCCGCCGCTCTCGCGCATGAGGCAGCGCACGACGAGCGCCGCTGAGACGCATTGCGAGATGACTGTAGCTATCGCGACACCTGCTACATCAAGATGAAGGTTGATGACGAAGAAGAGGTTCAGCACCACGTTAATAAGCCCCGCAGCCGCGAGGTAAAAGAGCGGCCGGCGCGTGTCTCCTACCGCGCGCAGCACGGCGCTGCCGAAGTTGTAGATCATAAGCGGAGTCATTCCAAAGAAATATATGACGAGGTAAAGCGTCGCAAGGCCTAGCACCTCCGCCGGAGTCTGCATGATTATTAAGATTTGGCGCGCGAAGACGACGCCGACGATCGTCAGGAAAATTCCGCTCGCGAGCGCAAGGAACATTGATGTATGCACAGTCTCCGAAAGATTCTTCTCTTCCTTCGCGCCATAATAGCGCGCGGCGAGTACGTTCGTCCCTATCGACACGCCGATGAAAAGATTCGTCAGCAGGCCAATGAGCGCCGTGTTCGAGCCGACTGCGGCGAGCGAGTTGTCGCCTGCGTAGCGTCCGACTACTATGATGTCCGCAGCGTTGAAGAGCAACTGCAAAATGCTCGAAAACATCAGCGGCACCGCAAAGAGCAGCATCTTAGGCAAAATAGGGCCGCTGCACATATTTATTTTGAATTGTTTATTTCCCGAGCCGTGCGTGTGTATAGTCCTTATTCTGAAAATGTGCATAGGCTCACCTGCTTGTAAAAAATATGCGCGCCGCCCGCGGCGGCGTCTCATTCTCATTTTAGCACCGCGCGGCGCTTATGTAACAACTTTTTAACAAATCGTGGGATTCGCGTGAAATTACGGCGCACGCCGCGAACGAAAAAGGGAGGCGACGCGCGGCCTGCCTCCCGCAAAAAATTCCGACGCTTCGCAGAAAGCTCGGCGCTTACTTACGCCGCAGCCCCTCTACCGCGTCCTTTATACGCTTCATACCCTCTTCGATGTAATCGTAGCCGCGGCAGTAGGCTAACCTGATGTGCCCCGGCATTCCGAAGACTTCGCCTGGCACCGTCGAGACGCCGACCTCCTCGAGAAGCCAGGAGCAGAACTTGAAGCCGTCCATGCCGAGCGACGAGATGCGCGGGAAGGCGTAGAACGCGCCCGCCGGAGTAATCGCCTCGAAGCCGTCTATTTTGTTGAGCCACGAAACGACCATGTCGCGGCGGCGGCGATACTCCTTCACCATAGCATCAACGTCCGCGCCGGCGTGAGCGAAAGCCTCGACGACGCCGGCCTGCGCGAACGAGTTGGCGCAGGTCGTTAGGTTCTGGTGGCACTTGTTCACGTACTGACGCATCGCTGCGGGCGCGACGATCCATCCGATGCGCCATCCGGTCATCGACCAGGTCTTCGACGCCGCAGAGACCGTAACAGTGCGCTCGGCCATTCCCGGAAGGCTCGCGATACTGACGTGCTCGCCCTCGTAAAGGAATTTTTCGTAGCATTCGTCCGATATCACCCAGATATCGTTCTCTATAGCGAAGGCCGCTATCTCTTCGAGATTCTCGCGCGTGAGCACCGCGCCGCTCGGGTTGTTCGGCGAGTTGAGAAGTATCGCCTTAGTTTTCGCGGTGCGCGCTTTCTTCAAATCGTCGATATGCAGCCTGAATCCGTCCTCCATCATGGTCGCGACGGGGACGAGCACGCCGTTAGCAATCGCGAGCACGTCGGCGTAGGCCGAGAAATACGGAGCTGGCACAACGACCTCGTCGCCCGGCTCGAGCAGCGTCAGGAACGACGCCATGAGAGCCTCCATCGCGCCGTTCGTGATGACGACGTTCTTATCGGCGTCGACGTCCATCGCGTTGTCGCGGCGGTACTTATCCGCAACCGCGCAGCGCAGGTCGTAGGCTCCAGCCATGTCCGTGTAATGCACGTTGCCGACGCGCAGCGCCGCAACAGCGGCCTCCTTAGCGCACGCAGGCGAGTCGAAGTCGGGCCGCCCTATCTCCATGTGGATGATGCTGCGGCCCTCGCGCTCCATCTCCCCCGCGCGCGCGAGTATCTCCCGTATGCCGCCCGCCATCTTTATCGAAGCCATACGGCTGTTCGGAAATGTTACCCTGGTTGTCATTGCTATTCCCCCTGCCTGTTATTTTACACAACGTATATTATTACAAAACGACGCACCGCGACAACGGCACAGCCGCCAACGCAAAATTATTTATTTGACGCCGTCCTCAGAAGGCGACAGAAAATAACCTTTCATTATATAGCCTTCACTGTCTACGATATGGTCGTACAAACATAAACGAAGTTCTTCGGGATTGCGCTTCTTCAGACATTCTATGATGCGGAGGTGCTGGTCTATCGAATTCTGCGTGTCGTCCAGCGACTGCACAGAAAGGCGCTGAAAGCGCTTGATCTGCACATGGTATAAAGATATGATGGCGCCTATCCTACGGTTCGCCGCATTATTGGCTATCGTCATATGCAGCTTTATATCTAGAGCGGCGACTCTGGAAAGGTCGGCTTTCCCGGCACGCTTGAACATGCGGTTCAAAGACTTCCATTCATTTTCCATAGAAGCTATGTCGCCGTCCGATATCCTCGCCGCGGCGGATAAAGCCGCGAAAGGCTCCAACAGTTTGCGAAGCTCATATATTTCCTTTATATCTTCAATCGAAATTTCTGAGACGAAAGCACCTTTATTGGATACTATTTTTATGTAGCCTTCCTGCTCCAACACTCGCATAGCTTCTCGTATAGGGGTGCGGCTCACGCCGATTTTTTTTACAAGCGACATTTCTGGCAGCTGTTCACCCATTTTCACACGCCCGGATTCTATCTCCTCTTTCATCCAATCGTACGCTTTTATCCAACTTGTGGTTTCGATGCTGCGCGCTGTCAACTTTCAATTTCTCCTTATCTAATCTGTATACAAAAACTATAACGGTTTTTATGTTTTTGTCTATCGTTTTACTAACGAGCGCTAGACTTATTTCGCGTTGACAATTGTGATAAGCGTGATATTATGTGCCTATCAAAATTTGAATATTTTTGTTACGCAGAAAGCAGGCTAAAGTGATAGAGAAGAGTAAGTTGTATACGAAATAAAGACTCTTCCGCAGAAAAGGAGGCGTAGCTATTGAGATACAGCATCCCTTACGGCAAGACAGAGCTTCAATTTGACACACGCGACGCACGGGTACTCTTCACAGGAGAAATGACAAATCTACCGGCTGTCGCAGATATTAGGGAAGAACTTTTCCGCGCGCTTGACGCGCCGATCGCATCGCAGCCTCTTGCAGCTCTTGCTCAAGGCAAGAAGAAAATACTTTTCCTAGTCGAGGACAACACTCGTGAAACCCCGCTCGACGTCATTCTCCCTATAATTGTTGAATACCTCAACGAAGCAGGCGTTCCTGACGAAGCGATAAGTTTCCTCACCGCTCCGGGCACGCATCGCGTCATGACGGACGAAGAAATACGCGCTAAACTCGGAGACGAAATAGTACGCCGTTTCAAGGTCGCTCAGCACGACGCTACAGACGCGAGCCTGATCAAGGACATGGGCGAAATCGACGTAGCAGGATATAAGCTTCCAGTACACATAAACAGGCTGGCTTTGGAGGCGGATTTGCTTATAGGCGTCGGCAATATCATTCCGCACAGCGACGCGGGATTTTCCGGCGGTGCAAAAATAGTGCAGCCTGGCATTTGCGACTTCGTGACCACGCAGGCGACACACCGCGCCGCCGGGTTTTGCCACGACATTCCGCTCGGTATGGCTGAGGGGAACCCATGCCGCGCAGGAATCGACGCGGTGGGCAAAGCCGCAAACCTCGCTTTTATCATCAACGTTGTGAAAAATTACAACGGCGAAGTCGCTGGCATATTCTGCGGAGATTATCTCAAAGCGCACCGTGCCGGAGTGGAAATGGCAAAACGCTCTTTCTGCATCGAGATGGAGGAGTATGCCGACATCGTCGTGGCGAGCTCATATCCGGCTGACATAGACTACTGGCAGGGAATAAAGGGGTTAACGTCCGCCTATTTTGCAGTCAAGCAGGACGGCGTCATAATCCTAGCAGCCCCATGCAGCGAAGGCATGGTGCACAATCATCCGCTCTACGTGCATTGGCTGGCCTCGCCGATAGAGGAGGTCATTGACGCCATAAAATCGTCGTCGCCATACGACATGGAGACTGACGTCGTCGCGGCGGTCGTAGCGCTCGGCAGCAAGAGGACGCTTAAGCGCGCTAAGGTGTACATGGTAGGCGAGGGGCTGACCGAAGACGAGATAAAGCACATCGGCTATACACCGGCGCACAGCGTGCAGGAGGCGCTGGACGGCGCGCTGGCTGAGAGGCCTGGCGCGACTGTAGGCATACTGAAGCAGGGAGGCATATCGCTTCCGATATTGAAGCACGGCGCTTAGCAGCCAAAGATCAGCCCGGTTATAAATAAAAATATCACACAGAGGAAGGCGGAAAGAGATGTACTTAACAGACGAAGAAAAACGGATCCTCGACGGAGCCGAAGGCGTTGGAAGACAGAAGGCGATGGAACTTCTCTATGCGCTCGGCCTCACCTTCGACGCGGAAAAGCTCATCCCAATCAAACGCGCCCACGTCGCGCTCAGCGGACAGGAAGGCGACACCTATTGGTGCGAACTTCTCGTAAACGGCGGCGCGACCTGCGTCGTCCCCCCTACGACCAACCCATACTGGGACACTGAATACCTCACGAAATTCTTCGACGTGACGAGAGAAGAGCTTGAACTCGCAGAACGCACGGGAGACGTCTATCGCAGAATAGGCGCGAAGCTCAGCTACCACTGCGCGCCTGGGCTTTGTTCAAACGTCCCATTCTTCGGCGAGCATGTAGCCTTCTCCGAATCAAGCGCAACGCCATACGTCAACTCGGCGATAGGAGCACGCTCAAACCGCGAATCGTCCGTAAGCGCCCTCGCCGCGGCAGTCATCGGCAAAACGCCGTACTACGGATTACACCTTGACGAAAACAGGCGCGGAGATTTTCTCATCGACGTAGACGCCGATTTAAATGAATGCTACGACTGGGGGATGCTCGGTCACTGCGTAGGCAAAATAGCCGGTTCCAGAAACCCAGTCCTCCGCTTCAAAAACCAGCCGCGTCCGTTACCAGAAGACTTCCTCTATTTTGGGGCTGAAGCTGCTACCAGCGGTTCCGTAGCCATGTACCACATGGTTGGAATCACGCCAGAAGCGCCGACAATCGAAGCCGCTTTCGGAGGCAAAAAAGTACCGTCTGCCGAATACGTCATCACCGACAAGGAACTCAAGGCCGAGGAAGACCTACTCACCCCTGCGACCGGCCCCATCAACCTCGTCATGCTCGGATGCCCGCACTACACCTACGAGCAGCTTCTTGAAGTCGAACGCCTATTCGCAGGACGCCGCGTATCTCACGACACAGCCTTCTGGATACTCGCCGCACCATACGCGATAGAACTTGCCGAAAAATCGCACCTCCGCCAACGCCTCGAACTCATAGGAGTGCGTATGGTAGGAGACACTTGCATAGACGAGCCATGCTGGAAATCCTTTGAAGGGGCCCTAGGCGTGACGGACTCGCCAAAATGCGCCTACTACAGAGAACGCCGCGGACAGCCCTTCGCAATACGACGCCTGTCCGAATGCGTTGAAGCAGCCATAAAAGGGAGGCTCGACTAACAATGGATAACAATATGAAAACATACAAATGCCGCTCCATAGTCAGAGGCAAAAGGGAAGGCGAAGCGATAGTATCGAAGGACGCCATGTGCTTCTACCTCACAGACCCGGCGACGGGTACCGTCATAGAAAGAAACCACGCCATACAAGGCAGGAGCATAGCCGGGAAAATACTCGTAGTGAAATCAGGCAAAGGCAGCTCGGTAGTTCAGGTAGACGGTTTCTACCAGCTCTGGGTCAAGCATAATTTGCCCGCCGCGATAATAGTCAAAGATGTGGAACCGGTCATCGTTTCATCAGCTGTTGTAGTAGGTTCGACGATGGTAGACATGCCTGGGGAGGACCCCTTCGAGATAATCGAAGACGGGGACTACGTCGAAGTCGACGCCGACAATCAGGAGTTGAGAGTTTGGAAGGGAGGAAAAGGAGGAAAGTAGGATTCATTTCTGCACAGCGCTCGGAAGTTATAAAGTTATTTTATTGACAGCGGAAAAACAAGGAGGAACGAACACATGAAGAAGATTCTAGCAGCGTTTGTTTTTATAGCGGTAATGGCCGGCGCGGCTTTCGCCGACGCTGAGTACACGATTAAAGTCGGTTATATCGGTTCTGAATCACATCCGACGATGCAGGCCATGAAGACCTTCGGCGACAACGTGGCAAAAGGCTCAGAAGGCAAGATAAAAGTAGAGCTTTATCCGAACGCGCAGCTCGGCGGCGACCGCGAACTTTGCGAAGGCGTCCAGATGGGCACGATCCAGATGGCTATTCCTTCGACATCTGCTCTAGCAGGATTTGACAAGAGAATACAGGTTCTCGACCTTCCCTATCTTTTTACGACCAGAGAGGCTGCCTTTGAAGCGGTCGACGGCGAACTCGGCGTGAAGCTCAACGAGCTCCTTGCCAAAAAGGGATTCTACGTTCTCGGATACCTTGAGAACGGCTTCCGTCACGTGACGAACAGCAAGCAGCCCATCACGAAGCCTGAGGATCTCAAGGGACTGAAGATCCGCACTATGGAAAACCCGATGCACCTCGCTTTCT
>CAVEUD010000041.1:0-17725 GCA_963618995.1 bacterium
GAAGTTTCTCTCGGAACCGACCTCCCGCGACGCAACAAATGGCAGTATATTACGCGCCCACAAATACGTCAAGCGTTTTTTTGTAGGACGCACGGCATGGTGCAAGCTAATTTTTCGCGTTTTTCCGCGCGGCGACGGGATTAAAAATTTTTATTTTTCCTAAAATTACTACTTTGCGCGCGCTTGGCGGCGTTATGATTAGCCTGCGGGGCGGAGGGTGAAATGCGATGAAGAACCTGATCTTTATCAACGGGACGATGGGCGCGGGGAAGAGCGCCGTGTCGCGCGAGCTAAAAAAAATCTCGCGCCGTCGTTTTTTCCTCGACGGCGATTGGCGCTGGGATATGGAGCCGTTCGCGCCCGGCGAGGCGGAGCGCGCGCTCGTGCCGCACAATATTGCTTTTCTGCTTAACTACTATCTCGCCTTCGACGGACGCGGCAATGTCATTTTTTGCCGGGTGATGCATCGCCGCAGCATCGTTGAGGATTTGCTGGCACGGCTGGATTTATCGGACGCGATGTTTTTTCTTTTTACGCTCGACGCTTCGGAGGAAGAGTTTACTCAAAGGCTTTTGCGCGACGTGGAGACGGGGCTGCGCGAAAGCGGAATCGTTGAGCAAAGCCTTGCGAGGGGGCGCGAATTCGACGCCTTCGGCGAAGTCGTCGCTACAGACGGCGTCTCGTCGGCTGCGGCGGCGCGCGCCATAGTTTCTCCGCGCTATCTGGCGGGGCACGGTTTTATAAGGAGGGGAACGCGTATGGAGTGGCGGATTAAAATTTTCGACGGGCTTACAAAGCGCGAGCTTTACGATATTCTAAGAATGCGGAGCGAGGTTTTCGGCGCGGAGCAGAGTTCGCCGTATAACGACGTGGACGGCGCGGATTTAAGCGCACTGCATCTCTTCGCATACGACGGGGAGACGCTCGCCGCTTCGATGCGAGTGCTTCCGGCGGGCGTCACTTGCGACGCGCCTTCGCTCGGACGCGTGGCGATCGCCCCGGCCTATCGCGGGCGCGGGCTTGCGCGCGCTATGATGGAACGCGGGATTTCGCTCGCGCGCGCCGAGTTCGGCGACTGTGCGCTGACGATAGGCGCGCAGGTTTATTTGACGGAATTTTACCGCTCTTTCGGTTTTGTCGAAATTTCCGAGCCTTACGACGACGCGGGCGTACAGCACGTCGATATGAGGCTCGAGCTTCGCGGCGAGGGCCGCGTTTAATAAAAAGGAGGTTTTGCTATGGCGAGGATTTTTCTTTCGGGCGCGTCCGGAAACGTCGGCAGGGCGCTCGTGCGCGAAATTGCGGCGGGCGGCGAGTTTGAGCTCGCGGGCGGCTGGTGTCTGGAAGCGGGCGGGGATTTAGGGACTCTTGCCGGAATCGCGCCGCTCGGCGTCTGTGCGTCGGCTTCGCTGGAAGACGGCGTCGCAGCGTCGAAGCCCGATATCGTCGTGGAATTTTCGGCGGCGTCGGTAATGGAGGAGAATCTTAACTGCTACCTGCGGCTCGGCGCCGACGCGGTGATAGGCACGACGGGGCTGAAGCAGGAAAAGCTCGCTGCGCTCGGCGCGCTAGCCGTCTCGCGCGGGCTGCGATGGGCGGCTCTGCCGAATTACGCGCTCGGGATAAACCTCATTGCAAAATTTCTGCGCGAGGCGCGCGAGTATTACCCCTACGCATCGGTGACCGACCGCCACCCGGCGGCGATGGGCAACGCGCCGAGCGGTACGGCCGCAATGCTCGCGAGCATCCTGTCCGAACGCGAGGCCGGCGAAGCGGCGAGCGCGGAGACATATAAAGGCGCGTTAGGCGCCGATATCGGCGGGACGCAGGTATTCGCGGAGAGACTCTCCTACCCGGGCCCGTTTTCTGGGCACACGATAAGGATGGCGCGCGACGATGAAGTTATCACGATAAGCGTTGACGACTTTTCGAGCTGCGTTTTCACCGGCGGCGTGCTGATGGCGGTGCGCAAGCTGCTTTCATCGCCGCGAGGCGTTTTTATCACAAACTTCGACGAACTGACGAAATAACAAAAAGCCGCCGCCCATATCCGAACAGGCGGCGGCTTTTTATCAGATTTCCTTTAATTTCCCCTGAATATAAAGAACACTGCGCCTACCATGCAGAGCGCGGCGTATAGGTAGTTCATCGTGAGCTTCTCCTTCATTACGAAGTAGGAGAAGGCGGCGAATACGGTCATAGTGATGACCTCTTGAATTATCTTGAGCTGCGGAAGCGAGTAGACCGTGCTTCCCATGCGATTCGCAGGGACTTGGAAGCAGTATTCGAGAAAGGCTATGCCCCAGCTTATGAGCACCGCGACCATAACCGGCTTCGCAGCAAGATATTTCAGATGCCCGTACCATGCGTAGGTCATGAATACGTTGGAGACCATCAGCATGCAGAGGGGCAGGACGTGACGCAGCATTTCCAATCATCTTCCTTTTGTTTCTTTTAATTTCACTGCATAAATCTACGTTTTTCACGCCACTGTATTATAAATATTTGGATTTTTTGTATTTTTGCGGCGATGCGTTCAGCGTCCCAGACGCCAGCCGTTAACGCAGAAATTTAGCGCGCTCATGGACGCACGCGAATTGGATTATATCACAATCGCAGACGTCGCGGAGGTGGATGTGATGTTTCCTTCAATTATTGTCGAAAAGCTCAGGTCGGTCGGGCTTACGATAAACGGGCCGGACGCATGGGATCCGCAGGTGCGCGACGGCAGATTCTACGGACGCGTGATGCGCGAGAAAAATCTCGGCCTCGGCGAGTCGTATATGGACGGCTGGTGGGAGTGCGGACGGATAGACGAGCTGATATGCCGCATCATAAGGTGCGGCGCGGAGAGCGACATTAAAGGAAGCCTCCGTTACGCCCTGAAGCTTCTGCCAATGGAGCTGCTGAATATGCAGAGCCGCCGCCGCAGCCGCCGCGTCGCGCGCGGGCATTACGACCTGAGCAACGAGCTTTTCTTCTCGTTCCTCGACCCGCTTCACCAGTACAGCTGCGCGTACTTCAAGGGCACGGACAACCTCGCCGAGGCGCAGGTGAAGAAGCTCGAACTGATCGCGCGAAAGCTTGAGCTGAACGAGTGCGACCGCCTGCTCGACATCGGAAGCGGCTGGGGCGGCCTCGCCAAGTTCATGGCGGAACGCTTCGGATGCCGCGTGACGGCGGTGAATATATCGAAGGAGCAGCTAGCTTTCGCGCGCGAGGACTGCCGCGGCCTGCCGGTCGAATTTATCGAAAGCGACTACCGCGATATCGGCGGCGAGTACGACAAGATCGTCTCGGTCGGAATGTTCGAGCACGTCGGGCCGAAAAACTTCCGCGCCTTCATGGAGACGGCGCGGCGCGTGCTCGCGAAGAACGGCCTCTTCCTGCTGCACACGATAGCCGGCAACACCTCGGCGATAAACTGCGACAGGTGGCTCAATAAATACATTTTCCCAAACGGCAGCCTTCCTTCGGCTGCGGAGATAGCGTCCGCTATGGAGGGTCTTTTCGTCATTGAGGACCTTCACAACCTCGGGACGAACTACGACAAGACGCTGATGCGCTGGCACGAGAATTTTACGAAAGCATGGCCCGCCTTCGCGGGGAGGTACGGAGAGCGCTTCCGCAGAATGTGGGAATATTATCTGCTTTCATGCGCGGGAGCCTTCCGCTCGCGCGCGATAGAGCTTTTCCAGGTACTTATGTCGCGCGACGGCGACGGACGCGCTCAGCCGCGTATAGTCATGCGCTGACGGCGCGCCGCTTTACATAGGAAGCTTCGTCTCTTTGTAGCCCGCGGGGATTTTGAAGAATTCATCCTTCACCCCGCAGCTGCCGTATTCGAGCACCTCGGCGAGCTCGCCGCCGGTACGCCACCATTTCAGCGTATCGGTCATCGGCACGAAGTAGAGCGTCTCTTCCGTCCCGTCGTCCCATACGATTTTGTCGAAGTCGTAGCGCGCGTCCTTTATCTTCTCGCTGCCCGACGAGGACTTAAATCCACCGCCAGCGGCGCGCTCAAGCGTTTCCTCAAACGGCAGGACGACCGGCGCGGAGGGGGCTACGACGTAGGTTTTCGTATTGTGTGAAATGATAACGACGTTCCCCGTCTTCGCGTTGTAGAGCGTACTTATACGCCCTTCCGCCGATTCCACGTCCGTGTAAGCCTCGCTTCCGTTCGAGGCGAAAGTCACCGTCGCGCATCCGTCTTCCCCATCAGTCCTGTATTTAAGGCAGACGGGGCCGCGCTGCGAGTTAAGCGCGTTCAGCACGGCGCGCGCCCGTTCGCCTGGTTTCGGCGGCTTCGACGCGTCGTACCCGCGCGCTTCCGCGGGAGCGGAAAATACCAACGCTGCGGATAACAGCAGTACTAGGGCCGAAATAATATTTTTCATCTTGGATTTACCTCCGGGCCGTATTTGTATATTGCTCCGTATTTTAGCATAGGGGCAGTAGCAGGCTGAATATCAGCCTTGACAGCGCGCAAAGGCTTCAAATATAATTTCCGACACTTGAGCATGGAGCAGGCGGCGGCTCTCAGGGGCCGCGACGCCGGGCCGGGACGGCGCCCCGGCAACGGGAAAGGACACAGAGCCCGCGGGACCGTTTGCAGCGATCTCGCGGGCTTTTTCATGCGCGCGGGCGGCTGATGAAGGTGAGACAGAATTATGACGGACATTCTTTTAAGACTTTTTATAAAAAACTACGAAGATACGCACGATCCTGCGGTGCGTTCCACCATAGGGAAACTGGCGGGAGCGACCGGAATCGCATGCAACTGTTTACTTACGGCGGTAAAACTGATTATCGGCCTGCTTGTAGGGTCGACGGCTATTATCGCTGACGGTGTGAACAACCTGTCGGACGCGGCCTCGTCCCTTACGACGCTGCTCGGCTTCCGCATGGCGCAGCGCCCCGCAGACAAGCGGCATCCATATGGACACGCACGATACGAGTACCTATCCGGCCTGGCGGTGGCCGCTCTGATTATGCTCATCGGCGCGGAGCTTGTGAAGTCTTCTATAGCCCAAATTATGACCCCGCAGCCCATCGACATCTCGGCGGCGACGCTTGCCATGCTTGCCGCGTCAGTCGCCGTGAAATTCTGGATGTCGGGATTTTATAAAAAACTCGGGACGGCGATCGATTCCCCCACGCTTTATGCGGCGTCCGTCGACAGCCGTAACGACGTCGTCTCTACCTGCGCGGTGCTGCTGGGCTGCATGGTGGATTACCTTTTCAATCTGAACATCGACGGCTATATCGGATTCGCCGTAGCGATTTTCATCCTTTATTCCAGCATCGGCATTGCGAAGGACACCATCTCCCCTCTGCTCGGGCAGCAGGCCGACGAAGAAACTGTCGATAAAATCACGGAGCTGGTGCTGTCGCACAAAAAAGTCCTCGGCGTCCACGACCTTCTCGTACACGACTACGGATCGGGGCGCCGCTACGCTTCGGCGCACGTAGAGCTGAGCGCGGACGAAGCTCCTCTGGCCTGCCACGATATTATCGACGATATAGAATGCGACGTGCTTGAAAAGTTGAACGTCCATTTCGTCATTCACTACGACCCGGTCGTGGCGAACGACGCGGAGCAAAACGAGATGCGCCGAACCGTCGGCGATATAGTCCACGCATTCGATCCGGCCTTTTCCATCCATGACTTCCGCATAGTGAGAGGCTCGTCGCAGTCGAAGCTCGTCTTCGACCTCGCCGTTCCGTACTCGATGATCGAAAAGAAAAAAGAAATTAAAGAGCGGATAGACGCCGCACTTAATCAAAAAGGGGGAAAATACATAACTATAATCCGGTTCGACGGAATCGCCTAAATCCCAGCGGCGCTGTATTTTACGGCGGTCGCCGGTGCAGGCGCGAAAACCGGCGACTTTTTGTGCCACCGCACCGGCGTGCCGCGCGCTTTGCTGCGAAAAGCGGCTTGACCGCGTTACATTAAGAGACTAAACTTTTATTGTGCCGGTTAGTCGGCCTTATAAATTTTATGAAGGAGAAATTTCCTGTATGGACGCAAGCGGCCCTAGTCCTGAACCTGTAGGACAATCACGTTTTATTTACGGTTAGCCTCTCCCGGGCCGTTCCATACCCGGGCGAGCCGGGTATGGAGGGAATTCAATGCTCAAGATAATCAAGACGACAGAAACTCATCTGGTTGAGCTTGCGCCGGAGAACATCGAGTCCGGCGCATGGATATCGCTTATACGCCCCACGGCGGACGAGCTCAACGAAGTTGAGGACATAACAGGCGCGCCGCAGGATTTTGTGCGCTCGGCTCTCGACCCCGAAGAATCCTCGCGTATCGAAGTAGAAGACAATCATATCCTCGTCCTTATCAACGTTCCTGTGAACCACGACAGCAACATCTCCGAGTACGACACATTGCCGCTCGGCATAATCATAACGCCCGACTACTTCGTAACGGTTTGCCAGGAGCACAACGACGTCATCCAGAATTTTTCGGAGTCTCGATTCCGCTACTTTAATACGTGGAAGAGGACGCGCTTTCTTTTCCAGATCCTTTACCGCTCCGCGATGCTCTTCCTGAAAGACCTGCGCCAGATGACGCGGCGCTCCGATCAGATAGAGCAGGACCTCCGCCAGTCTATGAAGAACGCCGAGCTCTTCCAGCTGCTCGATCTTCAGAAAGGGCTTACCTACTACTCTATCGCGCTTCGTTCTAACAAGGCCGTCGTCGAGCGTCTTCTGCGCCTTTGTTCCAACTCGCAGGTCAGCCACCTCATCAAGTTCCGCGAGGAGGACGAGGATCTTCTGGACGACGTGCGCATCGAGTACGACCAGGCGATAGAGATGGCGCAGATTCAGACGGACGTCCTCGCAGGCATGATGGACGCTTTCGCCTCCGTCATCTCGAACAACCTCAACATCGTCATGAAGGTGCTCGCCTCGATAACGATAGTCATGGCGATTCCTACTTTAGTTTCGAGCTTCTGGGGTATGAACGTCCCTGTGCCGTGGACGGACAACCCGGCCGGCTTCATCATCGTCGGATGCATCGCGATAATGCTTACGATGGCGGCGACGTGGCTGCTGTGGAAGAAAAAGCTCTTCTAACCTGCGTTTTTTCTATTTATATTTAAGTATCGAAAATTCGCAAAGTCTGACGAAAACGGACGGCTCCGCGCGGCGGGGCCGTTTTTATATTTAGCGCCCGCGCCGCAGGTTTTGCGCGGCCTGCGCGCGTTTCGCCATTTTCCTTTTCGACCGCGGCGCGCAGCGACGCTATAATTTTCGTAAGCTTGCGGCGGGAGGGCTGCGTTATGTACTTTTCCTACACTGACGAAGAAATCGAATATCTGAAAAAGCGCGACAAAAAGCTCGCGGCGGCGATTGAAATAATCGGGCCGATAAGGCGCGAGGCGGAACCGGAGATTTTTCCCGCGCTCGTGCATCACATCGTCGGCCAGCAGATTTCGGGCGCGGCGCAGCGAGCGGTGTGGGCCCGCGTGCGCGAGGGACTGGGCGAGGTGACGCCGGAGAACATACTTGCGCGCGGCGCCGCCGACGTCATGTCTTTCGGACTCTCGGCGCGCAAGGCGGACTATATTTTCGATCTAGCACGGCGCGCGGCGTCAGGGGAGTTCGACGCTGAGGCGCTGCGCGAAATGAACGACGCGGATGCCGCGGAGTACCTCTGCCGACTGCGCGGCATAGGGCTGTGGACGGCGGAGATGCTGCTGACCTTCACGCTCCAGCGGCGCGACGTGCTGAGCTTTGGAGATTTCGGCATAAGGCGCGGCCTGCGGATGCTCTACCGCCATAAGGAAGTAGACCGCGAACTCTTCGAGCGCTACCGCAGGCGTTACTCGCCATGTGGGACTCTCGCCGCTATGTATATTTGGGAAATCGCGGGCGGAGCTCTGCCCGGAGTCACAGACCCGGCGGCGGCGGATAAAAAGCCGCGCGCCGCGAAGGGGCCGCGGGAAAGTAAAAAACGTTCATGACGTGATAAAATTATTATGTCTCACTATGTATCCGTGGGACGAAAACGTGCCGTGCCGGACTGCGAGAGCTGCCCGGAGACGCGGCGTTACAAGGTGATTATTTTGCAGAGCGGCGCAGAAGAGAACAAAAACGCGGTAGCCGTGGAGAACAGCGACAATAAAGATAAAAGGGCAAAGAGGCCGCGCTCGGGAGGGCGCGGGTGGCTCGTATTTTTCGTGCTGCTCGTCTTCCTCATCGCATGTGGCGGCGGCGCCGCCTATTACAAGATGGACGCGCTGAGCGCCTTCGCCCGCGGCAAGATATCGGAGTACGCGAAGCAATATCTCGACGCTGATCTTACCATCGGCGCGCTGCGCTGGCATCCCGTATTTGGCCTTTCGGCGCGCGATATCGAGGTCGCGCGCGGCGGCGAAAAGATGCTGTCAGTCGGTCGCGTGACGGCGTCGCTCTCTGTGCCGAGCCTCATGAGCGGCTCGCCGCGCCTTTCGCGCATCTCCGTCACGGGCGTAGACACGTCGATGGAGAAGATTCAGGCGCTGATTCCTAAAACAGAAAAGAAAAGCGACGCGCCGCTCAACATCCCGATAGACGTAATATTCCTCAGAGACGTCAAGGTCGACACGCCTTACGGCGCCGTCGCGGTCGATAAGGGCGCGGTGCGCATAGAAGATTCCTCGCATTTTGACGCGGACGTCAGCGCCTCTGTCAACGGCGCGCCGCTCAGGATAGACGGCGCAGTCGAGAACAGGCCCGACGGCGGCTGGAGCTCGAGCAGCCTCGCCGTGCATCTTGCCGACGGCAGGGCGGAGCTTTCGGGCGCGCTTTTCCCGTCGCAGGACGTGAAGTTCGCGCTCGCTGATTTCGACCTTTCGGTTGCGGCGCAGCTCATTCCCAAGATAAGCGAATACGGCGTCAAGGGACTGCTCTCCGGCGAGGGCTCAGCCTCGCTGACAGACGGGAAGTTCGTCTCCGGGGGCTCGGGGACGCTCAACAAAGCGGTCGTGCGTGGTATGCCGCTTGACGGCGTATCTGTAAAGTGGAACGTCACCCCGGAGATGATCAACGCGGAGCTTAACCAGGGCAAGGTCTTTGATTCGGAACTCGCCGGAAGCTTCGAACTCGATATGACGAAACCTGACAAATACCTTAAATTCTCAGCCGAAGCTAAAAATCTGAAATTCGACGACTGGAAGAGCCGGCTCGGCGGCGGTGCAAACAAAGCCGCAGCGTCGGCGAGCGGCGAAATTTCATCGCTGACGGCCAACCTCGAAGGGCCGCTCAACGCGCTCAAAGGCCGCGTGGAGCTCGGGCCGTCGCAGCTCGGCTATAAACAGATCAAATTAAAGGACCTCCGTGGCAGCGCGGTTTTCGACGGCAAGCCCGCTGGCGTGCTCGACCTCGCTGGCACCTCCGAGGGGCGCGCGCTCGCCTTGGAGGGGACGCTTAGCCTCGGAGACAAAATACCGACCGATTTAACATTCACGAGCGAGGGTATAGTGCTCGACAAAGTGTTAAAAAGTTTCCCGCAGACGGCGAAACTCAATACGGAGGGCAGCATCGCAGTCTCCGGTACCTGCAAGGGGCTGATGGGCAAATGGGTCGTCGGCCTTCGCGCTTCGACGCCGTCTGTCAGCGTAGACAAAATAGGCAAAATTTCAAATATCAGCGTGATTGCGTCATACGCGATGGAGACCGGCGTATTCTCGCTGGAGCGTTCATCGGCGCAGTGGAACGGCGCCACGGCGACGGCGGCGGGGAGCTTCTCGCAGAATGGCGCGGACGGCGGGAAGCTCGACTTTAATGGCACGTTCAAAGACGCCGACGTGAAGCGTTTCTACGCCTACGCAGATATACTCAAGTCTCTTAAAATCGCGGGCGTCGCAAGCGGCAGCTGGAGCGTCACTGGCTCGCCCTCCGCTCCCGTCGTCAAGGCGAACGTCGGTACCGGAACGGCGCAGTTCCGCACCCTGAAAATAGCGAAGCTCGAAGCGGGCGTCGCCTATTCCGGCAATGCGCTCAAGCTGTCGCCGCTGACGGCATATGTAGGCGGCGGCTCCGGGGCTGTGAACTGCGACGTGACGCTTCCGTCGAAGAAAGCGGACGGCACGCCGGTCCCGGCGTCATGGAAGATGAACGGGCAGTTCTCAAAGGTCGACTTTTCGATAATCAACGGCCTGCTAGAAGCGAACGAGGATATATCTGGCGAGGTCTCGGGAAAGGTGACGGCGGGCTCCGCCGAGGACGGTCTGAACTGGAGCTTCGACTTTTCCGGCAAGAAGCTTGCATGGCGCGAATTCAGAGTTGACGAGCTCACCGGTCTGATAACAGGAAGCCCGAAAGAGATACTTATAGAAAGCAGCTCGGGCGTATTCCTCAAGGGAGAGACAAGCGGTTCCGGACGCATAGAAATGCCGGCACCAGGGCAGTCATTCGCCGACGCGAAGCTTGAGATACGCGCCGGCATCAAAAAACTCAACCTCTACGAGCTCGTGCGCCGCCACCTGCCCTCAGTGCGCTCAGTACAGGGGCTCGTAGACGGCGACGTTGTAGTCAGCGGCACTGTCGGCAATCCGCGCTTCGACGCGACGGCACGCGTAGCACCGCTCAGATACCGCGGATTCATGTTGCCGATTATAGACGTAAAATGCGGCGGCAATATGAAAGAGGTCGAGATCACCGAGGCGAAGGCCGTCCTGCGCGACGGCGACTTCGGTGCGCACGGACGCTTCTGGTCCGAAGAGGGCGAATGGTACGGCGATTTCGACATCAAGGGCTCTGACATAGACGTTCGCCAGTTCAGCGCCTACATGCCGGACAACTTCCGCGAGCGCCTCGGCGGCACGGCGGATTTCTCAATGGAGGGCTCTGGCAAGCTTGCAGACATTTCAGGCTCAGGATTGATAACCTCCCCGTATCTGCGCCTGCTCGGCGTGAAGTTCGAGGACCTCAGCGCGCCGTTCTACGTTTCGAAGCATTACATGATCGTCGAAGACCTCAAAGCCAGGACCAACGGCGGCACGCTCTCGGGCGGCGTCGGCTTCGACTTTGAAAACAGCCGCTGGGGCGGCAACCTCACCGTAATGGGAACCGATCTAAAGGCGCTCATGAACCAGCTAGCGCCGAATATGAAGGGCTCGATAAGCGGTAAGGCAGACCTCAAAATACGCGGCAGCGGAGCGTCCGGACGTATGTCGACGATACGCGGCGGCGGCGCGCTCTCTCTGACCGACGGAGAGATATCCGGCTTCAGCTTCGCCGAGAGAGCGCAGAAGTTCACCGGAGGCAAGCCGATACGCTATAAGACGGTGCAGGCGACCTTTACCTATATGGACGGCATCTTCACGCTGCTGCCCGGCAGCCGGGCCGTCGCGCCGGACGGGGATATGCTCTACCGCAACGTCATGGCAGACGGCGCGATAAACAGCGATAAAGAGCTTTCGTTCTTCACGCTCGGCAAAATCAACATCCGCGCATTGAACTCGGTGCTCGGCGCGTTCCAAGGCATTATCAGCGCTGGAGCAGACCTCGCCTCCGGCTCTCTCGACAAGGAAGAGGCGCTTCAGAACATACTCGGCGGAGTCATCTCGGGCTTTACGAAGAACGAATTCAAGTTTATCAGCATGGGCATAGGGGGCACGGTGTCGCAGCCGGAGATTATGCATCTGCGCGTCTCCCAGACGATGAATATGCGGTCGTCGAAAGCTCTGATACCGTCCAGCGGAGGCGACCCGGAGGACAATCAGTCGACGAAGGACGGCAACACGACCTTCCGTTTCAAGTTTGAGATACCGATGGGGCCCGGAGCCGACGTGGGCGGCGGCATGAGCAAGGGCAACTTCGTCGGTCAGACGCTCGAAAACCTCATCAACAACATAGACTTCGGGCTTTAACATGGGACATATAACTTTAATCCTCGGCGGCGCGAGGAGCGGCAAGAGCACATACGCCGAAAAGATAGCGCTCTCCTATAAAGGCCGCGTGACCTACCTCGCGACGGCGGACTGCGCCGACGCTGAGATGGAAAAGCGTATCGAACTGCACCGCGCGCGCCGTCCAGCCTCGTGGGCGACGTGGGAGGGCGATCCGCGCGATTTGCCTTCCGCCGTCGCGCGCACTGACGGGCTGATGCTCATGGACTGCCTGACAATGTGGCTGACGCGCCTTTTCCTCGCCTCCAGCGCCTCGGAGGATGGCGGCGAAGACGAGTGGCTTGCTGAGGAGACGAAAATTACGGCGCTCGCTCGAGAGCTGTTTGCAAGCGTGAGGCCGGAGTCGGCGCTCGTCGTCGTCAGCAACGAGGTCGGTCTTGGGCTCGTGCCCCCCTACCGCATGGGGCGGCGCTTCCGCGACATGCAGGGGCGCATGAACCAGCTCTGCGCCGACTGTGCGGAGAACGTCGCGCTAGTCGTCGCGGGCTGCCCGCTCTGGGTCAAGGGCGGCGCGCCGCTCGGCCTGTAAGTTTTGCGCTCTTTTCTTCATTTTACGGAGGTGGCTCCAATAGAAGATCTTAAAGATACATTCCGCGAATGTTCCGAACGGCTTGAGTCAGAGCTGGCCTCGCCGTCGATGCGCCGCGACATAGCGGCGCGCTTTGTCGTTATATGGACTCTGCTGACGCGCATTCCTCTGCCTCAAAAGTGGTGGCCCGAGACAATGCCGCCCGGCGACCGCGTGCTGACGCTCGCGCCCGTCGCGGGCGGCCTCATGGGGCTGCTGACGGGGCTGGCAGCTGCTTTCGCGGGCTTCCTCGGCCTCGCGCCGCTGGCCTGCGCGTGGCTTGGCGTCGCGTTTTATTTCGTAATAGGCTGGGCGCTGCACCTCGACGGCTGGGGCGACGTCTGGGACGGGATCGGTTCTGGACGCTCGGGGGACAAACTGCGCGAGGTAATGAAAGACAGCCGCCTCGGTTCTTTCGGCGGCGCGTCGCTCGTCATCGCCTTCGGCCTCTGGACGTCGCTGCTCGCCTCCGTCGCTCCCGGAGAAAGGCTCGCGGCCTGCGTCACGGCTGCTGCCGCGGCGCGCTTCTCTGAGAACGCCGCGGCATACTTCGGCGAATACCCGTGGGAAAGCGGCATGGCGAAAGGCTGGGTCGACAGATACACTCTCTGCGACCTTTTTTCGGCGCTCGTTTCTCTAGCGATTTTTCTCCCCTTCGCGCCTTTGAGACTCCCGATATGCGCGGCGGCGGCGGGGCTTACCGGATTCGCGGCGGCTAAATATATGAATAAACGGCTAGGCGGGGTCAACGGCGACGTGATGGGAGCAGTCGCCGTAGCCTCGGAAATTATTTCAATGGCGGTGTGGGCGATATGAAAAGGCCGAAACTTATTGCGCTTGACATGGATGGTACGATGCTTGACGGTGAGAGCCGCCTTACCGAGAGGACGAAGCGCGCGCTGCGCGCCGCGCAGGAGGCCGGTATCCGAGTAGTCGCTGCGACCGGGCGAATGTACCCATCGGCGATGATACATATAAACGATGTCGGCATAAAGGGCCCATGCATCTTCTACAACGGCGCTCTGATACGCGACACGGCGACAGGCGAGACGGTATACCGGCGCTACCTTGGGCGCGAACTCGCCGCGGATATACTCTCGTTCTTCCACGATCGCGGCTGGTACGTGCAGATGTACTGCGACGACAAGCTCGTCGTCATGGACGACGCGGACGAACGCTGCAAATTTTACGAGAACATCTGCGGGCAGAAAGCCGTCGCGCTCGGCGAACGCTTCTGGAGCTGCGGCCTTGACTCGGCGAAGATGCTCGGCATTTCGTTCGACAAGGAGATTTTTGAAAAAATGTGCTGCGAGGTGCGCAGCGAGTTCGGCTCGCGCATCTACCAGGCGACTTCGTGGAACGCATTCATTGAGATGGCGCACCCGTCAGTGAACAAGGCCGAGTCTCTGCGCCGCGTATGCGAGCTCTACGGCGTGGCGCGCGGGGACGTCCTCGCAATAGGCGACGGCGGCAACGATGCAGAGATGCTGCGCTGGGCCGGCACCGGCGTCGCGATGGGCAACGCGCGCGATTCGGTGAAGGAGGCCGCGGACATCGTAGCCCCGCCGAATACGGAAGACGGCGCCGCGCAGATAGTCGAAGCCGCTCTGGCGGCGAAGGAATAGGGGAGACCAAGGAACGTGAAGAATTTTTTCAAGCTCGATAAGCCGACCTTTTCATTTGAAATTTTCCCGCCTAAGGGCAAGGGCGACCTTTCGCAGATTTTCAACACCGTCGACGCGCTCGCAAGCCTCGACCCAGATTTAATCAGCGTCACATACGGCGCTGGCGGTTCGAGCCGCGAGAACACGGCGGAGATAGCCTCGCGCATCCAGCGCGACTACGCGATACCGGCGCTCGCGCACCTGACCTGCATCGGTTCGACGCGCGATGAAATGCGCGCGACGCTTGACTCGCTGCGCGACAAGGGGATACAGAACATCCTTGCAATGCGCGGCGACATCGTCGGCGAAGGGACGAAGGATTTTTCGCACGCGAGCGACCTTATTAAATTCATCCGTGAAAATTACGGCTTCCATATCTTCGCCGCCTGCTATCCGGAAAAACACATAGAAGCCTACTCAATGGAAGAGGATTTGAAGTATCTGAAAGCGAAATGCGATTGCGGCGTAGACGCGCTGATAAGCCAGCTCTTCTTCGACAACGATCGTTTCTACGAGTTCCGAGACAAGGCGCGCGCGCTCGGCGTAACGCAGCGCATCGAGGCGGGCATCATGCCGATAACATCGCCGGCGCAGATAAACAAGATGGTGACGCTCTGCGGCGCGTCGGTGCCCGCGGGGGTGCAGAAGCTGCTGCGCGCCTATGGACATAACGCGATGGCGATGCGCGAGGCAGGCATAGCCTACGCTACGGCGCAGATAATAGATCTGCTGGCCAGCGGCGTAGACGGCATTCACCTCTACACGATGAACCAGCCCGAGATAGCGAAGCGCATCTGCGAAAATATCCGCGGAGTGCTCTACTCGCTGCGCGTCAAACGCGGTTAGGAGGCTGCGCGATGATAAAGCTTGACGAAATCCTGCTCTTCGACGGCGCGATGGGTACGATGCTTCAGCGCCGCGGCCTCAAGCTCGGCGCTGTGCCCGAGGCGCTGAACCTGACCGCGCCAGAAGACATAACGGCGATACATAAAGAATATCTCGAAGCGGGGGCCGATGTCGTGCTCTCGAACACCTTCGGCGCGAACCGCTTCAAGGCGGAGAAGGCCGGAGCCCCGCTCGCCGATATAGTCCGCGCCGGGGTGCGGAACGCGAGAACCGCGGCTGACTCATACGGCAGCAGATACGCCGCGCTCGACATCGGCCCATGCGGTCGAGTGCTAAAGCCCTCAGGCGACCTCGACTTCGACGAGGCCGTCGAGGTATTCGCCGAAGTCGTCCGCGCGGGAGAGGGCGAGGGCGCTGACTTCATACTGCTCGAAACCTTCACAGACCTTTACGAACTTAAGGCCGCCGTCATAGCGGCGAAGGAAAATTCAAAGCTGCCGATATTCGCGACGATGAGCTTTGAGGAAAACGGCACGACCTTCTTCGGAGCCTGCGTCGAGTCGATGGCAGCGACGCTCGAGGCGCTCGGCGTTTCTGCGCTCGGCGTCAACTGCTCGCTCGGGCCGAAACAGCTTGCGTCGATAGTGAAGCGCATCCTCGCCTGCGCGCACATCCCCGTCCTCGTGCAGCCGAACGCGGGGCTTCCCGTCATACGCGGCGGCGAAACGGCCTACGACATCACGCCCGAAGAGTTCGCGTCCTGCGCGCGCGAATTCGTCGCCGAAGGCGTGCGCTTCATAGGCGGCTGCTGCGGCACGACGCCGGAGTACATCCGTCTCGTGCGCGCGGCGATAGAGGGGTTGTCACCGAAGGAGCCCGACGCCCCGCGCCGCACGGTAATCTGCTCGCCGCCGCGCACCGTATGCTTCGACGACGGAATCACGGTAATCGGGGAACGGCTCAACCCGACCGGCAAAAAAGCTCTCCAGGCCGCGCTGCGCGCGCACGACACAAACTACCTGCTGCGCGAAGCGCTTCGTCAGCAGGAACAGGGAGCGCAGGCGCTGGATCTAAACACGGGCCTGCCGGACATCGACGAAGCCGCGGCGCTCGCGGAGGCGGCGCAGAAAATCCAAGCCGTCACGCCGCTGCCCCTACAGCTCGACTCATCCTCGCCAGCGGCGCTCGAACGCGCGGCGCGCGTCTACAACGGCAAACCGCTGCTCAACTCCGTCAACGGCAAAAAAGAATCCCTGGAATCGATACTGCCGATAGCGAAAAAATACGGCTGCGCAGTCCTCGGCCTAGCGCTCGACGAAAACGGCGTGCCGAAAACCGCCGAAGCGCGCCTCGAAATAGCGCGCCGCATAGTCGCGGCGGCGGAAGCCGCGGGAATCCCGCGTGAAGACGTGCTCATTGACTGCCTCGTGATGACCGCGAGCGCGCAGCAGGAGCAGGCCGTCGAGACCTTGAAGGCGCTCGCGCTCGTCAAAAAAGAGCTCGGCGTGAAAACAATCCTCGGCGTCAGCAACGTCTCCTTCGGCCTGCCGATGCGCCCCGTCGTCAACCGCACGATGCTCGCGATGGCCTTCGCCATGGGGCTCGACGCTCCGATAATGAACCCCGGCGACGAGGGCATGGCGGAAACGGTCGCCGCCGCGCGCGTCCTGCTCGGCGAGGACAAGGAGGCCGCCGCCTACATAGCGCGCTGCTCCGCCGCCGCGCCTGAGCAAAAAACAGAAACGAAGCGAGAAAGCCTCGCCAACATACACTACGCGATAACCCGCGGCCTCGAAGACGAAGCCGCGAAGGCAGCCGGAGAGCTGCTCGCGTCCGGGGCACAGCCAATGGCCGTCATAGAAGAGAAGATAATCCCGGCGCTCAACGCCGTCGGCAAAGATTACGAGACCGGCGCGACATTCCTGCCGCAGCTCATAAAATCCGCGGAAGCCGCAAAATCGGCCTTCGAGGTGCTGCGCGCGACGCTCGCGCGCGAGGGCGGCGCGGAGAAAGGCGCGAAGTTCGTCATAGCGACGGTCTACGGCGACATACACGACATAGGGAAGAACATCGTCCGCGTCATCCTCGAAAACTACAACTTCGACGTGACCGACCTCGGCCGCGACGTGCCGCCTGAGCGCGTCGCAGAAGCCGTCCGCGAGACCGGCGCGAAGATAGTCGGCCTCTCCGCGCTCATGACGACCACCGTCGCGAGCATGAAAGAGACGATCGCGCTGCTTCGCCGCGAATGCCCGAACGTGAAGATAATCGCAGGCGGCGCGGTACTCACGCCGCACCTCGCCGAATACGCGGGCGCGGACTACTACGCGAAGGACGCGATGGAAACGGTGCGCATCGCCGAAAAATTAAGCGCGGAGGCAAAATAGCCGGAAGCGCCGCAAAATACAGACGCCCCGCCGCCCGGCAGCTACGTAGGACAAGCCGCCGGGCGGCGGGATTTTTTATACCAATCCGGCAAAGCGTCACGAATCTACGGAAGGAGCGCAGGAAACATGAAAGTCCGGAACTATTCGACATCGAAGGCAAAAAGGCGATATACTCACTCAACTTTATAACAAAACATATGTAGCTCTGGCAATTTTTAGCCCCCGATAAAACGGGGTGAGCTTTGCCCGATAAAGCGGGTCAGGCTCGCCGGAGCCTCCGCCACAAAACGCCGGAGACAGCAAGAAGCTATATGCACATAATTTCATCTCTAACGATTAGAGCAGGAG
>CAVEUD010000042.1:0-17220 GCA_963618995.1 bacterium
GTCATCAAACTTCTTCTGCCAGAACTCCACACGACTCTTGGGCATATATGCATATCTGTATTCCTGACGACGCCATCGACAGGGTCGGTGTCGAAGAAATAGAGCAGCGACACCATGTAGTACGACGAGAGCCTGCGCAGCATGGCTATGGAGGGCTCGACCTTGTCCGTCTCTATCTGACTGAGGTATCCCTGCGAAAGCCCGGAGGCGTCGGCGACTTGTTTGAGAGCCGCCCCGCGCTCTTTTCGCAGTTTTTTTATGCGCTGTCCAAACATCTTCATTTATCACCGCTCTTTCGGTATTTTTACTTAGAGACGGCAACCCTGATTATAACAAAATTTCTTAGTTTTTTATAGATAACGACAAAAAAGTTATAATGCTGAATATTTTGCAATATACATTGGGGATATAGCAATATTATTATGCGCAGGCTGCGCCCTGTCGCGGCCTGCCGCGTGCCGGATGCCCGCACAAAAAATCCGGCCTGCGCGGACGTGGGCCGGATTGTCTTGCCTGATTTTCCGCCGCTGTCTACGGCCTTGCGTATCTTCCTATGAAGATTATCGCGTCGGTCGCGTTATCGCGGATGATGTAGGCGAAGGGCCTGTCGGCGCGGAATACGACGTTTTTCGTAGACGGAGCCATAGAGGCGCGCATCACGATGACGGCGGTCGCGGCGGCGGCTTCCGTACCCTCCTCTGCTACCTCGACGAAGGTCTTGTGCAGGACGCCGCTTATCGCCATGTCGCGGTTACCGGTGATTCCGGAGAAGTTCGCTGCCGCGGCGTCGAAGGCCGAGGGCATCCCGAGCTTGGCTAGCGTGGAGCTGAGATCGTAGCTGCTTTCCTGTTTGAACTTTGGCAGGAATATTTCTACGTTCGCGGGGCGCATCGCGGCGCACCACTGCGCGAGCTTTCCGGCGTCCATAGCGGATTCCAGTGCCTCAACGGATGATTCCTTGCCGGGGAGCAGGACGAGCATCGAGAAGCGTCCGTCCTTGTAGGGCATCTCAATCATCTCCGCGCCGTCAAGCTTCGCGTAGTTGAGCTCTTTCGAAAGGCGGTGCATCATCTGCACGCCGACGGATTTCTCGCGGCTTACCCAGAATGGGCGCTCCGCCGTATTCTCTGCTTTGAACTTTTCCTCCCAGTCGGCCCTGAAGTAGACGGCGTTTGTCAGCACCATCTTAGTGTCTTTGCCGAGCGCGCCGCCCGGAACTATGTTGGTTATCTTATCGTTGGTCTGTTCCTCGACCCATTTGTTTATAGTATTGCGCGAACCTTCGGGGTGCTTCGCGTAGTCGAGCTGCTTAAGTTCCGCGCGGTAGTCGAAGCGCACGATCTGGTAGAACTCGGGCAGTATCTTCTCGCCCTTCGCGGGCCAAATCGCGTTCGCAGTCCTGACTGTCGCGACATCCTCGGGGACGGCGTTTATCGAGCCGATCAACGCGCCCATGCCCTTGTGAACGTCGGGCGCGAAATGCATGGTCTTCGCCATCTCGGTTTCAGTGGTCCCGCGCGCGCCGGCGTAGGTCATCGCGAGCGCGGCAGAGACGCTGTAGGGCGAGAGGAAGACGTTGCGCCCGGCCGCGTCCGCCGCCGTCGCCTTGTAGAGGTCGAAGGTGAATTCGTTGACCGCGAGCGCGGCTTTCGCCGTCACGGCCTTTTCGTTCGGCGTGAAGCCCTCGGCTGCCCCCGCCTCCGGCAGCCCGGCGCGCATCGCGCATATCTCTATGTCGCTGCGCACGGAGTCGTAGTCGTAGCCCTCCTCCGCAAAAGCTTCGCGGTAGGCGGTCGCGAGCTGTCGCAGCGCGGAGAGCTCCTGCGCGCCGAGCTTCGCTATGTCGCGCTCTGCGCGTTTGACGGCTATGACGACCATCGAGGCCACCTGCTCCGGCTTGTAGGCGCTCTTGCCGGGCACTACCTCCGCGTCTATGAGCCCGCTTTGCGCGAGGCTGCTGAGAGAGTGATATGTCCAGTGGAAAGGCGGGATGAGCTGCGAGTTATCCGCGTACGCCGCGCCTGCGAAGGCGAGCGCCAGTATCATTCCCGCCAGTATTGCAGTCCGTTTCATTTCATTACCTCCGTTGTTCGGCCGTCAGGCCGTTCTGGCACATGATTATAGCCCAAATTTGTGTGATTCGTGCGTGCAGCGGCCGTCTTTCGCGCGCCGTGCCGCCGGTGCTAAAATTATGTCTGGAATGTGGATTTTATACGGAGGGATTAACGTGAACCTGTTTACCGTAAATACTGAAAAATGCGTGAAATGCGGCGTCTGCATAAAGGCCTGTCCCGCGGGTATCGTGCATTGGGGTGAGCTGGGCTTTCCGGAGGTGGCCGAAAAGCGAGCGGGGCGCTGCATCGGCTGTGGGCAGTGCGTGCTGAACTGTCCGTCGTGCGCAGACGAACTGTCGTTCCTGAAGGACTCGCAGCTCACGCGCGCCGCGGATTTGAAACTGCCTTCGGAGGAGGAGGCGCTGAACTTAATCATGTCGCGCCGCAGCGTGCGCATGTTCAAGGACGAGACTATACCGCGCGAGACATTCGAGAAGTTGTTCAACGCCGTGCGCCAGGCACCGACTGCTGTCAACAGCCAGAACGTGCGTTGGATCGTGACGCTGGATCACGCGAAGACGAAAGAGGTGACGAACCTCATACTCTGCTGGTTCCGCGAGGAGATTTTCAAAAATCCGACGAGCCGCGCGGCTCTGCTCGGCGCAGGCATGATTGCGAAGGCGAAGGAGGGCGACGACCGGCTGCTGCGCGGCGCGCCGCACGTAGCGATAGCCGTCACGCCGACGGAATACGGCTGGCCTGAGGACGGCGCGATCGCGCTGACCTACCTCGAGCTCGCGGCGCACGCGATGGACATAGGCTGCTGCTGGGGCGGCTATCTGACGACCGCGATACGCAGCTTCAAGGGGCTGCGCGAATACCTCGGAATCGGCGAGGACGAACACGTCTGCGGCGCGCAGATGATGGGCCGGGCGGCGGTGAAGCCTACGCGTCAGTTCGCGCCGCGTAAGGAAGTCAAGGTAAACTGGATTGGGTAAAATCCCGCGCCGCCCTCTGACGATAGGCGTGCTCGCGCACGTCGACGCCGGCAAGACGACTCTGACGGAGCAGATGCTTTTCCGCGCCGGGGCTGTGCGCTCGCTGGGCCGCGTGGACGACGGCTCGGCCCACACTGATTTCACAGAGTTCGAGCGGCGGCGCGGAATATCCGTGCGCGCGGCTTCTGCCTTCCTTTCGTGGAACGGCGAGAAAATTTACGTCATCGACACGCCGGGCCACAGCGATTTTTCCGGCGAGACGGAACGTGCGGCGCGCGCTATGGACTTCGCCGCAGTCGCCGTCTCAGCGGTCGGGGGCGTGCAGGCGCAGACGGAGGTGATCTGGCGCGCGCTGCACAAAATGGGGACACCGGCTCTCTTTTTCATAAACAAGACCGACCGCGAGGGCGCTGACGTAAGTTCGGTGCTCGGCGAGCTGGCGGAGCTGACGGGGCGCAGGCCCGCGTGCGTGCCGCTGAACGACCGCGAAGCGCTTGCGGAAACGCTTGCCGAGCACGACGACGCGGCGCTCGAAAAATATCTCGACGCGGGCGCGGAGGGCTTTTTGGACGAAGAGCTCGCCTCGCTACTTCTTGAATGCTTTTATTCCAGAAAATTGATTCCATACGTAACGGGCGCGGCGCTCAAAGGCGAGGGCGTGACGGAGCTGCTCGACCTGCTCGCCGCGCTTGCGCCGCGGGCGCAGGAAGAAGGCGCGCCGCTCTCAGGAGTCGTCTTCAAGGTCGAGCACAGCCCCGCGCTCGGTCGCGTCGCCCACGTAAGGCTGTTCTCCGGCGAGCTTAAAAACCGCGACGCGCTGAAATTTTCGCCCTCGGGAGCCGATGGCAAGGTGACGCAGATACGCGAGGTGCAGGGCGCGAAGGAGCGCGATACTGGTATGCTTCATGCCGGGGAGGTAGGGGCGCTTTGCGGCGTCCCGCGCGTAATCTGCGGCGACGCCTTCGGCGACACGTCGCGGGTGCCGCCGCCCGCCGGGATGTCTGCGCCGCTGCTGCGCGTCAGGCTGACGCCGCCATCGGAGGCGGCTTATCCCGCGCTCGTCGCCGCGCTGGAAGAACTATCCGCGGAAGACCCGCTGCTCGACGTGATATGGGAGAAGGACGTGCGCGAGTTGCTCGTGCGCGTGACTGGGCTTATGCGCGTCGAGACGCTGCTTCTCGCTCTGCGCGAACGTTACGGAGTCGAAGCGCGCGTCGGCGATCCGATGGTGATTTACAAAGAGCGCCCGGTAAAGCGCGCCCGCGGCTTCGTCGAATACACGA
Source organism: bacterium (assembly GCA_963618995.1). GTDB lineage: Bacteria > Synergistota > Synergistia > Synergistales > Synergistaceae > Caccocola. The sequence goes on from CAVEUD010000042.1 coordinate 4,336, forward strand.
TGCCCAAACCCTGCTGGGCCGTCATGCTATTCGAGATAGAGCCGCTGCCGCCCGGTTCGGGCGTTATTTTTGAGAGCGTCGTGCCGGACGATAAAATATTCCGCCGATACCAGGCGCAGGTGCGCCAGACGCTGCCGGAGGCGCTGCGCCAGGGGCCGCGCGGCTGGGAGGTCACTGACCTTAAAATAACTCTTGTAGACGGCGAGCACCACACCGTCCACACGCACCCGCTCGACTTCGTTCTCGCAACGCCGATGGGGATTATGGACGGACTTGTGAACAGCGGCACTGAGTTGCTCGAACCGGTGCTCGACTTCAAGCTGACTTATCCGGAGGAATCCGGCGGAAAGCTGATGGGCGAGCTGATCTTGATGCGCGCGATCTTCGACAGCCCCGTCGTGCGCAAGGGGATGTTCACGATGAGGGGCCGCCTGCCGCTCGCGACGAGTGTGGACTTTTCAGCGCGTCTCGCCTCGCTGACGGGAGGGCGCGGAACCTTCTCGGCGGCGCCCGCCGGCTACGAGCCATGCCCGCCAGACGAGGGGCGCGACGTGCCTTACCGCGGGGTGTCTCCGCTCGACAGGGCGAAATATATTCTCTACAAACGCGGCGCGCTCGGCGCTTAGAAAGGGGACGAAGCCGTGAACGGCGAATACACTTTTACGACGACGATACGGGTCCGCTACAGCGAGACCGACCAGATGAAAATAGTCTACAACGCGAACTACCTCGACTGGTTCGAGATAGCGCGTACGGAACTTTGCCGCAAGTGGGGGCGGCCATATACTGAATGGGAGGCGCATGGGCTGATGCTCCCCGTCGTCGAGGCCTACTGCCGCTACAAGAGCCCAGCGCATTACGACGACAGGATAGAGCTCTGGGCGCGTATAACTGAGGTCAAGTGCCACAGCGTGAAATTCGAATACCGCGTGACGCTCGCGGACGGCGGCAGACTTTTGGCGGAGGGCTGGACGAAGCACGGATGCACCGATCCGTCAGGCAAACTCTATAAAAAGGAGCATCCGTTCTATCTTTGGGTTAAGTCGCTCGAAGGCGAGACGGCGTAGCGTGCGGCGCGGCTTCTCGCTCGTAGAGCTGCTCTGCGCGGCGCTTGCGCTCTGCGTCCTCGCTGGCGCGGCGGCGCTGACATTCCGCGGCCGCGACGAAAGGCTCGTCGTGCGGGAAGAGGCGGAGGATCTGCGCGCATGGCTTTCCTCGCGCATGGCGCAGGCGGCGCGCGAAGGCGCGGATTTCCGGCTGGCGATCTATGAAGACAAAACGACGCAGGAGCTTGGCTTTACGTTGCAATGGTTCGGCGGCCCGCGCGACCTCGATACAGAGACCTACTCCGCGGGCCGCGCTATGATAAAGCGCGACAGTTTGGCCCATACACACGCATTCGACGGAGAATGGTTTACGCTCACTCCCGCCGCATCGTTTATAATAAGGTCGCGCAGGGATTACGGCGCCGCTGTCGTCCTGACGGTATCGGGAACCGGTTACGTAAGCGTAAGGGAAACTTTGAAGGAGCAATAAGACGTGGAAAAAAGCAGCTGGCATGACGAAATAGATTTTCACTGCACCTTTGGGGCGTTGCCGTTCAAAAAGAGCCTCGACATAACCCCTGCCGGCTTTTTGTTCTGCGGCGAGCTCTTCCCGCTTAACACGATAACGCGGCTGCGCTGGGGCGTCGATCAGAAACGCGGCGGCATCTTTCCGAAATTCCTCTACCTTGCCACCTTCGGTACCGCGACGCGGGAATTCACGATAAAGACGAAGCAGAAGGATTTTTACGAGCACCTCACGCAGCGTTTCTGGCGCGCCGCTGGACGCCGTCTCATGGCAGAAATGCTTGACGGACTCAGAAAGGGCGGCAGCTACGTTTTCGGCGGCTTCAGCATATCAGATGGAGGGCTGACCGTCAGGCCGAAGGGAATATTCAAAGCCGGACGCGCCGAGTTCTTTGAATGGGCGAAGCTCAAATGGGGGATAGTGAACGGCAACCTAGTTTTTACGAAAGCGGATTCGCCGGAACGCCCCATAGCCAGCGCTTCGTTCTTGTGGGTCGACAACGCGCACATACTAAGCGTCGCGCTGGCGCTCCTTCAGGAACGCGATGACAAGAGGAGGTTAAGCGCAATAGCAGATTAAATGAAAAACAGACCAAGACGCATTCCGATGCCGGAATGGATAGAAATAGACCCAGAGAGCGCGGCCGCGATAGGGCCGCTTTCTTCTTACTCGCCGTCGCCATACTTCGCCGCTCCTGACTTTTACTCTATGCGCAGCAACGACAGGGGGCTGACGATACTTAGCGAATACCCGACCTACCAGCAGACGAAGAGCTACAGCTGCGGGCCGAGCTCCGTGCTGACGATACTCTGGCACTTCGGCGTGACGCACTATGACGAAGACACGCTCGTCGAACTTTGCGGCACCCTCACGAAGCCGAACGAGCGCGGGGAGGGCGGCACGCCGACGTCGGGAATATGCCGCTTCTTTGAAGACATAGGCTGGAACGTCGAATCGAGCCTATACGCGCCCGTGCGCAACTCAGTTATATTCGACAGCCCCGCGCGCTTCCGCGACTACGCAGTCGAAAAACTGCGCGCCGGAATACCGATAATGGTCGAGAACATCTGCATGTGTGCGCATTGGCGCGTGCTCATCGGCTACGACACGATGGGTACGGAGGCCGTCTCAGACGACGTGCTAATATTCATGGACAGCTCCGACACCCGCGACCACTGCCACGACGGCTACTCTGTCGAAAACGCGGAGGAATTCTTCGATACTTGGCGCGACTACTGCGTGCTTCCAGCCGATCAGAAAATCCAGCAGTTCGTAACGGCGTGGCCGAAGGAATGGCAAACAGGCATAAAGGCGCAGCTAATATAAATGTTTTTCTCTGTGTAACAAAACTACGCCATGCCTTCCATTTCAGCGTGTAAAGGGCGTGCTGGGCTTTTGCAGATAAAGCGCGCTGCCCTGCGGCATTTCCGGCGCTAATCAGCCAGATGCGAGATAAAGCAAAGATGCGTGCCGCCGTCTCAGATTTTTTGCTTTCAATTATAATTTCACGCGAAAATTTGCGGAAATACTTGCCGTTATCCCGCTTTGGGGAGTTTGGCGGCTGCAAGCGATGGCTTGCGGCCGGGCCGACGCAGGATGCAATCAGATATTTTCTTCCCAAAGGCAAAAAAAAATAGAAGCCCCTGGCGAGTCAGGGGCTTCTCGGTGCTTCTGGTGATTGATTACAGGGTTACTTTGCTGTACTGATCACGCATTCCTTTGACTGCGGCTGCGAGCGCCTCTGGGTCAAGAACCATTTCCATCATAGAAATCTGCTCTTCCCACTGGGCGGGATCGCACTCTGCACGAATTACCGGGTCAAAGATGTGATACACGGGGAGTCCCAACGAGACTCCGGCAAGCGGGCCTGCATAGGTCGGGTCGCCGTTCGTTACGGTTTCGGCGTAGATTTCCGCGCCTTCCGCATCCGAAGAACCGAGTACTATTACGCAGTTCTCGGCGCCGTACTTTTCAGCAGCGTCTTTAATGCGCTGCTGGTTCTGCAGATCCATCGCTCCTGCCGCGGTTCAGACAAAGCATTCCGTCGCGGAGAATACTATCTCAGCTCCGGAATCCTTAAGACACGCTTCCATAGCGGGTCCAGGAACGCCGTCTCTTTCACCAAGCAGGAGTAATTTCTTACCATTGAGTTTTCCCATGGTCAGATACCTCCTAGTTGTGATTTATTGCTAAACCGGAGGCATACGCCTCCGGCTCTCGCCATGTTTGGTTAAAGTAACTTACGCTTCCTTCGCGAGTTCTGCGATGGCCGCGCGGATGGACTCTTCAGTGCACTCTTCCTTGGAGAGGCGCTTCACTTCGACGCCGTTCTTCCAGAAGAGGAAGGTCGGGAGGCCCATGACGCGGAAGCCCATCGCGACTCTCTTGTTGGTCGAGCAGTCGACGGCGGTGAACTTCACCTTATCGCCGAACTCGTGCTCCATCTCGTGATACTTCGGCTTCAGAGCCATACAGGGGACGCACTGGGGCCCCCAGAAGTCTACTACTACGGGTTTCGTGGTTTCCTGGCGCACTTCGGCGTCGCAGTTTTCTTTGGTAAGATCAATCATTGCATGTTCCTCCTAATTAATCATTTTTTATATATTCTGTGTTGCATACGGCGCTATCTTAACATCTTGCGCGAGGAAAGTCGATAGCGACTTCCCGGCGCTTTATTTCTCTTCTTCCAGGCCGAGCAGCATCGCGTCGCGCAGCGAGCGCTGCAGCATCTGCCTGTCTATTATACCGAAATCCTCGCCTGGCGTCGGAAGGTTGGGGTGGTTGCGCTCCATGATGTAACGCTCGCGCGCCTTACCGAGCGCTATGAGCCCCTCCTTGTCGTATTGGCGCTCGTTCTTTTCTATGACGAGCGACCTGTAGGGCCCGCGCATGATGGGAACGTTCGGCGGAAGCGGCGCAGATACAAGCTTCCAGCCTTGCTGGAGCAGTTCTTCTGTCTTGTCGAGAGCGGCGAACGGATCTCCTTCGACGAGCGTTATCTCGTATGGCACCGCCGCGTTGCGCTCTATCCACGGATTATTCGTCACTATACGTAAAACTCTCTCAGTCATGGCATTACCTCCAAGGCCGCGCGCGGCCTCGTTTGTGACAAAATTATTTTACTTCAAAAGGTTGCGGAAGTATTCGTGCAAATACACAAAGATATAAAAAACGGGCAGCGTTTTTCGCCGCCCGCCTTTGTGTGACGAGTTAGTTCTTTTCGAAGATGGTCTGCTCTTCGATCTTAGTGGTCATAGCCTTGAATGCGCGCATGAGCAGCTCTCTGCGGGCCGCCTTGTCGACTTCTGGACCGAGCTCCGGCTCTCCGACGGGATGCGGAATCGCGACGCCCGGGACTATTCTGTTGCTTCCGACCGTGAGCATGATAGGAACGATTGTGGCTATCTGAACTACGGGGATGCCGGTCGCGTTTTCAATTTCTCTTGTCATCGATGCACCGCACCGAGTGCAAGTTCCTCAGGTGGAGGTGAGGATCACGCCGTCAACTCCCGCTTCTTTGAGCTTCCGGCCTATCTCCTGGCCGAACTTCTCAGCGAAGGCGACTGCGGTTCCCGTTCCGGTCGTCGTGTAGAATTTGTCGTAGAGTTTGCCGAATACGCCCTCTTTCTCCAGTTCGCGCATCTCATCGAGCGGAACGACGACGTCAGGGTCGAGGTTGGCCCACTGACGGTCGTAGCCTCCGTGGATGGACTCGTAGTTGTCCGGGGTGAGGTCGTTCAGTTTCGATATGTCGTACTCGCCGTAGCTCTCAGCCGAGGAGACGCGGATGTGGTCAGGGTTGCCCTTTGGGACGATGCCGCCTGAGGTGACGAGCGCGATTGTCGCGTGCTTGAGGTCTTTGATCGGGGCTGCCGGCGGTATCTTCTTGAATACCGGCATTTCATACTCCGTGCGGAACTCTTCGCCGCGGAGTTTCTTGAGGAGCATCTCTACAGCGCGCTCGGCTCCGCTCTTCTCATGGAAGAAGGATTTGCGCATGCCGTGGTGGATGTAGCCTTCGATGCGGGCGGGACCCATCGGCTCGTGCTTCGCAAGCTTGAGTCCAAGCTTTGCCATTGCCGGCAGCGCCTTGCCCATACCGCGGGCCGAGTCGGCGCAGGGAACGATGTAGGTGTTCGGGTAGTCTTTCTTCGCGTAGAGCTCGACGCCCGGGTTCTCGTTGTACATCGCCGTTACGGCCAGAATGCCGAGTTCGTTGCCGACGGTCGCCGCGATGTCGCCGCAGGCGAAGCCGTAGCGTCCGGCGTTGAAGGCCGGGCCGGCGACGAAGAGGTCGGGTTTGTACGCCTTTACAAATTCAAGGCATTTCGCGCGCGCGTCTTCGGTGTGCTCGCCGTAGTAGCCGTCTCCGCAGATTACCGTGGCTACGATCTGGGCTTCCGCGCCGAGGGCCTGCTGAAGTCCAAGGCCGGGGCCGACGACGCCTTCGCGTACTTCGGGCTGGTGGTCCGCCTTCTCTTCTCCGCCTATGTTGGCGAAGAACTGGTTGATGTAATGTACAACTTTGATGGTCATGTCAGTTACCTCCCTATACCCACTCGCAGCCGAGCTTGTTGAAGCCTATCTCAGCCGTGGAGGCGATGATGGACTGAAGCTCGACGTGCATCGAGCCGTCCGGGCGCAGGCTTTCCGCAGCGCCGCCGGAGAGGAGCGCTATCTGCTCTGGGTATCCGATGACCTTGTCCATTGCGGGAACTTCTATCATCTCGTTGACGTTTCCGGTCGAGATGAAAGCGTCGAGTTCCGGCGTGGCGTCGGCAAGGCTCTGGCTCGCGCCGTCGGTACCGGCAGATTCGTCGGATACGAGTACGGCCTTGATGCCGGCCTTCTCGAAGTTCTTAGCGTTGAGGCAGAGGTCGGTGTCAGGGTTGCCGTAGCCTTCCTCGGAGACGATGACGCCGTCTGCGCCGAGCTGCTGCGCTATCGAGAGGTTGAGCTGCGAAGCGCGAAGCTTACCGGCGAGTATCGTGCTTTCCTGGGTCGGGACCATGCCGAGGAAGTTGATTTCCTTGCCGTGGCGCGCGTAGAGCGCCTGAACTATCGGGTTGTGGCAGTGATGCCAGGTTGTGTTCTTGTCGCAGCCGGAGACACAGTTTCCGGAGACCATAGCGCCGTCGAGCACTTCGTTCGGGTGAATGAGCGTCGGGAGCGAGGGACGGAGGTCGGCCGCGTAAAGGTAGGTGTCGTGGAGAAGTCCCTGCGTGATGTTCATGCAGACGTAGATGACCTTCGGAAGGTCTGGGTACTTCTGGCTCTCTTCGAATGTGTCGCCTTTCTCAAATACGGTGACTTCGTCGGCAGTCGCGCCGTTTTCGTCAGCGCACTTTGCGAGGTAGACGGCGAGCTTGAGGCCGGCTTCGCGGAGCGAGGTCTCGTAGAGGTGCTTCTCGAGGTCGTCGACGGGGACGACGGAGAGAACTACGTTGTAAGTGGCCGAGAACGGCGTGTAGGGAGCGCCGGGGCCGCTCATGTCGATGAAGCCTTCCTGGAAGGCGACGATCGGGCCGCAGGTGATTACCGCGGCGCCGTCAAGGACGAGGGTCTGGCCCTCTCCGGCCTTGCCCATCGGAGCCATGAAGCCTGGGAAGTAGTTGCCTTTTCCCATCTTGACGCGGGGCTCGACGGCATCCTTTACGGGGATGATCCTCGTCTTGTCTCCGGGGCATGCGAAATCTATGCTGACCTCTTTGAAGTTTCTGTCCTCAGCTATGAGGGCTGCGGCTTCGGTCTTGTTCACATAGAGAACGCCGTCCTTCACATGTGTGGTGTCTGCAAAAGCAAGGCCTTTGATATGGACCTTATGCAATTCCAAACGCATGCTGCATTCCTCCTTTTGTTGTGTTGAAATAGCGAATGGAACATTGTTTTGCGCGAGAAACAAAGTGGCACGAAACCGTTTGTTTCTTTATTCACATTTTACTTTTTCTCGCTGTAAAATACATTATTCCCAAGAACATAAATGTAAAGTATAATTATTATCGAATTATGCTCTTGAATAAAATCCCGGGAGTGTTTTCTATGTTTAAAAAGATGGCGCAAAGGATAGCGGAAAGCACCAGCGAAGTCATCGGACGCGGCGTGCTCGTCACGGACGAAAACGGGATCATTATAGGCTGCAACGTCAGGAAAAGGGTCGGAACATTCCACGAACCTTCCGTAAAGGTTATGCAGGAAAACAAGCCGAGCGTCACTGGGCGCGAGGAGGCGAAGAAAATGCTGGACGTCTATCCCGGCTACACTTTGCCGATACAGTTTTTCGGAAAGGTCATAGGCTCCGTCTCCATAGCCGGCATCCCGGAGGAGGTCGAGCGCTTCGGCCTTCTCGTCCAGAAGCAGGCCGAGATTATGCTGCGCGAGCAGGCTTTCCTCGAATCGAACCTCATCCGCGAGCGCGCGCTGCGCGACCTTGTTGAGAACGTCGCTTCCTACGACGGCTCGCAGGGCATGGGCGAGCTTATCAACCTCCAAGGTAAGGAGCTTGGCGTCACCCTTTCCCGTTGCAAAAACGTCATCATAGCCGAGATGAAGTCGTGGAAAGATGATTCGAGCGAGAACGCATATCAGATCATGGTGCGCGAGCTGCGCTCCGCCTTCTCTCATCCGCGCAACGTCGTCTGCCCGCAGCGCAACCGCCGCGTGACGGTCTTCGTCACGCCGAACAGGCCCGGAACGAACGGCGACGTGATTCAGAGCATAGAAATCACGGCGAAGAGCTTCGTCGATAACCTCGAGGTAAAGGGTATAACGGCCGACGTCGCCGTCGGCTTCCCTGCGAACGACATGAACGGCCTTGCGATTTCGCTGCGCTCGGCGCGCGACGCGATGCGCCTCGGCGGCCTGCTCAAGATGGACGGCGTCATATCGGCGCGCAGCCTCACGAGCGAGGCTCTGCTGGACATGCTGCCAGTCGGCAAGCGCGAGGAGTTCGCGCACAGGACGCTTGCTGGGCTCGAAGGACGCAGCGACTACGACGAGATGCGCGACACATTCCTCGGTTGGTGCGAGTCGCCGTTCGCGAGCGGCGAGGTTGCGGAGCGCCTTTCGATGCACCGCAACAGCCTCCAGTACAGATTGAAAAAAATACGCGCGCTGACAGGCAAGGACCCGTGGAACTTCAAAGACGCCTTCGAGCTTTGGGCAGCTTTCGTGCTGAAAAACATCAGCGAAGAAGAAAAAAGCTGAAACTCGTCTATGGCACGTCGGTTGGCCGCCTCAGCATAAAATTTACGAAACGCCGCGTTTGTTGCGGATGCGGCGTTTTTTCATGCGCGCGCGCAAGCCGGGAGCGCTCTTCGATTGGCGGCGAGCGCAGTAAATTTGCAGAAGCATTCGGAGCTTGGATGAAAATAAGATAAATCTCCGCGAAGCGTATAAATCTGCGTCTTCACCGCGTCAGGACGCTCCGCGTTCAGTCAATGCCTCGGCGCGTCGGACGGAGCGCGGAGTTGAAATTCCGCAGCCGATTTTCCGCACTTCCCCTGGCAGTAGCGCCGCGCCGCGCGTTTGACCTGCCTTTGCGCTGTGTATATAATTACGTGATGTATGAGAAAATTCTTCGTATGAAGGAGAGATATAGATGCCGTATGATTTTGCCTCCATCGAGCCGAAATGGCAGAAAGAGTGGGCCGACTCGAAAATTTTCGAGGTAGAGGCCGACCCGTCGAAGGAGAAATTTTACTGCCTCGAAATGTTCCCTTATCCGAGCGGCGCGCTCCACATGGGACACCTGCGCAACTACACGATAGGCGACCTCATGGCGCGCTTCCAGCGCATGAACGGGAAGAACGTCCTCTACCCGATGGGCTTCGACTCTTTCGGAATGCCGGCCGAGAACGCGGCCATCAAGCACAAGACAGCGCCATCCGACTGGACGTGGAGCAACATAGAGCACATGACGCAGCAGCTCAAGCACGCGGGGTACAGCTACGACTGGCGGCGGCGCGTCGAGACGTGCAGCGAGAGATACTACCGCTGGAACCAGTGGCTCTTCCTCCAGTTCTATAAGAAGGGGCTCGTCTACCGCAAGCACGCGCCCGTCAACTGGTGCGAGAAGTGCCAGACGGTGCTCGCGAACGAGCAGGTCGTAGGCGACGGTGTCTGCTGGAGATGCGGTACGCCGGTTACGAAGCGGGGCCTCGACCAGTGGTTCATCCGCATCACGGACTACGCGCAGGAACTCGTGGACTGCCTCGACGAACTCAAAGGCTGGCCAGAGCGCGTCGTCACGATGCAGCGCAACTGGATAGGGCGCTCCGAAGGCGTCCATTTCGAGATGGAGATAGCGGATACTGAGCTCAAGCTTGAAGCCTTCACGACGCGCATCGACACGATATTCGGCGTCACCTTCGTCGCTATGGCGGCCGAGCATCCTTATGTCGAGGAGTTCGCAAAACGTATCGGCGGCAAAAAGGCCGAAGAGCTGCTCGACTTTGCGAAGCGCATGTCGAACCGCAGCGCGATAGAGCGCACTGCGGTCGGCACCGACAAGCAGGGCATGGACACGGGCTTCTTCGCAATCAACCCCGTCAATGGCGAGAAGGTGCCAATCTGGATTGCAGACTATATCCTCACCGACTACGGCACCGGGGCGATCATGGGCGTCCCGGCGCACGACCAGCGCGACTTTGACTTCGCGCGCAAATACAGCATCCCCGTCATCACAGTCGTCCGCCCCGAGGATGGCGAAGCGTCGGACGGAGCCACTATGCCGGCGGCCGTCGCCGCCGACGGCGTAGCCTGCAACTCCGGCTTCCTCAACGGGCTCCCGACGCCCGAGGCCATCAAGAAAGCCGCAGATTGGTTTGAAGAGCGCGGCAAGGGCAGACGCGAGGTGCAGTTCCGCCTGCGCGACTGGCTCATCTCGCGCCAGCGCTACTGGGGCACGCCGATACCGATGATCTACTGCGACCACTGCGGCATAGTCCCCGTGCCGGAGGATCAGCTTCCTGTCAAGCTCCCTCTCGACATCGAGATGCCGGAGAACGGCGGCAACCCGCTCGCGCTGCGCCCCGACTGGTACGAGACGACCTGTCCAGTTTGCGGACGCCCTGCGCGCCGCGAGACGGACACGATAGACACATTCTTCTGCTCATCGTGGTACTTCGACCGCTACACTTCGCCGTGGTGCGACGACAAACCCTTCGACCCCGAAGCGGCCAAGTACTGGATGCCGGTCGACCAGTACATTGGTGGCATCGAGCACGCCTGTCTGCACCTCATTTACGCGAGATTCTTTACGAAGGTGCTCTCTGACCTCGGCCTGCTGCCGAAGGACGTGCGCGAACCCTTCAAGCGGCTGTTGACCCAGGGCATGGTCATCAAAGACGGAGCCAAAATGTCGAAGTCTCTCGGCAACGTCGTAGACCCAGACGAAATAATCAAAAAATACGGAGCAGACACAGCGCGCCTCTTCATCCTCTTCGCCGCGCCGCCGGAGAAAGATCTCGACTGGTCGGAACGCGGCGTAGAAGGCGCGAACAGGTTCCTCGGCCGTGTCTGGCGTCTCGTCGAGGGCAGCCTCGACCAGCTGAAGGCAGCCTCGCCCGAGCCTGTCCCGATGAAAGACATAACGCAAAAAGAAGAGCGCGACATGAAGCGCGTCATTCACAGCACGCTCGACCGTGTAACGAAGGACATCCGCGACGAGCGCCAGTTCAACACGGCAGTCGCGCGCCTCATGGAGCTCGCGAACGCGCTTATCGCCTACGCACCCGCCGACGAGAAGGGCTGGAGCGTCAAACGCGAAGGCGTCGAAACGCTGCTTTGCTGCCTCTCGCCCTTCGCGCCGCACATCACCGAGGAGCTATGGCATATGCTCGGCAACGACAGCTTCCTCTCCGTCCACAAGTGGTTTGAGGTGGATCTGACCGCGCTCGTCGAGGACAGCGTCACGATAGTACTCCAGATAAACGGCAAGGTGCGCGAGCAGTTCACCGTCCCAGCCGGCCTCTCGAAAGAAGACCTCATCGCCGAGGTCATGGGCCGTGAAGAGACTAAGAAACGCGTTGAAGGCAAGGAAATAGTCAAGACGATAGCCGTCCCAGGCAAGCTCGTCAACATAGTGGTGAAGGGCTGATGCCGCAGCTCCTCCTGATAGCCGCGTCGGGAACGGCCCAGAGACGGCTGCTGGAGGAGACCGCTGCGGCGCTTGAAAAAGAAGGATACACGGCCGCCGGGAAGCAGGAGGGAGGGGAGTGGAACTCTCTTCTCTCCGACAATATGACAGGCGGCCTTTTTGATGAAAAACGTTTCGTCGTAGTGGAATCCGCCTTCACGATGGGGCCGTTCCCCGCTAAGCTCGCCTCCGTCGTGGAGCAGGCCTCAGACGTGCTACTCCTGCTAGTCTACGAAAGCGACGCGAAGTGGCAGCCATCAAAATTCATTCCGAAGGACGTGTTGGCAAAATGCCGCGTCCTTAAGCCCATGGAATTTCCGCGCTGGCCCCGCGAACGGCAAGCATGGGTGACGCGCCTCGCAAAAGAGCTCGACGTGCCGCTTACGGCGCAGGGCGCTGCGATGATCGTCGAACTTCTGGACGACCCGGAAGAGATACGCGCACAGCTCAAAAGCCTCAAGTTTCTGAAAAAAAACGGCGCTATAGAAGCCGCCGACGTGCGTCAAATGTGTCTGGATGACGGAAGCCGCAACCTCCTGCGGCTGCTCGACGGCCTCTGCGTCGGCGACGCCGCTGGCGTCATAAAAAGCCTGCGCGCGATGTCGTCGTCCGCAGACCTGATCCCCTCGATAACACCGATACACAACAGAATGCGCCTCGCATGGTACGCGAGCCTCGGGAACGAGGGCGCGGCGATAGGTCGCGCCCTCGGCGCGAAAGACTACGCCTGGCGCATGGCGCAGCAGGCGGCGCGCCGCTACGGACGCGCCGCGCTTACAGACTTCACAGCCGACCTCCTGCGTATCAGCATCGAAGAAAGAAGCGGCCGCGGAGCAGGCTGGAACGCCCTAGAAACTGCGGTTATAACGCTGCTTGCACGCATGTAAACGAGCTTTTTCCCATTCTCATGATTGACAGATAAACGCCGCATGAAAAGATGGTGGCGGCGTATAGCCGTCGACCTTCAAAGCGAAACGGCGGCATGTTGTATCGTTCCAGATGTCTGCGGCGCTTTACCTGCTGTCGCGTAATTCAGCAGTTCAAACTCCGTTGCATTGCAGGATTTGACAACGCTGGCGGCCGAAGCACGCCAGGTACGCCGCCGCTGTTTTCGTTGTAAATTTATACTTTTTTAACTTTACACAAAGACATAGAAGAATTAAACTAAACACATGACA
>CAVEUD010000043.1:0-17186 GCA_963618995.1 bacterium
CTTCATCGGGTGCAGAAAATTGCTGGCGCGACATAGTTTTTATGAGAAGTTGAATGAGTATAACAAACCGCATCCCCGCGCACCGCTGGGGCCGCCCCGACGACCTCAAAGGCGTCACGCTCTTCCTCGCAAGCGCCGCGAGCGACTACGTCTCCGGCGCTGTCATCCCAGTGGACGGCGGCTTCCTCGGCAAATAAAACCGGAGGGAAAAACGAAAAAGGCGCGGCGACAAAAAATCCGCAGCGCCATAATCAGCTATGTCGTTCCGGCGATTTTGCGACCGGAATCCATGCTGCGAACACCGGAGGCGGCAGAGCTTCCATAAGCCCCGTCACGCCTCCGGCGTCCGCAACCGAGGCATAGGGCAGAAGCATCCTCACGGCTGCATGTTTTCCCGACTACCGCTTACTCTATACGCGCATTTTTAACGGCCCCTGCCATGCGTCAAGCGTGGAATCGCGGGCTGCGCCTTCTCCTGTGCAAAGTATACGTCACCCGCTTCACCTCACCGGCGCGTAATCTATCACAGCCTCTTCGTCAGTCGCTTCGAGCTTGAATATCACGGGGCGCAGTCCGTCGTTGCAGCTGCATATCGCTGCTCCGCGTTTGTCGATCCAGTCGCCGAAGTAGAAGAGCGTATCCTTTCCGCCGTGCGCGAGCGCGAAAACGTACTGATATATCGCCTTCCACGCCTCGTCGCAGAACCCCTCGGGCTTCGCGTAGTCCGCGAAAAAAGTCTGCCCCTCGAGCATCATCGGACAGGGGCCGAGCCCCGGCGCGCCGTACCGCTCCGCGAGTTCCCTGTCGAAAGTCGTCTTGAGCACCGTTATTTTTACCTTGTTCATGATTGTCCCTCCATGCACATTATTATGTTATCTCGCCTTCGTCTTGTCTGCGCGTGATAAAATACGGGCAAAGCCCCGTAAAGGAGCGCGATTCCATGCATACGCCTCGTTATTTTTTCACCGGCGACTTCTCCGCATTTCACGAATATTTCCTCTTGCGCCCGCACGAGCGGCGGAGCTTTGCGCGCGGCGAATTTTTGTGGCGGCCCGGCGAGTCCTTCGGACGGATGCATTACATACTCTCGGGCGCGGCCCGCTGCTGCGTCGAGCATGAGAACGGACGGCGCAAGATAATCTCGTTCCACGGCGCGGGGACGCTCTTCCCCGTCTACCACGAACGCGATTACAGGATAGAGCTCGCGATTACGACCGAGGCTCTCTCGCCCGTCGAGACGCTCGAATTTACGAAAGAGCGTTTCCGCGCAATGTTCCGCGAGAACGGCGCGCTCGCCGCCGCGCTCGTCGAATGGTATGCCTCATACGTAAACCTGCTGCTATACGAAACCGCGCACCAGGAATACAACGGCTCGTTCCTAAAGCTCTGCAATCTGCTTTACCTTCTTGCACCGACGGGCGGCCTCGACTCCGTGACGCAGGAAGAGCTGGCCGACATCCTCGGCACGAGCCGCGTAAACCTCACGCGCAGCCTAGCGCAGCTTAGAAACGAGGGCGTCGTGCGCACACGCCGCGGCCGCATTGAGATAACTGACTGCGAGGCGCTCGGCCGCCGCTGTTCGCTCGAAACGGTCAAGCATGGCTCTGAGGCGATTTTATAGGACGGACGGAAAAGTTTCCGCTGCAAATGATACAGAAAGAGCCGACGCATAACAAAAAGCGCGCGGCTTCTTTTTGTCTCCGGCTTTATACCACTACGACAACATCACCGGACGAAATTCCATATTTCTTATTTCAGTAAATTGCGGCTAACCCCCTTGACGCGGCGAATACGTTAGCATAAACTAACGAACGGATAAATTAGTCGCCGCTAACGCAGCGTGCGCGAATACAGAGATTAAAAGCGAGATGATGCGAAATGATGCCGCTTACATTGGTCGGAATCGGAGAAAGAAACGTAATAGGCCGCGTCGGGGGAAGCGAGGAGACGAGAAGATTCCTCGGCAACCTGGGGATCATCAACGGCGCGGAAATCACGGTAATCTCGGCAATCGGGGGAAACGTCATTGTGAACGTCAGAGACTCGCGCGTAGCTCTCAACGAGGGCATGGCGCGTCACATTCTGGTGTAGCCCGTTGTATTTATAGATTTTTGCCGGAACAGAAAGGAGACGCAGCTATGACTTTAGGCGAAGCGCAGGTCGGCAGCACGGTCGTTGTGACGAAGATCGAAGGGGACGGGGCGTACAAGCGCCGCATCATGGACATGGGCATAACAAAGGGCACCGAGCTTTACATACGCAAGGTGGCCCCGCTCGGAGACCCCGTCGAGATTACGGTGCGCGGTTACGAGCTGTCTGTGCGCAAGAACGACGCTCAGTGCGTGCAGGTGAGATAGCCTGCTGATTTTTTGTTTTATGAATTTTTTAAGGAGGCAGCAGCAATGACCATGAGATTCGCGCTTGCCGGCAATCCTAACTGCGGCAAGACCACCATGTTCAACGCCATGACCGGCGCGAACCAGTACGTAGGCAACTGGCCCGGGGTCACGGTCGAGAAAAAGGAAGGAAAGCTGAAAAGCATCAAGACCGGCGAGGAAATAATCGTCACCGACCTCCCAGGGATTTATTCGCTTTCGCCCTACACGCTTGAGGAGGTCGTCAGCCGCGACTATCTTCTGAAGGGCGGCCCGGACGTTATAATCAACCTCGTCGACGCGACAAACATCGAAAGAAATCTCTACCTTACAACGCAGCTCATTGAGACGGGCATCCCCGTCGTCATCGCGCTCAACATGTCCGATCTTCTCGCAAAGCGCGGAATCAAGGTGGACACGGAGCGTCTTTCGATGCTGCTCGGCTGCCCGATAGTCGAGACCTCGGCGTTAAAAGAGACGGGGCTCGACGCGCTCATAAAAGAGGCCGTCAAGACCGCTAAGGCAAATGAAGCGGAGCTGCCGCGCGGGATATTCTCGAAGGAGACGGAGCGCGCCATCGATACTGTGAAGGCGCTGCTGCCCGCCTCCGTCACCGAGGACAAGAAACGCTGGTATGCGATAAAGCTCCTCGAGAACGACAGCAAGGTCGCCGCCTCGACGGCGCTGCCCGGCGACGGCGCGGCGACACTCGCCGAGGCGAGGCGCGAGCTGGAAGAGAAGCACGACGACGACATGGAGAGCATCGTCACCGACGAGCGCTATAAGTTCATACAGAAAATAGTCTCCACCGCCGTCAAAAAAGGCAAGGAGCAGATGACCGTCTCCGATAAGATAGACCGGATAGTGACGAACAGGCTGCTCGGCATCCCCATCTTCATGGCCGTCATGTTCGTCGTCTACTACATCTCCGTCACGACCGTCGGAACGTGGGTGACGGACTGGACGAACGACACCTTCGTCGGCTGGGTGCAGAGCATAGCCTCCGGCGCTCTTGAAGCGGCGGGTGCGGGCGACCTCGTCATGAGCCTCGTCGTCGACGGGATCATCGGCGGCGTCGGCGCGGTGCTCGGCTTCGTGCCGCAGATGGCGATACTCTTCCTCTTCCTCTCGATACTCGAGGACTGCGGCTACATGGTCCGCATCGCCTTCGTCATGGACCGGGTCTTCCGCCACTTCGGCCTCTCCGGCAAAAGCTTCATCCCGCTGCTCATCTCCTCTGGCTGCGGCATTCCCGGGATAATGGCCTCGCGCACCATTGAACAGGACAACGACCGCCGCCTCACGATAATGACGGCGACCTTCATCCCGTGCGGGGCGAAGCTGCCGGTCATAGCCCTCATGGGCGGAGTGATAGCAAGCTACGCGACAGGCAGCTACGAGGCCGGCGGAGTGATAGCGCCGCTCATGTTCTTCATCGGCATCGCCGCGGTGCTCTGCGCCGCGATAATGCTCAAGAAGACCGCGCCCTTCTCCGGTAAGCCCGCGCCCTTCGTCATGGAGCTGCCGCAGTACCACGTTCCCTCGGCCAAGACGGTGCTCATGCACGTCTGGGAACGCCTCAAGGGCTTCATCGTCAAGGCCGGGACGATACTGTTCGTCGCATGCGTCGTCATGTGGTTCCTCGGCGGCTTCGGATTCACCGAAGGCGGCTTCGGCATGGTCGAGGACAGCTCCGCAAGCCTTCTCGCGAAGATAGGCGGCGCGATAGCCCCTCTCTTCATACCGCTCGGCTTCGGCAACTGGCAGTCGGTCGCGGCCTCGCTATCAGGCTTTACGGCAAAAGAGGCCATAGTCTCCACGATGGGCGTCCTCGCCAACGTGACGGGCGACGTGGAAGACTCCGCGACGGTCGCGGAAGCGGTCGCCGCATGGTTCCCGAGCACGCTCGCGGCATTCAGCTTCCTGCTATTCAACATGCTCGACTCCCCATGCCTTGCAGCAGTGGCGACGATGGCGCAGCAGATGCAGGACAGGAAATGGTTCTGGTTCGCGATACTTTTCCAGAATATTTTCTCTTACCTCGTATGCCTCTGCGTCTACCAGCTCGGCGCGTTCTTCACAGGCGGCGGCTTCACGGTATGGACTGGAATCGCGCTGGCAGTAGCGCTTTTCTTCATCTATATGCTCTTCAGGCCCGATCCTTACAAGAATCAGAAGGTCTACTCGAAGCGCTCGGTACAGCAGGCAGCGTAACCGGTTGGCAAAAGTATAATAAGTCAGACAAAACGCGGAGGCGGACGCATCGGATCTGCCCGCCTCCGCCTTCAAGCGGAAAGGAGAGAAAATTCGTGAAAGCCGACATAATAATCATCGCCGTCATAGCTGCATACTGCCTCTACGTAATAGCGCGGAGCCGCCGTAAATCGAAGGAAGGCTGCGCTGGCTGCGGCTGCGCCGGATGCGGCCGCTCGTGCGCCGCGAGCTGCGGCTGCGAAGATCTCTTCAAAGAAGAAAAACAGAGCTAAAAAATGGGAGATTCCACAGGCTCGATGTTCTACGCCTTCGCGGCGTTCCTCGTCATATACGTCATCGGCGCGGCCGTCTACTGCGCGCACAAATTTATCAGCGGCAAGCTGCGGAGAAAATAAATAAGACGGAAAGAAAAAAGGAGATGCGCTGGATGATTGACGCCGTAATACTGGCGCTCGTAGCCGCGCTCATGTTCTTCGCCGGGCGCGGCGCGCTGAAACATTTCAAAGGCGAAAGCCCCTGCTGCGGAAGAGGCGCCTCCGCTTTGGACAAAGCCCCAGCCGGGAAACGGCTCGACGGCCCCTTGCTTGGCAGAAAAACTGTAAAAATTTCCGGAATGCACTGCGACCGCTGCGCCAACAGCGTCGCCGCGGCGATAAACAAAATCGACGGAGCCTCCGCAGAGGTGAGCTTAGAGAGCGGAACCGCGGTAGTCTCCTACGCCCGCCACGTCGAAGACGAAAAAATCCGCCGCGCAGTAGAGGACGCGGGATTCGAGGTAATTTCGATAACGGCGTAGAAAATACGAAAATGATGCGAAAAAGCGGCTTGAGGGTGAAGTTTACTCAGCCGCTTTTGTTTGTTATTTCCTTAACGAACAACCTGCTTCCTCAGCCCCGCAAGAAAGTCTCAGAGTTTTCGTTAATACGGCGGAATGAAGCACGACGGCATAGTGACGCCGTAAAGTACACCTTTACGTTGATGAATTGTGCTTTGCGCCAGCTGAGAAGCTGTCGGCGAAATCTCTGCTCTGAACCTCGCGCAGCTTTGAGCGCAGCACGGAGACAGCGAGCACAGGACGTACGCCGCGCACGGACAGAGCATGAAGAGCTTTTATTGTCTGGACATGTTCGCAGATCGGCGGTCTGAAGAGCGCGCAGGCCGGTGTGGCGCGGATAACGCCGACGGGGACGCCGGATGGAAAGGTAGCTGCGGCATAAGGCCGTATCGCTCGGCGTTGCTCACAGACATGACGCAGTTCGGCCGCGGCGTGACCGTCGAAAGTATGACGTACGGGGAAAGCCTTGCGAAATTCACTTCGCGCCCGTCCTTTAGGCTTCCGTCAGGCTTTCGCCCGCGCAGAGGCGGCGCAGCAGCTCGTGGCGCAGACTGCGGTCGCTGACTGTGATTTCGTCGGCCTTCGCCGCCTCCATCGCCGCCAGTATTATGCAGGCCCCGCCGAGGATTATATCTGCGCGCTTAGGCGACAGGCCGGGGATAGTGCGCCGTTCCTCAGCGGCAGACTGCGCATACAACGCAACCTGCCGCATGACCTCCGCTTTTGAGAGCTTTGAACCGTGGATTTTAGATCTGTCGTATTCCGCCATCCCCTCCGCGACGGCGGCCATCGCCGTGACGTTGCCGCCAGCGCCTATGACGCGCCCCTCTTCGCGGCCAGCCCCCGCCTCGGTAAATTTTTTAATCAGCGACGCGGTGACTGAGCAGACTGTCTGCGGGTTCGCAGGCGTGCGCTGAAAATATTCATCGGTGAGCGTCACGGCCCCGGCTTCGACGCTCACCGCGCCGAGCCGCGCGCCGTCGCGCAGAAACACGAACTCCGTGCTTCCGCCTCCGGTGTCGAAAATCGTGACATACCCCTCGTCTGCGCCGCCTATGCTGCGTATTGCGGCGAGGCTTGAAAGCTCCGCCTCGGCCTCGCCCGCCAGCACGGTCACTCCGAGGCCGCAGAGTTCGCGCACGCGCGAGGAAAAGTCCGCAGCGTTCGCCGCTTTGCGCAGCGCCATAGTCCCTACGCATAGGATCTCGGCGGCGCCCTCCGCGCGGGCGAAAGCCGCAAACTTCGCGACGGCCTGCGCCGTGCGCTCCAACGCTTCCGCAGAGAGCGCGCCGCTCGTACGCATCCCCTCGCCGAGCTTCGTGATGACGTTCATGTCGCATATCACGCGCGCGCGCCCCTCCGCCGAGGCCTCGCCGAGAGTCAGCTTCACCGAATTCGTCCCAATATCTATAACCGCCTTTTTCATTGTATAAAATCCACCCCTCGGCGTTATTATAGCAAAGCGCGGTCCGCGCCGCGCGCGCAAAAGCAAAGGGGCGGCACGATGCCGCCCCGCTGAAGGATTCTTATTTTTTCCGGCGCTACGCCATTGCGGGCGTTGGTTTATTTTTGCGTCCGGTCTTTACGATGAATATCCAGAAGGCTATGACGCCGACTGCGCCAATAGTCGTTATCATCGGATTTGGATGGAGCCCCATGCATGCGAATACTACGAAGACGAGACGCTCCCAAGGCTTGAGCAGGCGGTTAAGGTAGCCCTCCATCGCGAAGCCGAAGCCGAAACAGGCCGCTATGCAGGCGGCTATTCCGTACGCATTGCCTACAAGGTCGCTCTGCAGCAGGATGCCTGGGTCGTAGCTGAAGGCGAAGGGCGTGACGAAGGCGAGGAAGCCGAGACGGCAGGCGGTGAAGCCCGTCTTGTTCGGCTCGGAACCTGCTATCGATGCCGCTGCGTAGGCTGCAAGCGCGACAGGCGGCGTAATGTTCGATATTATCGCGTAGTAGAAGACGAAGAGGTGCGCCGCGAGAGGCTCGAAGCCGAGTTTTGTCAATACCGGCACGCCGAGCGCCGATGCGAGGATATAAGCTCCGGTCGTCGGTAGGCCCATGCCGAGAATGAGTGAAACAACCATGACGAGCGCGAGCGCGAGAAGCGGAATCCCCTGCGTAAGCGCAAGTACGATGCCGACGAGCTTGACGCCGACGCCGGTCAGCGACACAGAGGCGAGCACTATGCCGGCAGTCGCGCAGGCTACGCAGACGAGCGTGATGCTCTTGACGCCGCTGTAGATCGAGTCGATGATTTCCTTCGGCCCCATGCGGTTCTCCGGCTGCGGAAGCGAGACGAGCCACGAGAGGAACGCGCCTATCGCAGCCGCGCGCATCGGGGTCATGCCCATGAAGAGGAAGGCGACGAGGCCGACTATCGGTATAAAGAGATAGACTTTTTTGAGGACTTCGCGTTTGTCGGGGAGGTCTTCCTTAGCGAGCCCCTGGAGGCCGTTCTTCATCGCTTCGAGGCGGATCATGAAGAAAACCGCCGCGTAGTAGAGCAGCGCGGGGACGAGCGCCGCGACGATTATATCGGTAAACGGCAGGCCGAGGAAGGAGGCCATGAGGAAGGCTCCCGCGCCCATGACCGGAGGCATTATCTGACCGCCGGAGCTTGCGACCGCCTCAACCGCGCCGGCGAAGTGCGGCGCGTAGCCTATCTTCTTCATAAGCGGAATAGTGAAAGTCCCGGTGCCGTAAACGTTGGCGACTGCAGAGCCTGAGATCGAGCCGAAGAGGCAGGAGCTCATGACGGCGATGTTCGCGGGGCCTCCGGGAGCGGTGCCGGTAAAGGCCTGCGCCACGTCCATGAAGAAGGGGCCTGTGCCGCATTTTTCAAGGAATCCGCCGAATATCAAGAACGAGGCTACAAGCGTTGCGGAGACGCCGAGCGGCATCGAGAATATTCCTTCGTCGGTGAGGTATATCTGTTCTACGACTTCATGCATCGTGAACGAAAGCCCCTTGAGGTTGCCGGGCAGCATCTGCCCGCAATACATATAGGCGGCGAAGAGGAAGGCTATGAGCGTCAGAGGAATTCCGACGACGCGGCGCGTCCCCTCGAGAAGCAGCACGAAGAGCAGGACTCCGCAGATAAACTGCGCCTGAGTTACAGGGTCTACCTGTATGACGCGCATTACGATGTCGTCGTAGTTGAGTACGACGTAGAGAGACGGCACCGCCGCGAGCGCGCCTAGTATCCAGTCGTAGACGGGCACGCGATCCTTAGGCGCGCCCTTGTACATCGGAAAGAGGAAGAACGCCGTCGGCAACACGAGGCCGAGGTGGATGTTTTTCTGGAGGTACGATTCGTAGGCTCCGAACACCGACGTGTAGAGATGGAAGAGTCCGATTATCACGAAATAGACGTAGATAAATTTATAGCTTAAGCCGCTGAGTTTTCTCATTTCTTACATTCACACTCCTGCTCTGTCCGTTGCGGACAGGCTGTGGATTTTTATGCGCAGGGGACGAAGAACGTGCAGAGATTGAATTCCAAGGAAAAGCGGCGGCGGAGGCTCCGCCGCCGGTGATGGTAGGGTTATTTGGACTGGGCGCGCATCTCTTCCCAGTATTTTTTCGCTCCGGCCTGCATCGGCACGCCGTCGGGAATCGCTATCTGCGGGTTGAGCTCGTCTATGTCCTTGACTGCCTGAGCGAGCTCGCTCTTGTGCTCCCACATCGACTTGCAGAGCTCATAGGCGAGCGTATCAGGAATGTTGTCGCGTACGACTATGCAGGTGTAGTCTCCAACGGTCTTGACAGGCTTCGTAACGCTCTTGTATATGCCGGGCTCGATTGTGAAAGTGACCGTTCCGTAGGCCGCCGCGAGCGCGTCGAGCGCAGTCTGGTCGACGTCGAGGCATACGATGGCAGTGTTGCTCTCGATGTTCATGACGATGGAGGCTATCTTACCGACGGAGAACACGAAGAGGTCGAGGTGACCGTCGGCCATGAGGTCGGCGCCGCCCTCGTAGGAGGCGAACTCTATGGAGCAGCCCATCTTTTTGAGCTCGTCGTAGTTAGTGTTGTAACCTTTCGCGAGCAGAGATTTGAAGACGAATTCAGAGCCGGTGCCGGGTTTCAGCGTCGCCATTCTGGTCGGAATCTTCTTGGTGAGGATGTCGCCGAAGGTCTTAATCTGATGCTTTTCGGCGAAGTCCTTATTCATAATGAAATATGTGTACTGCGTGTAGAGGTTCGCGAGGATGGTGGCGTTTTTCGTCGCGCGTCCTTCAAAATCCTGCTCCCCCTTGATTGCAGCGCCTAGTATCGAGGTATTGGAGAAGCCGAAGTCGCCGCGTCCGCGGTCGCAGTTAATAATGTTCGAGACGCCGCCGCCGGAGCTGCTCGTCACGGGAATGGTGTTCTTAGACCACATGTCGGAAAGGGTGCTTCCGAGTGCGAACCAGTTGCCGCCCGGAGGTCCGGCTGAGAACTTAAGCTGTTCCGGCCATCCTTCTTTGGAGGCGGCGTCGGCGTACGCCGGTGTAAAGGCACAGGCGAAGAGGGCGACCAATAATAGTAAAGACATGAACTTTCTCACAATTATCACCATTCTTTCTGATATTTTTGACCTTTCGGTCATTTCTGTAAGACATAGCCCCTGCTAACGGAAATATACCACATTGTCTTAATAAAGTAAATAATAAAACAAATCACTAATTTTAATAAGTTAAAAATGTTGTTCTCTTTTCTTGTTATCAATCTTGCCGTCATGCGAAGTATTTTATGACAGAAATAGCAGGTAATTTGTCTATTTAAAATAAAAATTATCGTCGTTTTTGCATGCCTGTTTTTATGCTCTTTAATATGCATAAAAAAATTTTCTATCTTTGTTATTCACACCATCAATACACATAAACAGGAATATTTGTTTTGTCTTATGTCTACAAACGCGCCAGAGGAGTTAAATAAATTTATGTGATTTTCTGCAAAAATAAATATTTAATGATAATTTTAATTAATAGTTTTATTTTAAATTTTTATTTACTTATCGATCCCGACCGGGCTGAACTGCGCCGCGCTCACGCCTGCGCGGCGCACGGCGCGCAGGTGCTATAATAACAAAGGTAAACAACCGGACGGGGAGCGGAGCATAAAATGCCGCGCGAATTTCGCGATTTTATAGAGATCACCAACGCTTACGAAAACAACTTGAAAAACGTATCGGTTCGGATACCGAAGAAGGCCGTTACGGTCTTCACGGGGATCTCGGGCTCCGGCAAGTCTTCGCTCTGCCTCGACACGATAGCCGCGGAGTCGCGGCGCGAACTGAACGAGACGTTCCCGAGCTTCGTGCAGCAATTCCTGCCTAAGTACGGGCGGCCCGAGGTAGAGCGTATAGCGGACCTTCCCGTCACGATAGTGATAGACCAGAAGAAGCCCGCGGCGAACACTCGTTCGACGGTCGGCACGTACACGGACATATATTCGATTCTGCGCCTGCTCTTCTCGCGCGTCGGGCGGCCCTTCATCGGTTACTCAAACGCTTTCTCGTTCAACCACCCCGCCGGCAAATGCCCGAGGTGCGACGGCCTAGGCGAGGTGACCGAGCTTGACATACACAAGCTCGTCGACTTTGACAAGAGCCTTAACGACGAGGATACGATACATTTCCCAACCTTCGGCCGCGGCCTCTGGCGCTGGAAGCGCTACGCCTACAGTGGGCTTTTCGACCTGGACAAGAAAATCAAGGATTACAGCCCGGAGGAGCTTGAGCTCTTCCTCCACTCTCCGCAGATACGGCTCAAGAATCCTCCGTCGAACTGGCCCAAGAGCGCAAAGTTCGAGGGGCTTTTCCCGCGCATGTACCGCAGCATCATAAATACGAAGGAGGGCGCGCGCTTCAAGCACATCCTTGACAATATGGTGACGACCTTCACCTGTCCCGACTGCGGCGGCTCGCGCGTCAACGAGAAAGTTCGAAGCTGCCTTATCAACGGCAAAAACATCGCGGACGTCACGGCGATGCCCGTGCCGGAGGCGCTCGAATTTGTAAATTCGATAACCGACCCGATGGCCGCGGACATCAAGCGCGAGCTCGGACGTCGGCTCGGCGCGCTTGTGCAGATAGGGCTCGGCTACCTCTCGCTCTCGCGCGGCACGGGGACGCTCTCGGGCGGCGAGGCGCAGCGCATCAAGATAGCGAAGTACATCAACTCGGCGCTCACCGACATGGCCTACGTCCTTGACGAGCCGAGCGTCGGCCTGCACGCGAAGGACATCGACCTGCTGAAGAAGTCCCTGCGCGCTCTGCGCGACCACGGCAACACGGTGCTCATCGTCGAGCACCACCGCGAGGTCATAAAACTCGCAGACCACATAGTAGACATGGGGCCGGGGGCCGGAAGCCGCGGCGGCGAGATAGTATTCGAAGGGGACTACGACGATTTGCTGAAGTCGGGTACCGTTACGGGACGGATGCTCCAGATGAAGAGCCCCTTCAAAACGTCGCTGCGCGAGCCTAAAGGCTGGTTCCGCGTCGGCCCGACAAGCCTGCACAACCTCAAGAGCGTCTCCGTCGATCTGCCGCTGGGCGTCGTGACGGTCGTCGCCGGCGTAGCGGGCTCGGGCAAGAGCTCGCTGATGGAATCCTTCCAGAATCAGATAAAGGAAGACGTAATCTTCATAGGACAGAAAAATATAGGCATCAACCTGCGCTCCACGCCGGCGACATACCTCGGCGTCGCCGACGACATACGAGCGATATTCGCAGCGGAAAACAAGGTCTCACCCGCTTGGTTCAGCTTCAACTCAAAGGGCGCCTGCCCCGCCTGCGGAGGCTCGGGCGTCATAGTTTCCGGCATGGCCTTCATGGATTCAATCGAGACCGTATGCGACCTCTGCGGCGGCAAACGCTATTCAAAAGAGGCGCTGGCCTACGCTTATAAAGGGAAGAACATCGCCGAGGTGATGGACATGACGGTCGACGAGGCCGCAGAGTTTTTCGCGGGCCGCCCGCTCTGCGAAAAACTCACCTCGCTGCGCCGCACGGGCCTCGGCTACCTGCATCTGAACCAGTCGATGACGACGCTTTCGGGCGGGGAGCTCCAGCGCGTCAAGCTCGCTTCGCACCTGAATCTGCGCGGCTCGATATTCATCCTCGACGAGCCGACAGACGGCCTGCACCTCGACGACATAAAGACTCTGATGAAGCTCTTCAACGAGCTGACCGACGCGGGAAACACGCTGTTCCTCGTGGAGCACAGCGTGGACGTAATGAAAGAGGCCGACTACATCGTCGAGCTCGGCCCCGGCGGAGGGAATTCCGGCGGAGAGATAATATTCAGCGGGCTGCCGCGCGATATGCTCTCCTGCGAAAAATCCGTGACGCGCCCCTACATTGCAGAAAGCCTGCCCGATTCGGAGGCGAGCGCATGATAATCAAGACCGCCGACAGTCTTCCGAAAAGCGACGAATTTACCTTTACGGCGATAGATTTCGAACGCGCCAACAACTGCCAGAGTTCGATATGCCAGATAGGACTTTGCGTGGTGGAGCGGGGACGCGTCGTCAAATGCGCCGAATACCTTGTGAAGCCGCCGAAGCGCATCTGCTTCTTCCAGCAGAAGCCGGTCGAGATACACGGCATAACTTACGATGACGTGGCCGACGCCCCATCATTCGCCGAGGTCTGGCGCGAGATCCTGCCCGATATAGATGGCCGCCCGCTCGCCGCGCACAGCTTCCGCGACGACGCGAAGACGCTCGAGGCGGCGCTGCGCTCATTCCGCCTCAAATACGACTACAAGGCCGCGGGCTACATCTGCACGCTGGAGCTCGCGCTGCGCGCCGGCATCCACGGCGAAAACAACAAATACTGCCTCGAATCGCTATGCGAACGCTACTCCGTGCCGCTTCGCGCGCATCACGCAGGCTCCGACGCCGAGGGCTGCGCGCGGCTTGCGCTCAAAATAGCGGGCGAGCTCGGCATAGACTCCTTCCGCAGGCTGGCCGAACTTTCGCAGCCGCCGGAAGTTCCGGAGCCGGATCTGCCGTATGCGCTCTCATACGTAGATTTGGAAGAGCTCGAAAAATACATAAGCCGCCTCAAAAGCAAGAAAAACGTCCGTCTCGCAGACTGCCCCAAGGCGCGCGAGCTGGGCCGTGCAAAGCGCATCCTGCGCCACAACCCGGAGGCGCAGCTAACGAAAGAAACGGCGATGAGCGCGAACGCCCTCAACAACTGGCTGATGCGCGCCGAAAACGAAACTCCGGCCCAGCGCCGCCCGAGAAGGCGCGGCGGCAGAAGGCGCACAAAACGCGCCGTCCCGCAGCAGCGTAGCTGAAGCGCTGTGTTGAATACTTTCGCAGGGATAGGCGGCGGTATTCAACATAGATATACTGCAATCCACAAAAACCATATAATTCAACATAAGAGCATAACGGACGCCCCGCCGCGGCCGCCGTATGCGTATTCTATCGGAAGTGACAGATAACGACGGAAGCCGAAAAATAGAGAAAATCCTGCGCGCGATACGCGGCGGGCTTTTTTGCCGCTGACGGAGCGCATGGTCGAGGCCGGAAGCCACGTCTTCGGCGGCCTCGCGCTGCGCGCGAAGAACTGTTCCGTCGTCGCGGCGGGCGGCAACGACCGCGTCGAGAACCCGATATACCACGGCGAGATAGACACGCTGCGCCGCTTTTTCGCGTTCGCGGAGCGTCGCGAGCCACGCGCCGTGCCCGATGTGCGCCTCGGCGATTGCGTGAGCCGACTTCCGCGAAGTCTGGATGC
The DNA here is from genome assembly GCA_963618995.1 of bacterium. Taxonomy (GTDB): domain Bacteria; phylum Synergistota; class Synergistia; order Synergistales; family Synergistaceae; genus Caccocola. The sequence goes on from CAVEUD010000043.1 coordinate 14,174, forward strand.
TCTACGGCTACGAGGCCGCGAAAGGCGGCTTCGACATGCCGGTCAGCCTCATGATGTACCGCGAAATCTTCGGCGCTGATGGTCCGCGCTCGCCGCTCTGCTCGCCGAAACAGACGCCGCCTACGCCGCTATGCGTGTGAAGGACTTCGAGTATCCGGGTATGCAGCGAGACGGCGCGGCGCTGAAAATCAGCGCCGCGCCCGGCTTTGCGGGGCTTTACACATTATTCCGCGCGGCGGCCCGGGCCGCGCCTCAAGCTTTCACAAAACGATATTAAGTTATATACTTCAATACGTGGGTGTGGGAAATTTCTCACGAATTTCTCTCGGATTAGAGGTTGAGGATAGATAATGGCGGAAGAAAAACTGCTTGAGATAAAGGACCTGCACGTGACGGTCGACGGCACGGAGGTTTTGAAAGGCGTCTCGCTCTCTGTGGGAGGCGGCGAGATTCACGCGCTCTTCGGACCGAACGGCTCCGGCAAGACTACTTTGCTGAACACCGTTATCGGCTTCGCGCGCTACCACGTGACGCATGGCTCGATATGGTTCAAGGGGCAGGACATAACGAACGCGACGATAGACGAACGCGCGCGCCTCGGCGTAGGCATCTCGTTCCAGAGGCCGCCGACGATCCGCGGCGTAACGCTGCGCTCGCTGATTTCGTTCAGCCGTCCGTCTCTTACCAACGAAGAAATAGAGCGCGTGGCCGACAAGCTTAACGCGCGCGAGTTCCTTGATCGCGAGATAAACGCGGGGCTCTCTGGGGGCGAGATGAAACGCACGGAGATGCTCCAAATCATCCTCCAGTCGCCGGATTTCGTATGCCTCGACGAGCCGGAGTCTGGCGTCGACCTTGAGAACATGGCGCTCATCGGCAAAGCGTCTCGAATTGCGCTCGGGCGCGACAGTTTCGACGACGACGGATGCCGTTCGATCAAAAGCCGCCGCGCAGGCTATAAAGCCGGGCTCATAATCACGCATACCGGGCAGATAATGAATCACGTCTTCGTAGACAGAGGGCACGTGCTGATGAACGGCGAAATCGTATGCTCCGGCAACGCCGCCGAGCTGCTCGGCGAGATAAGGAACCACGGATATACGGAGTGCTTCCGCTGCGCCGGATGCGCGGGGAGGAAAGCGTAATGAAAGAATATAAAATCGAAGAACATCTCGGCGACTTCCGCAGCGAGGCACCAGAGCATAAAGAAATAAAGACTATTTCCGAGCTTCCCGCGGAGGATCGCGAGCGGCTGCTGCGCGCAGGGATAGACGAAAAAGAAAAATCGGCGGGGACCATAGTACACGCCGACCACGACACCGTGTTCTGCAACGCAAATCTCAAAGGCGTACAGGTTATGCCGATTTCATACGCGCTCTTCAAATACGGGCTTGAGGACTACAGCTGGAAGCTCATCGAGAAAGACAAGGACGCGTTTACGGAACGTGCGGCGAGCCGCAAAGAGGGCGGCTATTTCATCCGCGCAGAAAAAGGCGCGAAGGCCGACTTCCCGGTGCAGGCGTGTATGTACATAGAGACCGACGCCCTGGCCCAGGACGTCCACAACATCATCATAGCGGAAGAAGGCTCGGAGCTTAACGTGATATCCGGCTGCGCTTCAGGGCCGCGCGTCCGCTCGGGGCTTCACGTCGGCGTATCGGAAATTTATATCAAAAAGGGCGCGACGCTGACCTTCACGATGGTCCACGACTGGGCGGAAGAGATGGCTGTCCGTCCCCGCACAGCCGTCGTAGTCGAGGAGGGCGGGAAGTATATATCCAACTACATCTGTCTGAAACCTGCGAAAGACTTGCAGATGTACCCGACCGTCTACCTCAACGGCGACAAGTCCGTCGCGACGTTCAACACCGTCCTGATGGCCGGCGAAGGCTCGAAAATGGACACAGGCTCTCGGGTCTACCTGCGCGGGCGCGGCAGCCGCGCAGAAATAGTCTCGCGTACCGTCTCCACAGGGGGCGAGATTTACGCGCGAGGGCACCTCATCGGCGAAGCCGAGGAAGTCAAGGCGCACCTCGAATGCAACGGCCTGCTGCTCTCCGACAAAGGCAAGATCCACGCGATACCGGAGCTCGAAGCGCGCCACAAGGATTTGGAAATGTCGCACGAAGCCGCGGTCGGCAAGATAAACCAAGAGGAGACGGAATACCTAATGGCGCGCGGCCTCAGCGAAGCCGAGGCGCAGTCGCTCATCATCAAGGGCTTCCTCTCGCTCGACATCCTGGGCCTGCCGGAGTCGCTGCGCGAGGACGTCGACAAGATGGTGGAAGAATCAGTCGGCGCAATGTAGCGCGGCGACGCAATTTCACGGACAAGCAGAATTTAATCCCCTCCGCATGCGGAGGGGATTTTTTCGCACACGCGCTGTTGCGCTAGTCAACAAATCCTGTACACACAAAATCGAACCATAAGACACTAGAAGATTCCGGACAGTCCGATAATCGCCTGGTCTTCTAATTTTCTCAGACGATATGTTCCTTTTCCGAACCATCTTCCTTCGCCGCGCAGCCTTTTTTAACCTTGCCCCGTTTATCCTCGCCCGGATGAGCTCGCGTATAAGCTCTTCCTCAGTCATCGCCTCGTAATCAGACAAGCCGGGACTTGATTTGCGCTGCGGAGCGCCGCCTGCGTAATCATGGGAACATCCGCCCGGCTTCTTTGGGGCAAGGCCGTTTTAATCGCGATACATGCGCATATAATCCCTTGCGGTATCGTCGCTTATACCATAAGCCTCTGCTGCTTCATAACGGGTCTTCGTCCCGTCGTATATCTTTTTGCCTGTTTCAAGACGTTCTTCCCTTGAAAACTTCATTCCACCACCCCGTACGCTCAAAACCATGGCCGTGTCCCGAAAACCGATTGCTCTGTCCGGGATGGCGTTGGGGAGTGTCTGTGTTTTACCTCCTTTGTGCACAGGATTAGTTTGGCAGTGCAAACAAGAAATCCCCGAAGGCGCAGAAAGAATTGAAACGACGGGAGACGAAACCGGCGTGCG
>CAVEUD010000044.1:0-1111 GCA_963618995.1 bacterium
CAGTAACCGAGAGGGGCGGGAAACCGTCCCTCTTTAGCCATATACGGAGGTTTTTCACAATGGGAGCGCGGACATATAAGCAACTGAACTTGACGAGCCGTATCAAGCTCGAGACGATGCTCAAGCATGGACACTCGAAAAAGGAAATCGCCGAGGAGCTGGGCGTACATATCAGCACCGTTTACCGCGAACTCAAGCGCGGGACGTATGAGCATTTGAACTCCGACTACACGACCGAGATACGGTATAGCCCGGACAAGGCGGAGGCTCGCTATCAAGAGGGGCTCTCCGCGAAAGGCGCTCCGCTCAAGATAGGGAAAAATCACGCCGTCGCGCAGTTCATCGAGGACAAAATCGGAAACGAGGATTACTCCCCGGCGGCGGTATGCGCTCTCCTCAAGAAAGAGGAAAATAAACATTACGGAATGACTTTTTGCCGTGCGACGCTCTATAAGTACGTCGAGGACGGCGTTTTCCTCACGCTCACAAATCAAAGCCTCCCGGAAAAGGGCGACCGTAAAAAGAAGCATAAGGCCATACGGAAAAAGCAATCCCGCGCCTCGAGCGGCACGAGCATAGAGCAGAGGCCGGAGTATATCAACGAGCGGCAGGAGCCGGGACATTGGGAAATGGATACCGTCGTCGGGAAGAAGCGGACGAAAGCCCGCCTCCTCGTGCTCTCCGAGCGCGTCACGCGGCGGGAAATCATTATCCGCATTAAGGACGGACGCGCCGAGACGGTCGTCGCGGCGTTAGACCGCCTCGAGCGTCTTTACGGCGCGGCGTTCTATCGGATATTCAAGACGATAACCGTTGACAACGGCTCCGAGTTCGCGGACGCTGACGGCATCGAGCGGAGCGCTCGGCGCACGGACGCAAAGCGGACGACGGTCTATTATTGCCATGCGTATAGCTCTTGTGAGCGCGGCACGAATGAGAATATTAACCGCATGATACGGCGGCAGTTCCCGAAAGGGACGGACTTCGACAAGGTGACGGCGGCGGAAGTGAAGCGCGTCGAGAAGTGGCTAAACAACTACCCGCGAGAAATCCTCGGATTTTTGTCGTCGGCGGAGGCGTTCGAGATAGCTTTCGACCGGGCGGCATAAGC
>CAVEUD010000044.1:1988-4669 GCA_963618995.1 bacterium
TTGCCGCCGCCCGGAGCGGGATAACCCGCTTTGGTGGCTCGGGCTACCGGCGGAGGAACTCGAAAAATGACCGGCGCGGACTATACCCGCACTTGCGAGGGGTGCGAGCACGTCGTATCCGAGGCGTGGTCGAAAAATACGACCTCGTATCGGTGCTTTGCTCCCGGCAGATGCAAGGGGCGCGTCGTGGCGTGAAACGCTTCGACCCGTATATCCCGGCATGGTGTCCGAAACTGGAAAGGAGCCGCGAGAATGGATAAAACGGCACTATTGAAGAAAATCCGCGCGCTTGCCGAGCACGGAGTCGGCGGCGAGGCCGAGAACGCCGAAAAACTCCTCGCTCGCATGATGAAGAAATACGGCATTTCGGAGGCGGAGCTCGACGAGGAGACTCGCGTCCGCCACGACTTCACATATCACGGCGGGGAGGAAAAGAAAATCATCCGGCAAGTGGTCTATAAGGTCACGGGCGGCTACACCTACGAGCTCGTATATACCGCGAGCGGGCGCAAGGTTAGGACTCAACTCGGCGCGGATTGCACTCCCGCCGAAAAGGTGGAAATCGAGTATCTTTTCGATTTCTATAAAAGGCTTTGGGAGAAAGAAAAGGACGCTTTCCTCGCGGCCTACATTCAAAAGCACCGTATCTTTGCAATTCGCGCGGACATAGAGCCGCAGGAAATGAGCCTCGAGGAGACTATCAAAATGAGCGCTCTCATGCGAGGCATGAGCGACGAAAGTCCGCTCCGAGCTATCGAGGCGGGGAAATAACGGAGGAGTAACACAATGAGCGAAACGAGTTCAAGAGTCCAGCTTATGGCAAACTTGCAAGCCGCCGTCGCGGAGGCCGTCTCCGGCACAATGGAGGAGCGCGGGCGCGGCTTCGCCTCTGACCGTGAGGCGTGGGCGGAGTTAAAAGAGTGCATCGAGCGCACAAAGCAGATGCACACCGATATTGAGAAAGTCCATAAAGAAATGTGGAGCGCGGTCAAGGACAGAAACATGGACGCTTTCGCCGCGCTCTCGCAGGAGTTCGAGCGGAGCTCCCGTATTCTCGCCGAGGAGTGGGCGCAAACGTCCGCCCTCGCAAAAATCGCCGTTATCAGCGAGTCGAACGATTGAGGAGGTCGCACAAATGAAAAAGCTCTATTCTAAGAAGCTCGGCGGCGAGGCGTTCGCCCTCGACGCGGCGCAACTGGACATTCTGAAAAAGGCCGGTTATACCGTGCCGAGCCCCGAGGAGGTTATCGCAGACGCGGCGGCGGTCAAAATCGAGCCGCCGGAGGGCAAACGGGCGTATGTCGTCTTTGATTTCAAGACCGGCGCTTTCGCCGTCCGCACAAGAACGCAAACGCTCGAGGAGAAAGAGGTCGGCGGCTTCGTCGGAGAGGTCGTCTCGGCGGCGATTTTGTGCGGCTTCGTCGAGCGGGCAGACCCGGACAGGCCGAAAGCAGAGGCTCCGGCGGCATCGGCGACGGCCTCCCCGCTCGTGAACGCGCTCCGGGACGCTTTTCTCCGCGCGGCGGGCGATAAGACGGCAACGGCGGCGGACAAGCCCACGGAGGCGGCAGACGCGCCGGAGGTAGTCGAATGATTAAGCTCGGCGACCGCATCACGGTAAAGCCCGCGACGTTTGACGTTCCGGGCGAGAAAGGCAGAGCGAAAGCAATCCCGGGGACGGTCGTCTATATCCACCCGGCGGGGCGGTATTGCGTCCTCGAGTTTGACGTAGGCAGACGCGAACCCGCGACCGTCCGGGAGAGCTTTCAGCTTATCGACGGGAGGGTAGCGGAATGAAGCACGAGCAATCAGCACCGGCGGGATACCGCCCGCGCTTTGCCGGGACGATGAAATTATACCTCGTCCGTCACAAGGAATACGGCGAGCTCACCGTAAACGGCGTGAACAAATACGAGGCCGTACACGCCGCCGCCCGCAAGTGGGGCGTTCGGTGGACGGCAATCGCCCGGGAGTGCGAGTATATCGTGCTCGCCGAGGATACGCCGGAGGGCGGCAGACCATGACGAGGCAGGAGCGGCGGAAACGCCGCAGACAGCGCCGCCGCCGGATACAAGCCGCCTCCCTCGCCTCTCTCCTCCTCGTGCTCGCGCTCATTGTGGGGCTCCGTGTACGAGGAAGAACGCCGGAGCCGGAAACGCCGGTCGCGGCGGAGCGGCAAGCGCTGACCTACATAGCACCGACTCCGGCCTTGCCGGATACGGCGGCGGAGGAAACGCCGGAGGAGCCCGAGGAGCCGCCGGTAGAGCCGGAGCCCGAGAACAGATACGCGGAGCTCCATTTCAGCGACGAGGACGTTTATATCCTCGCTTGCCTCGTCTACCACGAGGCGCGCGGCGAGAGCTTCGAGGGACAAGTCGCCGTCGTCGAGGTCGTTCTAAACCGTATGCTCTCCGACTATTTCCCGGATACGGTCGAGGAGGTCGTATTTCAGAAATACGGCGACGTATGGCAATTCTCCCCCGCTCCGTACCTCTACTCGGCGGAGCCGGACAAGGAGCAATATCTCGCGGTGCATACCGCCATAGAGGAGCGGGAGCACATTCTTTCAGAGGATACGGTCTATTTTTCGACCGCGCCTTATAACGAGAGCGTCGATATGATTATCGGCAATCACTATTTCTGTAAAATCTTTTGAACGGAGGAAAAGACGATGCAACTCA
>CAVEUD010000044.1:5612-10086 GCA_963618995.1 bacterium
AAAAAGAAAAGCCGCCTCGCGGCGGCGGAACTCCTCGCCGTGCTTATCGTGACGGCGGTCGTTTTCATCAAGAGCAGAGGCTACGCGCTCGCATGGCGCGGCTATGAGGCCGTCGGCGGCGAGTTCATGCTCTTGCTCCTACCTATTATATATTACGAGGCAAAGCGAATTATCCTCGACTATGTGGCGGACTTCGTAGCTCTCTACCGCCGCTCGGAGGACTGAAAATGCAGGACAGAAAAAGAGAAACCGCCGACGCTTTGTAGAACGTCGGCGGGGACTCGTCCCGGAAAAGACGAGCGATTACTCATACCTCTATTATTATAGCACTCTCCGGGGCGATACGCAAGAGCGAAAAATCGGACGCGAAAAGCGTCTTGACGGGCTCGTATGGAATAATAACAAATCGACCATAAGAGGCACAACGTCGGAGGGTATCACATGAGAACAGTTTACCGGGAGAAGCGCTATTATTGCGGCGAGTATCTCGACGTATATATCTACCCGACCTATACACAGGCTCGGAGCAGAGGCAAGCGGAGCAAGCCGACCTCCGCCGCTCAAAAGAAACTCAACCAGCGGCACAGAGAGGAGAAGCTCGTCCGCCTCCTCCATGCGAACTTTACGCCGGACGACCTCGAAATCCATTTGACCTATCAGCACCAGCCGGAAAGCCCGGAGGAGGCGCAACGCCTTTTACGGAATTATATCCGCCGGGTGCAGAGAGCGCGGAAAAAGCAAGGGCTCCCGCCGCTCAAGTACATAGCCGTTACGGAAAAGGGCTCCAAGAATGGGCGCTATCATCATCACGTCACGCTATCCGGCGGAATGGATAGAGACGAGCTCGAAAACCTTTGGGGGCTCGGCTACGCGAACTCCCGCCGCTTGCAGTTCACAGAGAGCGGCCTTGCCGGGCTCGGTCATTACATCGTCAAGAGCCCGCTTTGCTCTCGGGCATGGAACGCCTCGAAAAATCTTATCGACCCGGAGCCGAAAACACGGGACGGGCGTATCTCCGGCAGACGCGCCGAGGAGCTCGCCCGGGACACGACCAACAACGCCGAGTATGAAAAGCTCTATCCGGGCTATTTCCTCGCGGATGCTGGCGCATGGCACAACGACGTAAACGGAGGAAAGTATATCGTCGCCCGCTTTTACCGGCGGGACGGTGTATTTATAAAACCGAAACGGAGGAAACGAAAATGACAGTAAACGAGTTTGCAAAGGAAGTCCACGAGAACGCGGTCGCGCATGGATGGTGGGAGACGGCTCGGAGCTTTCCCGAGGTCGCCGCGCTCATTCATTCGGAAGTCTCGGAGGCGCTCGAGGAGTGGCGCGACGGAAATCCGGCTATCTATGGGTGTTGCAGTATCCCGGGCGGCGTGTGCGAGTTCGCGGGCTCTTGCGATAAGGACGAGAAAGCCGACGCTTGCAAGCCGGAGGGAGTCGCCGTCGAGCTTTGCGACGCGATTATCCGTATCCTCGACTACCTCGCCTATTTGGGCGTGGACGTTGAGGCCGTTCTCATGGCAAAGCATGAGTTCAACAAGGGGCGCGAATACCGCCACGGAGGGAAACGCGCCTAAACCACGATAACGCACGAGGAGGGCGAGCTATGATTAACTATTTCGAGGCGGCGGAGAACACGCTCCGCGCTCGCGGCATACTCGAGACGGCTTTAGGCAATCTCGAGCGGAAAAAGGAGCGCATTTTACGATACGGAGCGCCGTCGGAGTATCCGTCGGCGGATATGTCCAAGCCGTACACGAGCGCAAAAACAGTAAACGACGCGCTCGCGGAATGTCTCGAGCTCGCCGAGGTCATGCGTGAGATACAAGTCACGCGGGATAAGGTCGAGGAGATAGACGGCGTTCTCGCGCAGATGGACGAGGACGACGCTCGTATCCTCCGGCTTTGGTACATCGAGCGCAAGAGCAAGGACGAAATCGCCGAGGCCGTATGCTACGCCTCGCCTACGTCCATATACGACCAGCGCAATAAAGCTCTTGTGCGCTTCGCCCTCATCTACTTCGGCGCGGGGGCTATGCCGTCTATGTGAGGCGCTTTCTCGCTTATTCTCATGTATTGAAAAAAAGGTGTATGGAAACTTGCATTTTCCCCGTGCTATCATTGAGGCGTAAAGAGAGGTCGAGGGAAACCTCGCCGCCGTGCGCCCCGCGCTTTATGCGCGAGGCGTTCTCTTTACCCGTTCGGAGGCGGTGAGCATGAGAGAGTTTGCAAAGGCGTTTTACGAGTCTCCGGCATGGAGACGCACACGAGCATATATTCTCAAGCGAGACGCGGGGCTATGCGTCCATTGTGGCGAGCCCGGCGTTATCGTGCATCACAAGATAGAACTCACGCCGAGGAACATCGACGACCCGGCAATCGCGCTCGGCGAGGATAACCTCGAGACAGTTTGCCGGACGTGTCACGCATTGATACACGAGGGAACGCCGCCGCTTGCCGACGGCCTCGCTTTCGATGCAGACGGAAATATTATCACAGCGCCACATACCCCCCGGGGTGCGCCGAAATAAATACCCGGTAAGTAACCGCGCCTCAATCCTCGGAAGAACTGACCCGGGCGCGCACATGAGGGGGGGGTATAGCCGGGGCGGAGGGAGGTTTACTCATTATATGGCGGCAAATAAAAAAAGCTACGACGAGCTCTCGATTTCTGAAAAAATCGAGGCGAAAAAGAAGAAAATTAAACGGCTTTTCCGAGAAATGCCTCCCGAAAAGCGGCAGTTTGCCGAGGGGCTTATCAATCAATTCGCCGTGACCTCCGTCACGCTGGAACGCCTCGCCGACGAAATCAACAACGGCGACTTGATAGAGGATTTCGTACAGGGGGCGCAAAAGCTCCGCCGGGAGTCCCCGGCTCTCCGTGCCTATAACACGACGATAAAATCCTTTTCCGCTCTCACAAACCAACTCGTCGCGTTGCTCCCGGAGAAAGAAAAGAAATCGGCGGGTGACGAGCTTATGAGCTTTATCACAAAGCCCGCCGCCCGGTCGGGCAAGTAGTGAACTACGTCCGGGAGTATTGGGAGCGGATTTCCTCCGGCGAAATCGTCACGAGCCGACGGGTAAAAGCCGTGTACGGTCGCCTCGTGGCGGAAATGGACGCGGCGGACGAGAGCTCGCCGTATTACTTCGACGAGGCCGTCGGCGAGAGGCCGATTATCTTCGTCGAGCGGTTTTGCAAGCAGTCTCAAGGAACGCTCGGCGAGTCTCTGACGCTCGAGCTTTTCCAAAAAGCATATATACAACTCCTTTTCGGGTGGCTCGAGAGGGCGACGGGATACCGGCGCTTTCGAGAGACACTCTTTCTTGTTGGTCGAAAGAACGGCAAGAGTACGCTCCTCGCGGCGCTCGCGCTCTATATGCTCGTCGCCGACTACGAGGGCGCGGCGGAGATTTACTCCGTAGCGACCAAGAAAGACCAAGCGAAAAAGACGCTCACCGAGGCCGTGAACATGGTGAAGCAGAGCCCCGAGCTCTCCGCCATTCTCAAGAAGCGGCGCAACGACATTTATTTCCCGGCGACGGCCTCCAAGTTTGAGGCGCTGGCTTCGGACTCGAACACCCTCGACGGCCTCAACTCTCACGCCGTCATTATCGACGAGCTCCACGCGATACGCGACCGCAATCTCTACGAGGTTATGAAGCAATCGACCTCGAGCCGCCGACAGCCGCTCGTGATTATGATTACCACGTCCGGCACGGTGCGCGAGTCCGTTTTTGATAACCTTTACGGCTACGCTTGCGAGGTCGCCGACGGGCAGACTCCCGACGAGCGTTTCCTCCCCGTGCCCTACGAGCTCGACAAGCGCGAGGAGTGGACAGACCCGACGGCATGGATAAAGGCAAATCCCGGCCTCGGGACGATAAAGCAATATACCACGCTCGCCGACTTCGTGGAGCGAGCAAAGAAAAATCCCGAGGACTTGCCGGGCGTTCTCTGCAAGGATTTCAACGTCAAGGCGACCGGCGCGGCCTCGTGGCTCTCCTATGAGGACGCAGTAAACGAGGCCACATTCAAGCCCGAGGAGGTCTATAACACCTACGCTATCGGCGGGTGCGACCTCTCCGCGACGACCGACCTAACGTGCGCGACGCTGATTATCCGGCGCTCGTCCGACGATGAAATCGTGTACGTTTTTCAGCACTATTTCCTCCCTCAAAAGAAAATCGACCAGCTCGACGAGCACAACACGCAAGAAGCGCCCTACAAGATTTGGGCGGAGCGGGGGCTCGTCACGATATGCGAGGGTACTCGCGTCGATTATTCGGCGGTGACGGCGTGGTACTGCCAAATGCGGGACGAGCTCAAGATAGACGCTTTCAAAATCGGGTACGACCGCGCCCTCGCTGGCTATTGGGTAGACGAAATGAAAGCGAACGGCTTCGATATGTGCGCCGTCGCACAGGGGCCTTTTACATGGTCGCAACCTATGAGGGAGCTCGG
>CAVEUD010000044.1:10475-12123 GCA_963618995.1 bacterium
TCGACCGCACAGCCGCGCCACGTCCGGCAGTCGGCGGAGACGACGGTCGCGGTAAACGACTATATCGACCGCATTTTGCAGTTCCGGCCTAATCCGTATATGACGGCGGCGGACTTTTATTACAAGCTCGCCGCGCAATACAAGGTTTACAACAACGCGATAGCGTACCCGGTTTTCGATGAAACAGGCCGTTTGACGGCTATCTATCCTATCAACGCGCAGTATTTCGAGCTCCTCGAGTACATGGGTACGCTCTATTGCCGCTTCACCTTTGCGACCGGCGCAACGTACATTTGCGAATATTCCCGGATTATCCACGTCCGGCGGCATTTCCTCGAGCACGATATTTTCGGCGACGGCAACAAGCCTCTCGATACCGCGCTCAAGACTGCGAACACGCTCAATCAGAGTATGAGCAAGTTCGCCGAGCTCGTCGCGGTTATCCGGGGTATTCTGAAAGTCTCGAACGCCGTCAAGACGGAGGACTTAAACCGCCGCCGCGACGACTTTATCCGGGACAATCTCCGCATGGAGAACAACGGAGCGGGCGTTATCGTCACGGACGCGAAATACGACTATACGCCTATCACAGACAAGACGACTCCTATCCCGGCGACACAACTCGCATACGTCAAAGAGGAGATTTACGACTATCTCGGCGTGTCGAAAGAAATCGTCGAGAATACCGCGACTCCGCAACAGGAACAGGCTTTTTATAGCGGCGAAATTGCCCCGTTTTTCCGCCGCCTCTCGCAAGCGTTCTCGAACGTGCTCTTTACCGAGCGGGAGTTCGGCTTCGGAAACCGTATCGTATTCTCCGCGAACTCCGTCCAGTTTGCGACGCTCCCGGAAAAGGTCACGGCGGCAAAGTTCTTGACGGAAATCGGCGCGGCGACGCTCGACCAAATCTTGACTATGTTCGATATGCCGACTATCGGCGGCGAGGAGGGCGCGCGCCGGGTGCAGACCCTCAACATGGTAAACGCGAAACTCGCGGACAAATATCAAACCGGCACGGACGGCGGCGGAGACAATACCCCGCCGGACGGCACAACGCCGCCCGGGGAGCCGACGGGCAAAGAGGAGGTTTAACGCTATGGCTATCAAACAGGGGCGCGAGTATCGCGCTTTGCAGGACTTTAGCCTCGTCCCACGGGAGGAGAACTCGCCGGAGTACCGGGTACGCGGGACGGCTATCGTATTCAATACGCCCACGGTGCTATGGGAGTGCGACGGCGTGGAGTACAAGGAAATTATCGACCGCCACGCTTTCGACGAGTGCGATATGTCCGACGTGATTTTCAACTACAACCACGGCGGAAAGGTCGTCGCCCGTCTCCGCAACAAAACGCTTGCCATCAACATCGACGAGCACGGCGTAAACATCGAGGCAGAACTCGGCGGCACGACCGCCGGGCGCGAGCTCTACGAGGAAATCGACGGCGGGTACGTCGATAAAATGTCCTTTTCTTTCACGGTGCGCGAGGCAAGCTATGACTCCGTTACCCATACCCGCACTATCACAAAGGTCAAGAAGCTATACGACGTGTCGGCGGTGGATATTCCCGCATATAATGACACGTCTATTTCGGCTCGGAGCTTTTTCGAGGAGGAGCACTCGAGGGAGCTTGCGGCTTTGGAGCAAGCC
>CAVEUD010000044.1:12529-16792 GCA_963618995.1 bacterium
TCCACGGCGGCAAACTCCGCACTCCCCATTATCCCGGAGACGACCGCTAACCAAATCATCAAGAAAATGTACGAGGTCGCGCCGATTTTGCAGAAATGCAAGATTTTCCACGTCCCCGGCAATTTCAAATTCGCAATCGAGGGCACGAACAACGAGGCCGCGCTCCACACCGAGAACGCGACCATTACCGCCGCGAGCGACTCCCTCGGCTCCGTCTCTCTGACCGGCTACGAAATCGTGAAGCTCGTCAAAGCCTCCCGCGCTTGCTCCGAAATGGCGCTTTCCGCGTTCGAGAGCTATATCGTCGAGGTTATCGCCGAGAGCGTCGCCCGCCGCATTGAAAAGTACATTTTCACCGGCACGGGCTCCAACCAGCCCGGCGGCGTTAAGACCGCCGGTAAGGGCGCGAGCGGCGCGTACACCGACGACACCGACCAGATCACCGTGGCAAAGACGGCCTCTCTCACCGAGGCGAACGTTATCGCGCTCTACGGTCTGCTCGGCGACGGCTACGAGCGTAACGCCGTTTGGTGCATGAACAAGGCGACGTTCTTCTCCGACTTCTTCCCGCTGATGGACAAGAGCAAGAATAACGTTATCGAGTTCGCAAATGGCAAGTATTACATCATGGGCGCGGAGGTCTATTTCACCGGCTCCCTCGCCGCACACGAGGCATATCTCGGCGATTTCTCCTACATCGTAGGCAACTACTCGCAGGATATTACCGTCGTCCGCTCCGAGCACTCCGGCCTCGCTACGAACAGCATCGACTACCTCGGCGCTTGCGTGTTCGACTCTAAGCCGGTCGCGGGCTTCGGCGCGTTCGTGCATCTCGCAAAGGCTACGGCCTAATAGGAGGGCTCGAGTATGGCAGTCGGTGACGAATATCTCGCCTCCGTCCGCCATAGCGTGAGGATTTCCTCCAACGTCCACGACGGGGAATTGACCGACCTCATTAACGCCGCCCGAGCCGACCTCGTGCTCGGCGGCGTTCTTGAGGAGAAAGCGAACGACGAAACCGACCCGCTTATCAAAAAGGCGGTGACGACCTACGTCAAGGCCGAGTTCGGGCTCGATAACGAGGACGCGGACAGGCTCCGCGCCTCGTACAAGGAGCAGAGGAACGGCCTCACGCTCTCGGACTCCTATATCGCGGCGGAGGAGGGATAACTCATGTATTGGCGCGACGTTGTGACGCTCAAGGCCGTTACGGAGGGGCGCGACGCGGACGGGTATCCGAAAGAGAAAATCACGGAGACGACCGTTTTCGCCGACGTGTCCAGTACCAAGCGGAGCGAGTTCTACGCCGCCCGCCAAGCGGGTATCTCGCTCGCGCTGACGGTGAAGCTCCGCGCCGCCGACTATGACGGTCAAGAGCGGCTCTCTTTTGAGGGCAAGGAGTACAAGGTCGAGCGGGCTTATACGGAGGCGCGGGAATACTACGAGCTGAATTGCTCCGAGTTCAAGGAGGCGAGCGCATGAACGTAAACGCTCTTTTGGTGGATACGCTCGATAGCCTCCTCCCGACCGCCGACGGCGTGTATAAGGGCGCGGCGACCGAGTATATCGTTTTCAACTATACCGAGCTCCCGGCGGACTACGGCGACGACGACGCGGGACATTACCGCTATCTCGTGCAAGTCCATCTATACGCGCCGCTCGAGAAGAATACCCGCGCATACCGGCAGGAGATAACGCGGCGGCTCGTGGCGGCGGGCTTTACCCGCCCGACGGTAACTCCGGCCTCGGATAAGAGTGGACAGCACTACGCTTTCGAGTGCGAAATCGCGGGAGGCGTTGACGATGGCTAACCTCTCGACGACCGGACTCGAGGATATAATCGGCGGCTTTGACGCTATCGCGGAAATCCCGGACGAGGTAGTGCTCGATATGCTCGTCGCGGAGGCGGAGGTTATCGCCCCGGCGCAGGAGGCCGAGGCTCGCGCTATGCTCTCGGGCGAATACAGTACAGGCGAGACGGCGCAAAGCATTTCCTACGATAAGAAGCTCAAGAACACATCGGACGGACGAGCTATCTATGTTTACCCGAAAGGCACTCGCAAGCACGGCAATAAACGCCGGGCGGCGGAGGTCGCCTTTATAAACGAGTTCGGGAAACAGGGACAGCCCGCCCGCCCTTTTATCCAGACGGCAAACGAAAAAGCCGCAGACCCGGCGCTCGACGCGGCGGCTCGGGTGTACGACGACTTTCTCAAATCGAAAAACTTTTAGGAGGTTTTACTATGGCACAGTTTGGCGCAAAGCGTCCTATCTTCGCTCCGACGAAAACCACGCCGGATAACGCACTACCCACCTACGATAACTCGAAAATCGTAACTATCGGAAAGCTCGTCAAGGCTGACCTCACCGTGACGAACGCCTCCGGCGAGCTCTACGCCGACGACGCGCTCGCCGAAAAGGTCGATATGTTCGCCTCCGGCTCCCTCGCGCTGGAAACGGACGACAAGACGGACGAGGTACACGCCGAAATCCACGGCGCAACAAAGGATACGGAGTCGAGCGAGGTCACGGACTCCGACACGGACAACGCTCCTCGCGGCGGACTTGCCTATTACAAGGTCATTGTCCGAAACGGAGTGCGCGTCTACAAGGGCGTTTTCCACCCGCTTGTCAAGGCTATTCTCGGCAACGACAGCGCGGCGACGAAAGGCTCCTCCATCACGTTCGGCACGAGCTCGACGACATTCACCGTATTTCGGTGCAACTCCGGCGCGTGGCGCATTACAAAGGAGTTCAGCTCCGAGAGCGAGTGTATCGCGTGGTGCGATACCAAGCTCGGCAAGACGACCACGGGCTAATATCTACACGAAACGGGAGGCGAGCGGGAAACTCGCCTCCCGCTTTGGTGATTGGAGGGTAAACGCATGAAAGCGGCAAAAGTGACGGTCGCGGGCGCGGCATATTACCTCGTTTTCGACGGCGAGGCTATGTTTACGCTCCGGGACATTTACGGCGGGACACAACTCGCGCTCGAGGCGATAGAGCCGGATACCAGCGAGGGCTTCGCGGCGACGTGTACTATCGCGGCGGCGCTCGCAGAGCGCGGAGAGCTCCTCCGGCGGCGGCTCGGGTACGACGCGGGCGCTATCCCGGAAAAGGACGATTTTCTCCTCATGGTGAGGCCGTTTGAAATCGTGACGCTCAAGCGGGCGATTATGACGGCTATCGAGCTCGGATACGGTCGAGAAGTCACGAGCCAGGGCGGTGACGAGATAGACGAGGGGCTCGCGGAACTCAATCAAAAAAAAACAAGATAAGACGGGCGGACTATTACCGTATCGCCGTTCTTTGCGGAGTCTCCCCCGGGGAGGCTCTTTTTATGGCTCCCGGAGAGGTTTTCGACCTTTGGGAGCTTTATCTATCTGCACACGGTAAGAACAGAGGCGAGGAGGGCGAATAAATGGCAAACCGTGAGATAAAAACGAAAGTCGCTATCGACGGGGAAAAAGAATACAAAGAGTCGCTCAAGAATATAAACTCCGCCCTCGGGACGCTGAAATCGGAATTGAAGCTCGTAGAGAGCCAATATGCGGGACAGGCAAACAGCTACGCGGCATTGAGCGCAAAGGGCGACGTGCTTTCCCGTATGTACGACCAACAGAAAGAAAAGGTCAAGGTGGCGGCGGAACAGCTCGAGAGGGCGAAAAAGGCTCAATCGGACTACGCCGAGAAAGTCTCCTCCGCACAATCCGAGATTTCGCGTTGCGAGGCCGCTCTCGCCGCGCTCGGCGACGAGACGGGCGACACGACCGAGGAACAGGAAAAGCTAACGGCACAGCTCGAAAAGGCAAAGAGCGAGCTTGCGGCGGCTGAAAAGGGGTACGAGTCTACGACTCGCTCCGTCAACTCCTATCAAACACAGGTAAATAACGCCGAGACGGAGCTAAACAAGCTCGGCTCGGAACTCGATAAAAACGCCGCCTATATGGACGAGGCGGCGAAATCCTCCGACGGGTGCGCCGAGTCTATCGACGAATACGGGAAAGAGGTCAAGGAGGCCGGAGAGGACTCCGAGGAGGCCGGAAAGAAGTTCGACAAGGTAAAAACCGCCGTGACCGCGCTCGGAATAGCGGCGGCGGCGGCAACGGCGGCGCTCGCGGCGGCGGCGGTCAAGCTCGGGACGGAGGTTATCAGCGCATACGCCGATTATGAGCAGTTAGTCGGCGGCGTTGAGACGCTCTTTAAGGATAGCTCCGGGAAAGTCATGGAGTACGCGACCGACGCATACAAGACCGCCGGGCT
>CAVEUD010000045.1:0-16361 GCA_963618995.1 bacterium
CATAGTGAATGCAAGGAAAGCCTTCTGCAAGAAAATCTTTCTTCTGAAAGCTGCCCCCGCGAGATATGGTTGCAAATTCGCTGAGCTTTTTATACTCCACTCCATTCGGGCAAAGCTCCTGAATCAGTTCATCCAATCGGCTCATTTATCTTCACCTCTTTCTTCATTCCAACCGGTTAAGCCTATATAACGGTGTAAATTGAAAAATTGAAAAAAGCCGGAGGCTCATCAACCGACATAATACCAGGGAGGACGAGCACGATGGCTCAGCTCAATATTACATTGAATCAGGAGGAAATTCTACAGCTTCTTTCCAAAGACCGTGCCCGGGCATTTCCGGGAATTACTTCGGAACAGCCTCAACAGCATACCGATGGCAGAATCCGCCGCCCAGCTCGAGGCAGAGCCTCATGAGCGGTCAGAAGAGCGCACAGACAGCCGCAACGGCGCCAGGGAGCGGGATGATCTTAAGACTCGGATCGGCCGTATTACTTTGACCGTCCCGAGACATGGGAATGTTCCCTTTAAAACGCTCGTTTTTGAGAACTATAGCCAGAGCGAGCGAAGCGGCTCTGATCGCAAGCATGGCGGAGATGGTCATTAACGGCGTTGCAACTCGCAGGGGCACACAGATCATGGAGACATTGTGCGATACTTCCTGCTCGAAATCCACGGTTTCTGAGGTCTGTAAAGACCTCGACGCGAAGGTTAAGGAGTTTCGGGAACGCCCGTTGACCGGAAATTATCCCTTAGCTGCGAGCCGCCTGATTTAAGCTCTCTTTCAGGATTTGTCAGGGGAACCTCTTCGAGGTGCTTCGCACCCTTGACCGCTCCCTCAAGAGAAGCTTAATGAATAATCAAGAGGATGCAAGGCATCCTCCGGTGCCAAAGGTACCTAAGAGAAATTTATTACACAAATTTGGACTTGACTTTTGTTTTGCGTTTTCTTGCGTATTTACATTAACTCATATCTTACATATATCGCATCTTATATACTTCCCCTCTCTGCCCTCTGTCACATATGTATGGTAAACCTGCACACCGCGCGGACGGCGAACGCCGCCCACGCTTGCCATAACGGACCGCAGCGATTATAATGCACCAGTAAACGCGGAGAGTTGTCCGAGCGGTCTATGGTGATTGACTTGAAATCAATTGGGTGTCACAGCCCCGGGGGTTCGAATCCTCCACTCTCCGCCAATTCTTTTCCATAGCAATCCACTTGTTATCATAGCCCCTAACTTAGGGGCTTTTTTGTTGAAAATATGTTTGCTTTTTAATCCCGAGTGTCGCGTGTGTCGCCTATTAGCAAACTGGGCGTCGTATCATAGGCCGTATTACAATAAAAACCGTTAAATCTGTTATACGGTTATGCGGAGGTGTCACACAAATGCCAAGTATCACTGATTCGGCGGCGCAAATTCCACATCTATCGCGGCAAGCTCCGCCGCAGTCAGTTCTATAGCGTCAGCACAGGCGTTTTCAATCGTATGATCAGACGACGAGCTGCGCGGGATCGCGACGGTGTCTCCGCCGCGTACGGCCCAGGCTAGAAGTATCTGCGCGACGGACGCGCCGCGGCTGGCGGCTATATCGTTCAACGCGCGCGAACGGAAGAGGCCACGCCGCAGACTTCCGCCATGCGCAAGCGGGCAGTAGGCCATCAGCGCGACGCCGCGCTCCCTCATCCACGGCAGCAGGCTGTACTCTATGCCGCGCGACGCAGCGTGGTAGAGCACCTGGTTCACGAGGCAGCCGTCGCCGCCCTTTACGCGCCAAAGCTCCATCATATCGTCCGTGTCGAAATTCGAGACGCCCCAGCCGCGTATCAGGCCGTCGCACGCAAGCTTTTCCATGCACTCGACAGTCTCTGCAAGCGGCACGCTTCCACGCCAGTGCAGCAGATATAGGTCAAGATAACCGACGCCAAGCCGTTTCAGACTTTCCTCGCAGCTTCTGAAAAATCCACGTCGTCCCGCATTATTCGGTAACACCTTCGATACGATGAAAAGCCGTCCGCGCTCCGCTCCCTTTATCGCTTCGCCGACGAGACGCTCGCCGCGCCCACCGCCGTACATTTCTGCCGTATCTATCAGCGTCATGCCGTTTTCCATGCCGGAGTGCAGCGCCTCCCGTCGTTATTTCTGAAGCTCCTCGAGTTCTTTAATACCGTCTATCAGCATCTGCTGCGTAACCTCGTACGGGTAGACGCGCACATCGATGCCCTTGAGCGCCTTCTCGGTCGCGGCGGCGAGGTCTTCGGGCGTAACGTCGATATCGGCGAGACGCGTCGGCAGCCCTATGGATTTGTTGAAGGCGAGGACGCGGTCACGCTCTTCGTACTGCTTGTCCACAGTGAGCATGACGAGGATTCCGTAGGAGACTATTTCGCCGTGCAGGTGATGGTTGGCCTCTATCGCAGGAAGTATCGTAAAGCCGTTGTAGAGGGCGTGCGCCATCCCTGTCGTATAGTCGACCTGGACGAAGTTAGATACAAAACCGGTCGATACAATTATAGCGAGTATGGCCTCCGTTAGCTCTTCGCTGACGCGGTGAGCCTCGCAGTCGGTCATCTCCTGGCGGCCCCAGCGGATTACAGGCGCGGCGCACATGGTGCTGAGCGCTATGCCCATCGCGTCGGAGTGAAGCGGCGTGTCGTTGCGAGACGAAATGGTGCATTCGTAGTGCTTCGCCATCGTGTCGCCCATTCCGGCCCACAGGTATTTGACTGGGGCGTCAGCGATTATCTGCGTGTCGATAAATATATGGTTCGGCGGAATTTTTGAGAACGAATATTCGCGGAGGCTTCCGTCTGGATGATAGACAATGCCAAGGCTTGTACAGGCCACGCAGGTCGAGGCTATCGTCGGGAATGTGAAGAATGGACGCTTCGTATCATGCGAGAGCACTTTGCAGGTGTCTATCGCTTTTCCGCCGCCGACGGCAAAGATCATGTCAGCGTGCGCCGCCTTTGGACGCAGCACCTCGACGTTCTCGAACGACGCTTCGCCGCCGTACCAGTAGACGCCTATGACCTCAAGCTTCGAACCCTCTATCGCCTTGAGTATTTTATCTTTTGCCGCAGCTAGAGCTTTCTCGCCGCCGATTATGACGACCTTCCTGCCGTACTGTTCGCATACGGAGGCTACGTCGTCGTAGGCGTCAGTGCCGACCGTGTATCCAGGGAACATTGTCCTGTGCATCTCAAATATTGCTCCTTTCGATGATTCTTGCGTTTCTATATAAATTTCACACGCCGTTTCGGCGCTTTTCGCTATTTCGCCGCGCTCGCAGGCTCCGCGGTTATTTCGCAGACGGAGCTTTTCGCTTCGCCGTGTTCGGCAAACCAGCGGCGGTTTTTATAAACTCCTACAGTCAGGAACGGCACCACGACTGCCGCTATCCCAAGATAGCCGCAGCAACCGTAGCCGTATTTAATGATGTTGGTCAATCCCATCATCGATATGGACATCGAGAGAACTATTATAAAGGCCGACGCCGCCGCCCCGCGCAGAGGAGCGGACTTTATCCCGCGGAATATAGAATGGCCCTCAAAGCGCGCGACAAAGCCGAATATCGTAGTGACCGCCGTCGAGATGAGGCAGAGCAGCAGGCAGACGCCGTAGACGACAGTCAGCACGCTTATATCCATTACGCCGCATATCGTAAGAGTCGGTATGACGCTGCCTCCTTCTATAGCTGTATATACCTCTTTCCAAGACAACAGCATCAATACGGAAAGGCCGAGCGCGGCGGTGTTGAGGACGAAGGATATCCGCATTGATTTGGCGCAGTCGCCGCGGCTCTTCATTATCGTACCGCATGCTACCATAGTCGGCAGAGTAACGCATTGGAAGCCAGCGTAGACAAAGGCGTTGAACACTGCCTCAGGCATTTTTGAAAACTCTTGCGAGCCGAAGTCCGCGAGCATGACGGAGAATATTGAGCTATTGCTCTTGAATATGCCGACCGCGTATATCGTAATCGCCGTCGCGAGTATCGCAAGCCCCATACAAGCAGAGGCCGCGCGAACGACGTCGGCTCCGAAGATGGTCAGCAGCAAGACGACCGCTCCGACTGATACGACGCCGATGTAGTAGTTGAGGCCGAAATAAACGGTCAACGCAGAAGCCGCACCGGATATCGCCGCAGCCACGGCCATAAGCACCATAATATAGAAAAACAGTTCGAAAACCCAGACCAGTTTGTCGTACGGATGATAGAGCGTCTCGAAAAGCTGTTTGTGATTAGTGAGTCCGCGAGAGTTGTACATCACCATGGCCTGGCGCATCGTCAGCGTCAGCAGCAGCATAGCGAGCACAGCGGAGACGACTCCGGTCCAGCCAAGGCATACATAATAGGTATTAGCCTGGTTGCCCGTCGCGAAGCCGCCGCCCGCGTGGGCCGAGAAGAGAACCGCGCCGACAGAGAAAGCGGCGAAGAACGAAGCTTTTGCGCAATTTCCATTTTTCATTACTGTTTCCTCCTGTAAAAAATATTCCGCTTATCAAGAGAAACAAAAAAATCCTTTCGTCCCTCCTGCTGCATGCAGAAGAGACGAAAGGATTAAACCTTCCGCGGTACCACTCTTCTTCGTCCCTATAGAGGACGCGCTCGTCGGGACACAGACATGTCCCAGCCCTATCACGGGAGCCCCCGTCCACGCTTACTTGGTTCGGCGCGACTGCTGCTACAGTGAGTTCCCGGTTCCGCCGTCTTGATGCCTCGCACCTACCGGCACTTCTCTGAAAGCGCTTCCCCGGCTACTACTCTGCGTCATCGCATTTCAAGCGTGGAGAAGGATAGCAAACAGACGCTGATTGGTCAAGATTTTTTAACGACGTTCACATAATTTTTCTCTGAGGCGGCATAGTAAAGCGTCAGATGGCGCGACGCCGTCTGACGCGTAAGTGTACGCCTGCGAAAAAATTACAGCTTTGAGAAACCCGCTATGCGCGCGACCGGGAGTGCGAAGGTGACCGCCTTGGCCGGGGTTCCCGGCCCCGCCTTGTCTATTATCGAGCGGACGATCGTCTCTTCGGAATCCTTGCCTGATACGATGTAGATCATTTCTTTTTCCTCGGCTATGGTGAGGCCGAAAAACTTCGCCATGCGGCCCGCGGTGCCCTTCGCGTGGATGACGGTACCGCCGCGCGCGCCGACCTCTCTGGCCGCATCCATAACTATGTCCACGCAGCCTTTCTCAGCTATCGTTATTATCAGCGAATACCTCATTTCATCCACCATCTTTCTGAAATCTTCTCCGTCGCCCACTCCAGGCTCGTAACTAGCGTTCGACGCCCCGGCTATCGACTCGACCGGGAGCATCACCGCAACGCCTTCGTTTGGCGCGTCTATGCGCATTTCCGTGACGAGGCCGGACATAATGTCGTTCGCCGTCTCCGCGGGGCATAGCGTACATATAACATGGCGCTCCTTCTTCTCAAGCCCCCACAAGCTCAGCATCTTCTTCTGCGCCGTACCCTCGCACAGGTAGCTGTAGACCAGATTCGCGCCGCGCCTGCGGAAAAAGGCGGCGTAATCTTCGCTGTGTTCACGCTGCACGACGGCCGTCACGAAATTTAGGCCGCCTGATATTTGGGAATTTGCGGCGTTCATCATATCGCATTCTCCTTTTTCTTAACGGCGGACATTCCGCGCACGTACAGAAGTCCGAGAAGCTGTATCGTAATCAGCGGCGTCATCGCCACCATTGCAACGACGCCGAAAGCGTCCTGAGTCACGTTGCCTCCAACCGAGGTGCAAAGCCCCATCGCCAGCGGCATTAGAAATGTCGCCGTCATAGCGCCGGAAGCTACGCCGCCGGAGTCGAAGGCTATGGCGGTGAATATCGTGGGCACGAAAAAGCTCAAAACAAGCGCGATCATGTAGCCCGGGACTATGAGCCACAAGAGCGGCAGTCCAGTCAGTATGCGCAGCATCGCAAGGCCGACGGAGATTGCAATGCCGATGGAAAGGCTTACGCTGAGCGCCTTGCCCGGAATAGCCCCAGCCGTCACCTCAAGCACCTGCTTGCCGAGGACGTGGACAGCCGGTTCCGCCTGCACAATAAAGTAGCCGATCACCATTCCAAGCGGCACAATCACCCAGTTGTACTCGAGCGCTCCGATGAGCTGCCCCAGATAGTTGCCGACCGGGAGAAAGCCCGCGTTGACACCAGTGAGAAAGAGCACGAGGCCGATATAAGTGTAAAAAATCCCTATAACTATCTGCGTAAGCTCCGTGCCGTGCAACCTGAGCTTGAATACCTGAAAGGCTGCGAAGAATACGATTATCGGCATCAGCGCAAACGCGACCTCGTGGAAGAAGCGCGGGAACTCCGAAGCGAAGAGCGCCCATAGTTCGAGCGAGTCCGCTATTTCAGGCACAACAACCGGCGTGTAGTCATTGCCGCCGGGATAGACGACGCCAAGCAGCATTACGGCGAGTATCGGCCCTATGGAGCTTATCGCTACGAGGCCGAAGCTGTCGTTCTGCGCGTCGCTGTCGCTGCGTGACGACGCTACGCCGACGCCAAGCGCGATTATGAACGGAACCGTCATCGGCCCCGTCGTAACGCCTCCCGCGTCGAAGGCTATTCCGATATAATCGGCCGGCAAAAAGAACGCAAGCACGATAATTAAGGGATAAAAGATCAAAAGCAGCGTGCGCAGGGAAATCCCGAGGAAGATGCGCAGCATCGCTGCGGCAAGGAAAATCCCGACGCCGAGCGCGACAGCGCCGATAATCACGGGATTGGGGATGCTGGGCACCTGTCCCGCGAGCACTTGAAGATCCGGCTCGGAAACTGTGACGAAGGCGCCTACTAGGAAGCTTATGAAAAGTGCGAACCAAAGGCTGCGGCGCTTCGTAACGGCGGAACCGATGTGGCTGCCTATCGGCGTCATCGCCATATCGACGCCTATAGTAAAAAGGCCGACACCGACGACTAGCAGAATGGAGCCGAAGACGAACGCAAGAAGCGCGCCCGCCGGAACCGGTATGAGGATGAAGCAGACGGCGCATACTATCGCGACGACCGGCAGAGTCGACTTCAGCGACTCCGCAAGCTTAGCAGCGATGATCGTGTTGTCGAGCCCTAGCTTCTTCCACATAACGCAAATTCACGAAGCAGACGGCACATTATCATGTTGCTGGCCAACGCCTCGTCCCCCTTTCTGAACCTGAATGACGGCAAAACGATCAAAAAACTAGATACGGACACGCCCGCACTACGTATAGTTACATGATTATATAAAATTTTATATTTTTGACAAGCATCGATTCTGTTTGCGCAGCGAAACTGCCAAGTTATTACAAATTTGAACAGAACCGACACGTAAATAAAAATAAAGAAAAATGAAAATCGTCTATAATGTTCTGGGAAGTGGCGCGTCTGTGGGGATTCGAACCCCAGACCTTCGCCTCCGGAGGGCGGCACTCTATCCAGCTGAGCTACAGACGCGCGTTCAAACCTTACGCAGTATAGCATATTATGAAGGGAGCCGCCACAGATTATGGACGAAGCGTTTTTTATGCGCGAGGCGCTCGCTGAGGCGCGCGCGGCGATGAACGAAGGGGAAATACCCGTCGGCGCCGTCGTCGTGCGCGGCGAGGAGATAATAGGACGCGGGCGCAACGCACGCGCCGCGCGCAGCTCGCCGCTCGCGCACGCCGAGATCGAAGCCGTGCGCGACGCGGCGAAAAACATAAATTCCTGGCGGTTCGACGGATGCGCGATATATGTAACGCTCGAACCATGCGTCATGTGCGCGGGCGCACTCGTGCAGTGCCGCATGGGACGCGTCGTCTTCGGCGCGAAGGACCCGAAAGCCGGCGGCTGCGTATCGCTCTACGCGATCCCGCGCGACCCGCGCATGTACCACAGCTGCCGCGTGACGGGCGGCCTGCTCGCCGAAGAGTGTGCGGCGCTGCTAGCCAAGTTCTTTGCCGCAAAACGCAGAAGTGCGTAAAAAAAATCCTCTCACCGCCATACACGCGAAGCCGCCGCCCATCGGAGAAAACGACGCGATGCGCGCGCCGCGCTTTGACATTGCGCGTACAATAGGCTATAATGCTTCGCGTCCAGTGCGGAGAGGTGTCTGAGCGGTCGAAGGAGCTCGCCTGGAAAGTGAGTGAGGGGGTCAAACTCCTCCATGGGTTCAAATCCCATCCTCTCCGCCATTAGTTCAAAGATATCCGAATTGCAGGACAAATGATTTTGCAGACAATCGGGACCGCCCAGTGAGTACAAAACAGGCGGCCCCGATTTTTTATTCGCTTCTTTTCCTATCGTTAGCAAGCAGACGCGCCATCCCCAAATATTAAGCCGAGCCCCATCGCCCGGTTTTTTGTCGTCCGTATACTATTTTTCCTAGCGTCCGCTCGTTATTCCTTTACGTACGCGCAGATGTACTGCACGGGGACGTAGCAGCGGAGGCCGTATTTGCTGTTCGCGGGGACTTTGAAGGCTTCGCCGGCCTTCATATACTTCCATTCGTCGGAGCCGGGGAGTTGCACTTCGCACTCGCCGTCGGTGAGGTCCATTATCTCCGCGTCGGCGGTGCCGAATTCGTATGCGCCGGGCATGAAGATGCCGAGCGTGCGTTTCTCTCCGTCCGCGAGCCAGAGCGTGTGGCTGATGACCTTTCCGTCAAAGTAGACGTTGGCTTTGGTTTCGGCGGTGACGTGTTCAAATTTTTCGATCATGACAAGCCCTCCTGAAAAATAATATTGCGATATGTAAATGATAGTGTTCTTTTGCCTCGAAGTCCAGTACAATAACAGGCGGGTATATTTGTGGGAACGGGAAGAAGGACTGAAAATGTCTTTATGCTATATATTTCAGAAAGAGCGCGTGATTTTGGCAGGCGGCGCGCGCGTGCCGGAGCGCGGCGAGGTTCCTGCGCAGCTCGCGTCGCGCTTCGTGAACTCCGGACTTGTGGACAGGGACGGCACGGACGACCTTTGGGCGGAGCTGGACGGAGGATGCGAAATCCCCGCCGGGTTTGCCGCCTGCGAGCGGCGCACCTGCTGGACGACGACTGGCGAGGAACAGTTCTTCCGTATAGGCAAGGCCTATCACTACATGGACTGGGAACGGACGCATAAATTCTGCGGAAGATGCGGCGCGGCGAACGTCTTCGACGAAAAGGAGTGGGCGATGCGCTGCCCGAAGTGCGGGGAGCTTATCTACCCCGTCATCTGCCCCGCGATAATCGTCTGCGTCGAGCGCGACGGCAAGATACTGCTGGGCCATGGCGTGAATTTCCCGCCGGGGCGCCACAGCGTGCTCGCAGGCTTCGTTGAGCCAGGCGAGAACCTGGAACAGTGCGTCGCGCGCGAGGTCTACGAGGAGACTAAAATCCGCGTGAAAAATGTAAAATACTTCGCGAGCCAGCCGTGGGCATTCCCGCGCTCGCTGATGCTCGGCTTCACGGCGGAGTGGGAATCCGGCGAAATCAGCCCCGACAAGGGCGAGATAGTGGACGCGAAATGGTTCGCGCCGGACGAGATTCCGGAATACTATCGCGGCGTCAGCATCTCGGCGCGGCTTATCGAGGACTTCGTGCGAAGGCACAGAGGAGGCGGAGAAAAATGTTCGGCGAAAAAGGTTTGATACAGATTTACACCGGCGGCGGCAAGGGAAAGACGACGGCGGCGCTCGGTCTCGCGCTGCGCGCGGCTGGACGCGGGGCGAAAATCGCCTTCGTGCAGTTCATGAAGGGCAGCCCAGTCTACGGCGAAATAGTCTCGCTAGCGATGCTGCCGGGCGTCACGCACGTGCGCACGGGGCACGCGCAGTGCATATTCAAGGGCGACGAAACGGAGGAGGACTTTGCGGAAGCCCGGCGCGGGCTGAAACTCGCCGAGGAGTTCATGAGCTCCGGCGAATACGATCTAGTCGTGCTCGACGAGGTAAACGTAGCCGTGGACTTCGGCCTGCTGACTGCGGAGGAAGTCGCCGCGGCCTTGTCGAGAAAGACGGAAGAGACGGAAGTCGTGCTGACTGGACGCAACGCGCCGAAACTTTTCATAGAAATGGCCTCGCTCGTCACCGATATGCGCGAGGTTAAGCACCCATACCGCGACGGCGTGCGGGCGCGCGCTGGCATCGAGTTCTAGCGGTTTCGTGCAGGTTTGTCAAACATCTGTTACGGCGAGGATAAAGCGGAAGTCATGACTTCCCGGGGAGACTTCCATCCGGGAGGCCTCATCGGGAGGTTGTTGTATCTGCGGTTATGGAACGCAGGCCTGCCTTTATCAGAAATAAAGCGGCTGGCGAATTCCGAACCGTTGTCCGTCCGGACATATTCCGCACGGAATTTGAAGAATCTCAGCATATGCGTCGGGAATACCGTCGAGCCGTACGCGCCGTGCTCTTCAAACGTTTCGACATGGCGGAAACGGCCGTACCCGTCTATATAAGCGGGAGCTCTTCCGGAGAATGTTCGTCTGGATGACAGTGAGGACGCCCAGACCTGTCGCGAAGGGACTCGAGAGAACCGTCGTAACGCTTTATCCGCCTGTAAGCATACAGCCTGTTCGCAGCATACCGTGCAGCTGTTTTGGCGACGCCGTACTTTATCGCATACCTGATAAGAGATTGCCTGTAACGTTCCTTTTGTGACATCCTACCCATGCGGGGAACCGTCCTTCTGTTAGCGGATTTGTGGTGAAATTACCTTACGGCATGGACAGGCTTTCCGCTTTTGTTTTGCGTTTTCCTGCGTATTTACATTAACTCATATCTTACATATATCGCATCTTATATACTTCCACCCTCTGTCCTCTGTCATGTTTGTATGGTAAACCTACAGCTGGCGTCGAATTCTAGCGGTTTCGCAGCTTGACAAAAGAGCGATTACAGAATAAACTCATAATTGTTTTAAATAACGTGTCACAAGACGCGCTTAATGTACAGGGACAGTTATAAGGATAAGAACAAGGAGGAAAATTTTTATGTCAACGAAAGACAACCTCGCAGCGGCGTTCGCTGGCGAGTCACAGGCCAACCGCAAGTATCTCATGTTCGCCGAGCAGGCTGAGAAGGACGGATATAAGGGAGCAGCGAAGCTCTTCCGCGCCGCAGCTGAAGCCGAGACCATCCATGCCTTTGCAGAATTCCGCACCAACGGCGGCGTAGGCACCACCGCCGAGAACCTTCAGGCAGCCATCAACGGCGAAACCTACGAATTCACCGAGATGTACCCGCCGATGATTAAGGAAGCCGAGGCCGAGGGCAACAAGACCGCCGCCCGCGTCTTCACTATGGCAAACGAGGCCGAGAAGGTTCACGCGCAGCTCTATAAAGAGGCCCTCGCAGACATCGAAGGCGACGCCGACTATTACCTCTGCCCCTTCTGCGGCTACATCCACAAGGGAGCCACGACCGGCAGCTGCCCAATCTGCGGAGCGAAGGCCGAACTGTTTAAGAAGTTCTAGTCTCTAAGCATAGGAATATAATTAAAAAAGAGGAAGTCGGGGCGCGGGAAACCGCCGCGCTCCGGCTTTTATGTTTTACTGTCTGCCGCTTCGAGCCGGATGCCGCGGCCTAAGACAGGCTAGCGCCGCAATAGCTTCGCCTCGGTTCTGCATAGCGAGCCTCACTACACATCAGTATGCTTGTTCTGTTATGTAAATCAGTCGACGTCGGCGCGTCATCCGACTTATATCGCCCGGCGCGCGCCGTGAGGCCTGATCGATGCCCAAAGTTCCAGCTGCCAGCCTCGCACGCTGCATCTCTTTCGTACAGCTCCGCGGTACGACGACAGCAAAAATATCTTCCAACCCTCTGCCGTATCGCCGTCCTCTAAGCGGCAGAACTGCCGACCAAGGCCCCGCAGAACAAGGGCGACGTCTGTCGGACTGACAATTTATATAAGCGGACATGCTTTACTATACGCCTCTTTGACCGTAGTCATGCATCTGGATACACGGACGCACACGTACAGAAAAACCGCCTCGTCATATAGAAGCGGTTTTTCTGTCATTTTATCCAGTCGGTGCGCGCACCGTTACTCCGCAAGGTCTATCAGCACCTCGCAGCTTCCCTCTAGCGCGGCGATTTTCGACAGCTCGCATGTTATCACGCCGATGTTGACCTGATAGCCGTGCCGCTCTGAGTTTTCCTCGTCATCGAAGAGTATCGTGAAGTAGTTGGCGTCTGCGGCGAAGTCTATGTCGCCGTTAAGCCAGCCATGGTGGACGTCCTCTTCCTGGTACGGGAGCGGATCGTCCATGACGCCGCAGAAGTCGTGCGAATAGCGGCTGACGCGGACTTTGTAGGGGAGCATTTCGACCAGCGCCCGCGCGGTCCTGCCGTCGTTCAGTACGCCGGGGATTACTGTATCGCCGAAACGCATCTGTATTTTTGTGCCGTTTGCGGGCGCGACGCTCGTCGGCATCACGGGGTTTTCGCGCTGTATCTGCGCGCCGTCTGAGGCGACGCGGACGGGCGCGGCCTGCGCGCATACCGCAAAGGCGATGGCGGCTGTGAGCGCCGCCGCTATAGTCAGTATTGATTTTATCGTTTCTATACTTTCTTGCGTTATTTTACGGCGCGTCCCATCTCATAGGCGCGTTCTAGCGCTGGTTTTCCCCTGACTGAGCCTGCGGCGTCGGTTCCGGCGGCGAGGACGCCGCCTTTGAGCTCGGCCTTGTCGAAACACTCTATCCAGCCCTGAAGACCGCAGAGAGCGCGCTCGTCGGCATCGTCGGACTCGTCCGCAGCGGCGGTGAAGAGGTAGATATCGCGGAAGCTGTAGTCAGCGCCGAAGAGCGGATTGCTGCGGTCCAGCATAGTCTTCATCTGCCCGCTCATCTCGTAGTAGTATATGGGCGTAGCGAAGGCTATGACGTCGGCCTCGTTCATCTTCGCGAGTATCCGCTCTGCGCCGTCCTTTATGACGCATTCGCCTGTCTTCTGGCAGGCGAGGCAGCCTTTGCAGTATTTCAATTCGTAGTCGGCGAGCGCGATTTTCTCGACGCTGTTGCCGGCCTCTGCTGCTCCGCGTGCGAATTCGTCCGCGAGCGTCTCTGAGTTACCGCCGCGGCGCAAGCTCGACGTTATTACAAGAACCTTTTTAGCCATGATTTTTCCTCCAATACAGGTTTTTCAATTCAACGCGCACAATATAGCGCCGCCGCAAAGCTATGACAAATACCTATGCCGCATGCACGGTCATAGGCTCAAAGCATGGACGCGCGCCGTCAGAAGTTGACGCGCCGTTTCGGCCCAAGCTGCATCGCGGGGCGTCCGCGCGCTTCGTCCGCCGCGGCGCTGTGCTCGCGCCTCGGGCGCCAGCGCGCTGGGCTTTTCGGCGCGGCGAAGTTGTCGACCGGGGCTATGACGACGCGGCCGAATTCCGCGTTGAGCGCGTCCGCCGTCTCAGCGACCCGATGCGCGGCGGGCGAGCCGGATTCCCCGCCGTCGAACAAAAGCCTCTGGACGCCGCAGCTCACGTCGGTGAAGTCGGAGAGCAGGACGCCGGCCTTTTTGTAGGGCCGCCCCGCCTCGAAGACGCGCGAAAGCAGAAGGCGCGCCGCGGCCAGGAAGTCCGCGTCGAGCGAGCGCGGCACGCGGAAACTGCATTCTTCAAAACGCGAATAGAAATTTTCCCGGCGGAACGGGCTGGTGCGCAGGCAGAGCCCCATGCGCGAGGCGCGCTGCTTCATGCCGCGGAGCTGGCGCGCCGCGCATATCGTGAAGTATGAGACCGCGTCGAGAAGTTCGTCGAAAGAATAGACCGGCTCGCCGAAGGAGCGCGAGACCTGCACGGACTTCGCAGCGCCGTGGGACGCCGCGAGCGGGTAGGCCGGGAAGCCGCGCAGTTCCCAGGCAGCGTAGAGCGTGTTTATCGAGAAATTCTCCTTGAGCCACAAATCGTCGGCTCGCATCAGCTCGGCGGCGGTGTTCACGCGCCCGCGCAGCGCGAGCTTGGCCGCCGTCTTGCGTCCGACGCCCCAGACCTCGCCCGCGGGGAAGCCCCCCATCCACGCCGCGTCATCCCTGTGCGCCGCGTCGAGCCAGAAAACGCCCGCGCGCGACTTCTTCGCGACGTGCGAGGCGAGCTTCGCGAGCGTCTTCGTAGACGAAATGCCCAGCGAGACGGGGATGCCGCAGCTCCGCCATATCTCGGCGCGTATCGCGCGGCAGTACGCCTCCGCGTCCTCTACGGAAGCGATCGCGAGATTCATGAAGGCTTCGTCTATCGAATAGACCTCCATCGTGTCCGTGAAGCGCGACAGGCAGGCCATCAACTCCGCCGAAATTTTGTTGTAGAGTCCGAGCCGCCCGCTCAGCACCGCCGCGCCGATGTGCTCCAGCACGCCGCGCGCTTTGAAGTACGGCTCGCCCATCGCGACGCCAGCAGCCTTCACCTCTTCGGAGCGCGAGACGATACAGCCGTCGTTGCCGCTCAGCACGACGACGGGGCGCGAGATGAGCGACGGATCCTCTCGCCGTTCGCACGAGACAAAAAAATTGTTGCAGTCGCAAAGACCGATAGAACGCTCGGAGTACTTCTTCATGTAACTAATCACCCCATAAAGAAATCTGTTATATGACTATTCTATGCAGCGTCCCTTTGTTGTCAACAATCGGTAATCTACATAAATTTTTTAAAACTATTCGATTCTCAGCATAAGACGCAGACATACGGAAAACGCAGAATAAGACTTGTCAAAGCAGAAAACATGGAATAATATATCCAGTATTCCACTATTATGTGGAATTGATTGATGTTTAAAAATAATATCCTGAAAGGAATTCAAAATGGCCATTAAAAACAAAGAGTTACCGGTATTAAAGATTGGCAAGCACCAGCCTAAATGCCCCATCATACAGGGCGGTATGGGCATCATGGTCTCCGGCCCGAAGCTGGCCTCCGCCGTCGCAGCTGAGGGCGGAATCGGAACAATAGCCTCCGTCGGCCTCGCCGCATCGTCCAACGGCTTCGATCTCTCGCTCGGCCCGAAAGAAATCAGAGAAAACAACCAGACGATTCTCGCAAAATACATAAAAGAGGCGAAGGAAGCCTCGAACGGCGGCGTCATCGCCGTTAACTGCATGTGCGCGCTAAGCGACTACGAAGACCTCGTCCGCACCTCGTGCGAGGCAGGAGCCGACGTCATCATCTCAGGCGCCGGACTGCCGCTCAAGCTGCCGCAGCTCGCGGAGGGCCACCCAGATACGGCGCTCGTCCCGATAGTCAGCAGCGTCAAGGCCGCCGGCCTCATCATTAGCCGCTGGCTCAAGCACTACAACCGCATTCCCGACGCATTCGTCGTCGAAACGCCGAACACCGCGGGCGGGCATCTCGGAGCGCGCAGCGAAGAGGAAGCGCTCGACGGCAAATTCTCGCTCAAAGAAGTCGTCCCAGCGCTGGTGAAATATATCCGCGACCTCGGCCTCAGCATCCCCGTCGTCGCGGCCGGCGGCATATGGGACTCGCATGACATAGACGAGGCCATAGAGCTCGGCGCGAGCGGCGTCCAGATGGGCACGCGCTTCGCCGCGACCCAAGAGGGCGACGCCTCCGAACGCTTCAAGGAAGCCTACATAAACGCGAACGATGACGACGTCGTGCTGCTTAAAAGCCCATGCGGCCTGCCCGGGCGCGCGATCATGAGCCCGCTGCTCGAACGCTACTTCTCCAGCAATCTCGGCAAGATGACCTGCCGCGCCGGCTGCCTCTCGCACTGCATCTGCAAGCTCCGGCACGAGACCTTCTGCATAGCCGACGCGCTCGTCAGCGCCTACCGCGGCGACTGGGAAAACGGCCTCTTCTTCTGCGGCAGCAACGTCTCTAAAGTAAAATCGATAATGAGGGTAAAAGAGCTCATGCAGGAGCTCGTCGCCGACTTCCGCCTGCGCGAACCCGGCTTCGAGCCCGCAAGATAAGACTGGCACACGCATTCTGCCGGTTTAAACAACAAATAAACCTTTCCATAAACCGGCGAGGTTATCTCGTTCCATGGAAAGGTTTATTATTATCTTAAGCCGGCGTATCAAAAAAGATACAGCTATATTTCTATAAAAATTACACAGCAGCGCTCTTATCTGCCATACCCCAGAACAATCTGAGCAAACAACGCCGCGCCTCTCCATAAGATTTCCTCAGGCGCTGTGAAATGGCAGTTATGCAGCGGGTAACTCTCCTGATGTCCCCTCCAGTCCGCATTTCTCAGCGATGATGTTGTATCTCGTTCCGGACACAAACCGTCGGCATTGGACTTGATATCGAAAACATGGAGCGTATGAGATTTCAGATTGACCGCCGCGTTGATACGCTCGGCGATAACACCCTGCTCCTCATCGGTAAGCTCTTCTCCCTTAGACGCACGATAATCTTGCAGAC
>CAVEUD010000046.1:0-13369 GCA_963618995.1 bacterium
TTATCGCGTCGTTGATGGCGCTGATTAGTTCTTTCTTCTCGAACGTCACGCGCGCGCTGTCTCCGAGCCGCGTCGAGACTCGTTTTATGAAGTCGTTGACGAGCATGAGCTGCTACCTCTGCTGCGGCGCGGGCGGCACTGCGGCGTCCGGCAAGAAATAGTCCGCGATACGAATAGCCCCTGCGTCGCCGCCTACGAGCAGAGCGGCTGCGGCCTTCGCGACGGCGGTAGTATATCGGTCCGGCACGGGAACGTCCGACTCTCCGTCCGCTATTTGCCCCGGATTGGAGAAATACCAAAGCTCGACGCCGCCCGTTTCGCCCGAATAGAGCGTGTCGCCGCTTATCGAGAACTCTCCAATCGACGGCGTATCTGTGTGGACGTGGAGAAGTTCCATGTCGCTCTCCGCACTTACGCCGCGAATAACGCGCAGATAGTCCGCCGGAAGCGTTCCTGCTCCCTCGGTTATCTCGACTCGCGCGCGTCCACGGAAAAGTCTGCCGTTTGCGTTCGCGTTTTCCTCAGCCAAGACGCGCAGCGCGTCGTTGAGCGCGCGCACGACCTGCCAGTCCGCGTATTTCACTTTCATAGCGTCCTCGGCGTAAAGCCGCGTCTGCGCCATAAGCTTCAAGGCTTTCATCACCACGGCCCCTCCCCTCGGAAATGTTCGTCCGCATGTCCTTCAAAATACTGCACCAACGAACTGACCGGCACGCCGATGGCTTTCAGCATATCCGCGCCGCCTACCGTCGCATTGCCGTTTTCGTTGATAAGCCCCGCCGTCCACGCGACGACGATGCTGTCAATCACGGAGGCGAACGGCAGTTCTTCATCGCGTTGTTTCAGCGGCGTAAATTCGGGGTAATACGCAACCGTCACCGCCCCGCCCGCATACCCCGGTGACATCAGCACAACAACGCCGTCAAGCGTCTCGCGCCAGCCCCACATTCCTTCATACGGCATAGGAATGACTTCGCGCGGCGCTGCGCGGTAAAGCGGGCGGCGCGCGGCGATGTCATAGACGCGCGACACCTTGACGGGACGTTTTTTCAAAACTACAGCGCCGTCGCCTCCGCACTCGGCAAGCTCCGATATTTCTATGCGCGGCGAATCCAGCGCTATGGCGTAATTCCATATACCACACAGCGCGCTGTTCAGATATGCCATAATGTCAGTTTCGTCCGGCGCGGGCGCGTTGATGCCGCCGACACGCCGTTTGACTTCAAGGATAATATCTCTCGCGCTGCTCATAGCTTTACTCTTCGCCTCTCAGCTTTTTCTCTTCGTATTTCAGCAGTGCTTCTATGAGGTCGGTTTTATTGCCGTTCTGCTTTAATCCGCAGTCGCGGGAAAGGTCTCTCAGCGTCGGGATCGTCATTGCTTCCAGCTCTTTCTCGCGCGCGGCAAGCATGTCGTCGATTGCGGGGCCGTTCACCGCTGGAGATGCCTGTTCCGGCGCCTGCTCGTCCTTGCACGGTTCGTCGTTCTGCGCGAAGAACGGCAGAGTCACCGCGGGCTTTGCTGATGCGCCGCGCGCGTCAAGAACAACGCCGTCCGAAGGTATCGCGCCCCATTTTGTCGGGGTAATCGCAAATCGGCAGACGACGCGCTTGCCGACTACACGCCTGAAGTCGTTCGCGCTCTCCTGCACGATAGGCGACTCATACGTGCAGTTGTAGAGATGCTGAATCTCCTCGCCGCGCAGTCGGATTTTCGCGTTTGTCGGATACTCGCCCAAACGCCCGTTGAGTCCGAACGAAAAATATTTCGCGTCCGGGTTCATACGGTCTTCAACCATGACCTCGTAAAGCTCGCCTTTTTGGTACATCGCAGCCATATCTCCTATGGCCTCGACCGGCAGCATTCCCATTTCCACTATGTTCTGCATGGTATTCTCCTTCGATAAAGAAAAAGGGGAGGTTCCCCTCCCCGGTTAGCTCGACGCTCCGAGCGATACGCCCGTCATCTTGCCGTCCTCGGCGACCGCCGTGACAAGATAAGGCTTGTTTGAGCTGTCGAGTATTATCGTCCCAACGCGCATTTCGCCCGACGCAACTGTCGTTCCGGAGACAAACGCCTCGTCCAGCTTTTCGAATCCGGCGGTGTGTTCCTTAATGTAGTCTTGCTGTTCCTGGAACTCGAACACGTTGATGTCAGCCATTCCGTTTCCCTCCTTGCTATTCGGAAACCGCGTGCTCTATGCGCACGATCCAAAGGTCGTTGAGAATCTTAAAGGCATACATTGCCTTCCACCCGGCGCTGGAACGCTGGTTGAGCGGGTCCCCGGTGTTGGAGTTGTCGTTCTGCGTCGGAGCCTTGACGATAACGGCGCTCGACTGTCCGGACAGCGGCACTTCGCCGTATGCGTCCTCGCCGAAGATGAAGGTCGCGTAGACGTTCGCGCTGCCGCCGTCCGCCATCATGCCCGCAGCCGTGCCGCCCGCGCCCAGGAGCTCGGGGGCCTGAGTCGTCGCGATGAAGCGCACGCCGCAGACAGAGCCAAACTCGCCCTCCATCACGTCCTGCTGCGAAGAGTATTTCTCGACGGGGACGAAGCCCGCGAGCGCCTCGATGTCCTGCTCCGCGTAGACGTGGCAGATGCCTATAAACGACGGGCGTATAGGCGTGGTGTTGTACTTGACGGTCGCGTTGACCTGCTTCAGCACCGGCTTTGCGAGCGCGGCTTTGAGCGTGCGGACGGCCTTCTTTATCTCGTCGAGCGTTATTTTCGCGACTACGGAGGTGCGGGCCGTCTGCCCGCCTGCGTATATCGCGTTGCTTCCGGTCATGAGAGCGTCGCGCGAAAGAATATCCATCGTTTCGCCCTCCTGATACCCGAGCTGCGCGACCGCTTCCGTGAGTATCGGGTCTATCACGGTGAGGCGCACGCGGTCGGTAATCGGCACCCAGTCGCCGTACTGCGCAAGCTCCGCGGTTATGTCCGACTGCGTGAGCTTG
The DNA here is from genome assembly GCA_963618995.1 of bacterium. Lineage (GTDB taxonomy): Bacteria > Synergistota > Synergistia > Synergistales > Synergistaceae > Caccocola. The sequence continues at coordinate 2,959 of CAVEUD010000046.1, forward strand.
CTTCCGGGCGGCGTTACGCCTTCAACGAGCGGGGTCGTCGCCGGGGAAAGTCTTCCCCAGCGCGTGAAGCGTATCCTAAGCCCCTGATTCTGCGGGATAGGGCGCTTCTGTCCGAATCGCCTGAACGTGAGCAGCGGCAGTGCTTTCGTAAGCGCTGCTCTGTCGTAGTAGTCCTGTATCTGGACACGAGAGTTGCTCGTGTCCATTCTGTCGAAGAACGACAAATTGATGTGTCGTATGAACATTCTTTTTCTCCTTTCTTATTCATCGCTGATTCATTGAGCTTTCCATCAGCCGCGTAAATGCGGCATCGTCCATGCCCCATATATCGCTGGGCAAGCCGTTCGCCCCGCGCACCGGCTGCGTGCCCGGCCTCGTTTGCCCACGTCCGCTTTCGACTACCGGAGCGGGTTTTGAGCCGGACTTCAAGATTGTCGGCTGTGTGGGCTGCGGTATAGCCTGCTGCTGCGGCTGCGCGGCCCTCGCTCTGCCGAGTCCTGCGAAATACGGCTCACCGGTTATATTGCGGCGCACTTGGTCGTAGACCATCTGGTACGACACGGGGTCTTGGTTCATTGCCGCCTGCAAGCTCTGCGGAACTTCCGACGCGATTACGTTCAACACCTCAATATGCTTGGGGTCTTGCATCGTAAGCTGCGCCACCCTTACAGCGGCGGTTTGGCGTTCGCGCGCTTCCATCGCGGCGTTGAATTGTCCCATGAAGTCCTGCGGCTGCCCCTGCTGTGTCGTCTGCTGTTGCGCTGTGCTCTGCTCGCCGCCTTGCCCAGCCTGCCACGCGGCGCGCCGCGCCATATATTCGTCCCATGTCTCGTTTTCGCCGGGCGTCGGCTCTGCGGCGCTTGTCGGCTGCATGGGCGCGGGACGGGTGTTTCTCTGCGGCGGCTGCGGCTGGGGCTGCTGATACTGCGGCTGAACTCCGTTGCCGTTGACCAGCCCGACGACCTGCGCCATCAGCGCGGGGTTCTGATTGAGCTTTTCAATCAGTCCGCGGTATGGCGCTATCTGCTGAGTCTTGCGCGTGTAGTCCAGCCCCTGATGCGCGAGCTTTATCAGCTCTTCTTCCGACTGCACCGGCACTTCCTGTCCGTGATACTTCAACACGCGGTACGGCGGCGCAGTTTGCTGTTGCTGTTGTTGTGGCTGAGTTTGAACAGTCTCGCCGCCTTTTGGCGCGTCACCTCCCGGCTCTGCGCCGTCGAGTTCGTCTTCGTCGCTTCTCCCCGGATTCAGCAGGGGAGACCGCTTATCAAAAACGGAATAGTCTTCGCCTCCGCTGTCGGTTGTTCCGCCGCCATCTGCGGAATCCGACTGAGGGTCTACTGGCCCGTTCTGTGGCTCGACGGGCTCCGGCGCTCCGCCCCCGGAGGTAGCCTCTTCGCCGTCGAAAAACCTTATATTGATAACTTTCATATTTACACGTCCTTTCCGGCTCCGGGTTTACGGGTGGCCGATAATAAAAAAGGCGGCTACTGCCGCCTCATATTGCTCATTTCTGTAATTTTTCGCGCCTGTTCGCGTCTGGCTTCTCTCATAAGGCGCGCGGCTTCAATCTCATCCAGATACGGATTCGACGATATTCGTTTCTCTTTGCGCCCTTCCATCAGTCCACGCTGGAAGCCGCTTTCAAAACCTTCTTTGAAGCCGTCCTCGTAGCTCTTCATTTTTGCTTTATGTCAAACTTCGCAAGCAGATGGCGCGCCTGGATGCGACGCCCTTCGCGCGCGTGCTCCGTTATCTCGTCCCATTCAAGGAACCGTCCGCCGGTCGGATTCACCGTCGCCCCGGACTCGACCGCAGCGCGTCCCGCCTCGTGCAGCTCTTTTGCCAACGTTTCAACGTCAATCATATTTTTCGCCGCCTCTCTATACGGTTTGAAATTCCTTATCTTCTCTACAAGCCCTCGCGTCGCGCCGTCGAAGCATATGCACCTGTCGTCTACCACGACGAGCGCCGGCGGTTTTTCCGCCTGCACGCGGTCAACGACGATGCAGTGCTTTTGCAGCCACTCGTGAATAGCGGAGATGCCGCACGTTTCAGCGCACCGCGTAGAGACGACGACAACCTCGTAGCCGTGCTCGTTGCGCAGCTCGTCAATTACTTCCCTTATGCCGGAGACGGGTTCGTCTGGGATAACGTCAATACCTTTCCAGCCGCTTGTGTAACTATGGATAACGCCGTCGAAATCAAAGATTACAGTGCGCTTTGACATCAGTCTTTGTTCCTCCTCTTCCGCCACTCGATAAATTCTTTTATCCATACCGCCGCAACGACTATGACGAGAAGACCGCCGATTATCTCTTTCATTCGTTGTTCCCGTTCTCTTGCTTTGCGTGCCAATCCGACCAATACGCCACCACGGCAAGCAGCGCCGCCAGAGCCACGCCGCCGCCGATGCTTCCAAATAAGCCCGTGAACACCGACGCGAGCGTGCCCACAAGCACAGCCGCAATATACGACCCGTATTTATCGACAAATTCCGTTCTACTCATCTCTCCAAATCTCCTCTTCGACCTTTATAAAATCCGGATACTGCGCCGCGAGCGTGCGCACCGTATGGAACAATGCCGCGACGGGGGTCTGCATCGCATAGCAGACGCCCCACATAATCACTCGTGACGGAGGCGCTTTTGTTACGCCCAGGCTGTAATCCACTGCGGCGGTCTCCGCCAACACTTCCGCATACGACGAGAGCGCGCTCATGACCGCGCATAGGCGAGAGCCTGTGTCAACGTCCGGATTGTCTTCGCTGCGCGCGTGGTCGTAGAACCCCACGCCGCAATAAAATCCCTCTCCGTTATTAAAAAACTTGACCGTCGTCATTGCCGACGCCCCTTTCCGCAGCCTCGCACTCTGCGAGCGCTTCTTTAAGCGATTCAATCCACACAATCAGTCCGCTTGCCCCCTTGCAGTAGGCCACGATATTCCCGATTGATTCCTGGTCTGTCATGCTCACTGCAAGCAGAGCAGAGTGTTGCTCCATCTGATAGAGCGAGGCGATTTTGCGCAGCCCGATAAGGTCTATATCCTTAATCGCCGCGGCCACATCAGGACACCGCAAGAGCTGTTCCAGCACCGGATCGCCCTGGTAGGGTTGTTGCTGTGTACTCACCGCTGTTCGCACCTCCTCCCGCTCCCTGCATCGCGTCGTTGGACGGCGAGCCTTGCAGAGGCATGTTCTTCTGCGCCTGAATGCCCAACACCTGGTTTATGAGCGCATATATCTGCTGGAACGCCTGAACAATCACCTGCGGCGCGGGCGCTTGTCCCTGCTGTACCATCATGCCGAGCTGTTCGATTATCATCATCGCCTGCCGCAGCTTCTCAACCTCCTGCGGGTTGCTGAGGTAGCGGTCGTAATCCTTCCAGCCCCACAGCTCCATCAGACGCTTGCAAATCTCGTAAATGTTCATCGGGCGCATGACTTGCAGCGACATCAAATTCGCAGCGTATTGCAGCAGAAGCATCATCTGCTGAGAACGCGTTTCGCCCCTTCCTGTCGCGCCGCCTACGTCGACCGTTACGTCGAAGTCGCCTATCAGGTCGTCGGGCGAAATCTCAACCGGACGGTTGAACACGCGAATAACGATTGTCTGGTCGATGAACTGCTGATTGAGCATCAGCAGCTTTTGATACAGCGGCTTGATGCCAGTCTCCGCCATGACGCGCGCTATAAGCTCTATGCGCTGCGCGGAGGCGTCCATGATTCGCGTTATCCCCGTCGCGGTCTTGTTAAGCGAGTTTGCGTCAAGCCCCTGGTTGTACGATGTGACGCCTGTGCGCTTTTGCAGCATAGAGTCAATCAGTTCAAGCATATTGAGCGGCATCGACTGTAAGCTCGACGGCGTTATCGGCACGACCGCCCCCTGCGTAATGTTCGCCTTGACAATCGTGCCCGGGTGCGGATTCAGAAGCGCGCTTGTATCGACTCCGGCGTTGCGGTTCACCAGCCACATGCCATTATTCTGAAAACTCACGTTGTCGAGCGTCTGCCGCAGAATCGCAGTTTTGAGCGCCTGAAATTCGCCGACAAGCTCCGGCATTCCGACGCCGGAGAACTTATACGGGTCGAGCATCGGGCGAAGGACTTCAAAGGGCGCTTGCCCGTGTCCATACGGGTTTTTCTCCATGCGCAGAATCACGTCGCCGCATACGACTACGAGATACGGCTCCTGATAGCCGTCGCCCTTGAGGTCGAGCAGCCCCCACCACTCAAACACTTCCAGCTTGCGCCGCGCGGGCTGAAGGTCTTCGTTCGGGCTCGCGTTCGTTGCGGGGTCAACCTGTCCCGCCGCAGCGTAACGTTCCGCCGCCTCGGCGTTGTCATGGACGTTCCCGCTTTTGTCCGCCCACTCCCGTACCTTCTCGACGTCCCGGTAAATCCCTTCGCGCTCCATGTCGCGCAGCTCGCCGTAGGTGCGCCATACGCGGTGTATGACAAAAAGAGCCTCCTCGATAGAGTCGGCCTTCGGATCCATCCAGAAATCCTCCGGCGAGATAACCTCTACCATCGGACCGGAATAAGACTTTATCCTCCGCGTTCCGCGCACGTCTCGATAAACGCGCATCGGCTCGAGCGCCACGGGCTGAACCTGCTGCGGCATCGCATTGATGTACCCGATTTTCGCAAGCATATCGGGGCGCGACTGCGCGAACGCCATCATCTCTTCCGTGATTACGGCCCCCTGCGGGATATCCTCCGGCAGCCCCTGCACGTCGATGTAATCGTCGCTGTCGAGCATAGCCGCTATCTCTGCCTCGCTCGCAACGGGCACGTCGAAGCCCTTCGTCACGTAGATATCGCGCCACGTCACTTTGACGACGGAAGTGCCGTAAATCAGCGCCGACTTTATCCATTCATAAAGAACGCGGAACCCTTTGACGCGCCGCCCCATAAACTGCCAGTTGAGCAGCTTTTGCAGCTTTTCCGCTTTTGCAACGTCTTCCGTCCCGACCGGCGAGACCAAGACGCACGAGTTGGAACCGGCGAAGGTCTTCATGAACGACGGCATCATCCACTCGATAGCGTCCATCGTGTCGGAACTTTTTATTCGCGACCTCCCCGGCCTGTCCTTCAGCCCGTCGCCTTTCGCGCGATAGATGTTATAGTTGCGCACGCGCTGGCTTTGCTCGTTTTCATTCGCGCGCCGCCCGGTCTCTATGTCGTCCTTTATTATCCGCAGCACTCGCTGAGCGAGGTCGTCAGCTTTCGTCTCCTTGCGCGCCTGCTCTTCGGCGAGCATTGCGGCGGACTCTTCGTCGGTCAGCCCGCCCATCGGTACGCGGTTTTCAAGGCCGTCTATTCCTATTCTCATTCGCTCTCACCGTCCCTACGGCACGTCCGCGTCAGGGTAACGCAGCGCATCGCCGTACATATCTTCGTTTGTCGTATCGCGCCAAGCCGGGCGGCTCGCGACAATCATCATCAGCGCGCGCAGTCCTATAAAATCCGGCTTGCGCTCGTCGCCCTCTGCGGCGTTCGACAATTCCCATATCAGGTTTTTGCACTCGCGGCACACCATAAGCCGCGGCTGCGCGCCTGACGCCGGTCTGTCAAACTGTTCTGCGAGCACCGGCAGAATCGTCCGCCATTCCGACGACCCCGGAGCAAGCGGAAATCCGGCCCCCATATAAGGGCCAGCCCACACGCCGCCGGTCATTGGGTCTGGTACAAACATATCCTTCGGCGCGAACACCATCGGGCAATACCGCCCACTCAGCACCTGCGAATACTTCACATACAGCTCAGACGGCGAAGCCGTCATATATATCTCGTTTGTGACGTAGAGCCTCCCAGCGGGAGAGCACACCAGAACGAGTATCGTCGCCGTCCCATCAGCTTTTGCGGAAAGCGCCGCCCATCTGGGCCAGTTCGACTGAACGCGCACAGCCTCTATGACACATTCCGACGGATTGAACGTCGGCACAAGGCGGTTGACCTTCGCGTCGTCCACCATCGAAACGGTGTCTATCATGTCGTCGTGCTCGCCGTCCGGGAACGAAGCAAGCTCGTCGCGAAACGCAGGAAGCCAAGAAGCGCCGCGCGGCACGCAGATAAGCCCCGCCTCCAGCATCGGCTGCAAACGCCCCGCAATTTTCAGCTCTTTGTTCTGCCGCGTATGAATTTCCACGACTTTCACAGCGTCCGGCGGTATCTCGCGCAGCTTGCGCTCGTTCTCGAGCATAACCACAAGCGCCTGTTGATATGCCACGGCTTCTATCCCCAGGCTGTTCGGTTGGTATCTCGCCACGGCCTTGAAGATATCGTCTACGAGTTCGTTCGGGTTGCGGCGCTCGCGGCTGAGGTCAAGAATGTACCGCCGTCCGTTTTTCGCGTCGGCCACCGTCCCGACAACCGACGGGTCTGCGCTTTTCTTTTTCGAGATGGCGGGGTCTACGACCGTCGTTATCACAGCGTCTTTCAAGTCCGCGATAACGTTTTCATCGTGCATATCGACCTCGACAAGCTTTTCAGGATTCAGCGGTCGAGAGAGCGGCGACATGTTGACACACATTTTCTCTCGCATGTAGTGATCCGCCTTGCCGATGGATTTCAGCGAAAGGTACTCCGTCAGTATCTCTTCCCGCGTCCATCGCGCGGGCCACGTCGGCTCACCGACATCAACGGACACACCGTCGTCGTTGAGATATGTCGCTATGCCAATACGCATACACTTGAATTTGAGCGCCGCCGCATGGGCTATAACGCGCTCGATGACGCAGCGCGCGCCGATATTGTTGCCAATCATAAAAATGCGGCTCGCCTTGCCCAGGAAAAGCACGTCGGAGAGGAACCAGTCCCAGTCCTTTTCCGGTATCAGCTCCGACGAAATGTCCGCCGGGTCTTGAATATCGTTGAGTATCACTATATCGGGACGCTTGACGCCCCAGACTCGGCCTCGTATTGAGCCGCCCTTACCAAAGGTCTCTATGCGCACCCTCATGCCGTTTTTATAGAGCACTTCAAAAGCATCGCCGGAGTCCTCGACTATGCGCCTGACGTTCGTCCGCAGGTTGTCGTGCTGCGGGCTCTGCCAGCGGCGCGTGATGTCTCGGAGCTTTGACGACATATCCGTCTTATTTGCCCCCACCATGAGGATATATGAGCGGTAGTCAACCGGGTACGTCAGCGCGTGCATGATGTTTGCGCTGAAAACAATCTGGTCTTTGCCGCTCTCACGGAAGCCCTCGATTGCAAAGTGGTCTCTGCCGTGGAGCAGTATATCGCTCCAAACATGGTGGAATTTCGGAGACTCCGCATCGTTGTCACCAGCGAGATGCACTTTGCGGAACTCAACAAGCGACTGGGCGCATCGAAGCTCCTGACGGATAAGTTCCTCGTTCATGTCTATCACCTATTTCAGCGCGCGTTATCCTCCCGACATTGGTGTCGGGAACATCGTTTTCACCTGCAAGAACGCGCCCAATCCGGGGAACGGAATACACAGCGCGGAGAATGCAGAAGGGGAGAGGAAATAATAAAGCCCTTTACTCCGATATGTTGAGGGGGTCCACCACCCTATCGAGCGCGCCCCCCGGGGGCGGGTGGGGCGGGCATGCGCCCGTGCGCCGCCATGCCAGATGGAAGCACCGCCACGCCGCCGTGCGCGCTACCTGTCACCGGCGACGACGCTCCGCTGTCGTCTCTCCAAAAAGAAAGGGCCGCCAGAAACGACGGCCCGTCACAAGGAGGGAGTGTGGAGAGAGAGTGTGTGGTAGGCCGGTGTGCCTCCGGCCTTTATGAGGACACAAGGAGGAGCCGCGCCTGGCACAAATGCCAGACAATGCCCATCTACGTAGCAAAAACCGTATCACAGCAATAATGAGCACAGCTCAATGCCTTGCTACTACTCATTTTTTTGACTTTCTTCGGAGGTTGGTACAGCCTTCAAAGTGGTGGAATTTATTATCTTTTGTTCAGTTTGTACCAACCTTTTGCAACGACTGGACATCATCGACCGACGAGCCGTCCGCGCCCAAACTATGCAGGCGCGCCATTTCCGCCGTGATAAGGTCTCTGACACAGGCCACCTCCACGGAAACGGCGACGCTCGTCGCGCCGGAAGTATCGGCGTTGAAAAGTCCGAGATAGCGCGCGATGCTCTGTAAGGCGGCGTTCGCGCCTTTTGAGTCGAACTTCCAGACGCCGCAAAGCTCTTCGGTCTCTTCGCCGCCGTCCGGGTCTTTGCGCTTGACTTTCGTCGTGACCTGGCGGCCTTTTGCGTCGAGAACGGGCGCTGCGGCGACGCACTGCTCATAAATTCTCCAAAAGCCGGCGAGGACGTTGTCACGGCTGATAAAATGCTTCGCCGTAAACTCCGAGTTCAGGGCTGTTATACGAGCCCTGATTCTATCGTCACCCATCAGCCGCGTGACGTTCGCACCAGCCGACTTTTCCGAGCAGCCATAAGCCTCCATATAGGCTCTTGTCGCGCTCCTCGGCAAAGGCTGCCCTGCAAAAATCCGACAAAAATCCTCTTGCCTCGGAGTAAGGGGTGTGTCTTTCTTAGGGACGGGTGGTACTTCTTTCTTTTCAACGTTCTTATCTTGCATAATGGCTTTATCCTCCATCAAAAGCACCTCCCTTCGAGCCGCCGACCCGTCAAAGCCTTTCCTTTAAGAATCCATAAAGGCTTTAAGAATCTTTTTCGTATAAAAAACACAGATTAAACATAAAAAACAGAAATATACAAGCCTTGAAGAACAGAAGCATTTGAAAAACACGTTAAATTCATCGTAATAAAAAGTACCATAAAACCACCGAAAAACATAGTAATAGTAAAATGCTTATTTTTGTACAATATATATATACAATCAAAAAGGTCAAAAATATTCTTCCAGAATCTACCCGTTTTTTTATACTTACTACTTGACAAGTGCCAGATATGGCATTATGGAGAAATCCCCGGCGCGCTATCTGGACTTTCCAGGCAAGGATTGCTAGACAAGCTCATAAGTGGAGAGGTCAAGGGCCTTGCGCAGCCCTTGCTTCAACGCAATCGCTGGTGGGTGGAGCGGGACGCCTTTACACGATGGCTGGAAGGGCGGCGTAAGTAGGGCTCATCTCGGGACGGCGCTGCCGTCTGGTTTTCTTAGGCTCATCTGAAGAACTCTGCTGCTTACTGACACGTGCCATAATAAATCGCCCTCCTAGGCAAGTCTACCATAGCAGGGCGGACTGGTTGCAAACTTACAGAATTCTGTTCACACTCTCGCCACGGGGGCAAAAGCGGGGTGTATGCCCCGCCTCTGCTTATTAACGCAACATCGTTGTTATTCCCTCGCTTCCTGCTTCCGCAGCACATCGAGCCGCTCTGCGTGCAGCTCCTCACGCAAGGCACAGACATCGGCATAGACCGCTATGCAGCTCGACACGAGCTTTGTGCGCGCGGCGTCCGCGAGCGAGCGAATATAACTCGTTGAGAAATTAAGCTGCGCCGCTGCGGCGGCAGGAGCAAGCCCTTCAAAATAAACGGCGTGCGTGACACGGTTTTCGTTGTGATTCAGCAACTTCATCCCACATCTGACCGCGGCAACTATGCGGCGCGCGCGGCGGAGTCTCGCGTCTTTGTCCGCCGCCATCGCATAGCGGTCTCCGGCTGACACGCCGCTCCCGCCGTCAACATGAACGTCGTCACCGATGCCGCCGCCCGCGCACAGCCCTTGAAGATATTCCTCGCGCGCCGCCTTGTCGCGCAGCGCGTCAGGATAGGCGCGCAAGACGGCCTCGGTCGTTGCAAGTTCGTCAGGGTACATATAGCTACCTCCCTAAGTACCGTGATATTGCGTCGAAAGCCTCGTCGCAGCCGTGGCACACCTCGACCGTATAGCCTTGACCGCGTAGCAGGTTGATGTAATGGCGCTGCACTGCGCTTAGCTGTCCGCCCTCCCGTCTTTTCATCTCGATAAAGAGACCGGACGCCCCCTTATGCGGGTAAGCAAAAAACAAATCCGGCACTCCTGGGCGCACGCCCTCGGCTTTGAGGTCACACGCGGTCTTAATATGTCTGCGTCCGCCGTTCGGGATGGCGAAGAGCAGCGAGGAAACGCCGGGCGGATACGCCGCCTCTATCATGCGCACAAACTGCGACTGCTCGTCGTGCTCGCTCGGCGGCTCCGGCTTATCAAAACAGCGCGGACTGTTTTTTGCCTTCGTCGGCATCCGCGTGCCTCCTCTTTGTTTGTGCACCCGGTTCGCCCCAGTAGCAGCCCACAAGCGGGTCTACCCCGACAGGCGTCGGCACGCGCCCGCATTTCGTCTGCGCGCTCTCCAAACCTTTTCGCCTCTGCGAGGGCGGCTTTTTGGCCACGATACCGACGAAGACGCCGCCAATCAGGACGGCGGCAACGAGAAAATCACTCATTTACAGCGGCCTCCTCAGCCTCCATCTTC
>CAVEUD010000047.1:0-12730 GCA_963618995.1 bacterium
GGGCTAAAAATTGCCAGAGCTACATATGTTTTGTTGTAAAGTTGAGTGAGTATAAATCTCGTCGCTTAGGCGCGGCGTCTGTGGCGGGATCGCGCAAGGCTATATTTCTTGCTGAAAAAAGCGCAACACTGCAAGGCGGAGGATCGTACTGAAAATGGCGGGAGTCCGAACCATTTACGGCGCGAATAACCACAGCGCCGGAACGGCTTTGCGCTGTCGTTTCTTTGTCTATGTCTGGTCACATCTTTACGCTTATGAATCGGCGACTTCTTTTTCTACGTCGGAGAATTTTTGGTCATAGCCATAAGCCGAATGAACTGCCCGCCTAGCTGGTGGATTCCGCTGTACATGACAAGCGGGAGAAGCTTTCGCTTCTCCCGCTTGTTCGTGTTAATTCGTCTCTTACAGCTCTCTCGGCTGCGGGGTGTAGTGCGTATGGAGAAGATGATGCGATTTTTCTCCGAGCGGCTTTTCAAGCCAGTTTTCGTAGAGCGCGATGATGTCTGGGTTCTTGTGCGACTGGCGCAGCGTCTTGAGCTCGTCTACGCTGTAGAGGGCAGCAGTGCGCGCGGCGCGGATTTCAGCGTTGACGGGCTGCGGCTGTCCGCCGCCTCCGATGCAGCCGCCGGGGCAGGCCATGACCTCGATGAAGTGGTAGTCGGCTTCGCCGGCGCGTACCTTGTCCATGAGTATCTTCGCATTTTTCAGCGTGTGGGCAACCGCTATCTTGACGGTGACGGTCTTGCCGTCGATGGGAACGTCGACGGAGGCTTCTTTGATGCCTTCCATGCCGCGGACGGGCTGGAAAATGATGCCCGGGATGTCCTTACCGCCGTTGAGGACGGCGTAGACGGTGCGGAGCGCCGCTTCCATGACGCCGCCGGTGACTCCGAAGATGGCCCCGGCTCCCGTGGAGGTGCCGAGCGGGCTGTCGTAGTCTTCCTCAGGCAGGTTCTTGAAGTCGATGCCGGCGTTCTTTATCATGCGTGCGAGCTCGCGGGTCGTGAGAACCGTATCGACGTCGGGTATGCCAGGGTTGCTCTGGAGCTGCGGGCGGACGCACTCGGCCTTCTTAGCGGTGCAGGGCATGATGGAGACGCTGTAGATGTCTTCGACGGGGATTCCCTGCGTCTCTGGCCAATAGGTCTTCGCGAGGGCTCCGAACATTCCCTGCGGCGACTTCGCGGTTGAGAGGTGCGGCAGGAGATCGGGATATTTGATCTCGATGAAGTTGATCCAGCCAGGCGAGCAGGAGGTTATCATCGGGAGGACGCCGCCGTTGGTGACGCGGTCCATGAATTCATACCCTTCCTCCATTATCGTGAGGTCGGCCGAGAAGTCCGTATCGAAGACTTTGTCGAAACCGAGGCGGCGAAGCGCCGCGACCATTTTACCTGTGACGACTTCTCCGGGCGGCAGGCCGAGCGCTTCTCCGAGCGCGACGCGCGTCGCCGGGGCGGTCTGGACTATCGTATATTTCTTCGGGTCGGCGAGGGCGGCGAAGACTTTTTCTGTGTCGTCGCGCTCGCATATAGCGGCCGTCGGGCAGACGGCGGCGCACTGCCCGCAGTATGTGCAGGCGACCTGGTCGAGGCCGAGGTTGAAGGCCGGTCCGACGATGGTCTTGAATCCGCGGTTGATGTATCCGTAGACGTCGAGGCCCTGGCGCTCATGGCAGGCTCTTATGCAGCGTCCGCAGAGGATGCATTTGTTGGGGTCGCGTACGAGGCTTGGGTTGTTCTCGTCCTTCTCTGCAGAGCGTTTTTCGCCGGTGTATGGCACTTCGCGCACGCCTAGGTCGGCTGCGGTCTGCTGGAGCTCGCAGTCCTGGTTCTTCTGGCAGAAGAGGCAGTCTTGCGGGTGGTTGGCGAGCAGGAGCTCCACCACGGCCTTGCGCGTCTCGCGCACCTTGGGCGTGTTTGTGTGTACGACCATGCCGTCGGCGACGGGATATACGCAGGCGGCGCCGAGGCCGCGCCCGCCGACTATCTCGACCACGCATACGCGGCACGCGCCCTCTTTGGCGAGCTCTGGATGGTAGCAGAGCTGAGGGATGCGTATTCCGGCTTTGGCAGCGGCTTCGATTACGGTGAAATCCGATGGCACTTCTACTGTTTTGCCGTCTATTGTAACCTTAACGAGTTCCATGTTATTTTTACTCCCCTTCCGTTAGCCGAAATTAGCCGCGCACGATTGCCTTGAACGGGCACTTCGTGATGCATGCGCCGCACTTGATGCACTTCGCCTGGTCGATGACGAATTTCTTCTTTGGTTCGCCGCTGATAGCGTTGACCGGGCAGTTCTTCGCGCAGAGGCTGCATCCCTTGCATGCGTCGGTTATCTTGTAGCTCAGCAGATGGTGGCACTGGCCCGCCGGGCATCTCTTCTCCTTGATGTGCGCCTCGTATTCGTCGCGGAAGTAGCGCAGCGTGGAGAGGATCGGGTTCGGTGCCGTCTGGCCGAGGGCGCAGAGCGCGCCGGCTTTTATGGACGCTGCGAGTTTTTCGAGCTTTTCTATATCTCCCTCTTCGCCCTTGCCGTTCGTTATCTTTTCGAGGATTTCGAGCATGCGCTTCGTACCCTCGCGGCACGGCGTACACTTACCGCAGGATTCCGACTGGGTGAAGTTGAGGAAGAATTTCGCGACGTCGACCATGCAGGTATCCTCGTCCATGACGACGAGCCCGCCCGAGCCCATCATCGCGCCCGCCGCAATGAGCGAGTCGTAGTCGATCGGCGTGTCGAGCAGCTGCTCCGGCATACATCCGCCGGATGGGCCGCCTATCTGGACGGCCTTGAACTTCTTGCCGCCGATTATGCCGCCGCCGATGTCGAAGATTATCTCGCGCATCGTGATGCCCATCGGGACTTCGGCGAGTCCGGTATTGTTGATCTTGCCGGTGAGGGCGAAGACCTTCGTGCCTTTGGATTTTTCTGTTCCGAGCTTCGCGTATTCTTCGGCTCCTACGCGGAAGATGTAGGGGACGTTTGCGAACGTTTCAACGTTGTTTATGTTGGAAGGCTTGCCCCAGAGCCCTTTGACTGCGGGGAACGGCGGGCGCGGACGCGGCATGCCGCGGCGTCCTTCGATGGAGGCCATGAGCGCCGTCTCTTCGCCGCATACGAATGCCCCGGCTCCTTCCTTGATGTGGATATGGCAGTTAAAGCCCGAGCCGAGTATGTCGTCTCCGAGGAGCCCGGCCTCTTCGGCCTGCGCGATGGCCTGCTTCAGACGCTTGATGGCGAGTGGGTATTCAGCGCGGCAGTAGATATAGCCTTCGTCGGCGCCTATCGCGTAAGCTCCAATGAGCATGCCTTCGAGTATCGCGTGCGGGTCGCCCTCAAGCAGTGAGCGGTCCATGAACGCGCCCGGGTCGCCTTCGTCGGCGTTGCAGATGATGTATTTCTTCGGCCCCGGCGATTTCTGGCAGAAGCCCCACTTCATGCCTGTCGGGAATCCGCCGCCGCCTCGTCCGCGGAGGCCGGTCTTCTTCATTTCTTCGACGACCTGCTCCGGCGTCATTGTAAGAAGAACCTTCGCCAGCCCTTCATAGCCGTCCGCGCCGATGTATTCCTCAAGCGAATCAGGGTTGATGTGACCGCAGTTCTTGAGGACGAGGCGGTGCTGCTTCTTATAAAAGTCGATGTCGGCGTAGTCGGGTACGCGCTGCGCGGTGAGCGGCTCTTTGAAGAGCAGGCGGCTCACGACGCGCCCTTTGATGAGGTGCTCGCTGATTATTTCCTCAACGTCCTCTTCATGGACGTGGGTGTAGAACGTTCCTTCAGGATAAATGATGACGAGCGGCCCCTGTTCGCAGAATCCCTGGCAGCCTGTCTCGACTACCTTTATCTCCTTGTCGAGCCCCTGCGCTTTGAGTTCTTCGTTGAGCTTCGCTATGACCTGCCGCGAACCAGAGGCGACGCAGCCCGTTCCGGTGCATACCAGTACATGCGCTCTTACGAGAGCCATAATATGTCTCCTCCCTTCGGCCTGTTACGCCTGCTTGTTCGGGATCTTGGCAACGACAAGATCTTCGACGACGACGCCGTTGATAAGATGTTCCGCGATGATGCGCGGAACGTCCGTCGGCTTGACCGGCCCGTAGGTGACTCTATCCTCGCCGGGGCGGACGACGTCGAGGAGGGGCTCCTTCTGGCACATGCCGATGCAGCCCGTCTGAAGGACGGCGACGTCGTGAATGTCGCGCTTCGCGAGCTCTTCGAGGACGGCTTTCATGACTTCGCGGGCTCCCGCCGCGATGCCGCAGGTGCCCATGCCTATGATTATCTGCTTTTCGTTGAGTTTTCTGGCCTCGGTGTGCTCCTTGGCCTGCGCTTTTATTTTGCGGAGATCTTCAAGACTCTTGATTGCCATTGTTAAATTCCTCCAATCCGGTTTACGCGTACTTGTCGAGGATCGGCCCGACCGATTCAGGCGTAAGCCGTCCGTGCGTGTCGTCGTTGATCATGAAAACCGGCGCGAGGCCGCATGCGCCAATGCAGGCGACCGTTTCAAGCGTGAATTTGAGGTCGGGGGTCGTCGTCTGCCCTTCTTTGAGGCCCAGTTTGTCCTGGATGGCCTTGAGCACGGCCTTGGCTCCGCGGACGTGGCACGCAGTTCCCTGGCACGAACGTATGATGTTTCTTCCGCGCGGTTCGAGATGGAACTGTGCATAGAAAGTTACGACGCCATAAACCTGGCTGATCGGCACTTCAAGCTTGTTGCTGATTTCAATCAGCACATCCTTCGGCAGATATCCGTAGATATCCTGAGCCTGCTGAAGCACGGGAATGACGCTGCCCTTAGTGCCGAGGTATTTTTCGAGGAGAGCATTCAGCTGCTCCTTATGCTCCGTCGCCTTCTCCACCATAAAACGTTCCCTCCTTAGTGTCCTCCCCGGGCCCTCCCGCCCGAAGAATATAAATGTAACCCCTTAGTTACATCTGTTGCTTTTTAATTCTCCTCCTGCTCCGGGTCTACTTGCGTAAGACCTGTTCGTCTAGGAAGCGCCGCGTACGCGGCTATTGCGAAAAAGTACACAAAGCAAATTTATTATAGCCTGCGCGCACCGTTGCCGCAACAATTTTTTTGTTCGAGCGGAGTGTAAAAGCCGTTTTTGTTCATTTTTGTTTTTAGATATGGCACAAAGAGGCTTAGAAAAAGGCGGAGTTTCTTCGGCGTATTGCAGTCATTGCACCGCCGCCCGGCGCATCGTAAACTATTTAATTTTTATATGAATATGAAGCGCCAGATCTTTGGAATATAGGGCGCGGTTCGGCTTTACACTGCATAGCCGCCAGGCCGCGCCGCCCGATGTTATACTATCCCCGTGACGTTATAATGGACGACGAAAAGGGACGGCTCAAAAGGGATATAACTTGGCTGCAGGGTACGGCGATGACGGTGGGCGCGGTCATCGGCGCGGGGATTCTCGTGCTCCCGGCGCTCGCGGCAGAGGAGGCCGGGCCGGCTTCGCTCGTCTCGTGGGCGCTGATGGGGATTTTTGCGTTGCCGATGCTCGCGGCTGTCGCGCAAATGTCCTCGCGTTTTCCTAACTCAGGCGGCGTCGCCGCCTACGCGCAGCAGGCTTTTGGCTCCGGCATGGGGCGGCTCGCAGGCTTCCTCATATTCACCGCCGTACCCATAGGCGTGCCTCCAGTCACGCTGATAGGGGCGAGCTATTTCAACAGCCTTTTCGGCTGGGGGCCGGACGCGGCGTACCTCACGGCGGCGGCTATGGTTTTGACCGCTGCGGCGCTCAACTACCGCGGCGTTGAAATTTCGGGGCGGGCGCAACTTTGCGCCGTCGGCGTCATCGTCGCTGTGCTGCTTTTCGTGACTTTTTCTTCGCTCGGCGCCGTGCGCGCGGCGAATTTTACGCCGTTCGCTCCGCACGGCGCGTGGGCTGCGGCCAGCGCTATGTCTCTGCTTTTCTTCGCCTTCCTCGGCTGGGAGATGATAGGCCACCTCGCGGAAGAGTTCAAGGACCCGCGGCGCGACATACCCCGCAGCCTCGGCGCGGCATTCGCGATAGTCTGCGCCGTCTACTTCACGCTCGCCTTCGTGATAGTCGGCAGCGGCGTCTACAGGGAGGACGCGAACACAGCGATGATCTCCCTCGTACGTCTGCGCTGGGGAGGCGGCGCGGCGTCGGCCGTCGCGCTGCTCGGCTTCGTGATTTGCTACTGCCCGCTGCACGCCTACACGGCGGGGTTTTCGCGTCTTCTATACTCGCAGGCGCGGGAAGGCTTTTTCCCGAAACGCCTCGGCGCTCTGCACCCCGTTTATAAAACGCCGCACGTCGCGCTGTTTTTCTTTGCGGCGCTGAATTTCGCGCTGCTTTTCCTGAGCTGGGCGCTGTCGTGGGATTTGAAGCCGCTGATGGGGATTCCGAGCGTAACCTTCCTTCTGGTCTACACTATATATAGGTATGTTCGCCGCAGCGCGCGTGCTTCCTACGAAGACGGGCAAGGCCTGCGGGCTGCTGTCGGGATCTCTGTCGCTCGCCGTCTTCGCATGCTCCGGCTTCTATATGCTCGTGCCGCTCGCCGTGGCCCTGTACTTCGTCGTGCGCTATCGCGGAGAGTTCAAGCGGCTGCGGTAAAAAAATCCCCCGCGTTCGAGGCGCGGGGGATGGTCTTCTGTTTATCAGTCTTTTACGAGTTTTTCATAACGACGCCCTCGACTGTGTCTGCGACGTGTTCGCAGGCGTCGGCGCATTTTTCCAGATAAACGTATATCTCGCGCCACGAGATTATCGCGACGGGGTCGCTGCACGTCGTGTGGAGCCTGCGCAGGCTCGCTATGAAGAGACGGTCGGCCTCCTCCTCCATGTTGTTGATGTTTATGATGTGCGTATGCAGCGTCTTCGAATGACGGAAGTTTGCAAATTCGCGGAGCATAAGCTTCGTCTCCTCGCAGATGCGTATGACGATGTCGACGAGCTCAAGCGCGTCCTGGCGCATCTCGCGGATGTTGTTGCAGTAGAAGCGCAGCATGACGTCCTCTATCTTGTCCGTTATTTCGTCAATGTTCTGGCTCATCTGGATTATGTCCTCTCGCTCTATCGGCGTGATGAAAGCGTGCGCCAGGACGTTCATCAGCTCGTGCTTCTTCTCGTCCGCGCCGTGTTCGGCTTTGTGTATCTCGTCAAGCCGCGCCTCGAGGTCGTCTGGATCGAAGTCTTTCAGCGCGTCGTGGAGTATGTGCGCCGCGCGGCAGGCGAAGTCCGCGCACATCGTAAAGTTCTCGAAATAGAAGGAGTCGTGCTTTCTGCCCATGATATTTTATTCTCTCCTTTAATAACAATAACTTTTTAGAGGACGGCCATAAACAGCTTCGCCATCGCGTAGCTGATGAGGCCGCAGCCCGGGAAGGTGAATATCCACGTAAGCATCATGTCTTTGACGACGCCGAAATTTATCGCGGAAAGCCGGAACACCGCGCCGACGCCCATAATCGCGCTGGTCTTCGTGTGCGTCGTCGAGACCGGGATTCCGAAAAGGCTCGACAGCAGCAGGCACGAAGCCGCCGCAAGATCCGCGGAAAACCCCTGATATTTTTCGAGACGCACCATATCCATTCCGACGGAGCGGATTATCTTCTCGCCGCCGACGCTCGTGCCGAGCCCCATGACGGTGCTGCACAGCAGCATCAGCCAGACGGGTATCGCGATGCCGACCACGCTCGTCTCCCCGCTGCAAAAGGCCATACCGAGGAAAAGGACGCCGATGAACTTCTGCCCATCCTGCGCTCCGTGCATGAAGCTCATCGCGACAGCGCCGAAAATCTGCGCGTATTTGAAAAATATGTTCGTCTTACGCCTGTCCATACCGGCGCAGAGTATCGTGATAAGGCGGCAGATGCACCATCCGGTCACGAAGCCGAGTACGAGGCTCAGCACGAGGCCGTAGATGACCTTCACCCATTCGGCCGTATTGACCGCGCTGAAGCTGTCCTGTATTGCGAAGGCCGCGCCGGTCAGCCCAGCTATAAGGCTGTGGCTCTCGCTCGTCGGTATGCCGAAGTATGACACGCCGACGCTGTAGACTACTATAGAAAACAGCGCCGCGCAGAGTGCGGTCAGCGCGGCGCTTGTATCTCCTCCGAAATCCACCATGTTGCTTATGGTGGCGGCTACGGAACTGTTGATATGCGTCATTACCAGAACGCCGAGGAAGTTGAATACCGCGCTCGTTACAATCGCAGAGCGCGCCTCCATGCAGCGTGTGGTTATACATGTAGCGATAGCGTTGGGGGCGTCGGTCCATCCGTTGACGAATATAACGCCGAGCGTAAGAAGAACCGTGATAGTCAAGATCGCGCTGGAGCCCATTTCATTCACAAAGTACAAGAACGATACGTCCATGTGACACGCTCGCTTCCATATATAATTTTCGGATAATTGCGGCGTTTTTCAGGTTTATTAAACGCTTCGCTTTGCCGCAAACGAAACATGTTGCGGCAATATAACAATAACATCAAACATTCGTTCCGTCAATGTTAAGCAATCGTAACGGACATGCAACGGCAGGGCTTGCGCTATACGCCGGTTTGGGGGATGAAAAATCAGCGCCTCGCGGTTTGCAGAGGGCGTCGCCGTATTGAGCTTTATAACGAGACGCTTATCTCATCACGCCGATGCTTGCGACGTGGCAGCTCCTTCCGACGGCTGAGCTGTCTATATGGCTGAGCAGGCGCCCGTTTATCGGGGAGATGATTTTTTCGACCGGCGTGCCGAAGCAGTCGGCTACGAAACCTATCATCTGTCCGCGGCGCACCTTGTCGCCGACCGCAGCCGCCGCGGTGTAAAGGCCGGCGCGTTTCGTGTATACCCATTCCATACTCTCGTATATCTGCGGGCGGCCCACGGCGGCGGCCGCGCCCTTGAGCGTGCCGAAGCGACGCAAGACGTTCATAATCCCCGCGATGTGGCGGCGGATGTTTTCGCTTGACGTCGCAGTGCCGGTCTGCACGAGCGCGGATGGTATGCCGACGTTTTCATAGACGCTCGCATAGCAGGTACCCTTATCCTGCCAGCGGCCTTCCGTCTCGGTTATAACGATGTTTGGGATGCCGTAATAGTAGGCGATCTCGTGCGAGCCGTCGTTGAGCGCCCCGCTGCGCCCGCGGTGGTAGGTTGAGAGAGGCAACGACGCGCATGTCGGAAGCGCGCTGCGGAGATCCATGTGGTAGTCCGCGCCCTTTATCTCGTCGAGTATCTTCGCAGCGAGCGACTGCGCATATCCGTCGCCCAGGCGTCCAGGGAAGCAGCTGTTGAGGTTACCCCCATCCGCCGTGAGGAACGAGCCGCGCGTCTCGAACGCCGCTGTGTCGCAGACCGTTATGAATTTTACGCTCCCCTTTATATCAGCCGGGGAAAGCTCGCGAAAAAGCCGTATCGCGGCGAATATCCCTCCATATTCGCCGCCGTGTATGCCCGCGGTGACAACTGCGTCGGGCCCTTCCGCGTCTCCGGTTAGGACGGCGACCGGAAGATTAATACTCTTGCCGTCCTCGATGTCAAAATGCAGAATTTCAGTTTTTTTACCGCCCATTACTATAACCTCTTTTGCATCTCAGTCAGCGGTCAAGCCGCAAAACGCAGCATTAGCATTCGTCCGCTGCGGGATCGCCGGTATTTTCACCAATATTTATCAGATGACTGATAATAACGGGTTTTTAAAATTATTCTCTTTTTTAGCTTGATTTTTAACGCTATACGCACTGATTCTCAAGGAAAAAGCCGCATATCATAACGAAAAAATTTTCGTCCAAAGAAAACTATTGTAGTCTAACAAATCTTTCCGATAAGTCAATCGTGTAATGTAAAAATAGCGACATGTCCCATAATGGCCCGAGAAGGCTATAATAAAGGGTGAAAACTGTTTGACTTAAACTTACGGCAGGACGGTGGCGCGGCGTGATAAATTACATGGAGCTCTCCTTCGAGGGCGTCGGGCATATTTTGCTGGAGGACGATGACGGCAAGTTGACCGGGTTGAGCTTCCTAAGGGGACGAAAACCGCCGGAAGGGCTGAACCTTAAGGCTACGCCGCTGCTTCGCGAGGCGAAGCGGCAGCTTAAAGAATATTTCGACGGATCGCGCCGCGCCTTCGAGCTTCCGCTGGCTCCTAGGGGCACTCCCTTCCAGCTCCGCTGCTGGGAAGCGCTGCTGCAAATCCCCTACGGCATGACCGCGACCTACGCGGACATAGCGCGCGCCGCCGGCTCGCCGAAGGGCTTCCGTGCCGCGGGGCTTGCGAACAACCGCAATCCCATAGCGATAATAATCCCCTGCCACCGCGTCATAGGCTCTAACGGCAAACTTGTCGGCTTCGGCGGCGGACTCGAAGTCAAGGCTTTCCTGCTGCGCTTTGAGGCCGCAATGACGGCGCGGTGAAACGGGTAAATTTAGAATATGGCAAAAGGCCTGCGGCGGAGATATGCTCCCGCCGCGGGCCTTTTGCATGCGCAGTCTATTTTGTCAGCAGGTTCAAAGCGCCGGTTATTACAAGCGCGTTAATGAAGTCGATGAAGAGGCTGCCGACCATCGGTATCGCGAAAAACGCGACGGGCGCGGGGCCGCAGCGCTTCGTCACCGCATGCATGTTCGCCATCGCGTTTGAAGTCGCGCCCATGGCGAAGCCGACGAAGCCCGCAGTCATAACCGCCGCCTCGTAGTCGCGCCCCATCACGTTGAATACGACGAAGTAGGCGAACAGGTACATCATCGCCATCTGCGCAGCGAGCGTCGCGACGAGCGGGACGGCGAGGCCGACGAGCAGCCAGAGCTGAAGACCAGCAAGCGCCATCGCGAGAAAAAGGCTTAGAGACATATTGCCGACAACTTCGACCTCCTCAAGCGGGAAGTCGCGCTTCGCGGCGTCTATAATGTTGCGCACGACCGCCGCAGTAATCATCGCGCCGATGTAGCTCGGGAAGGTTATCCCAGTCGCCTCGGAGAGCAGAGAGCCTATAAAGCTTCCTATGCCGAGCGCGAACATCAGGAGCATAAAGCCGTGAACGAAACGTGCGCCGGAGGTGCGGAACGTGCCGTCGCCTTCATCGTCGGACGAAGCCGCCGCACGGCATCCGCACTTGAGCCTGTGCTTCTTGATCCTGAGCGCAGCCGTAGGGCCGCCCATTACAGAACCAGCGACGAGGCCGAAAGTCGCACAGGCAAGCCCCGCGACAGACGCGCCCGGAATGCCCATCCCTTCCATAACCTGACCGTAGGCCGCCGCCGTGCCCGGGCCGCCGATCATCAAAATCGAGCCGGCGCAGAGGCCGAGCCGCGGGTCCGCGCCGAGCGCTCCTACTATGAGCACGCCGAGCACGTTCTGCGAGCAGGTTATGACGACGGCGAGAATAAGGCACAGCAGGACGGACTTGCCGCCGCGCTTGAGCTGCTGGAGGCTCACTGTAAAACCGACCGTCGTGAAAAAGATGTTCATAAATACGACCTGGAGTGTGTCATCAAAAGCGATGAAAGCCGTTCCAGTCGCGTAAAGCGCAGTATTTACCGCCGCAAAGCAGACGCCGCCAACGAGCGGCTCTGGAATGCAGTATCTTTTGAAAACGGCCGCCTTCTCGCAGAGGAAAGAGCCGAGCCAGTAGAGCGCCGCCGCGAGCGCGACGGCGTGGTACATGTTCATGAGGATTTCAAGCATATTCCGCCTCCTTGATTTTAAGCCCCGGCCTTCGGCACGGAGGCCGAAACGGCGCGGATGTCTTTATGCCGCGGTATAGGTTTTTCACGCTGCGGCTCGGGAGCGG
The DNA here is from genome assembly GCA_963618995.1 of bacterium. Taxonomy (GTDB): domain Bacteria; phylum Synergistota; class Synergistia; order Synergistales; family Synergistaceae; genus Caccocola. The sequence continues at coordinate 11,780 of CAVEUD010000047.1, forward strand.
CCCGAAACTCCGCTGCGTATGTCCACGAAAGGCATGCGTGCAGAAATTCCGGCGCGGCGCGAATTTAATATTGTAGATTGCCGCGATGAATGATAAAATAAGCGTAGAGAATGTTATGTAAAATTACCGATGCATATAACGGTAATTTAAGGAAACAGAGGCGGCGCGGATGTCGAAGGAAGACAAAATTCGTTTTTCTTTCCTGCTGATAGTTACGATAATCGTCATGGCAATGAACATACAAGTCGTAACGACGACCCACCGCCGCGGTCTCGCGATGCTCGACACGATGTTTGACGACTACCTCGTCTCTACGGCGAGAAGCTGGGCCGCCTCTGCCGAAACAATGTAGAGACAGTCATTCGGCCTCCTTTCTTTCCCCTCCAGAGTTTCAATGCCGCAGCAAACCTGAGGGGACGATGCAGAGACCCCGCCCGCGCCGCTCGAGGGCGGGGTTTACTTATGCGCGCGCCGCCGCACTGCACGGAGTGCGCCATTTTTTGTGTTCATTCTGCCATAATAAATGTACGTTTTGTCAGCCGTTTGTTTCAAACATTTTTGAGAAATAGTAGCCGAGACGTATGCCGACGAGGATGTTGAACAACATTGAAAACACTGTGAAAGATGATTTGAAAGCCGTAATAAAAAAGGAAGCAAAATATCCGTCGCGGCCGCTTATTTCTCAACATACGCCTATCGCGAGCTGAAAAAACAGCTCGACGGCGTCGCTGAGTTCCGCTTTATTTTCACCGCGCCGGCGTTTATCAAAGAAAAGGCGGAAAAACAAAAGAGAGAATTTTACATCCCGAGGCTGAACAGGGAAAACAGCCTATACGTCACGGAATTTGAGATTAAACTCAGCAACGAGACGACGCAGCGGGCGACAGCGCGCGAATGCGCCGCTTAGAAGGGCGTTAAAAACAGCAGTGCGCCGCGGAAATTTTCATCCGC
>CAVEUD010000048.1:0-11318 GCA_963618995.1 bacterium
CGATAGCGATGCAGGAAGGGCTCCGCTTCGCAGTCCGCGAAGGCGGCCGTACGGTTGGCGCCGGCGTCGTCACCGAGATCATCGACTAGCTTTAGCGCAAACGCAGGGCGGCTGTCAGCGGCCGCCCTTTCAAATTAAAATTTTTGTCGGGAGTGAGTAAGCATGGCTGACATCATCGGTCTTCAGTGCACCGAGTGCAAGCGCCGCAACTACGTCACGCTTGTAAATAAGAAAAAGGCTCAGAAGAAGCTGGAGAAGAAAAAATACTGCAAGTTCTGCGACAAGCACACCTTGCATAAAGAGTGCAAATAGTGTAGAATACTCTTCGCATGCAGGTCTGTAGCTCGAACTGGTTAGAGCACCGCACTCCAAATGCGGGGGTTGAGGGTTCGAATCCTTCCAGGCCTGCCATTTTTTTATTCTCCTGGAACGGTTAGGCATTAAAAATTTATATCAAAGTCGATAAACGAGGAGGTCGGGGTTGATGGATAAAGTCCTCGACTATGTGCGGGAGTCAAGAGCCGAACTTAAAAAAGTAGCGTGGCCTACGAAACAGCAGCTGTGGTATTCCACTGTAATCGTTGTCGTCGTCACGGCTATTGCGTCGGCTTATCTTGGACTGGTAGATTTAGTACTCACCGGAGTATTCTCCACGTTCATACGGTAAAAGCCTCTCGGGCAGACAGAAGCGTCTCGACAGTAATCTTGGAGGTGGAGAGGGCCTGCGTCCTCTTTTAACATGAGCGAATTATTTGGAAATACACAGGAACGCCGCTGGTACATAGTCCAGACCTACTCGGGCTATGAGAACAAGGTCAAAGCCAACCTCGACCAGCGCATCGCCACTATGGGCATGGAAGACAGGATCTTCCGCGTCCTCGTCCCCGTCGAGGAGAAAGTGACGATAAAAGACGGAAAGACGAAGCGCGTCAAGCATAAAGTTTTCCCGAGCTACGTCCTGGTCGAAATGATACTCGAAGACCAGTCCTGGTATGTCGTTCGCCATACGCCTGGGGTCACGGGCTTCGTAGGCTCAGGCAACCATCCTATCCCGCTTTCGCCCAAAGAAGCCGAGGAAATCATGCGCAAGCTCGGCAAAGAGGCCAAGCCGAAGGTGGAGGTCGACTTCCACATCGGAGACATGATACAGGTGAAGAACGGGCCGTTCGCGGGACAGAGCGGACCGGTGGTCGAGATAGACGCTGACAAGGCTAAAATCAAGTTCCGCATCACGGTGTTCGGCCGCGAGACCGACGTCGAGGCGGATTACAACGACTTGGAGAAGGTCTAGCGCGGAAAAATCCGCGCGTGCACTTTGACAAACGAATAACAGTCTCCGCACGATGCGGAGGCTTCAATCTAAGGAGGAAACATCGTCATGGCTAAGAAAGTAGTTGGGGAGCTTAAGCTTCAGCTTCCCGCGGGAAAAGCCACTCCGGCTCCGCCGGTAGGGCCGGCGCTCGGACAGCGCGGCATCAATATCATGGAATTCGTCAAGGCGTTCAACGCCAAAACGGCCGACCAGGTCGGACTCATTATCCCGGTAGTCATCACAGTCTACGCCGACCGCAGCTTCACCTTCGTCCTCAAGACCCCGCCGGCAAGCGTCCTCATCAAGAAGGCTGCCGGCAAGGACAAGGGCTCGGCGGTTCCGAACAAGGACAAAGTCGGCAAGCTCACGAAGAAGCAGGTTGAAGAGATCGCGGCGCTCAAGATGCCCGACCTCAACGCGAACGACATCGAAGCGGCTATGCGCATGATCGAAGGTACGGCCCGCTCGATGGGATTCGAAATCGTAAAATAGCCTGAAATCCCGGCGCGCCGGGAGTGGAAGGATGCGAAAAACGTCCGTTATCACCACAAGGAGGAAATATAAAATGTCAAGAACAGGAAAACGTTACAAGGCGCTGCTCGAAAAAGTCGATCTCACGAAACAGTACCCGCTTTCAGAAGCCGTAACGCTCGCAAAAGAATGCGCGACGGCGAAGTTTGATGAAAGCCTCGAACTCCATGTTCGTCTGGGCGTTGACCCCCGTCACGCGGACCAGCAGGTGCGCAGCACCATCGTGCTTCCCTTCGGAACGGGCCACACGAAGAGAGTGGCCGTCCTCGCTCTCGGCGAGAAGCAGAGGGAAGCCCAGGACGCGGGCGCGGACATCGTCGGCGGCGAAGACCTGGTCGCTGAGATCCAGAACGGCAGACTTGATTTCGATGCGGTAATCGCCACGCCGGACATTATGAAGGTCGCCGGACGCCTCGGTAAGGTTCTCGGACCCCGCGGACTTATGCCGAGCGCTAAGACCAACACTGTCACGTTCGACGTCGCCGATGCCATCAAAGAGATCAAGGCCGGCCGCGTAGAGTTCCGCGTCGACAAGACCGCCATTACCCACAACGCGGTTGGCAGGGCTTCGTTCCCCGTCGAGAACCTCATCGGAAACGTCAAGGCTCTGCTCCGCGCCATCGTTAAGGTACGCCCCGCGGCGGTCAAAGGCACCTATATCAAGGGAATCACCGTCACCACGACGATGGGCGTTGGCATCCAGATAGACCCCGTCCAGGCTCAGAAGGAAGTTTCCTCTGCCGACTAGTTCAGACGGAAAGCAAAAAAATCAAGCCCCGGTTTGTGCCGGGGCTTTTTTGTGTCTTGAATTGTCAAGTTAAGTGCAACGATTAATAGATTAATAATAGACCTCATAAGGGGTTAAGTACCCCAGACACTTTCCTGGTCGCTTGTTCAATTCATCCGCTTTGCTTTGTATATATTCATCGCTGTACTTTGAAAGGTCTTCACCTTTTGGAAAGTACTCGCGAAGAAGACCATTGGCGTTTTCATCTGTTCCACGATCCCAAGGATGCCTGAGGCTTTGGAAAGCAGAACTGTACGCCATCCAGAGCCTTTGTGATCTCAGCATGTTCAGCAAACGCCCTGCCTCTATCCGGGGTTATGGAATGCAGCGGCTGTCCCTTGAGACAGTTGATCATTACATCGCGAACGCAGTCAGAGACTTTCTTCTCTGCGCGTTGGCACAGAAGCATTCCGCTTTTTCTGTCAGCCGGCGTAACGAGACAAATACCATTCTGGGATCCGGCTGCAGTATCGCCTTCCCAGTCGCCAATACGACTGCGGTCATTGGCAGCCTTTGGACGATCCTCAAGATCATTACTGACGACGATCTTGCCTCGTTTTTCAATGTGATCCCCGGTATGACGAGTCTTGCCTTTGTGCCTGAGTTTTCGTATAGCGCCTTGATTACCATGGGATTTGCGTTCTTCAGAGGTATCGAACAGTCTGACATATAGACCTCTATATATGGTTGTATAGCTGATGATGACGTCAGAATGCTCCTGCTTAAGTCTGCCGGCAATTTGCTCTGGCGACCATTGATGTTCAAGGAACTTTTCCTGGACAAGCTTAAAGATCTTAGGATCAGAAAGTTTCGTCTTGCGACGACATCTGATACGGCGATCACCATAAGCAACCTGTGCAGCTACGGCAGAATACTCGCCGTTAATAGTATTACGAGAAAGTTCTTGTGAGACTGTTGACTTATCTCTGCCAATGCTATCAGCGATATATGTAATTGAATAATTCTGGGAGCGTAATATAAGTATCTTTTCACGCTCTGTTGGTGTAATATGTTTATAATGGCTCATAGTATCTCCTGGTATGTGGATGTCTTTGCAAACGCCATTGTACCAGACTATGGGTCATTATTTAGTGTTGCACTTAGATTGTAAATTCAAAACAAATAAAAAGCCCTCCATATATAAGAATTTATTGTATTAATATAAAAAATTCCATTTAAACTTCTTAGCGCCGCCATCTCTCATGCGCTGACATTTCTCCTACAATCCGTTATTTCACAGGAATTCGTTTCGCTGCGTTTTCGATTACGTTCTGGATATGCTTCGTCAGAGACGGGGCTTCGCTGAAAAAATCCGCGCCGGTGGCGGCGGAGACGGTAACTCCGTATATGAGGTGTCCGTCCTTCGCGGCGCGAAGCTCGACTTTGACTGCGCCTATAGATACGCTCTCGTCCCACGCAGGCTTATATTCCTCGTAAGGTATCTGGACGCGCTGCGTCTCCCAGCGGTTGTTGCGCCATATCGGCCTGTCCTCATAGCGGTACTTCGTCACGTACTCCTCAGGGTGGTGTATCTTGCCGACGGCGCATTTCGTGACGGTGCACATCAGAACTGCGTCCACGTGGTCCGGCGCGAGATTGTAAGCCTTGTGCGCAAGCGCGGTCGGCGTCATCTGCTCAGGCTGCTCGCCGGTGATGAAGGCGGCTCGGTCGATTATCTCCTGCGGCGTGCGCATTACAAAAGGGAAGCGCTCTTTTTTGTTCAGCGTGAAATCCTGCCATTTCTGCTCCGCCGCCTCGGCAAGGAACGCCTCGGACTCCGGCACGGTTATTTCGTAGCCGACCGGCATGACTAGCGCCGTCTTGATGCTCGTTATAGGGATCTGTTTGTCTCTGAATTCTGTTACCGACGGTTTCGCAAAAGTGGCGGAGGCAAAAACCGCCATGAGCGCCGCGGCTATTATCAGAGTTAGTTTCTTCATTCTGCAACAACTCCGTTTATATAGTTTATGCGAGACATTATAACTTATACAGCTCTGGTCTGCGCATTTCGAACGTTTTTATAAAGCGTCTCGCCTCCTTGGCTTTCCGAGGTTCTATTTCGACGAAAGCGCCGAACGGCGTTTCGGCGGCCTCGCAGAGCGGCGCGCCCCACGGGTCTATGACCGCGGAATATCCAGGGAAGCTGTCCGACGGCGTGTCCCCGACGCGGTTGCAGGCGGCTATGTAGATCATGTTCTCGATCGCCCGCGCGCGCAGCAGCGTGCGCCAGTGCTCTATGCGAGGGCGCGGCCACTCCGCGGAGATGAAAAATATCTGCGCGCCGGCGAGCGCGCCCATGCGGAACCACTCGCAGAAGCGCAGGTCATAGCATATCGCTAGCGCGCATTTTACGCCGCCTATTTCAAACGAGCAAAACTCTGAGCCGCCGCGCAGGTATTTGTCCTCGTCCATCATCGGCGCAAGATGGACTTTGTCGTAATGCGCGACGTATTCTCCACGCGGATTCACGACGAGCGCTCTGTTTACGGCTCCGCCCGCGGCTTGCGCGAGTACGGAGCCGCCCGCAAACCATACGTTGTAGCGGCGTGCAAGCCCTGAAAGGAACTCTACTGCGCGCTCCGCGCCGCGGTCCGCGTATTTGCCGGCTTCCTCTATGACGTATCCGACGTCGAACATCTCGGGCAGCACTACGACTGTTTCCATCTCCGACGGCGTCCAGTATTTTTTCATCCAGTCAGCGGCCGCCGCGAAATTCGCCTCGCGGTCGCCAAGTTTTATATCCATCTGCGCAAGTCCTATCCTGAGCATGAGATTTCCTCCTTTAATAAGGCCTGAGACAATTTTACAATTTCGCGCCGCGCTGCAAAAGCCCGTGCGGAAACTTTTGACAAACGTACGGCAAGAGCTTATAATCTCACTGCTATGACTCAAGACAGCAGGTGCCTTTGCGCTTAATTTCCTGCCGAGGTCTCGCGAAGGATAAATTATGTCCATACGACTATTTTATGGCTTCCGGGCTCTTGAGTTCGGAGGCCGTTTTTTACCCGCTTGCGGGCTGTGCGGCATTCCGATCCAACTTAAATTGCAGGAGGTGAAATCGAATATGCCGACACAGGCTAAACGCGAAAATATCGATATGCTCTGCGAGGCTCTGAAGAAGAGCGACGCCGTGATCATCGTCGAGTACCGCGGCCTTACCGTTAAGAAGATAAGCGAGGTTCGCCGCCTTATCCGCAAAGCAGGCGGAGAGATGAAGGTCAGCAAGAACACGCTTATGCGCATCGCGCTCCAGGAGTGCGGTATGGTGCAGGCTCCCGAATACGACTTCGGCCCGAACGGCTACGTCATTTCCTACGGAGACGCCGCCGCCGTTGCAAAGGCTGTGCGCGACTTCGCGAAGGAGAAGGGCAACGAGGCCTTCGTCGTCAAGGGCGCCATCCTCGGCGGACAGCAGGTTCTTAACCAGCAGCAGGTATTCGCACTCGCGGATCTGCCCTCGAAGGATCAGCTTATCGCCCAGGTCGTCGGAACGATCGCGGCTCCGCTTCGCGGACTCGTCACGGTTCTTTCCGGCCCGCAAAGAAACTTCGTCACTGTCCTTTCCCAGATCAAGGACAAGAAGGGGGAGACCGCCGCGTAGTATGCGCGGAGCGGTTTTCAATGCTCCCGCAAGAGCGGGAGAGCTTAGCGGCCTAGCCGCTTAACATAATAAGATAATTTCAGGAGGAAAATAAAATGACCAGAGAAGAACTCATCCAGGCTATCAGCGAAATGTCCGTGCTCGAGCTTTCTGAGCTCGTTAAGGAACTTGAAGAGAAGTTCGGCGTCAGCGCCGCGGCTCCCGCGATGATGATGCCGATGGCCGGCATGCCCGCAGCCGGTGCCGCCGCGGCTCCCGCGGAGGAAGAGAAGACCGAGTTCGACGTAGTCCTCGCCGACCACGGCGCAAACAAGATCGGCGTCATCAAGGTCGTCCGCGAGATCACCGGCCTCGGCCTGAAGGAAGCCAAGGACATGGTCGACGGCGCCCCCAAGACGGTCAAGGAAGGCGTAGCGAAGGAAGAGGCCGAAGAGATGAAGAAGAAGCTCGAAGAGGCCGGAGCGAAGGTCGAACTGAAGTAGTGCTTCCATTCAGAAATAAAAAAGCGCGTCCCGCACGGGGCGCGCTTTTTTTTGCCCGCGCGCGACAGGTTTTGCCGATATCGGATATAATATAAAGTCGGCGCGCCCCGTCCGGCGCGGCGCGATTTTTATGTGGGGGCTGGAGCTTTGGACTTTATCATATCTATTCCTCTTTTCGGAAGCTTGTCGAACGCTTTTCTCATTATATGCGGAAGCCTCGCCGGGCTTCTGCTGCGCAGCAGGATACCGCAGAAAATTCTTGAACTTCCCGTGCAGGGGATGGCGCTTTTTATAATTTCGCTCGGCGTAAGCATGGCGATAAAGACGGAACATTCGCTGGTCGTAATCGCGAGCATAGCGCTCGGTTCGCTCACCGGGGAACTCGTCGGGATCGAGGCGGCCTTTGAGAAGCTCAGCGCGCGCGCCGAGAAGCGAATGGGCGGCGCGTCCGGCGGCTTCTCCCAGGGATTCGTCACCGCCAGCCTGATTTACTGCACCGGCTCCATGGCGGTGCTCGGCTCTTTCGAGGAGGGGCTCGGCGGATACCCGTCGCTGCTGCTCGCCAAAGGGCTGCTCGACGGCATGATTTCGGTCGCGATGGCCGCGTCGCTCGGCGCGGGCGTGCTTTTCTCCTCCGTCTCCGTATTTGTCTATCAGGCTGCGCTTACGCTTGCGGCGGGGTGGATGCAGCCTTTCATGTCCGATGCGGCCGTCGTCGAAATGAGCGCGACCGGAGGCCTGATGCTGATGGCGATAGGAGTCAACCTGCTCGGCCTTATGAAGATACGGATAATGAACATGCTGCCAGGCCTTATTTTCGCCGTCGTCTTTGTAAAATTATTTTTATAAAGTTTTCGCGAGGTTTTGTATCTGTCTGAGGTTCTTTTCACAAGGCATTTCCCAAATTATGTGAATATGGCGATATTTTCTGTTATTTGTATAAATATCGTGCCTGACGCCCCCCTTTACTAGAAAAGTGTTAGGGCATACAATATTAGTGTGCGTAAAAATTAAGTCCTGAGGGACGAAAATTTTATGACTGCGCCCTAAACGGGCGAATAAACTAAGGGGGTTTTTTGTATGGCCGTACAGAAACGTACTTCCAAAAACGTACTTCTCCACACCGCACTTGAGAACTTCTACGATGCGGCTGAGGAAATGGGGCTTGAAGATGGCCTCATCGAGGTATTGAGCCGCCCGGAGCGCGCTATCTGCGTCTCCATCCCCGTCCAGATGGACGACGGCTCGGTTAGAGTTTTCGAAGGTTATCGTGTACAGCACTCGACGGTCTGCGGACCGGCGAAGGGCGGCCTCCGTTTCCACCCGGACGTCAACCTTGAAGAGTGCGAGGCTCTTGCGAGCCTTATGACCTGGAAGTGCTCGCTCGCCGGTATTCCTTACGGCGGCGGCAAGGGCGGAATTTCCGTAGACCCCTTTGAGCTCTCGCCGCGCGAGCGCGAGATGATGACCCGCACCTTCGCGGCGCGCATCGCTCCGTTCATCGGCGACTGGACCGACGTGCCCGCTCCCGACGTCAATACCGGCGGCCCTGAGATGGTCTGGATCATGGACACCATCTCGAAACTCCGCGGCCACCTCGAGCCCGGCGTAGTCACCGGAAAGCCTGTCGCCTACTGGGGTTCCAAGGGACGCACCGCTGCGACCGGACTGGGCGTCGCCACCTGCGTTCTTGAACTGCTCAAGAGACAGAATATTGAGCCGAAGGACGCCACAGTCATCGTACAGGGCTTCGGCAACGTCGGAACCTACAACGCGCTGTTCCTCCACAACGCGGGCTGCAAGATCGTCGGAATCAGCGACATCACCGGCGGCTACTACAACCCGAACGGAATCGACGTCGAAGCGGCGAAGGCCTATGTCGAGAAGCATCCGAAACGCATACTCGACGGTTACGCGGAGCCGGGGCTCGTCAAGATGAGCGGCGAAGAGATACTCGAGCAGGAATGCCTCGTTCTCTCACCCTGCGCCCTTGAAGGCGTTATCAGCGAAAAGAACGCGCCGTTGCTCAAGTGCAAATACATCGTCGAAGGCGCAAACGGCCCCGTCCGCCCCGAGGGCGACAAGATCCTTGACGAGCGCGGAATCCTCGTTGTTCCCGACTTCCTCGCGAACAGCGGCGGAGTCATCGGCTCCTACTTCGAGTGGGTACAGGATCTCGCCGGATTCTTCTGGACCGAGGAAGAGTACAACAGCCGCCTCGTCCCGATCATGAAGGACAACTTCAAGAGAGTCTGGGACTACGCGCAGGAGCACAACGTGAAGATGCGCCGCGCGGCGTTCCTCGTCGCCATCAAGCGCGTCGCGGACGAACTCAAGATAAAGGGCTTCTTCCTCTAAGCTCTTTAAGACAGAACCGAGAAAGACGGGCTTCGCGCCCGTCTTTTTTTTGTGCTCATGCTGTCCCCGGCGCATATACTGCGCGAAAACTTTTCGCCGCGCAGAACGAGGCGAAGCGTGGGCGACGGCGTTCGTCTCCACATCCGCGGAGGCTGGCGCAATATTCGTGACAGATATACAAAATCCCCACAAAATCCTCACGCAAAAACCTTGTTCCCAACAGAAATCCGCCACATTCCCTGACTAAAATAATAGCTGCAGAGTAAAGCAAACCTCAGGCAGAACGGAAAAGGGAAGTGTTCATAAATGAGCTGGAAATTTTTCAAACAAGTGGGAAAAGTTACAGCGGCGTTCGTAGCGCTGGCGATGGTAGCAGGATGCTCCGCGGCGATTGCGGCTCCAAAGCCTGACCCAAAACCGGGACCTGAGCCTAAGCCCGGAATACATAAGCCGACCCCGGAACCAGGCCCCGGCAAACCAGGACCGGCAGTCAACAAATCGGCTCCCAAGCCGGGCTCCGCGCCCAAACCGGTTCCGAAGCCCGGCCCAGCTCTTAAGCCGGCGCCTCCGAGGCCTGTCCCGCCGCAGCCGGTTCCGTCCGCGCCTTATTATGACGGCGGCTATTACTACAACGACGACGATGATGACGACGATTTCATCAAAGGCGCATTGATAGGCGCGGTGCTCGGGATCGTGGTCAATAATGTGATAAGCAACAGCAACTGACAGCAATTTCTTTACTACCCGCTAAGGATGAACGGAGTGATATAAATGTTTGGAGATTTCTTTAAAAAGACAGGCCGTGCAGCGGCCATACTGGCAGCCGCCGCAATGGTGGCCGGAGCAACAGCGGCGTGCGCCGCACCATGTCAGCCGCCGCGCGATCAAAGACCGGGACAGCATCAGCCTGGTAAGCCCGCGCCGCAGAAGCCTGCTCCGGCGCCGAAGCCAGCCCCGAAGCCCGAGCCGCCGAAGCCCGCTCCACAGCCTGCACCTCCAGCGCCGCACCACTACGACGGCGGATATTATTATGACGATGACGACGATGACAATTTCTTGAAGGGAGCCCTTACGGGAGCCGTGCTTGGGTATGTCATCAACGAAGTGATAGACTAGGGAGGGGAATGAAATTGGGAAAAATGTTTAAGCTCTGCGCCGCGCTCGCGGTAATCCTCTGCGCCTCAGCCGCCGCATTTGCGGAAAACTACGTCGAAATAGATCGCAGCGGCACCAACGTCATATACATCGACACAGATTCGATAACCGACGAAGGCGGCTACATAATCGCGAATACGAAGGTCAACATCCGCACAAAGGAAGCGCGTGAAAAATTCAATGAACACAGCGGTGCTGACGCCCATTGCCTCTTCCTTACATTCGCCTACAACAAAGAAGCCGCGCAGGATCAGTTTCTCTCGGCTCGCTCCGTCTACGGTATTGATGAGACGGGCAGTCAGAGCCGCGAGTTCTCTGAAAAGCACTGGCGCGACATTCCGCCGCGCTCCATCGGCGAAAAGGTCTACGGCTGGATAATGGACTACGCCGCACAGCAGAATTAGCGTTCGGCGTCAAAGTATAATAAAAGAATGCAGCACACGGGCGGGGGGAGGTGACCTTCCGCCCGTGCTGTATGTCTGCCCCCTACTATGCACTGCTAAACTAATCCCGTACACAAAGGGGGTAAAACATAGACACCCCCCAACGCCATCACGGACAGAGCAATCGGTTTTCGGGACCGGTGCACTGCTAAACTAATCCCGTACACAAAGGGGGTAAAACACAGACACCCCCCAACGCCATCACGGACAGAGCAATCTGTTTTTAGGACACGGTTATTGTCTTGAGTGTACGGAGGTTTAAAATATGAAGTTCTCCAAGGAAGAACGTCTTGAAATAGGCAGAAAGATATACAACGGCACGATGACCCGTTACGAAGCCGCCGAGGCTTATGGTATAAGCGACGATACAGCAAGGAATTATATGCGTATGTACCGCGACGCAAACGGCCTCGCACCCAAGCAGCCAGGCGGAAGTTCCAATGATTACGCCTGCAGAGCCCAGGATTGTAAATCAAACCCCAGCTTGTCTGATTACGAGGCAATGACGAAGGAAGAGCTTATACGGGAGCTTATCAAGGCAAGGATAAACGAGGCAAGGTTAAAAAAAGGCTACGCGGTGAAGGGAGATGGTCTGGAAAAGGAACATATCGTCTGAGAAAATTGGAAGACCAGGCGATTATCGAACTGT
>CAVEUD010000049.1:0-10226 GCA_963618995.1 bacterium
GAAGTTTCTCTCGGAACCGACCTCCCGCGACGCAACAAATGGCAGTATATTACGCCTCAAGCGTTTCGTCAACTACTTTTTTCAATTTTTCCGCAGCACACCAGAGAGCGTGTGCACATGAATCATCGCGTTTTTTAGTTCATTGCAAATGATATGCGCGCAAAAATTTCTTAAAATTACATGCGTGTGCAAGCCGGTGTTTTTACAGCGCGCGGTACGCGCGCTGGCTTTTACGTGAATTTGGTGACGGCGGCGTGACGTTCAAGCGCACCCTTATGCACAATGGCGTCTGCGGCAAATTGCGGCGTTTTTACAGATTTTATGGTATTCTGCATAGTTTTAGCCGCGTAAAAGAATTTAACGGCGTTTTCGTGGATTTCACCCTTGCTCTCTAGAAAGAAGAAGAGAGAGCTTAATGCTCTCTCTTCCGTATTGCAGGATTATCTGTCGTTACGCCTGCGCCTGAGGCTGCGCGGCTTCGGGCTTAGGCGCGGGGGCCGGTCTCGGCGGGCGCATGTCCGTTATGGCTTTAACGGGGCATTTCGCTGCGCAAAGCCCACAGTTGACACAGAGCGCCGGGTCTATGACGGCAAGGTTGCCATGCATGGATATGGCCTGCTTGGGGCAGGTCTTGACGCAGAGGGTGCAGCCTATGCAGCCCGTCGAGCAGACTTTTTTGACGTATGGGCCTTTGAGCGGGTTGCTGCATCCGACCTGGACTCTGGATTTTTTCGGCACGAGCGCGATTACTCCGCGCGGGCATTCCGCGGCGCAGCTTCCGCATCCGACGCATTTTTCACGGTCGACGACGGCGACACCGTTTTTGACGTGGATCGCGTCGAACTGGCAGACTTTTACGCAGGTGCCGTAGCCGAGGCATCCGTATGTGCAGGCGGAGGGGCCTCTGCCAGGGACAACGGCGGCGCTGCGGCAGTCGTCGAAGCCCATGTAGACGCAGTCTTTTACGGTTTTGTCGTATGTGCCGCTGCATTTGACGAAGGCGACCATCGGCTCGGCGGCTTCGGCCGATACGCCGAGTATCTCCGCTATTTTAGCGGCGACGTCGGGGCCGCCCGCGGCGCATTTGTTGGGCTGCGCTTCGCCGCTTACGCAGGCTTCGGCGTAGCCGTCGCAGCCGGGGTAGCCGCATCCGCCGCAGTTTGCGCCGGGCAGGATTTCTCGTATTTTTGCCTGGCGTTCGTCGACGGCGACGAAGAATTTATCCGAGGCGAAAGCGAGCAGCGCCCCAAAGACGACGCCGAGCCCTCCCATTACAAGAGTCGGGTAGAGTATTCCTTCCATGTCCGTTCCTCCTATTTGATGAGGCCGCTGAAGCCCATGAAGGCTATCGACATGAGGCCCGCCGTGACGAGGGCTATCGGCAGCCCGCGCATACAGCGCGGCATTTCCGTGTTCATCTCTATCTTCTCGCGTATGCCAGCCATTAGCACGATGGCGAGCAGGAAGCCAGCCGACGAGCCGAAAGCGTTGACCACGGAGTAGATGAAGTTGTAGTTCTCGTTCATGTTGATGACGGCGACGCCGAGGACGGCGCAGTTCGTCGTAATGAGCGGAAGGAAGATACCGAGGGATTTGTAGAGGCCCGGCATCATCTTTTTGAGCACCGTTTCGACAAACTGGACGAGCGCCGCGATTATCAGGATGAACGCGAGCGTGTAGAGGTATTGCAGCCCGAGCGGGACGAGGATGAAGTTGTAGGCGAGCCACGTCATGATCGCCGCGAAGGTCGTGACGAATATGACGGCTACGCCCATGCCCTTCGCCGTCTCAAGCTGGCTGGAAACTCCAAGGAACGGGCAGTTGCCGAGGAAACGGGCGAGCAGAATGTTGTTTACGAGCACGGAGCCCACGAATAGAGCGACGAGTTCCATTATTTACCGGCCTCCTTTTCGTTTTTCGCGCAGACGCTGCCGACGGCGGCGCCGTGGCATATTCCCTTGAGCGCGCATCCGCCGCAGGCGTCGAGCTCCTGCCAGCCGTCGTATGTGGACCGGACTCCGGTCGTCTTTTCCTCTTTCCTCATTTTAAGGTGGCGTATGAAGGCCATGATGATGCCGAGGGTGATGAAGCCGCCCGGGGCGAGTATTACCAGCAGAGCGGGCGCGTATATCTCAGGCGGCAGGATGGTCATGCCGAAGACTGTGCCGTTGCCGAGCAGCTCGCGTATCGAGCCTATCAGTATCAGCGCGCATGTGAACCCGAGCCCCATTCCCACGCCGTCGAACATCGAAGCCAGCACGCCGTTTTTATAGGCGTAAGCCTCCGCTCGCGCGAGTATGATGCAGTTGACGACGATGAGCGGGATGAATATACCGAGGGACTTGTTGAGCGCCGGCGCGTAGGCCGAGATGAGCAACTGGACGACTGTGACGAATCCCGCTATGACGACTATGAATGCCGGGATGCGTATCTCGTCCGGTATGCATTTTCTCATCGCGGATATGGCCATGTTGGAACCCATGAGAACCGCGGTAGCCGCAAGTCCCATGCCGAGGCCGTTGATGGCGCTCGTCGTGACCGCTATCGTGGGGCACATGCCGAGGACGAGGACGAATATCGGGTTCTCGGTCAGTATGCCGTTTTTGATTATTTTAAGAGGATTTATCATCGTTGTTATTCCTCCACTTTGTCAGGCGCGGCTGACGCGCCGGATGCGGCGTCCGCGGGAATTTCTACTTCGGCGGCTTCGCCTTCCGCGAAGTTGGCGCGCCAGTAGTTAAGCGCTGTGTTTACTCCGTTTACGACCGCCGACGAAGTGATGGTGGCGCCGGAGATGGCCTGTATCTGGTCGTCGGACTCTACGGACGTCTTCGTCACGGTGAGCTTCTCCGCGAGCTTTTCCTTGAACTGCCCCGCGAAGGCGGGCTCGACGGCCTTGGCTCCGAGTCCCGGCGTTTCGCTGTGGCTCAGTATCTTGATGTCCATGACGCGTCCTTCGTTGTTGACGCCTACGACTATCGTCAGCAGTCCCGCGTAGCCCTTGGGCGTCACGGTGAAGTTGTAGCCCTTGACTTCGCCTCCGTCGATGCCTTTGTAGATTTCCGTAATCATCGGGCTACCGTCTTTGACATCGACGGTCTCGAACTCGGTCGCGCCTGGGAGAGTCGAGGCGAGCGCTTCGTTCTTTTCCTGCTCCTGCACGAGACGTATCGGCTCGAGCGTCATTGTGTAGACGCCGCCGAGGATCAGTCCCGTCGCCGCCGTTATGGCGAAAAGTATCAGTCCGTACCTTACGATCTTAGGCATGTTTTTTCACCTCACCGAAGATATGCGGCTTCGTCGCCCTGTCGATGAGCGGCACGACGAGGTTCATTATCAGTATCGAGTACGACACGCCCTCGGGATATCCGCCCCACGTGCGTATCAGCGTCGCGAGCACGCCACAGCCGACGGCGAAGATTATCTGTCCGCGGCGTGTGACCGGCGTCGTGACATAGTCGGTCGCCATGAAAATCGCGCCGAGCAGCAGACCGCCGGAGAGAACCTCGCAGAGCGGGCTGACGGGACGGCCGAAGGCCATGCTCAGCACGGCGACCGTCGCGACGTAGACGACGGGGATGTGCCATTTGATTATGTCTTTCCAGAGAAGTATGCCGAAGCCTATCAGCAGCGCGAGCGACGAAGTTTCGCCGATGCATCCGCCAATGTGCCCTATGAAAAGATCCTGTATGCTCGGGAGCTTGTCAGCCGCGCCCATCTTGATGAGCGCGAGCGGCGTCGGGCCTGAGACCCCGTCGATCGTCCATGTAGTCATCGGCACCGGCCAGCTGGTGAGCATCATCGCGCGCGCGGCGAGCGCGGGGTTGACGATGTTGCAGCCGAGGCCGCCGAAAAGATGTTTGACGACGATCATTGCGAAGAGGCTGCCGAGCACCGCCATCCAGAACGGGATGGTCGGCGGCAGGTTGTAGGCGAGGAGCAGTCCCGTGACCGCGGCGGAGAGATCGTTCACCGTGCTGGGCTTCTTGACCGCCTTTTCCCAGAGGTATTCAAAAAGCACGCACGAGGCGACGCAGACCGCCATTACTATCGCGGCGCGGAGGCCGAAGAAATATACGCCGGCGAGACCGGCGGGGGCGAGAGCCGCGAGCACCCATCCCATGACTTTCTGTGTGTCGAGCGGGGAGTGGATGTGCGGCGAGCTTGATACTACGAGCAAACGTTCCATTATTTAGCAGCCGCCTTTCTGCGCATCGCCATCACGGAGGCCTTTCCGTCGCGGCAGCCCTGCGTGAGCGGGCGGTGCGCCGGGCACACGTAGGTGCAGCTTCCGCATTCTATGCAGTTCATGCCGCCCTCTTCCTCGAAGCGCTCATACCGGCGCGCCGCGACAAGCGGCTCGAGCACAGTCGGGACGAGCCCCGCCGGGCAGGCCTCGACACACTTGCCGCAGTGTAGGCAGGCGGTGATGGGCTTCAGCATAGCAGACTTCGCGGTCAGCGCGAGGATGCCGGATGTGCCTTTGACGACAGGCACGTCGATGGAACGCATCGCAACGCCCATCATCGGTCCGCCGGAGAGGATTTTGACCGGCTGCTCTTTAAAACCGCCGCAGAGGTCGATAAGCTCGCGCACGGATGTGCCGAGCGGCACGGAAATGTTTTTCGGATGCGCGACCGCGTCCCCCGTCACGGTGACGATGCGCGTGACCGCGGGCTCGCCGAGCGCGATGGCGCGGTAAATCTGGTGCGTCGTGCGCACGTTGAGGATTATGCAGCCGACGTCGGCCGGCAGCGCCGTGACGACGTACTCCTGCCCCGTCAGAGCTTCGATGAGCATTTTCTCAGCACCCTGCGGATATTTTACAGCAAGCGGCTGGACGGTGATTCCGTTCACGCCGAGGCGTGCGACGGCCTCCTCCATCGTTTTGACGGCGGCGGGTTTGTTGTTCTCAATCGCTATTATTCCCTGAGCCTCGGGGAATAGACGCAACATGAGTTTGAGCCCCTTCACGACTTCGTCTGGCGACTCAAGCATCAGGCGGTTGTCGCAGTTGAGATACGGCTCGCACTCTACGCCGTTGACGATAAGCCATTTTATCTTCTTGTCTGGCGGCGGGGAAAGCTTGACGGCTGTCGGGAACGTAGCTCCGCCGAAGCCTACGATGCCGGCCTCGCGGATGCGCTTCAAGTATTCCTTCGGATCCGCGTTTTCGTAATCAGCCATAGGCTGCCACTCGGGCGCTTTCTCGTAAAGGCCGTCGTTCTCAACGACGACGCAGTTCTCAAACGTGCCGGGCGTCGTCATGCGCAGCGTCACGTCCTTGACCGTGCCGGAAGCGCTTGAAAGCACTGGCGCGGAGACAAAAGCGTCGTTGTTGCCGAGCCGCGTGCCGACGAGCACACGGTCGCCCTTCGCGACTACCGGCGCGTTCGGCGCGCCGATGTTCTGCGGCATCGGGAAAACGAGCTCTCCCTTAGGGAGATACCGCTCGATTTTTTCGTCCGCGGTCAAATCTTTGTTCTGCGGCGGGTGGATGCCGCCCCAGAATGTCGGAAGCTTCATAATAAAAACTCTCCTCCTTCAGCAGAATTGTTCGGAATTATTCTCCACAAACATAAAATAGCTCATAACCCGGTTTCCTATTTTAGCATTTATGCCCGAAAACAAAAGAGTTTTTTCAGAGGAAACGACGCTGTTTCACAAGCTAAAAAGCATTGATATCAACGGGAAAACTGCTCTCGCGTAACATTCGCGCGAGAGCCCCCACGCGCGGATGGACGCGCGCTCTGCAAAAACACCGGCGCGGTCGGCGAAGACGACAAAATAGAGAAGGCGGCGCTCAGGCAGGCTTGGGCTTGGTTTATACAGATTAGTTTTATACTCTCGCCGCCCGCCTATCGATAAATCCAAAGTCGGCGCCTCCAATTCTTTATAAACGTTCACGGTGCAATACTATTTTGCTTAAATATCAAAATTCAAACGACCGTAACGGATATAGCGACAAAACGCAAAAGCGCCCCATGCCGGGGCGCTTTTCCATGCGATTTACTTGCGCTGTTCGTTTAGAAAGCGGAGACTATTCCCTTGGGAACGAGTTCTTTCTCTATGAAGGCCTTGACTTCAGGCGACTGCGTCGCTTTCACGAGGGCCTTTGTCTTGGCGCTGTCCTTGTCGGCTTCGCGGACTACGATGATGTTCGCGTAGGGCGAGTCTTTGTCCTCGATTACAAGGGCGTCCTTCGCAGGGTTGAGGCCCGCCTCGCCGGCGAAGTTCGTGTTGATGACGGCCGCAGTCACGTCCTGGAGTGTGCGCGGGAGCTGCGCCGCGTCGATTTCGCTTATCTTGAGCTTCTTCGGGTTGTCGGTGATGTCCTTTGCTGTGACGAGTTCGCCTTCTTTGACCTTGATAAGGCCGGCCTTCTCAAGGACGCGGAGCGCGCGGGCGCAGTTGGTCGCATCGTTAGGTATCGCTATCTGAGCGCCGTCCTCAATTTCGTCGACGCTCTTTATTTTAGCCGAGTAGAGTCCCATGGGCTCGATGTGTATCTTAGCCACCCAGACGCATTTGAGGCCGCGCTCTTTATTCGCGTTCTCAAAATAAGGGACGTGCTGGAAGAAGTTTGCGTCGATGGCGCCTTCCGCGAGAGCCGTATTCGGCGTGACGTAGTCGGTGAATTCGACTATCTTGAGCTCATAGCCCTCTTTTTCGAGAAGCGGGCGCGCCGCCTCCATGATGTCCTTGTGCGGGAAGGGGGTGACTCCGACCTTGATGACCTTGTCGTCCGCCGCGAAGGCTATCGCCGGGACGAGAAGGACCGCTGCCAGTACTGCCGCTAAAGCTTTTTTCATTTCCGTTCTTCTCCTTTTTATTTATTTTTCCGCCGCCGCGCGGACGGCGGTTGAACGCTTTTTTAACGAATCTTCTCGTAGATATAGTTGCCTACGCACTGGATGACCTGGACGACGACTATCAATATCGCGACGGAGTATATCATAACGTCCGTCTGGAAACGGTTGTAGCCATACTTTATCGCAAGGTCTCCGAGGCCGCCACCGCCGACTACGCCCGCCATCGCGGAGTAGCCGAGCAGGTTTATCGCGACTACGGCCCAGTTGAGTACGAGCGAAGGCATCGCCTCTTTTATCATTACGCCCCAGATTATCTGCCACGTCGAAGCTCCGAAGGATTTCGCCGCCTCTACGACGCCGCGGTCTACTTCAAGCAGGCTGCCTTCCATAAGGCGCGCGACAAATGGCGTAGCCGCGATGGTGAGCGGCACGATCGACGCCGTGCTTCCTATCGAGGTGCCGACTATGATGCGCGTCAGCGGGATTATCGCGATAAGCAATATTATGAAGGGGAAAGAGCGCAGCAGGTTGACCGCCACATCAAGCACGCGGTAAAGCGGCGCGTTGGGACGCAGCCCCGAAGGCCCCGTCATGATCATGAGTATCGCGACTCCGGAGCCGAATATGCCAGACAACACCGTCGATACTACAACCATATAAAGCGTTTCCCAAAGAGCGAAAAGAAGCTCAGCGCCCATCATCCATTACCTCCCAGAACATTTTGTGATCTTTCAGCCAATTTTCAATACGCGGAACATCTTTATCGTCTACGTGGATTATAAGGAAGCCCATCACCGTCTCGCGGTACTTCTCTATACGTCCGCCGACTATCGAGAAGTTTATGCCGAGGTCGCGCGCCATGCTCGTGATGATAGCGTCGTTCGCCACCTCGCGCGGGAACATCAGGCGTATATTCGTGCCCTGTGGGATTACCGCGTAGTCGTCAGTGATGAGCTTGCGGAGCTGCGGCCCTGGCGCGAGGAAAAGCTTGTCCGTGTCGCCGGAATCTACGACGCGCCCGCCGTCTAGGATTATGACTTTGTTGCAAATCATCTTGACGACTTCCATCTGGTGCGTGACGGCTATGATCGTCACGTTGAGTTTTTTATTGATGTCCATGAGCAGCTCGAGGATGGAAATCGTCGTTTTCGGGTCGAGCGCCGAAGTCGCTTCGTCGCAGAGCAGGATTTCAGGGTTCAGCGCCAGCGCTCGGGCTATGCCGACGCGCTGTTTCTGCCCGCCGCTCAGATTGCGCGCCTTCTCGTCGCGCTTCGCCGTTAGGCCGACAAGCTCCAGCAGCTCATTCACGCGCGCTTCGGCCTCGGCCTTCGGCGTTCCCCATACCTTGAGCGGGAACATAATGTTCTCAAAGACGTTCTTTCTGTTCATGAGGTTAAAATTCTGGAAAATCATCCCCATATCGCGGCGCAGCTGCTTCAGCTCCGCGTCGTCCAAGTCCTTGACCTCGCGCCCCTTGACCTTGACGCTGCCCTCAGAATAGCTTTCAAGCCCGTTGAGGCAGCGCAGCAAAGTCGACTTCCCCGCTCCGGAATGTCCGACTATCCCGAAGACGTCCCCCTTGCCGACCGACAGGGAAATATCGGAGAGGACCTTGTGGTCGCCGAAATATTTCCCAAGACCTGTAATTTCGATCATATAAAATCCGTCCTTCTGTTAAGGTTTCAGTGCATAAAAAAACCGAGCCCTGAAAGGCCCGGTCTTATGATTTCTCGCGCGCAGCGCCCTAGGCGCCCGGTAAATCACAAGAGGAGCCTTCAGAGTACATGCACATCATCATGTTGTTTGCAAAATAAATGGCGCTGAGTTTCACGACTGCTCCTCCTTCTTCAAATATGGGGACATTGTAATGACCACGGGACGAATTGTCAACCATGCGGGGAAACGTTCGGCGCGTTTCTCAATTTTCAGCGGCGAATTTTACCACGCCGGAGCAGATTATGCATCCGTCGTATATGCTTACGAGCGCCGGGCGGCGGAATTCCTTAGTCTTACGCTTATACTCCGCGGTATTGTAAGGCACCCCTGCTTTCCGTTC
Source organism: bacterium (assembly GCA_963618995.1). Lineage (GTDB taxonomy): Bacteria > Synergistota > Synergistia > Synergistales > Synergistaceae > Caccocola. The sequence continues at coordinate 8,869 of CAVEUD010000049.1, forward strand.
GGCGGAAAGCGACGAAGCGCTCCTCCGGCTTTTCTATATCGACTGTGCCGCCTTCTGCGAGATAGGCGCGGAAACGGCTTTCTCCAATACCGAGCCGCCTCGCGACGTCGTAGAGACGCCAGCCCTCGTACCTGTAGTAAAGCAGGAACCTTCTATAGCCGTACGGCGACGTGCCTCCGGCGAACGTCCTCTCGTCAATGTACAGACTGCGCGCTTCGGTTCGCCGCATTCGCCGTCCCTGCCGGTCAGCACGGCGGCGTCTCCCGAAAACCGATTGCTCTGTCCGTGACGGCGTTGGGGGATGTCTATGTTTTACCCCCTTTGTGTACGGGATTAGTTTGGCAGTGCATTTTTATTCCTTCGCCGCAGGCGTCCCGGCCCTTCCTACCCGTTGCGAAATATATACCCCTCCGAGTATCAGCGCACCTCCTGCGACGGCGCATGGCGTTATGCGCTCGCCGAGGACGGCTGCAGAAAAAATCATCGTCATCGGCGGCGTGACGTAGATGAGGTTGTTCGCCCTCACCGCGCCGAGGTTCCATATCACGATGTTCCACGCCCACGTGCAAAAGGCCGAGGCGAAGACGGCGAGGAAAAGCACGTTCAGGACGACCGCAGGACGCGCGAGTCGCGTCGCGTGCAAGTCTATGACCGGCGTCGCCGCCAGCGCCAGCAGCGAAAGCAGCGTGTAAAATAGCATCTTGCGCACAACCTGCACCGGCGTGTAGTCCGCGCCAGCGCCCTTCACGATGAGGCTGTAGGCCGCGAAAACGCAGGCCCCGCAGAGCGCGATGACGTCGCCCAGCGGATTGAGCTTCAGCACGAAATGCCCATTGCAGATGATGAGGAAAATCCCCGCGAGACAGAGGGCGCTGCCCACCGCGAAGGCGCGAGAGAGCTTCTCGTTATTCGTAAAGAAATGCGCCGCAATGCCCGTGATGAGCGGCGCCGCGCCGCCTATGAGCGCGACGTTCGAGGCCGTGCTGTAAGAGAGCGCCGTATTCTCGCAGAGGAAATAGAGCGTCACGCCAAGCAGTCCCGCCGCGGCGAAACGCAGCTCCTCGCGCAGCCCCGCGCGAGGCAGCTGCCGCGGGCTGAACGCGACGAAAAGCGCGTAAGCGACGGCGACGCGGTAAAGCAGAATCTCCCCCGGCTCAAGCCAGCCCAGCAGATACTTCGTCGACACGAAGGTGACGCTCCAAATAAAAGTAACCGACGCCGCCAGCCCGTAGCTGAACAGCCGCCCGCGCTCCCGAAACTCCACACCGCCGCCCCCTTACGCTGAAAAGCTGAAATTTCCATAATTATACTCACTCAACTTTACAACAAAACATATGTAGCTCTGGCAATTTTTAGCC
>CAVEUD010000050.1:0-9961 GCA_963618995.1 bacterium
TATTGCGTGCTTCGCCTCGATACACAACATAAAGGGCAAGACCCCGCGCGAGCTTGCTAAGCTGCGTGCGGCGGGCATGATTTCTCCGTCAACATAATCAACGGCGCGGCATGCTACGGCAGGCAGAGCGAGAACGCGCGCTCGTCCACGACGTCCGCCCAGCCGCCGTATTCACGACCAACCTTCTGCGCGAGGCGGGCGGCCGCCTCGACCTCGACGTAAAATCCGGCGCTTTCCGTGTGTGTACGCTGCGCCAGCTCGCCGAAGGAGAGCTGGCGTTTATCGAACGTCTCGAAATCGACGGCGCGTACTTCTACGGCATGAACCTGTGCGGAGTCATGCCGACGCGCGGCAGGCTCATGCTGGACAAACCGCGCATGCCCGAAAAATTCCTCCGCCAGATCGCAGCTCTTTCAGAGGAAGCACTGGACTGCCGATGCGGGGATATCACGAGGAATAGGCGGGAACGGCGAAACGCCGGACTCTCCCGCCTGGGCCTTATGCCGACAGCGCCATTACGTCGCGCGGATTCACCGCGGCGAACACCTTGTCGCCGGGGACGTATTTTTTCGCCTCTTCTTTGGAGAGCTCTATTCTGACCGTCGAGAAGCCGCTGTTCACAGGCGCGCTCTCGGGACGGACGTTTATAATCGCAGTGAAAACGTCGTCGCGCACGCTGACGACCTCGGCGCGGAAGCTGTTTTCCACGTCCGCGTATTCTTTCGACAGCGTTATGTAGTGCGCGCGGATTCCCGTGAATTTCGCGCTTCCGGGCACGTCGCGCGCGCAGTCGAGTTCCACGCCCCAGTCGAAGGCCCTTATGCGGCGCGGCCCCACGCGTTCCGCGCGCGAGAAGTTTTTGCATCCGGACAAAATTGCCGCGGTCAGAGTCGGCGGCGCGTCGAAGAACTCCGCGACGCTCTTGACCGGCTCGGATGCGCCGTTGTTTATGACGCAGACCTTCGAGCATAGGCGGTAGACCTCGTCTCGGTTGTGAGAGACGTAGAGCGTCGTGCCGGGGAATTCCGAGAGCGTGCGCTGCAGGTTCAGCTCGAGCTGCCAGCGCAGGTAGCTGTCGAGCGCGGACAACGGCTCGTCAAGCATGATTATCGCAGGCGCGCTCGCCATTATGCGCGCAAGCGCGACACGCTGCTGCTGCCCGCCTGAGAGCTGAGACGGGTAGTGCTCTTCGAGCCCCGTTATAAAAAATTTCTCCGCTATTTCGCGGTATCGCTCCTCGCTGTTTTCACACCTGCCGCTCCCGCGCCGGAGTACGGTCATGATGTTCTGCTTCGCCGTCATGTTCGGGAAGAGCGCGTAGTTCTGGAAGAGCAGTCCGCATCTGCGCTGCTGCGGCTTGAGGTTTATTTTTTTCTCCGAGTCGAAAAAGGTCACGCCGTCGACGACGATCTTCCCCTCGTCGGGGGTCACTATCCCGGCTATGCACTTGAGCGTCATGCTCTTGCCGCAGCCGGATCCGCCGAGCAGCGCGAGCACTTCGTCGCCGGCCTCGAAATCGACGCTGAGCGAGAATGCCCCGAATTTTTTGCTGAATTTTACAAGCGCGCTCATCTCGCCTCGCCGCTCCTCTCGAATTCCTCGCCGATCGTGTGATTGACGGCCCTGCCCTTAGGCTGGCGGCAGCTGTTTTCGAGCATGTTGACGGCGACGAGGACGACGAACGATATTGCGAGGTTGACGAAGACCCATTTGTATGCGAGCGTTTCGTTGCCCTCGCGCCAGAGCTGATAGACTGTCGTTGATATCGTCGCAGTGCGCCGCGGTATGTAGCCCGTCACCATCGTAGTCGCGCCGTATTCGCCGAGAGCGCGCGCGAAAGCAAGCACAGTGGCCGCGAGGATGCCGTCCTTGCAGTTCGGAACCATTACGCGCCAGAATATATAGGTGTTGGAGAGGCCGAGGGTCTGCGCGCTGTATATGAGGTTGTGGTCGAAGCCGTCGAAGGCTCCGCGCACAGTGCGGTACATCAGCGGGAACGAAACTATGGCCGTTGCGAAAATCGCGGAGTACCACGTCATCGTCAGCCGCACGCCGAAGACTTCAAGCACCGGCGCGCCGACGGGGCCAAGCGGCCCTATGGTCATAAGCAGAAAAAAGCCGACGACGGTCGGAGGCAGCACCATCGGCAGAGTCAGCACGCAGTCGAGCACGCCCTTCGCGAACTTCGGCAGCTTCGAGATGCAGTAGGCCGCGAAGATGCCCGTGAAAAAAGTTATGACCGTCGATATTCCCGCTATGCGCAGCGAGTTATATAAAGGAAACCAATCCATCGTCTCACGCTCCTGTGAAAAACGGCGGCGCAGCGCGCTCCGTCCGGTGCGGTATAAAAAAGGAGCCGATGCGTTCGGCTCCCTTTCACGAGGAGAGAGGAGAAAACCTTTTGGGGGTTATTTCTCCGGGATAGAAAATCCGATTTTTTCAAAGACCGCGATCGCCTCCGGCCCTTTGAGGTATTCGACGAAAGCCTTCGCCGCGGCTTCGTTCTTCGTGCCCTTCAGTATCGCGGCGGGATAGACTATCGGCTTGTGCGAGCCTTCCGGAGCTCCGGCTACGACGTCGACCTTGTCCGAGGTCGCGGCGTCGGTGCCGTAGACCACGCCGCAGCTGACGGCGGCGGATTCCGTCTGCGCGAGGACTTCCTTAACGTTGCTTGCAAACGATATCTTATTCTCGCCGTTGAGCTTGTCCCACACGCCCATATGCTTGAATATCTCTTCCGAGTACTGGCCAACGGGCACATCGGAATTGCCGAGCGCGACGAGCGTTACCTTGTCTGTGGCGACATCGTCGAAGCTGGTGATTCCTGTCGGGTTGTTCCCCTTCGGGACGATGAGTACGACTTTGTTCGAGACGATGTTGAAGCGCGTGCCCGGCATTACGTGGCTGTCGTTTATCTGATTCATCTGCTTCTGCCCCGCAGAGATGAAAATGTCGCACTCTGCGCCCTGTTCTATCTGCGTCTTGAGCGTTCCGCTCGAATCGAAGTTGTAGACGACGCTCACATCTGGCGCGACTTTCTTGTACATTTCCGCGATCTTCGTCATCGACTCGTTCATCGAGGCCGCCGCGAAGACGGACAGCTCCGTTGCGGCTAAGGCCGGCACCGCCGCGGCGAGCAGCGCGCAGACAATGGCTAGGAATGAGAACTTCTTCATAGAAAATCCGCTCCTTTGAAAAAACCATAAAATTATCGCGACTCTGTGTCGCTTTAACTGGATTATATAACGCACGGCGATTTTTAGCAACGCACGTGCGTTGCATAAACATATAAAAATTGCGGCAGAGCCGCAGAATTTGGAATTCTTAACTTTTCATGATAGAATGTGTGGACTTCACGCAGCATGAACAGAAGCACCGAATGAGTTCAGTTACACAATATCTTTTGGAGGGATTACGATGCAGCTCGAACGTTTCAACGGCCATATAGAAGAGGCGGACTTCCTTAGTATGCTGATGGTGGATATTGCTGGAAACATCCGCAGCGTTGCACTGCCGCGCGGCTACGTTTCTGAAAAAATCCTAAATGAAGGCATCGGTTTCGACGCCTCGAACTACGGCTACGCAAAGGTCAACAACTCGGACATGGTGGCCGTTGCCGATATGGAAACCGCGTTCTACGAGATACGCGGCGACTACAAAATTCTGCACGTCCTCTGCGACGTGGTTTCGACGGAACGCGAGACCTTCGACCAGTACCCGCGCAACGTCGTGCGCGCGGCGCGAGATTTCCTGCGCAGGCGGGGCATCGCCGACACTGCAAAGGTGCTCGTCGAGCTTGAATATTATGTATTCGAGGAGACGGAGTACAAAACGGGCGTAGATCAGGCGTTCTACCGCGTGAAGTCCGCCGAGGGGCTCGGCGAAGGCTGCGACGGCAAACCGCGCGTCGGCCTGCACGCCGCATACCACAGACTGCCGCCCGACGACTGCTACGCGGATTTCCGCAACGAGACGGTACACTTGATGGAAGTCCTCGGCATTCCCGTGAAGTACCACCATCACGAGGTAGCCGTGTCGCAGCTCGAAATAGAGCTCGACTTCATGGACATGGCGCACGCGGCCGACATGGTCTCGCTCGCCAAGTGGATTATCAAGCAGGTCGCGTCGGAGTGGGGGCTCTGCGTGACCTTCATGCCCAAGCCTCTTTATAAGATGCCGGGCAACGGTATGCACGTCCATCAGTTTCTCGAAAAAGACGGGAAGTCCATCTTCCCGGGCGACGTGCTGTTCCATCTGTCGAAGGAAGGGCTCGCCTATACGGCCGGCATGCTGAGCCACAGCCTCACGGGAAGCCTGCTCGCCTTCGGCTGCCCGAGCACGAACAGCTACCGCCGCCTCGTCCACGGCTATGAAGCGCCGGTCTCCGCGACCTTCGCGAAGGGCTCGCGCGCCGCGGCCGTGCGCATCCCGGGTTACGTCAAAAAGGAGGAGACGCGCGTCGAGTACCGCACGGGAGACGCCTCGTGCAACCTCTACTACTTCCTCGCCGCGATGATACTCGCCGGCGCGGACGGCATCGTGAAGGGGCTCGACCCGGTCGCGCTCGGCTACCAGAGCCAAGACGCGAAGGACGAGCTGACCTTCCCGCTCAACCTCAACGCAGTCCTCGACGGTCTAGAGAAGGACAACGAGTACCTCGCGCCGGCCTTCCCGCCGAAGCTCATCGAGCTTTGGACGAAAGCGAAGCGCGCCGAGGCCGAGTACGTCTACAACGCGCCGACGCCGCAGGAGTACGAGCTCTACTTCTAACGCAAAGCAAGTATTTACGGCAAAACCGCAAAACGACGGGAGGGGCCGCGCGCCTTTCCCGTTTTGTTTATTTTTGTCCGCCGCCGCGTTTCCGCCGGCGGCGCGGAACGTTTACACCCCTCGCGCGGCGCGGTTATAATAGCGTAACCTCGCGGCGCGGGCGCTTTCGCGCGCGGATTATGCAGAAAAAAGGTGCTGAATATGGCCATCAAGGAACTCAACATGACGGAGGGCGCCTCCTTCCGCCAGATGCTTTCTTTCGCGATACCGCTGACGGCGGGCGGCGTGCTCCAGCAGATGTACAGCATGGCCGACGCCGTAATTGCTGGACGCTTTCTCGGAAGCGGAGCGCTCGCCGCGATTTCAAACTGCTTCTACGTAATCTTCGTAATGACGATAATGTTCCTCGGCCTCGGACACGGGGCGTCGATAATCATTTCCCAGCTCTACGGCTCGGGCGAGCGCGAGCGTGTAAAAAGCGCCGTAGACACCTGCGTCGTTCTGCTCGTCGCGGGCGGGCTGCTCTGCACCGCGCTCGGAGTATTCTTCGCCGCGCCGGTGCTGCGCCTCATCGCGACGCCGGAGGACCTTATGGCGCAGTCCGCCGCATATCTGCGGATAATCTTCGCCGGCTCCGTCCCGTCGCTCGGCTACACGATAATCGCCGCGCTGCTGAACGCCGTCGGCAACTCGCGCACGCCGCTCGCGCTGCTCGGGGCGGCCGCCGCGCTCAACGTCGCGCTCGACCTGCTCTTCGTCCCCGTGCTCGGCATGGGGATAGGCGGCCTCGCCCTCGCGACGGTGATAGCGCAGACCGTCTCGCTAGTCGGCTGCATCGTCTACCTCGGCCGCTCCGACAGCCTCATAGCCCTGCGTCTGCGCGGCTTCAGCTTCAGTTGGAAGATGCTCGCGCTGATAGTCAGGCTCGGCGTCCCGACCGGCCTGCAAAACGCGCTCATGATGATATCCATGATGGTGCTCCAAAAGGCGACGAATGAATTCGGCGTCGCGGTCATAGCGGGGCGCGCGATAGAGTCCCGTATCGAGGGCGTCATGCTGATACCGCTCGCCGGCATTTCCACCGCCGTCACGACATTCGTCGGGCAGAACATCGGCGCGGGCAAAGAAGAACGCGCGAAGCTGGGGCTGAAAAACGGCTTCGTCATGGGCGCTGCGGTCTCGCTCGCCTTCTGGCTCGTGCTGCTCCTCTTCTCCGGGCCCATACTCGCGATATTCTCGTCCGACGAAGCGGCGCTCTTCGAAGCGAAGCGCTGCACCGGAATAATAGCGCCTGCCTTCATCGTCTACAGCCTCGCGACCGTCTGGCAGGCATTCTTCCGCGGCGCCGGCGACACGATATTCCCGCTCGTCGTCTCCATAGTCACGCAGTTTGCCTACCGGATCGCCGCAATCGGTCCATTCCTGACCTTCTGGCCCACCCCATCCGGCATCTGGTACCTCTACATATCAAGCTGGTTCCTAATGTTCGCGCTCGACTGGGCCTACCACAGGACGGGATTCTGGGAAAAATACGCAAAAGCGATAAAGACGGGAGTGTAGCGAGTCTTTATTTTACAACTGCGGCGATTGCCTATAAAATAAGTTAAATCGGGAAATTGGATGTGTTTGCCGTGAACAACAGCTTGAAAATGTTTTTATTATTGGCCCAAGAGCTCAGCTTTGTGAAAGCAGCCAATAAAGCTTTTATCACGCAGCAATGCCTGAGCGATCATATAAAAAGGCTTGAGGAGAAATACGGTACGAAGCTGTTTTACCGTAAGCCTAAGGTCGCATTGACCCCGGCGGGCGAAATCCTGAAGGAAGCCGTCTTACAGATATCGCTTATTGAAAATAATCTCGAATCAATGATAGACCAGCTCAAGCACGGCGTCCGAGGCACGCTCCACCTTGGTATAAACCCTAACCGGGCGGCGATATTGCTTCCAAGGATATTCCCGGCTTTCCACGAAAAGTTCCCGTACGTAAACCTCAAAGTGCATTTGGAAGACACCGCAGTAATGGAAGAAGCCGTAAGAGAAGGCAAAATAGACGCCTTTATGGGCGTCAACGTGCACATGGATATGCTGTTTGACGCAATGTATCTGGCTTATGAGGATTTATATCTGGTAATATCTGATAAAACTGTAAAGAAGTATTTTGCGGACGATTATCCAAAGTGCGTAGACCGTTTCTCGTCTGAAGCGAGGCTTGAATATTTCCAGCATATTCCGACCTTGCAGCGAAACAGCCCGAGCCGCCTCACCGACGTCGTGGAGGAATACTGCTGCCGCAACAATATAATCCTCAATACCATCTTTTCTATCAACGATTTTCAGACGCAGCTGGATCTATGCCGCCGGATGGATATCCAGGTCGTAATGTCGTCTATGTGTATTCAACCCTTGCTTGGATTAAATCATCCGTGTGCCGGCGAAAGCAGGCTTTACGCTTTTCCTCTGAAAGGGCTGGATAAGTCTTTGCGCTTGGATTTCATCGTCCGGCACTGTATTAATCATCCTTGTTACGTACGCGAGATATACGAATCTATTAAAAAGGAATGTCAAAAACTAATCGGAAGGCCGTAACGTCATTTTTATAAACTTGCATCTAACGCAAGTTTTTGCTTGTCGCTTCCTCTAATTTAATCTGTTAGCGTTTTCAAATTATCGGTGCTAATATCCACATATCGTAAGATATGTGTGTCATCGTGCTGACGTTTAACTTCATTATTAAAGGAGGAGATGCTTATGGATCTTGGACTCAAAGACAAGTGCGCGCTGGTGCTGGCGTCAAGCGCCGGGCTTGGAAAAGCCATAGCCGCCGAATTTGCCCGCGAGCAGGCGAACGTCATGCTTTTCAGTCCGTTTGAGGACGAGCTGAAAAGCGCACAAGCCGAGATATTAAAGCTGACTGGGAAAGAACCTTCATATTTCTGCGGCGATATCACGAATCCGGGAGACATCAAAAAACTCGTAGAGATTACCGTCGCGAAGTACGGTTCGATATACGCTCTGGTGAACAACACCGGAGGGCCGCCGGCGGGTACGTTCGACAGCTTTGACGACGCGGCGTGGCAGAAAGCATATGAGCTTACGCTCCTTTCCTATATCAGAGCAATTCGCGAAGTGCTGCCGCACATGCGCGCCAACGGCGGCGGGAGGATTCTATGTTCAACGTCGTCGTCCATTAAAGCAGTTCTGGATAATCTCATACTGTCGAACACCTTCCGCATGGGAGTCGTCGGCCTCGCGAAGACTTTGTCGCAGGAGCTCGGGAAGGACAACATCCTCATCAACGTTATAGCTCCTGGACGCATCGGCACCGCACGCATCGACTACCTTGACAAGATACGTGCGGAAAAGGCCGACAAAACTGTTGAGGAAATTCAGCAGGCCGCGTTTAAGAACATTCCTCTCGGCAGATACGGAACGCCGGAGGAATACGGTAAACTGGCGGTCTTCCTGTGCGCCGCGTCGAACACCTTTATCACGGGACAGTCCGTGCTCGTCGACGGCGGCATGGTAAAAGCCATATAGAATAATATTTTTTGCGTGAGGAAAGCAAATGCTGAGAAAAAGCCTGATCATTAATCCCAAAGATAATGTGGCGATGCTACTCGAAGAGGGTCAGAAAGGTGATTACGTCGAGGTTGAAGGAACGCGTATCGACTTGCTCGAAAACATTGAATTCGCGCATAAGATTTTGATACGCGACCTGAAAAAAGGCGACCCGGTAATCAAATACGGGGAAGAAATCGGCAGAATGCTGATCGACGCTCCTAAAGGCACGTGGATTCACAACCATAATATGGGTTGTGAACGCGGCACGAAATAATTTACATCTTGGATGTGATGACATGGAATTTATGGGTTATAGGCGCGCCGACGGCACAGTCGGCATAAGAAATTATCTCGCCGTTATTCCGTCCGTTTTTTGTGCGAACAGAACGGTGGAGCGCATAGCCGCCCTTCTTCCCGGCTCCGTCCCGATGCGTCACGCCGTTGGATGCAGCCAAGTGGGGTTGGATCTCGAACTTACGGCGCGGACACTTAAAGCGATGGGAACGCATCCGAACGTAGGCGCGGTGTTGGTGATCGGCCTAGGGTGCGAACGCTTTGATCCTCATGAGCTCTATGAAGCGGTAAAAGCGAGCGGGCGCTCTGTCGAGCTGTTCATCATACAGGAAGCACACGGCACGACCAACACAATAGAACGCGCCGTGGAGGCGGGCAAACGCATGATGGACGACCTCAGCAAACAGACGCGCGTTCCTTGCGACATTTCCGAACTGATGGTCGCCACAAAATGCGGCGGTACGGATGCGACCAGCGGCCTCGCGGCTAACCCTGCGGTCGGAGAAATGGCCGACATTCTGACGGCTCACGGCGGAAGCGCCATTCTGTCGGAATGCAACGAACTTCTCGGAACGGAAGACATTCTGGCCAAACGCGCCGTGAGCAAGGAAGTCGCAGATAAAGTCTACGGTGCAATATACGAGATAGAAGACGTTCTCAGAAGCGGGCTGGACAACTCGCTCGGCAAAAACCGCAACCAGCTGATTTCTCCCGGCAATTTCGCGGGCGGCGTCAGCTCAATAGTCGAAAAGGCGCTCGGAGGCGTGCATAAGTCCGGCGCGTCGCCCATCGTAGACGTGCTCGACTATGCGAGCAGGCCGCCTAAAGGAGAAAAGGGGCTCTTCCTTATGAAATATGAGAGTCACGACGGCGAAGTCGTCACTGGTATGCTCGGATGCGGCGCGCAGATCACCGCCTTCACGACGGGACGCGGCACTCCGGTAGGCCATCCTATAGCGCCCGTTATTAAAATTACGGGCAACGCTAAAACGTACAAAAATATGGAAGAGAACTTCGATTTTGACGCAAGCGGCATAATCTCCGGCACAGAGACGCTCAAGGAAGCGGGACAGAGACTGTTCGAACTTGTTCTTGAAGTCGCCAACGGGAAACAGACCGCTGCGGAAAAGATCGGAGGAGACGAACTTTTCTGCGTGGCAAGACGTCACGGTTACAAGCGTAAGACGCGGGAGGAGCTCGAAGCCGGCAGATGCCGCTGCGGTGAGTAAAGAACTGTGGCACATAAAATCTTTCCCTTTTACCAAAAATAAGAAAAATTTAATCATAACCACCGGCTAAGCCGGTGGTATGTCCAAGCCCTATAAGGGCATATTACC
>CAVEUD010000051.1:0-9211 GCA_963618995.1 bacterium
GAAGATGGAGGCTGAGGAGGCCGCTGTAAATGAGTGATTTTCTCGTTGCCGCCGTTCTGATCGGCGGCGTCTTCGTCGGTATCGTGGCCGAAGTGATAGAGACGGAGCCGGAGGACGAACTATGAGAGCGGCGAGCTGTCTGGCGCAGAAGTACCCGCCCGCTCCACAAGGTTTTCCCGCTGGCGCTGAAGTGTTTATCTGCCGCGACTGCGCGGATTCATACAACTACTGCGGCGCGTGGGGAATAAAAGGCAAGCCGCGCTTCAATAAGTTTATTATTCCCGGCTCCGTAAGAAGAGACGGGCTATTCAGCGACCCGCTCGAAGCGCGGGACGCACTGAACAAATACCTGGAGGGATTAGAGAAATGAAGTCAATGAGAAAGATTTTCGCGGAGCGTCTGCTTGATTTGGCTTTGAGCGGGGACGCGCAGCATTATTCGGCGCTCGCAAGGTCGCTGAGGAGGACGCTTTCGGCGGGGGCGCTGAAAAGGCTGGCGGATATTGCGGAGGGCAAAAAAAGCAGCGCCTCTTTCATTGGCAGATGAAAAAAGGCGCGACATACAACAGAAAGCGCTATAGGAGGATTATAAATGATAAATCTCACGGCTTCAATGATAAGAAGTTTTAAGGCGTGTCCGAGGAAGTATTTTTTCGAGTATGTCGAGATGCTGAAACCTATCGAGACGCCGGAGGCTTTGTCAACCGGTTCCTCGTATCACTCTTATCTGGAAAAACTTCTCAAAGGCGAATCTTTTGAGGTCGTCGACCTCCCTTCCGCTATGGCCGAGGCGTTCGATAGGTTTATTCCCTGGCGGACGTGGAACGTGAAGAGCGTCGAGGAGGAGTACCGCGTGAAACTTGCGCCGGGGATTTTTCTGGCGGGGAAGATGGACGCACTTACGGCGGACGGGACGCCGATCGAGCATAAGTCTTCTGGCTCTAAGCCGGATGAGAAGTACCGCGAGAGGCTTTTTCTTGACGACCAGGTTTCATGTTATCTTCTGGCGCTTTCGATTATGCGCGGGGAGCCGCAGACGCATATCACTTATACGGTTTGCACGAAGCCGAAGCTGCTGCCGTCGAAGAAGCTGGAAGGAGACACGGAGGCGCAGGCGGCGGAATTGCTGGCGCGTCAGCGCGCGTGGTTCGACGAGGAGAAGGTTACTTGTTTTACCGTCGTGCGCATGGCGCAGGAGCTTGAGGATTTCAAGCGAGAGCTTATTTTTCTCGGGCGCTCGCTTCAGCAGCCGAAGAAGATTTTTTATCGCAATCCGTCGCATTGCGCGCTGTGGGGCAAGTGCGCGTATCAGAGCATTTGTCAGGACTATGACCCGGAGTGTCTTGTAGGGTTTGTGAAGAAGGAAAGGCAGAGTGAAGAACTTGAAAATCTTGAATGGTAAGGATTTGACGCTTAGAAAGCAGACGGTGCTTCTTTACGGCGCGCCGGGGATTGGGAAGACTACGGCGCTGGGGGCTTTGCCGGGGCGGACGCTGATTATCGACGTGGATCGCGGCGCTGATGTGCTGCTTGGCAATGAGCGGACGGATATTGTGCGGCTGTTGCCGGATATGGGCGATATGAAGGAGATTTTGGAGTCTTTAGAGAAGCGGTGCGAGTATGACAACGTGTGTCTGGATTCTCTTTCGGAGCTTGAGCGCGGAATGCTGGCTTTTCTGGGGCGTCTCGGGAAGAACGGGGGCGCGCCGGAGCTGGCGCATTATAACCAAGTGCAGTTCAAGATGGTGGACACGTGCCGGAGGCTGCGCGCGCTTCCTGTGAATGTGGTTTTTACGGCGTGGGAGGAATACAAAGAGGTCGTCGCCGTGGACGGGACGAAGTTCACGCAGACGCGGCCGATGATGAACGGGAAGACGGCGGATAACGTCTGCGGGCTGTGCGACATTGTAGGCGAGATTGTTTTGTCGCCCAAGGACGGCAGGCGCTACATCCGCCTCGAAGCTCAGGCGACGCTTGTCGCAAAAGACAGGTTTTTCAAGCGGCAGTTTTGCAAGCCGCAGGATTTGCTGAAGGAGGATAAAGCTGATGCCTAATTGGAATTACGACGCGAGCGATTATAACCCCGACGGTCATTTTACGCCTATTCCGCCCGGGGAGTACCGTGTGCGGATTGAGTCGGCGGAGGAGACTACGAGCAAGGCGGGGAACGAGATGATTAAGCTGACGCTTGCGGTGTCGGGGATGAACGGCAAGCTCTGGTATTATCTGGCGTTCCCGAACGCGACGGACGCGAATTTCGCGCAGCGCAAGATGATGACTAATCAGTCGCTGGGCGAGATTTGGGAGTCGTTCGGCCTGAAGGTCGGAGACCTGAACGTGCTGAACTGGCGCGGGAAGGTAGGCGCAGCGCGCGTGAAGCAGTCGCTCGACAATCAGACGGGGGAGATGCGCAGCTCCGTCGCGTATTTTCTGACGCGCAAGCGGCAGGAGAATCTTCCCGCATGGCGCGAGCCGGAGAACAGCGGAGTTTCGTCTGCGTCTGCGTCTTCGTATTCCGCGCCTTCCGCGCCGGTCGGGGATTATGGCAGTCTGCGCGAGGACGGCTCTGTTGATTTGCCGTTTTAGTTATGGAGCTTAGGCCTTATCAGAAAGAATGTATCGAAGCGCTTCCCGAACGGGGAGCGTTTCTGGTACAGATGGCTACCGGCCTCGGAAAGACGGTGACGTTCGCGAATATTCCGCGGCGCGGGCGGATGTTGATTCTTTCTCACCGCGACGAGCTTGTGCGTCAGCCGCGGAAGTATTTCGATTGCTCTTTCGGCATAGAGCAGGCCGGAGAACATAGCTGTTATGAGGATGTTGTCAGCGCTTCCGTGCCTTCTCTTGTGAAGCGTCTGCGCCGGTTCGAGCCGGATATGTTCGACATCATAGTCGTGGACGAGGCGCACCACGCGGCGGCGGCGTCTTACCGCAAGATTCTGGATTATTTCAAGCCGCGGCTGCTTCTGGGCTTTACGGCGACGCCGAACCGCGGGGACGGCGTGGGGCTGGACGGGATTTTCGAGGACATTATTTTCGAACGCGATTTGGAATGGGGGATAAGGAATGGATACCTCGCCGATATTCACTGCATTAGGTGCGATATTGGTTTCGACCTGCGCAACGTTTCCTCTCGGCTTGGCGATTATTCGGCTGAGGAGCTGGATAAGGCGGTCAACATCGAATCCGCGAATCAGGCCGTGGCTGATGCGTATCGACGGTATGCGCGCGGGAGGACGCTTATTTTCGCGGTTTCCGTCGCGCACGCGGAGGCGATAGCGCGGGAAATCCCCGGGAGTGAGGTGGTAATAGGCGGTAAAGACCGCACATCTATACTCGAAAGGTTTCAGAGCGGGGATTTGAAATGTATCGTCAACTGCATGGTGTTTACGGAGGGAACAGACTTGCCGGGCGTGGAAACGGTTATCATCGCGCGGCCTACGCAGAATGTGGCGCTCTATACGCAGATGGTTGGGCGCGGAACCAGGCTGTTTCCCGGCAAGGAGTACCTGACGCTTATCGACTGCGTGGGCGCGTCGGCGCTGAATCTCTGCACGGCTCCGTCTCTGCTGGGGCTTGACGTGTCTGTGCTTGACCGGAAGGATAGGAAGAATCTTGACGAGGCTGATATTTTCGACATCCCAGAGGTGCTGGCGCGCACGATGGACGCGCCGCGATACTGGATTCGCAACGCGCATATTGTGAATCTATGGGCGAAGGGGCGGAAGTATAACCTGCACGGCGTGAACTGGTTCCGCACGGCGCGCGGCGATCTGGTTCTGGGTAAGCCGCGGTTCCGGCTTCCCGCGCCTGATAAGCTGGGGCGCGTTGTGTGGAACGGCGCGAAGGTCGGCTATCAGCGCGCGCTGGACGAGGTTTATAAATCGCTCTGCGAGAATCACGAGGATACGCGGAATCTGTGGGACGCTTCGCGCGCCGGGAGGTGGGGCGAGTACCGCGCCACGGATAAGCAAAAGGCTATGGTGCGCCGGTTCCTGCCGGAGTACGACGTGGAGACGCTGACGAAGGCGGAGGCCGCGGCGATTCTGACACGGATGTTTTTAGGGAGGGATTTACGGTGAGGTGTCCGCTGTTTTGTCCTTATATGGTGATTGGGGATTACGGATATAAGTGTAAGAGATTCAAGCTCGGATTAAAGACGGAGGGCGGTGTGCCGGAACGATGCCCGCAGTGTGAAGATGGCGGAAGAGATAAGTTGTGGATTAGCTCTGCTCGTAAAGCTGGAAGGAGGCGCGGAAGATGAGAGAGATTACGTTTCGCGGGAAAGGCAGAGACGGGCAATTCATTTTTGGCGACTTGCTTAATTTCGATGCCTATACAGCTATTTTCGCAAAGAACGGCAACCGCACAATTTTTGAAGTCGACCCCGCCACGGTAGGCCAGTTCACGGGGCTGAAAGACAAGAACGGGGTAGAGATTTACGAGGGGGATATTGTACAGTGGATGGACCCTATATCCGGTGAGGTTTTGGCTGGCGTTGTACTCTGCGAAAGAGGTTGCTTTTGTGTGACGGATGGGCGACATCGTGACGCATCTTGCCCATTATATCTCTGCGGTCCGATTATTGAGTGTCTTGGCAACGTCCGCGACGCGCCGGAGTTGCTGGGAGGCAACCCGTCATGCTGGGCCCGATGGACGTCTGTGTAGACCTTTTTGCCGGCGGCGGAGGTACGTCGTGCGGCCTCGCGGGGCGAGAGGGCGCGTTCTGCTGAAAAATATAAAGGAGGGCAACGCATGACCCCGAACGACACCGGCTATTTAACTTTAAAAGGCGTGCCATACATGGCAGACGGCGTTAAAGTTACTTATCGCAATTTATTTAGAGCTGGGCGACGCGATTTTTGCGGAGCGTCCGCTCAAAACCGGATGAAGTGCCATGCCGCGTAAAGGCTCGCACCTGGAAAAGGAGATGGACCGCGTGCTGAAGTATCTTGACGCGCGCGGCATCCACGGGCACAAAAATCACCCGAAGCGGCTGAACGACGGGACTTATATCGAGGGCGAGCCTTTCGACTATGAGGTGTTTTCACCTTCCCGCGTCTGGACGTTCGATACCAAAGAGTGTGAGGCGGAGGCGTGGCCGTTGTCGAAAGCGAAGTTGTCGCAGGTGAATAATCTTGTGAAGACGGGCGGGTTTTTCCTTGTGTGGTTCGTCCGCGCGCGGAAGCTGATTCGCTTCGACGCGGCGCTGGTGGCCTCTAAGCTGGGCGTGCAGGGCTCTTTATCTCCCGACGAAGGAGTTGTATTTGATTGGCTGGTATTTCTGAAATAAAGGCTGCTCATAATCTGATAGAGTACGCCCGCAACGCGCTGGGCTGGGATGTAAAGAGTCCGGGAGACAGGACTTACAGCATCGACCGCGGCGGGAATAAGACTTGTCTGGTAGTCTATGACGACTGGTTTTACGATTTCAAGCTCGGCGTCGGCGGGGATGTTATCGACCTTTGCGCGTTGGTGCGGCACGACGGAGACAGGGGCGCGGCTATCCGCGAGCTGGGGGGCGGCTTCGTCTCCCGTTGGCGGGAGGAGACGCAGAATTTATGCAACGCCGTGCAGCTCTGGCATGAGTCGCTGCGCCCCGAGGATTGGGAGTATCTGCGCGGGCGGAGGCTGACGGACGATTATATCAGGCGCATGAGGTTGGGCTTCGACGGCTCGCGGCTCACAATTCCGTATTATAAGAACGGATATATCGCCTATTACATCACGCGCGAGCGCGGCGCCGGAGGCCCGAAGTATAAGAAGGCGAAACTTGACGGGGTGAACGAGAATATCCCGTGGGGTCTGCACACGCTCGAGCGCGAGGATAGGCCGCTGGTTATCGCGGAAGGCGCTTTCGACGCTATGAGCTTCGATCAGGAAGGATTCCGTGTTTTGTCTTCGATGTCCGGGCATTTCAACAAGGATGCGCTACGTCAGGTGCTTGATATTTGCAGGCACGCGGGGCGGGTGTTTATTTGTTTCGACTCGGACGGCGCGGGGTGCGGATTTCAGACGAAGATGGCGGAAGCTCTTTTCCGGCGGCATATCGAGTTTACCTGCGGGGAGCTCGACGTTAAGGACGTGTCGGATTATTACTGCGCGGGCGGCAATCTGGAGGTGCTTGTAGCGGGCGCGCGCCCGGGGCTTGATGTGCTTGCGGAGCGTATATCGGATAAGGACGAGTTCAAGCGTTTTATTTACGAGGCGGGGCGGTTTATCGGGCGGCCTGAGATGATGGAATTCCTGGAGAAGGTGAAGCAGTTCCCCGCCGCGTGGATGAAGGAGGTTATAAAGCTCGCGCTTTCCGCGCCTTCGGAGAATGACGTTTGCAACGAGGTCGTCGAGGCGCGCCACTTGAAGTATTTCGAGGCGCTGGGATTTTATGAGTATTCGGGCGGCATCTGGCGAAGGCGCGGGGATTCGGAGATTAAGCGCTATATCGGCGACGCCTTCGGGCGTTACCGGACGGGAAGCCGCGTCGGCTCGGTTTTTAATCTGCTCAAGGGTCAATGTACGAGCACAGACGAGCTCGACCGCAAGGCGGTTTTCTGTTTCCGCAACGGGACGCTCGAGCTTGAGAGCGGCGTGTTCCGCGAGCACCGCGAGGCGAATTTGTGCAGTATTCAGGCCGATTATGATTACGATGCCGAAGCGTATTCCGGTAGGTGGATTCAGTTCGTCGAGGAGGTTTGCGAGGGCGACGAACGAAAGCAGGCGCTTTTGCAGGAGGTGGCGGGATATGTGCTTTTCAATAACTGCGAGCTGCAAAAGTGTTTTTTTTTGCTGGGGGACGGGGCCAACGGCAAGTCGGTTTTTCTCGATGTGATGTCCGCGGTGTTCGGCCCCGGCAACGTTTCCAACGTCGAGATGTCGGGACTTGCGGAGCCATTTCAGCGTATCCGACTCTATTCGTCGATTCTCAATATCAGCTCGGAGACGCAGACGGACGTAAAGGGTGCGGAGGCCATATTTAAACAGCTCGTCGTGGGCGACAAGGTAAACGGCTGCTACAAGGGCCGCGACTTCATAGAGTTTCGCACCCGCGCGAAGTTTATTTCCGCGTGCAACGACTATATAAAAAGCCGCGACGTAACCACGGGCTTCCTCCGCCGCGTCTGCTTCATAAACTTCAACGCCCGCTTCGTAGACGAGCCCGGCCCGGGCGAGTATAAGGCGGACCGCGGGCTTACCGGCAAGCTGCTTGAGGATTTACCCGGCATTTTTAACTGGACGTATACCGGTTATAAGATTCTGCGCGAGGCGCGGCGGTTTTCGGAGCCGATGGATCAGCGCGAGACGCTGGACAACTTCGCGCGGGATATTAACCCTGTCGTTTCGTTCATCGAGGACGAGATTACAGCCGGGGAGTACGAGCGCGCGGCGCTGTATCACACCTATACGCAGTGGTGCAAGACTAACGGGCATTTACCGATGTCGCGCACGGCGTTTGTACGTCGTTTCAAGACGACTTTGCAGCAGATAAAAAGGCAGTTTACAGAGTATAAGTCTGGGAATTTCAGGGGGTTCACGATAGCATGACAAAAGACGAGTTTGGAGTTTTGGAGTCTATTCTTTTCGCGTTGCCCGAGGTTTGCCGGGCTTTACAGCAGAGGCGCGATTATATCATGTCTATGGTGCTCGCGCCCAATCACGACGAGCCGGTGCAGGGCGGAACGGGGATTTCGGCGATTCAGCGTTTTGTCGAGGGAGACCGTGAGAGCAATAATCTGAAGATTATCATAGATAGGGGCGTGCTTTCCCTGAAAAAGCTGCGGGCTGAGGAGCGCGATTTTGTCCAACGGTATTATTTCCGGCGCGAGGCCGCTTATGAGTTCGACATATCGGAGCCGGTTGTTTTCCGCAAACGTCAGAAGGTGTGTAAAAAGATGCTGGGCTTGCTTGCGGTTTATCATCTGGTAAGAGAGTGGCGCGACCTCGAGGAAGACCGGAGGATTGAGGCGGCGAAGATAAGCGGGGCGTTATAGCCCCGCTTTTATTTTGTGTCCGGCACTATGGCGAGCGTGTAGCCGAGCGGCTTCAGAACTTTGAAAAGAGTGTCTATCTGAGGCGTTGTCTGCATGCGCTCCAGGCGGGCTATGGCGGGCTGTTTTAGGCCGGACATTTCGGCGAGTTCTTTTTGCGTTATGCCTTTTTGCTCGCGCGCTTCTATGAGTTTTCCCGCGAGCGCTATTTTGAGCTGTATTTCATCTTTTTCGGTCTGCGTCAAATTCGATGTGTTCCATAGGTCGCCGAAGGTCGTATATGTGCCGCCTTTTAGAGTTATGCTCATGGCTAATTGTTCCTTTCTATAAAATCTTTCCAGCTGCGCAGCGCCTTGTCTATTTCACGCTGCGGCGTTTTCTGGTCTTTTTTGACGAAGTGCGAGAGTAACACAAATATATCGTCTTTCCAGCAGGCGAAGAATATTCTGTCGCTCGTCGGCCTGAGTTCCCATAGTTCCGTGTTTGTTATGTGTTTTATGTATGGTTCGCCAGCTGCGATGCCGTAGGTTTGAAGTATGCCGATGTATTCCATGATTTTTTTGTATCTGATTCGCGCGTCTTTGTTTGTTTCCATTTTCGCGTTTAGTTCTATGATGTATTCGGCTGCTTCGTCGTTGCCCGCCTTGTCTTTATATGTGATTATCCGGTACACGCTTTCCCCTCCTGTTGTTAGGATTATAACATATTTGTTATAAAAAATTAAAGGGGCCCTGTCAGGCCCCCTGGCAGTTTATTTCGTCAATGTTTTTTGCCGCCCGTACCGCGTTCGCCGTAAGTTGTCGTTGTTACGCGATCAGCGCACCCATCGGCGCGGGGGCGAAATATTTATCTCTCTCAACGCCCAAGCCCAAAACGCGGATTCCTTCGAGTTCGCGCAGCGAGAAATAGCCCCATTCGTCAAATTGAGCGTCCGCGCCCTGCATATATCCGAAAAACAGAAAATCCCCGTTGGCCTGTTCTTCGCCTTCAACGGCGTACCATGCGGCGCGTCCGAAAGGGGTGAAGAACTTAGCGACTGCGATTTTATCAGCCGCGGCGACGTTCTCAGTCGAATAAAGCGCGGGAAGTCTTTTTTGAATTGCCTTGGTTAGTAACTTCATTGTGGTAATCTCCTTTGTGAGTATGTCGTTTTTTGGTCTCGTCAGCTGCGGCCTTACCGCAAGACGGGCGAAATGGTGTTTTTCTCCTTTCAAGCGCCCTGTGTGC
>CAVEUD010000052.1:0-8273 GCA_963618995.1 bacterium
ATGAGCCTCTGGCTCTTTTCAATTTTTCAATTTACACCATTATATAGACTTAACCTGGACGGCTCAAGAATTAATACATTATTATGATATTGAAGTGCATGGAACGGGAAGTCTGCTTTGTTGAAAAGTTCTTTGTCTGTACATTGTTCACCGTTGATAATACAAAGACCATCTTCTGGAACTATTGTAATGTCAACGACATCGGTTATTGATTCTATC
Organism: bacterium; assembly: GCA_963618995.1. Classification (GTDB taxonomy): domain Bacteria; phylum Synergistota; class Synergistia; order Synergistales; family Synergistaceae; genus Caccocola. The sequence continues at coordinate 220 of CAVEUD010000052.1, forward strand.
ATTAATATAATCCACCTTGTTTAAGAGTATTTTATTGCTTATGCATATTAAGTTAGTTATTTTAAAAAATTTTTATGAAATTATATATAAGAGAAAATATGACAAGGGCAAGTCAAAAAATTCGCTGACTTGCCCTTGTTGCGAATTATAAATACTCATATGGCGAATTGATATTTAATGGATTGTGGGGAGTTAAAGTGAGAATTTCCAAAACTTTCTTAGCCACTCTTCGAATAATTCCCCATCAATTGTGCCTTCGTACTGTGTCGGCTCCGTCAGCTGGCCTCAATACGATGCCGCTGCCAGATCTGTCCGTTTATACTCCTTACCGCTTATCTTCCCTGAAATTTTGACACCTATTTTCGACAAAGCACGTTCTCTGTATATGTAACTATGTATCCCCGTCTCATATATATAAGCGATTGCTTCCGGTCGTATATTCTTTATTTTTGACAGATACTCGGCTGCTTTTTGAGGGTCCTGCTCTTTGTATGTGACGCTCTTTCTTTCCTGGCATACCCCATAGATTTCAGAGCTTTGGAGACAGTGGCGATGGAGCAGCCGAATCCCCCGGCTATTTCTCTAAGATAAGCGTCGGAGTGCTCCTTGAGATATTCTTCAAGCTTTTTAGGATCTATTTTTCTGAAATACTTTCTGCAATGTTTGTCTTGAAAACCGCCCTATTCTTCCAACATTCTCTTCCATCGGCCAAGCGCAGGCGCACCTACGTTGAAGGTTTTATCAGTTTCTCTATAGGAGTGTCCAGATAGAAGATATTTTGCAGCGCGTTCTCTTAGGTCTATAGTATATGGTTGAATTGCTATATGACACACTCTATTTACGCTTGCTGTGACGGATGATTGACAAACATACAATTCAACTTGGCATCTTACATTATCCAACGCTTGAAGAAGACGAGACAAAACTATATTATGATGAGCACATGTAACGAGATTCTTATATATAGATTACGGTGTATAGTCATGATTAAAAACTCTTCAGTTTACATTTACGAAGTATACAGAGAAAAGAGCTTTTCCAAAGCCGCTCAGAAACTTTACGTTTCGCAGCCGGCGCTTAGCGCGGCGATACAGCGCGAAGAGGCGCGCTGGGGCTGCGCCTTCTTCGACCGGAGCCGCACGCCGATCGAGCTGACCGAGGCGGGGCGACGCTACGTAGAGGCGGTCGGGCGCATGATGGACGAGCAGAAGGAGCTGGAAAAATACTTCGACGGCTTTCTCAGCGAGCGGCGCAGGACGCTCAACATCGGCGCGCCGGCTTTCTTCTGTACGTACGTTCTGCCCGCTCTAGTGAAAAAATTCAGAGAAGAGCATCTCGGCACGACTGTAAACATCATCGAAGCGGGCGTCGAAGACCTGGCGAACTGCCTACAATCCGAAACGATAGACCTCTGCATCGCCGTTGAGGAATGGCCCGCGACCGTCTATAAAAGCGCAGCGATAGGCGAGGAGGAAATAGTCCTCGCCGTGCCGCGCGCCTTCCCGGCGAACCGCCGCCTCGCCGCTTTCCGCATAGGCGCGGAGAACCTTGACGGGCTGAAGGTCGAGGCGGGAGCGCCGAAGGTCTCGATAGCCGAGTTCGCGGACGCTCCGTTCCTTCTGCTGAAAAAGGGCAACAATATACACGAACGCGCGCTTGAGATTTTCCGCCGCGCGCGCGTAGCGCCGAAGGTCATTATGACGCTGGACCAGCTCATGACATCATACCACATGGCTGCTGCGGGCATAGGCGCAGCCTTTGTGCGCGCCGAGCTGATGAAATACGACGGCGGCGGCCTCTGCTTCTACCGCCTCGACGGCGGCTGCACGACGCGCAGAATCAACCTGATCTGCAAAAAATCGCGGAAACTCCCCGGCGTCGTCGAGGAGTTTATGGAATATCTGACATCATCCTGTTTCAAGTAGTATCGGCGTCCCCGCCCTTTACCATCTCCACCTGCGTGCCTGCTCGTCATTATTCCGATCCGGTGATGTTCCAGTTTCACGGTGCGGTCTGTCAACGTAAGATTGCGTGCCGCCTTTTTGATTCGCCATAGGCAACGCGCCAAAATTCTGCCAATACGATGAAAGCAGCTTAGATTTCACATTCTTGTGGTCTGCGCATAAGCGCCATGCCAATATCAATTCATGCGAATTGGTTATCTGCCATATCGCTCTCCCGCCTCTATGCGGTACGTCTTCTCCCCTGCCATATTGCAAAAAAAGAGCGACACGATGTTGCAGATTATCGCTTTCTCCGATATACAGACATCTTCTGTCTGACGACTCAAATTTTACCCTAAGTTTATGAGCCGGATAGAGCATACTGCGCCCTTTTACAAACATCGGGCCAGTGGTTCTGTCGGATATATCCGGCTCAAAACCGTCAAACGGCACTCCTACTAAATATATCCCAGGCGATGCCGGAATTTGTCGTAAATCCTGCTCATACATCAGCTGCCCGATTTGTGCTGTAAAGAATTTCATGCTCGTCTCCTTTCATGCTGCTTTGGTCGTTAGGGGTTGTATATACTTTGTGTTACTTATTTTAGGTTACCGCGCAGTTAGAGACAAGCAGAACAAAAAAAGGGGCGGCGCTAAGGCCGTCCCTTTTGCTTTGCGTTTTCTGCGGAATTTTCCCGCGTTTCGCGCTATCCTTCTATCGCTATTGAAGCGCTCTTCTTTACCTCTTCGCCCTCTTTCGGGAAGGCGAGCGAAAGCACGCCGTTCTCGAATTTGGCTTTCACATCTTCCTGCTTCACGTGCTCGCCGATGAAAATGCTCCTGGAGCACTGGCCGGAGAAGCGTTCGCGGCGGATAAACTTGCCATCCTCGCCCTTTTCGTCGTTCTCGTAGTGGTTGTCGGCGGTCACGGTGAGGTAGCCGTTGTTAAGCTCTATCGAAATGTCTTCCTTCTTGCAGCCAGGAAGATCGATATCCGCTGCGTAATGCCCATCTTTGTCCCTGATGTCCATTTTCATCAGGCCGTTCCATTCGCGTTTGCCGTCCCTGTTGCTGATTCCGAACGGCGCGCCGAAGGCGAAGTCGTCGAAGAAGTTTTCCATTGCGTTTTCTCTAAAAATTTTCGGCAGCATAGTTACTAACCCCCTAAATATCTCTGGTGTCCTCTGCGCATCCTGCTTCCTGCGCCTCAGGCATCTCTCATTTCTTTCATGCTGTATTATAGCTATTGGTCAATTTTTGTCAATACTTTTTCTGACCAATTTTTGACCTTTTCAAAAATTTCCATACGAAGGCGCAACGACGGCTTTCTCCGATGATTTCTAGGCTGCGGCGCGGCGCGAAGACCCCCTGCGGGCGCTGCGACTTAGCTTGAAGCTTATATTAAAGAGATAAAACTACTTGCTTTTTACTGATTATTGACGCGCGTAGAAACGATGGGCGGCGGCGTTATTTTTTTAGCGCCTCAGCAAGGCCGCCGGTTCGGAACGTTTTCCAGAATTCAGCTCGGTCTTCGGGAAATTCCACTGGGCGTGAGAGGCGCTGCTGTTCCGCAGTATTTTCAGAAAGCGGACGTTCGTTCAGACGCATTGAAGGAGCCGCCGCTTCGAGCATCGCTTCGCCCTTAGCGGTGTTTGTCAGTATCAGCGACACGCCGCGGGCGTCGTTCCACTCGGGCGCGTACTTTTCGATGCCGAAGCAGTCCGCTATCGTAACGTCCGATACGCGGCGCGTATCGGTGAAGCGGCAGGCGGAGCAGGACGGGCGCGCGATGACGCACTCGCGTGTGAAGAGGCTGTAGAATCTGCCGTCCTCGAATATTTCATCCGAGCCTTCCACGCGGTAGGCGAAGCCCCTGTTGCTGTTCGCGCGGCTCCACGGGTGGCGCTTGGAGCGGAACCAGACCTGCGCGATTTTGCCGCCGCGCTCCGATTCAAGCAGCTTTTTGTACTCCTCCCATACGAGCGGGCTCGGTATGCTGTGGCAGATGAGGTCGCAGACGAACAGGTTTTCCGGCCTCCCGCCGAGATATGAGAGCAGCGCCGCGCATTGGCAGGGCGTGCCGCTGAACATGACGGGGCGCTTTTCGCACTCGCCGCGCACGGCGCGGAATATAGCGCGCATATCGCTCTGTACGTACTTCGAGACTCTCATGCGGTCGCGCCCCTCCGCGTCGTCGCTTATGCGGTGGACGACGCGGAAGTTTTCGTCGAAATCCGCGCCGCAGACAGCGCCGCCGCGAGCGAGTATCACGTCCGATATCGCCGTGAAAGCGCCGCCCGAGGTCGACCGCATGAGCACCTCGCCGGATTTATGTATCGCGGCGAAACAGCGCGGCTCTCGTTCCGCTTTCCAGCGTTCCCCGTCCCTTACCGGGCAGACGCGCAGACACAGCCCGCAGTCCGTGCATTTGCCAGCGTCGGCTTCAGGATAGAGAAATCCTTCCTCGTCAGCGCGCATCGCGACCGCGCCGCGCGGGCAGGCGGCTTCGCAGGCTCCGCAGCCGCAGCATCCGCGTTTATCTTCAAATAGTTTTTTCATATTTTACCTTCCTCCCGACTTTACAAATCTGCGGTACTCCCACAGTTGGTAGGCCGCCATACAGAGCCAGCCCGCCGTTATCCCCGCTGCAACCGCCTTTATTCCGAGGCGCGGCGCGAGCAGATAAGTCGCGGCGACGCGCACGGGTATCTGCACATAGGTCGCATAAAGGACGACGTCCATGCGCCCGACGCCGCGAAAAAATCCCTGCAATGTGTTGCAGACGACGGAAAGCATATAAAAAACCGCCATCGTGCGCAAAAAGCCAGCCGCATACGCAAGCGCCGCGCCCTCCCCGCCGCCTAAAATCACAGCGGCGAGCTCCCTCGGGAAGATCAGCAGCGCCGCGGAACAGAGCGCTGTAGCGCCACCTGACAGCTGCACCGCGCGCCGCAGCCCGAGAAACAGGCGCGCCTTCGCGCCCGCGCCGCGGTTCTGCGAAACGAACATCATCAGCGCGCTTGCGATGCTGTCGCTTAGCGCCATGACAAAGCCGTCTATGCGGGAGACGGCGTTGAACGCCGCCATCTGCGTCACCCCGAGCGTATTGACCGCACCCTGAAGCACTAGAATCCCAAAATAGAGCACAGCCTGCTGAACTCCGGAGACGGACGAAAAGCGCAGAGTCCGCCGCAGAAGCGGCGCGCTGACGCGAAACCACGAGGCCGGCGCTAAAACGGGCAGCCGCCGCCTGATATATGCGAGCGCAAGCAGGGCGGACAAAGCCTGTGAGAGCGCCGAGGCGAAGGCCGCGCCTCCCACGCCCCAGCCAAAGCCGCCGACAAAAAGCACGGACAGCGCGATATTCGCAGCCGAGGCGACGGCAAGAAAAACGAGCGGCGCGGCGGACTCGCCGACTGCACGCATCGCAAACGCGAACAAATTATATAAAAACGAAAAAATCAGCCCCGCGAAGACAATCCGCAGATAGCGCGCGGCTTCCGGCACAAGCCCGGCGGGCGTGCGAATCAGCGAAAGCAGGGGCTCCGCGCAGAAAAACCCGACGGCTGAGACGGCAACGGTAAAAAGAGAGCCGACGACGGCGGCGGTAGAAAGTTCGTCCGAGAGCGAGCGGAAATCCCCCGCGCCGAAAAACTCAGCCATGATTACGGAGGCCCCCATGGCGACGCCGATAAGCAGAAAGACTAAGACGTTGACGATTGGAATAGCCGCTCCGAGCGCCGCAAGCGCCTCCTCGCCGAGACAGCGCCCCGCGACTACGGAGTTCGCCACGCTGTAAAGCTGCTGAAGAACGTTCGCCAGCATCAGCGGGAAAGCGAAAGCCGCCATATTCCCCGCCGCGCTTCCCTTCGTCATGTCGCGCACGTCGCGCCACCTCCCAGACCCGAGCGAGTCATTTATAGATTATTATGTTTTATACGCGCCATAATAACGGGCTGAATGACTCATGTCAAGCATTAAATACTTTGTATGATTTGCGCAAATCATATATAATTACGAAAAAAGGATGGAGGCGCGGACGATGGAGATGATTTTGGAGGAGCGCGCGGCGGCTGCGGAGCTGACCGCGAGCGACAAACTTGTGCTCGACTTTATGACGGCGAACAGGAAAAGCGCCTGTTTTCTCTCATCTTACGAAATAGCGCGGCGCGTGGGCGCCAGCCCCTCTACGGTCGTGCGTCTCTCGCACAAACTTGGTTACGGAAATTTCTCAGCCTTCCGCCGCGCCCTGCAAAACGAGCTTGCGAAGGCTGAGGGGCGCGCGATAGACGCAGAAAGCGCAACGCGCTCGCCAGCCCGCGCGGACGGCGACGAAGCGGCCCTGGCGCTCTACACCGAAAATTTAAGACGCACGCTTGAAGCGGGGGCGACGCCAGAAAACGACCGCCGCATAGCCGAGGCCGCGGAGCTGGCGGCGCGCGCGCGGCGCGTCTGTGTCATGGGGTTTCGCGCATGCGCGGGATTAGCCGCCTCGGCCGCGGTGCAGCTCTCGTGCCTCCGCCCCGGCGTCGTGACGGCGGGTGAGTGCCGCCCGTTCGCGGATATGCTGATAGATCTGTCGCCGAAAGACGTAATGCTCATAATCACCTTCGCGCGCTACTCAAGCGACGCCGCGTTGGCCGCACAGCTGGCGCGCGAGGCTGAATGCCCCGTCATAGCCTTCACCGACAGCTTCGCGGCCCCCGCCGCGCGCGGCGCCGCGAAGGTGATCCTAAGCCGAAGCGGCGGCGCGGGCTATCTAGATTCGCACGTCGGCTACCTCGCAAACATGGAAAAGCTGCTGCTCCTCACAGCGCGCCGCCTGGGAGGGCGGAACGACGCGCGCTGCGAGCGCATTGAAAAATTTCTGCAAAAAACCGGTCGCTACTAGAAACATATGAAATCATCATGATCGTCCAGGCGCATGCGACGTCCGCGTGCGCAGGCGCGGCGGCGGCCCGGTATCCGGTATATCGTCGTTCGGCTTCCAAGCAAAACAGCGGCCTATTTTTGTCATTCCGCGCCTGACTCATAATCCTGCGGCTTCAAACTTCGATGCGCAGCGGTATTACGACGCCGGATGCCGGGACAAGCCAGGCATGACTTTCTCTTATAAAGTCAGAAGAGACCGTCAAGGCGGCGTATAAAACGCCGCCTTGACGCAAATTCTTATGTCATCCGCGCCGCATCTATAGCCGAGGGCGCTGTCCTTTATCCGCCCACAATACGTTCATAGGCGGCTGCGGCCGGGACATTTCGCGCCCCGCCGTAGATCATGGCGAAGCCGGGTCTCTCCGCGGGAACCTCGGCGCAACCGTCTGCGCGCGGCCTCAGAGCAGCCGGAAGTTCCTGCGTTCCGGAAGGCCGCCGCGTTTTACGCAGCCGGCGGAGATTTCGCCCGTTTCCCCCCCCGGCTTCGCCGCCGCGAGACGGTTTTCTGACGACAGCCCCGCACTGTAAGCGGGCAGATTATCACCGAGGTCTCTTCGCCGCATGCTTCCGCGACCATAGCGCGGATGTTGCAGAGCGGCGTCGAGAGCGGCAGGCCGCAGGCAGGAACGATGATGTCGACGCCCATCGCGCGCGCGTTCTGCGTCAGACCGCGCGCCCTTTCCTCTGGCATCGTGCCTATGGCGTGGGTGCTGACGTTGCCCATGACGGCCTTGCCAGGGAGGTAGGTGCGTATTTCGCTCGCGTTGACTATCGCGTCGAAGCTGAAGGCGTCGCAGTGCAGAGCGCCGAGCTCTTCGCAGACTGCGCGCAGTTTGCCGCAGATGTGGACGATTTTCACAGGCACCTCTATCGCGTCGAGCAGGCGGTTGATGTACGGCGCGGTGAACTCGCGGAACCTTTTCGCTCCGAGTATCTCGCCAGTGCCGCTCGGCTCCGCGACGCCCATCGCGCTCGCCTCGGCCATAGCGTGCCCGTAAATTATAGTCACTCAACTTTATAACAAAACATATGTAGCTATGGCAATTTTTAGCCCCGATAAAACGGGGTGAGCTTTGCCCGATAAAGCGGGGCAGGCTCGCCGGAGCCTCCGCCACAAAACGCCGGAGACAGCAAGAAGCTATATGCACATAATTTCATCTCTAACGATTAGAGCAGGAG
>CAVEUD010000053.1:0-7559 GCA_963618995.1 bacterium
CTGTACCGGCGGCGACTTCAGCGGATGTCGCTATTTCGGCGATTCCGGCTTTGCTTTCCGCCGCTTGGACGGGAAGGACGGATTTTACTTTTGCCGGAGTCATTATTGTCGCGTTGTCTGCTCCCGCCGTCGCCTCCGCTGCTGTAGCAATGCGTGCCGCTCCCACGGCTGTTTCCGTCGCTGTGGGGAGCCAGCCGGAGGATATTTTTCCATCGCTTCCGGCCTTCGGGATTTTGCTTGCCGTTGGAGTCGTCGAGGCTTCTGGTACTGACGCCGCACTGTTCGCCGCTTGCGTCGCGGACTGCGCCGCTGCGCTCGCGCTTCCCGCGGCGGCTGTAGCGGAGCTCGCCGCGTTTGCCGCAGCCGTTTTGGCAGACGCTTTCGCCGTTTCCGCGTCCGTCTTCGCCGTCTGCGCCGCGCTCGCACTGCCTGCCGCAGCCGTGGCCGCCGCCTCCGCGTTGTCCTCCGACGTTCCCGCGTTCGTAGCCGCTGTCTCAGCCGCAGTCTTTGCGCTTTCGGCGGCTGTCTGCGCAGTCTGCGCCGCGCTTGCGCTTGACGATGCGGACGAGGCAGACGAAGCCGCGGCGTCCCTTGCAGTCTCAGCCGCGCTCTTCGCAGACTCCGCGCCTGTCTGTGCCGCTTCCGCCGCCTCCTGCGCGTCCTCGGCCTTGCCCTGCGCGGTCTCGGCCGCGGTCTTTGCGCTCTGTGCGGAAGCGGCGGAAGCGTTCGCGCTCTCCATATATCCCTGCGCGTCGAGCGCGTACTTCTTCGCGGAGTAGTCGACGCCGTCCACTGTCCCGTCGGTCTTCACGGCCCAGTCACGCGCGAGCTGCGCGCCTATGTCCGCCTCCCAGTGCTCGCCGTCGTAGGTCATGACGTACAGCCCGCCCGCGCGCAGATATTCGGGACGTATCGCAGAGCCCTGAAAGGTTATGGCCTTCGCGCCCGTTCCCGAGACGTTGAGCGTCGGGCTCGCCGCCGTATTCGCGTTTTCAAACCTCACAATGACGGATTTCCCCGCGCCGAGTACAAAGCCCGTCACCTCTACAGTCTTCGCCGCGGCGTTCCCCGCCGTATCGCAGACGGCGTAATTGCCGTACTGTTCTATCTCCGCGACGCTTATGAGGTTTTGCCATTCAGTGCCGGCCGTCGTCTTCCATTGGACGTTGCCGCCCTCGACGCGGAACTCAACGGAGTCGCCTGTCGGAATCGTAAAGTTAAGCACCGCCGCGCCCGACGTGCCGGAGTTCGTGACGGAGGCCAAGCTTCCCGGCGCGCCCGTCGTCACCGTTCCGATGACGATAGTCGCCGCGCGTCCCTGCTGCGCCGAGACCTCTATAACTTCTGCGTTTTTAAGTCCCGATAATTCTGTACTTATACTCATCTCGTCGTCTCCTGATAGGCGATCCACGCGCCCTGTATAACGCGCAGCACGCTCCCGCTCCTGTCCTCGATTTCAAGGTCGTAGACCCCTTCGCCCTGCTCGACCTCGCCGTCGGAGTCCTTGACCGTGTAATCCACAAGCCCGCCCGTCTGCTTGTTCGTGATATGGATAAGCAGAGTGTCTATATAGGGGCTGTCGTCGTCCCATTTGCCGAAGGTCAGCCCGCCGCCCTCGTCGGACGAAAGACTCACCAGCGGCGCGGGCGAGTCGTAGGTTTGCTTAAGAGCCATGCGCGCCGTGCAGTGCGCGAGCTCTATATATTCGCCTGTCTCGTCTCTCAGGCGGACGGCTCTGTAAAAATCCGCTCCGGCGTCTATTTTCAATGTGTAGTTGGTTGCCATCTTTTCACCTTCCTATCGCCAGATAAAAAACCTCGCCGGAGGGATTGGTTATCGTCTCGGCGGAGGTGGCGTAGCTGTAGCTGTTGAGGCGGAGGAGATTGGCCATGTCGTAGCTCGCGTCTACGGTAGACCTTGAAGCGGCCTGCGTCGCCTTCCGTATCGTCCACGAACACGTGCCGCCGCCCAGGTCTATCCCGCTGAACGTCCGCGTCTGCACCGCCTGCCCGTAGGCTACGTTCGTTTCGTTCACAAGCAGCTGCGATTCCACGGATATCGCCCCTGCGCTCGATACCTTGAATTTGTCTATGTAGATTTGGCAGTTCGTCGACCATTGAAAAACCTCGTCGTTGCCGATGAATCTGTTCGCGCTTCTTGCGCGCGTCTGCCAGCTTATGTTTACCGCAAGCGTCCCCATACCGGGCTGCGGCGTCGTCCTTTTGTCCCGATACCTCAATGTCTCAAGCTCGGCGTACCAGTCGACATACGTATCTAGCTCTTCGTTCACCGTCTCCGTCCCGCTTCCGCCGCTCCCTATATAAAATATGAGCGTCGGGCGTATGCGGTATTTGAGCGGCGTTCCCGTCGGCTGCACCTCGCACGAAAGTGTAAACCTCTGCTGTCCGAGCCGTCCGCGCGCGTAGTATGCAGGGACTTTCTTGACCGACACGAGCACCTGCGGCTGCTCCTGCCAGTAGCCCGGCAGTTCCGTCCACGAGCCTATAGGCGCGCTTCCCGCCTTGTACTTTTTGAGCGGCGTCGTCGGGACAGTGCTTCTTACGCCGTCTATCTTGTTGTAAATATCGAGCCGCCCCGCATCGAAGATGACCATATCTCCGTTTTCAAGGTCTGCGGGGTTTTTGAATACTGCGTAAGACATGCGCTTACCTCCCGACGACGACTGCGGCGAACGTCGCGCCGCCCGCCTCAATGTCGCCGCCGCCCCGGCAGCGCGCGCCCAGCAGCCTGAACGACGGAGAAGAGTCTATGTCATGGCCGCTGACGTTGCTCAGGCTCGAGCCGTCAGAGGCGAGGCTGGCGGCAATATGCAGGTAATTCCCCGCGCTCCCGCTTACGGAGGCGGAAACCCGAAGCGCGGAGACGGAGCGGTAATTGCCGGCGGCGGCCGTCCCCCAATAGTCCGGTCCGCTCCGGTATTTCCCAATCCCGACGCGGAAGGTGTAGTTTATGCCGTAAAAACTTGAATAGTCTGCGCCGCGAACCGCGAACCTTCCGCTCACATATCCGTACACCGTGGCTTCCGTTATTCCGCTCACCGGCACGGCCCACGTCGGATTCGCGTCGTCGCTGTTGGTGCGGTATATCTCAAGCGGAGCTACCGCCGTATATCCCGCGCCCGAGCCTTTCAGCCCTCCGGATATCGTTATCTGATACCTTCCCGCGCCTTGAGATGTTACGACCGGCGCGTCTATCTCTATCGCCTGGTCTATGCCGAGCGCGTTCACGTCCACAGTCCGTATGCTGCGCGGCCGGATAAAGACCTCCGGCGCTTCCTTGTAACGTTCGTTCGGCGTGAAGCTCTGTCCTTCCGCCGCCTCGTAAAGCCCTATCTGCGTCATGGGCGTGACCGGGGTAGGTTCGCCGTTTATATTCTCATAAAAGACTATCTCGCCGTCCCGGATTAAAAGGAACTTGTTGGGGTCGTCCGAGTCGACGCATTTCAAAAAACCGCCCATTATCTTCCCACCGCCAATGCAGACATTTGACCGTTGTAAATTGTCGCGCGTCCGGCGTCTGCGCTTTTGAACAGCGCGCCGCCTGCGAAGCGGACATACTCCCAGCTCACGGTCTGCGCAATCGTCGAGTCGTAAAAATGCGACACTCCGTTGCTTATGACGACTCGCACGCGAACGTTGCTTGCCAGAGCGTTCAGGTGTACGTTATATAGGTATATGTAATACCCGCCGATTATCCACGCCTCGCCAGCAATGAAGTCGTATGTCCCGACAAGCTGGCTGACCTGCGCGCCGGTCGCTTGGTTTATATAGTCGAAATAAATCTCCGTATGCGACGCATAGAGATAATGCGCCGCGCCGGGGTTGTTGCGTATGCTATGCACATAAAGCCGCGCCGACGCATATTCAACGTCCTGCACCGCGCCGAACCACTCGAATGTGTATGTCACGGACGGCGGCGTTACTGTATAATCCCATCTGTTGTAAGCCTGTCCCGTGCCGTCAACGTGATAATACGGGCTGTCGCTCGCAGGCAAAAACTCGTCCGCCACCCACGTATACTGCCCTCCGCTCGTAACCAGCCTTGCATACGCCGCGACGTTATACACGCCGCCCGTCTGATAGGTCAGCCCCGTCACGTCGGTCTCTATCTCCTGACTCGCTTCGTATGCGGGGTCGTATGTCCTCATGTCGGTAAGTCCCGAGGCAACAACCGGCTCCCGGCTCCACACGCCCGAGAGCGGCTTCGGCACGTTGTTCGTAAGCCCGCTCGCAGTCCCCAGCCTTGACAGCAGATAAACCGACGGCTGCACGTCGCCGAAGTCTCGCGATATTCTGACTATGCCTCCGCCGATGTAAACGTGATTGTTTTCATTGTCGGAGGCCCTAAGAAAAAAAGCCCCGCTTCCCCCGTCTATTATGATGTTGTCGCCTATCTGTATGAGGCCGCCTTCGCCGATTATGAGCTTGCCGCTCGTCAGCACGCCGTCTTTCATAACGCCGAGCTGGATTGTCGTCGCCGCGTTTATCGCCGCTCCGTTCAGCGTCCCGTCTATGATAAGCGTCCCGCTGATTCCTATCACCGGCGGAGATTGCGTCGTGTCTATAGCGAAGACCCGCACGTTCGAGTACGTCCCGTCCGCCGACTGCCCGTAGATATAAAACCTATCCGCGAGTATTGCGAACTCGCTCCCCGTGCTCGAATCATTGAATAAGCCGAACCCCGCAACCTTGAGCTTGCCGTCGGCCATCGTCTGCGTCTTCACCATGTACTGCGATATCGCGGCTTTGAGCAAATCGTAGACGGTCGTGTTCTCCTGCTTTACCCACTGCCCGCCTATGTACCGCCATACAGCTTCGTTATTGTCTATCCAGAGGTCGCCTACGCTCATTCCCTCCGTCGGAGCCGTCGGCTGCTGAAAGACTTCAACTTCACCCGTGCGGGTCTGTTCGATTACCTGTATCGCGGCGTTTGAGTCGTTTATCTTCTGAGCGAGCGCGCCTATGAGATGGCTTTCGCCTATGGTGTTCGCCGGTATGTCCTCGGGCTGTATCGCGGTCGTCGTCGCGCTCCTCGGCCCTACGAACTCGCCTTTGTTGCCGCCCGTGTCCACGGCGCGTATCCAGTACCATCTTGTTTCAAGGACGCTCACGTTTGAACGCACAAACTCGCTCCCGTATGCCTGAGCTATACGCTCCGCTGACTCAAGGTTGTCGTAGATTACCGATTCCCAGACTTCCATATGGGAGAAGTTCGGGTTGTCGGGTATCGTCCACGTGAGCGTTATCGCCCCGAAGCCGCCCTGCGCCGCAAAGCTTTCGGGCGTTTCGGGCGCTTCGCCGTTGCCGGTGAGCGTGAGGCTTGCGACTACCGCCGAGGAATTGCCGGTCGAATATACGGCTATGGCTATGACCTTCACAACGTCCCCCGCGTTGTATCCGCCTTTGCGGTATATCGTCGTCTGTCCGTCGAGCTCTATCGTCTCCGCGCCTATGACGAGCTTTATCTTGTCGGGTATCATGCTTCCGGCGGGACTTTTCCACGTTATGCAGACGGTGGAGGTAGGCACGCCCGCGTCGTCGTGGCTGACTTCCTCTTTGAGCGTGAGCTGTCTCACGGGATAGCGTACCGCGCCGCCGCTTCCGCTCGTGCCTGTTCCGACGCCCGTTTCGTCTTTGAGCAGGTTTTCGAGTTTCTTAACGCGCCCTTCGATGTTCGCAGCGTTGCCCATTGCCTATACCACCTCCGCCGTCGTCATGAAAAATTTGTCGAGGACTACCGTGCCGCCCGTGGATTTGAGCACCGGGCGCAGCTCGTCCGCGACGTATGTCTGATATTTCGTTGTTTTCGTCCCCTCTGTAGGGAACTCCCATCTGCCTATCTGCATCGTGCATGTGGCTTGCATGTCTTGCTGTACGCACAACTGCTGGAAGTCCGTCATAGCGCGGTCTCTGCCGAAGACCGGCGCAAGCTCGATTTCCATCTCGGGCTTTATCTCGGGATTTTCCGAGCTGTCCGTGAGCCGGTATATCCTCGCGCCGAGCGCCATATAGACCGTGCCGTCGGCTTCGCAGGCCGCCGTGACGGGCGTGCCCAGGTCTATTTTCGTCCAGCCTCCGTAGCGCTCGTTCCAGCACAAAACGTCGTTGAGGGCGGAGGGCTTGACCCAGATTTCGCCGCGGTCGGGGAGCGCCCAAAGCCTTGCGTCGTTCGTGAAGTGCGCCGCGAGCCATGCGTTGACCTTCTGGCCTTCTTCCTCGGTGACTGCGAGGTCGTCGTATTCCTGTATCGCGGAGACCTTGCGGATGCCGCGGTCTTTGTCGAGGAACATGATGTCGTTGCCTACGGAGGTTACGGCGTCGCGGTTTACGGGGTCAACCTGCGAGGTAACGCGGATAAGCGTCCAGTCGGGATAACTGCCGAAAAGCCTGTAGAGCGAGCCGTCCGTGCGGAAGATTACGAGGTCGCGCGATATGGGCAGAACTCGCACGATGTCGCCGCCCTCTTTGTAGCCCACGTCGAGCCACTGGGCGTCGGCGTCGGTGTGCACGTCTGTCTCGTCCGTCGCGGTTTCGTCTTGGCTCTGCCAGTTCTCGGGGTCTCCGACGCCGCTGAACTTGAGGCGGTCTTTCCCCGCGCGCGCGAGAAGTAATCTTCCCTCTCGCACGAGCACGTCGTTCGCAGAGTTCCACTTGTCGCCCGACGGGTCGCTTTCGTCCTGCGCGACCGGCGTCTGCGTCTTGAACTCTTTGCCGTCGTACCACTGGATTATGCCGCCCGAGGCGACGTACAAACGCCTGTCCGATTCTTCGCCCCAGTCGCAGAATACGGGGATGTCTGACCCGCTGAGCGTGCCTATGCTCTGCGCCGCGCCGTCTGCGATTCTGTACAGCGCCGTTCCGCAGGCAAAGATTACGCCGTAGTTCAAAGAGTAGTACAAGCTCGTCACGGCGTCCGAAGCGGTGAGCACGAGGTCTAAAGGCTCGAGCGTTCGGAGACGGCCCGAGTTTCTTTCATAGCAGAAGTTCTTTCCTCCCGTTATTTCTTTCTCCGTGAGGTAACGTTCCGAGGCGGACAAATTCAAGCCGCCGCCGCGGAAGTCGGAGTATTCGCGCAGCTGCGTTTCCCTATTCTTGACGTTCTGGATTGGCATTCCCGTTCACGTTCCTTCCGGCGTAGGCCGCGCCCATTCTGTCGCGGAGTCCCGCTTCGACCCGAGACGTGTAGCCGACGCGCGCGCCTAAGAGCTCGACGACGTAATCCAAGAGATAACCGAGGCTTGTCGCGTCGTCGAAGGGCAAATCCTCGCCCGTAGTCTCGACGTGGGCCTTCGCGACATAGGCGCGCGCCGTCCGCGTCTCCTCCGAGCCGTCCAGAGATTGGAACGTCGTGCCCGCGATATAGAACGGCTCCTGACCCGCGAAGCGTTTGAACCCCGCGGGGACGCTCGTGCGCCCGGGCGTTATCTCAAGCTCCTGTATCATGAGCGGGTCGTTCGCCGCGATACGCTCCAAAGAGAGCTGCGTTATCGCGTCGTTGATGGCGCTGATTAGTTCTTTCTTCTCGAACGTCACGCGCGC
>CAVEUD010000054.1:0-7516 GCA_963618995.1 bacterium
GTCCAAACACTAAAAAAACATAGTCATAGCAAGGCTTTGCGAAGAGGGCAGTTTTGAAAAAACGGCGGGCATGTCGGGCACATCGGGCATGTCTGAGTCGAAAATTGAGCTGGGGTAGTGTACAAGGACGAAAAGCTATCGGCGCTGTCGCGCTGAGTGGCAAAGGCGGCTTAGGTTGCAGGACTGGAACGTGTATATCTATTTCGTCCGGTATTACGAGATGAAGTGCGGCGATGCAGACGGGGAATGTACTTATGATCTGTCAAAGAAAGACGCACAGATAAATATTTTGTGTGAGGACGATTGTCCCGAGCCGATAGATGTCGAGGCGGTTCTTGTGCATGAGCTTCTGCACCTGCATTTTGCGGAGTGGACGGAGCGGCACGACGAATGCCCGGTATCGGGTGAGCTTGCGATAGATATTATCGCGCAGACGTTGGTAAATCTGAAAAGGGAGAAGGTGGAGAGATGAAGGACGTAATAGGCGCGCTGCTTGTTGTGGCGGTGGCAGCGCTGTGGGTTAAGGAGTTTATCGAGTGGAAGAAACGGAGGGCGAAGAAAGATGATTGACGTTGAATCTTTGGCGCGGGAACTTCACGAGGCGGGACGCGCTGCGGTAGAGGCCGGGGCGACGGTGAATCCGACAGGCGGACGGTTCCTTGAATGGGACGAGATAACGGAACACGCGCGCGAAGGGCGTCGCATTCAGGCGCGGCATCTGCTTGCGAAGTTTGACATAAAGCAAAAATGAAGAGCTACGAGGACGGCTTCAAAGAGGCGGGGCTTCGCAGCGCGCTTATGGAGTGGTCGCGCCGTATGATGGTGATCTGTCGTGTCGTCCAACGCTAACCTCCTCGACGCGGGCGAACAGGCGCGGATTGTCTACGAGCTTGCGCAGAAGTTTGCGCGAGGGAAGAAGTCGCTTGTTGATTTCAAAAAGGAATTTTTTCCGGCGCGCGACGATGTTGAGGCGGCGCCTTTTCACTATGCGTGGAGCGACGCGCTTCTGCACGGGAAGAGTCACGTCGCTTTCGAGGCGTTCCGCGAATCTGCAAAGACGACTTACGTCATGCGGACGTTCCCGCTGTATTGCTTGGTCTATCCTTCTTACGAGCTGGATTTTATAGCTTTGATATGCGGCGGGGAGGATACGGCGCGCGACAAGCTTGCCTCGATAAAGGCAGACTATAAGACGCGCCAGCATCTTTCGGTGAATCTCGTCGAGATTATCGAGGACAACGAGGACGCCTTCGAGGTGCTTGTTAAGCCCTACGGGAACGGCGAGCCTATCCCCGTGCGTATCGCGGTGTTCGGCAAGGGCTCTCAGATACGCGGCTTGGAATCCCGCGGGCGGCGTCCGAAGCTCGTAATACTGGACGACGTGCAGGACAAGAAGGCTATCGAGTCGGATTTGATTCTCGCGAAGGATTTGAAGTGGTTCCTCGGGGACGTGCTTTTTCTCGGGGAGTCGTGCCGCGTCATGATGATCGGGAATAACCTCGGCGAGAAATGTCTTATCGAGTATGTTTTTGCGAACGCGGAGAATTGCCGGTTCGAGTGCCACAGGGTTCCGGCGCTCGACGCGGAGACGGAGAGCATATCGGCGTGGCCCGCGAAGCTATCGGCGGAAGCCCTTATCGAGGAGCGGACACGCTATCAGAATCTCGGTCAGCTTGACGTGTGGTACCGCGAGCGTATGTGTAAGGTGACGAGTCCGGACGACCAGAGGTTTAAGCGCGAGACGTTCCGGTATTACGACCCGCGCCGTCTCCCGAAGACGATGAACGTCTACACGACGGTGGACCTCGCGATTTCGCAGAACAAACGAAGCGATTTTACGGCGGTCTGCACTGTGGGCGTTACGCCGGAGAATCACTGGTTCGTGCTGGATATAGATTACGGGAGGTGGAAGCCCGATGAGATAATCGACGCTATTTTCCGCGCGGCGTCGAAGTGGAAGCCGCTTGAAGTCGGCTGGGAGAATGTCGCTTTCCAGGCCGCCATAGGACACCTTATCGAGAAGGAGATGCCGGAGCGCGGCATCTTTTTTCGTTCTAAGGGGCTTATCGCGGAGCGGCGCAAGGAACTGCGCATCGAAATGCTTGAGCCGCGGTTTGCGACGGGGACGATATGGTTCCCGCTCGGAGCCGGGTTCTTGACGGAGCTCGAGGGCGAGCTTTTGAAATTTCCGACGGGAATCCACGACGACCTTATAGACGCGCTCGCGTATGTTGAACAACTGGCGCTCGTTCCCACGGCATGGAACAACGAGGACGACGACACGCCCCTCGCGGGCGGAATGTAGAGAGGAGAAGGCAAATGAAAAGCATCGAAATGACGGAAGAAACTTATGCGGGGATTCCGGCGGACATAGAAGCGTTTACGCTTGACGATGAAAAGCGCTGGTTCGACAGTCAGGATATCAGCTGTATGCCTGCGGTTATCGCGACGCTGAAGGGGCTTCGCGCCACGGCGACGGTTACGGCGATAACTGTACAGGACGAGGCGGGCACGGACCTCGCGACGCTCAAACTTGCAGTAGGTGAGAAGGCGAAAGTCAAGGTCGCGCGCACTCCGGCTTACGCGAATACCGCGGCGACGTGGAAATCGGCGACGCCCGCGATTGTGAAGGTTACGGCGATAGACGAAAGCTATGCCGAGATAGAACGCCTCGCGTCGGGGACTATCGTAGTCACCGCGACCTGCAACGCACAGACGGACACGGTTTCGGTACAGTAGTATGAAGCTGAAACGGGAGGACGTGCAGGATATAGTCCTCCAGGATTTGCGGAGGGCGAACGACTATTTTGAGGAAACGGTCGAGCCCAAGCTGCTCGAGCGTCGCGACATATACCTGGCGTCGAGGGGGTACTATGAAAAAAAGTTCCCGATTATCTCGAAGAAGTCGGATTTCCGCAGCTTCGGATTTTACAGCTACGTTCAGTGGGCGAAGGCGCCGATACTCGATTCCCTGTTCGGCACCTCGCGCGTCGTGCACGTAATCGGCTGCGGGCCGGAGGACGAAGCGGCGGCGCGGACTATGGAGCAGCTTATCCAGTGGGAGCTGTCTCAGCAGAGCCCGGGCTATCACATCTGCGCGCAGTGGGTGGAGGACGCGCTTAAATACGAGTTTGGCGTGCTGAAGCTCTGGTGGAAGCGCGCGACGGATAAGCAGACCTTCAACGAGATATTCCCGATGGAGCGCGCGCAGGAGCTTTTTATGTCGCCCGAGGTGGAAATACTCGAGGTCGGCGAGCCGGATTATTTCGGGGATGTGCGCGTAAAATTCTCGCGGGAATTTCTGCTCGCGAATATGCCGGTCTTTGACAATATTTCGCCGTTCGATTTGAGATGGAGTCCCGAGGCGCGGACGCTCGAAGAGGCGAACTTCGTCGCGCAGCGCCGGTTTGTTTCGGCATCCGAGCTGATGTCCGGCGTAGAGCAGTTCGGCTATGACAAAGCTGCTGTACGCGAGATATGCGAGGGCGCGGGGAATATTTCGACTACGGCCTCGGACGTTGTGCTGAACCCGGAGCTTGACGAGCTGGGCGGCGAGCCGGACAAAGCGCGCAATCTGGCGGAGCTCTACGAGTGCTACGTGAACATCGACGTGGACGGCGACGGGATACTCGAGCCGGTGATTGTGACGATAGCGAACGACAGGCTTATCCGCGCCGTGCCGAATACTCTGGGGCGTCTGCCGTTTTTCTCGCTTTCGGCTCACAGGGATTCCGCGAAGGTTTTTCCGACGGATATATCGACGGCGGATATTTCGGGCGAGCTTCAGCATCTCGTCACGGTGATGATGCGCCAGATACTCATAAACACCTCGATAAGCAACAACCCGCGCAAGTTCATCAATACGCATAAGGTCAATATGGAGGACGTGCGCGCCGACAAGATGTACGTCAAGGTCAACGACGACCCGGGCGTTGCGATATGGTGCGAGCCGCCGACGCAGATAGCGGGCTGGACGATGGGGCTTTTCGAGCTGCTGAAATCCTACGAGGAAGAGTGGACGGGACGCACGCGCTACAACCAAGGAATGCAGGCCGACACGCTGAACAAAACGGCGACGGGCATTACGGCGATAATGCGCGCCGGAAGCCAGCGCGCGAACGCGATAACGAAGAGCTTTGCCGAGGACGGCTTCAAGCCTATGCTCAAGTTCCTTGTGATGCTCAACCAGCGTTATATGGACCAGCAGCAGATGATTCGCGTATTCGGGACGCCGCTGCAAATAGCGCCAGACGACATACACGGAGACCTCGACATCTGCGTGGAGACGGACGTAGGACTTGAGAAGAAGTCGCAGACGATTAACGCTCTGACGCAGTTTCTGCGCGAGGTGTTCGGCCCGGCGCAGCAGATGGGGCTTACGGGCCCCGAGCAGTTTGTGGATGCGTGCGTTAAGGCGCTCGAGCTTTCGGGGCTGTCGAACGCGCGACAGTATTTCTATACGCCCGAAGAGATTCAGCAAAAGAGAATGGAGATGATGGCCCTTGCAGCAAGACAGGCAAACGATGCTGCTGCGGCGAATGGAGAAGGGCAGCAGAGCGGCGGAGTTCCTGGAATGGCTGTCGGAGATGGAGGCGGAGTTCAGGAACGACATATGGAGGGAGCTATGCAGCGGTAAGCTCGACACGAACGAGCTGCACGACATGAACTCCATAGCCTGCGTCTTCGGGAAGCTGAAAGGTTTCCTGAAAGAAAAAATAGAACTCGGCAAGGAGGCCGAAGAGGAGGTAAACGATGGACAGTGAGCAGAGCGGCGGCATAGTCCTAACCCCAACGTCAACACCTGCGGAAGAGCCAAAAGCCTCGTTTGAGGATATGGACTTCAACGAGCAGATGAGAATGCTCTGTGAGGGCGAAGGCGAGGACGAGGAGGAAAAGGCCGAAGAACCGAAGGCGGAGGAGAAACCGGAGGAAAAACCGGAAGAGCAGCCGGAGGAGAAAGAAGAGCCGGAACCTGCGGAAGAACTTTACACGGAGGAGCAGTTTAACTCGCTCGACCCGTTCGAGGTAGACCCCGAGAAACTTCCGGGCGCTGCGTCGTCCGTGCACAAGCGCTATATGCAGATATACCGCGACGAGATTCTGCCGGAGCTTCAGAAGCTCCGCGCCTTTAAGCAAAGGGTCATGGCGGACGTGCAGAGGGCGCAGGCGCGCAAAGACCCGCGCGCGGAGTTTATGGCCGAAGTCAAGCGGCGCGCTAAGGAATCTTTAGGGGTGCAGGAGCTCGACGAGCTGAACTCAGAGCACAATATCGAGCTTTCGCGTCAGGCGGCGCAGCTTGCGGGCGAGCTGAACATCAGGCGTCAGGCGGAGAATGAAAAGCAGCAGCAGGCGCAGATGCTGAACGGCCTGCGCGATTCGCTGCGCGGGGAGATTCAGGGCTTCGATGAGGTAGACCGCTTCGCGAAAACCGACCTCGCGAATATGTCCTACTCGAAGGCGCAGAAGGTTATCGCCGATATGCAGAGCGGAGACCCGTCGCGCATCCGCGCGGTTTATCAGATGTTCGCGCAGCGTTACGCGGAAAGCAAAAAGCCTGCCGCGCCGAAGCAGAAACCGGAGACGCCTCCGCCTCTTATTGGAGCGGGCGGCGGCGAGCGCGCGCATAAAAACTGGAATTACAAAGAGTTCGCGACAGCGGGCAGAGACGACCAGGCTAAGATGCTTATCGAGGCCGGTCTTGTAGACGACTAAGGAGGAATTGCAATGGCAGCAACCACGCAGTACAACGCAACGGCGAAAGTTCCCGATATTACGAAGCTGATTACCTGCATCAGCCCGGACGAGACGCCGCTTTTCTCCATGATGGGGACGGCAAGCCCGGCGACGCAGGTGCTTCACAGCTGGGAAGAGGAAGAACTTAAGGGGCCGATGAAGAACGCTCAGGTCGAAGGCTTTGTCTATGAGACGGAAGAGATAGAGCCAACGGACTTAAAGAGCAACGTGACGCAGATTTTCTACAAGGGCTACGGCATATCCGACACGCATAAGGCGGTCAAGTTCCAGAACATTAAGGACGTGCTCGGCCACAAGATGGCGAACGCGATGAAGGAGATAGGGCTCGACTGCGAGTACGCCCTGCTCAACAACAAGAAGAAGGTCACGGGCAACAAGGAGACCGCGCGCGAGATGGGCGGCGTGCCGTACTTCCTCAAGACCAATATTCTCGCGAACGGCGGGACGAAGAGAGACCTCACCTACGAGCTTCTTAACGACGCGATTGAGCAGGTTTTCAACAGCGGCGGCAACCCGAACGTAATCGTCGCCTCGGGGCGCAACAAGCGCGTGCTCTCCGGCCTTATCCCGCTCAACACCGATAGGACGCAGCAGGCTTCGAGCCGCCGCATGGTGCATACCATCGACATATTCGAGGGCGATTTCGGGCGTCAGCGCGTTATGACCAACCGCTGGATGAGCAACAACGAGGTGTATATCCTTTCCGAGGAATACCTCAAGAAGGCTTATCTCCGCCCGTTCAAGAAGGCCGACCTCCCGAAGAAGGCCTCCGCGACGGAGAAAATCATAGAGGGCGAATGGACGCTCGAAGTCCGCGCGGAAAAGGCGCACGCCGTCATACGCGATCTCAATGGAACGCTCCCAACTGCGTGAGGAAGGCGACGAGATAATCCTCACAAGAACCTTCGACAGGACGCCTTTTGAGGAGAACTGCGCCGAGGTACGTAAGGAAATCGGAGACGGTTTTATCAGGGACAGAAAGGGGGCGGCACAAGCGCGCCGCCTTTTTTCTATCCCGGTCGAGGAAGCCGTCATGCTGCAAACTCTGAACGACCCTGACTGGGTTGAGTGGTGGAATACGGATTCCAGCGCGGCGCTCGCGCGTCTTATCGTTCGGTTTCCGCATTGGGTCGTTGCGGAAGGAGGCGGACTTTTATGATTACTGAACGCGAGCTTTTCCCACGGGTGAGGCTTTTGGTGAAGGACACGGAGAAGGCGCGGTACAGCGATTATGAAGTCCGCGCCTCCGTCTCTGCGGCTGTCGATATGCTTTGTGAGTCGCTGAAAAAATATTTTTCGCGCGAGCTTGTGCGCTCTGTGGAGCTGGAGCTCGACGAAGATTTTCGCTGTCCGCTTCCTGAAGGGTTTCTCTACGTCGCGGGTGTTTGGGATAAGGACGACGAAGAGGTCGAGTTCATTATCGAGGGCGACGAGCTTTACACGGAACGCGGCGTATCTATGGATTACGCGAAGCATCCCGGTTATGACGAGATAGATTTGCCCGCGGGCTTCCTGATTCACATCGCTGACGTGGCGGCTTCGCTTCTGCGCGGCGATACGAACGCGGCGCAGGAGAAGTCGGACGCGGCGGCGCGCGCGAAGAACACGGACAAGAGCGCGCCTCTGCTCGACCCGCCGATGTGGGGGTAGGATAAGATGCTCGTCAACGACTTCATAAAACGAGTCTCGACGCGCCTAGGCGACTCTGCGCGCGTGACGTTCGAGAAGAAAGAACTAATCAGCGCCATCAACGACGCGATAA
>CAVEUD010000055.1:0-6845 GCA_963618995.1 bacterium
TGCCGTCCCGGTCGCCAACGCAGGCATAGGTGGGCGGGTCGCTTTCGGAATACTCGCTCAGCCCCGTGTACTGCATGATAACTGCTCCGGAACGAGGCAGGTCGCCGCCGCCAACAAAGGCCTCCGGACCGTAAGTACCCAGCCACGCCGCCATCCGTGCTCCTGCGGAACCGCCCCAAAGGGAGTAGCCGTCGGTGTCCACTTCCAACTCGTTCGCATGGTCAAAGATGAAGCGGATGGCTCTCGACAGATCCTCGCAGGCGGTCTGTGCTCCGGGACGATAAATGAGGGCGAAGGAGTTGTAGCCTTTCTTGGAAAGCTCCAGCGCATGGGGGAAGCTGTCCTGCATGGCACCCACATAGGCAAAGGCTCCGCCAGCGTTGCAGATGGCGAACTTCTCGCCGGGTGTACCCTTGAAGAAGAACAATCCTGTATCTTCCTTAGCAGGGTCGGTCGCCTTTTCCTCGTCGGTGTAGATGTCATAGAAGATGGTCTGACCGTTCTCTGCCAGAGAGCGCAGGGTGTTCACAATCTCCACCGTTTCGTCCGGGTCAATATGGCTGTAATAGGTCAGCCCGAGATCTTCCAGTGTATCGCCGCTGTAATAGGCGTCCTCCACAGGAAACAGCAGCCGTCCGTAAGAGCCGAACACCGGGTTACGCTTTACATCTTCGATTTTGCTTTCCCTTGTAAATGCCGCCGTTTCGGACGGCAGGCTTTCCACTGATTCCTGCGTTTCACGAGTGCCGCCGTCGCTCAGCAGAAGTGCCGTACAAAACAGCAGTGCGGAGAAATATCCAAGCTTCATATAATCGTCTACCCTTCCCGGATTTCTGCCCCTATTGTAAACAAAGCGAGACTTCAACAGAAGTCTCGCTTTGTTTATCAGTATATACCTTTGGGTTATAATCATCCATACAGTTCTTTGCTGGTGGTTTTGGCTGCGTCTAAAAATCGCTGCACATTCGGTGTCGGCTCTGGAGAATGGAGGATGCCGTAGGGAATGCTATAATCCCATTCCACAGGAATGACCTTTAGCAGTGGATGCACATTCGCCCAGCCGGGGATGGCCAACAGAACATCGTTGGTGTTCTCACAGCGGTTGAACACATCCATGCTGTAAAATTCAAAATCCACAATATGGATCTGCGGGTAGTGCTGCCACAGGTCGTCCCGGAGCTGATCCACATAGTGACTCCATCCTCGGTGCATCAACATAAGGTTTTCACCGTAAAGATCTGTGATCTGCAATTTATCCTTTGACGCCAGCCTGTGGTGGATAGAAACGGCGCAGTGGAACGGGTCTCTGACCAATTCCAAACCGGCACAGCCTCGCAGCTGCAGCATGGTCTCATCGAAAATACCGCCCACCACATCAATGTTCTTGCCCAGGTTTGCAAGTATCTCTCTCGCATTCTCCGGTGTGTTCTCAAATGGGATAATCTGAAATTTGATGTCTGGGTGTAAGGTTTGAACTCTGGACCAGAGTTCCATCAGAAGCTGTGCCGGAGTCATAGGCGACGAACCGATGCGAATGATATTCTCATCCTCCTGCATGGCGTTTTTTGCCCGGATCACGGAGTCACGGCAATACCGGATGATATATTTAGCGTCCTGATACATAGATCGTCCGGCCTTTGTCAGAGTAAGGCCCCTGTGGCTGCGGTCAAAGAGCTTTACACCAAGGGATTCTTCCAGTAGATTAATCTGCTTGATGACCGCCGTAGGCGTGATGTAGCTTTCTTCGGCAGCTTTGTTGAAGCTGCCCGCATCGGCCACACGAAGGAAAGTTTTCAACTGTGGGTTATACATGAAGTACCTCCTTCCTGTTATTCATTATTTGTTTCTGATGCAATACCTTCGATATCACGCCCGCCATATACAAGATGAAAAGCTGTCCCGTAGCACGAAGTTCTTTCTCGTTCAGATAGTTCTTGGCGACTGCCGCTTCCTTCAGCGTTGGCTGGCTGCCCGCAAAAGTGGTCAAGCCCATAAATTCTATCTCCGCACAGGCAGGCAGCACAAAACAAGCGCATTAAGCAGCACCAAAGATACGATTTTTTGAGTCTATCCCCGATTCTGTGTAACCATCCGCAAGCCACAGAACCGTCATTCGTTCAGGGCGTTCCGGACATATCGTTTTGACCGTTTCGCCCCAGCCTGTAAAAACCATAACCGTCCCCGAGCCGTATGTCAACGACGTATGGTTTGGAGATTTTGATATAGTACAATGCAGTTCGCAAAAAGAGAATGGCGTAAGTCATATATAAGTCATATAAAGGCCCAAAGATAAAGACGGGCCATCCGAGTTCCAGTACAATATGTATTCGCCAAAATCCAACATGCAGGGAGACTTAAACGACCCGAAAAATTTTTACCGCAATGTTTAACGAATTGCTGCCTGAGCGTTTGAGCAAGCCCGCCCCTATGCCGCATCTTCTTGAATGGCTTTGCTCCCGGCTTATGGAAGCGGAGGCAGGCGAGCGGAGGTGAACGCGTTGATACCCGCTCAGGCTACAGGAGCGGGTACAGGGTAAGGAGATGGGATACTCGTATGGGGACTATGTATCTGCTTGTACCTGAGCTGAGAAATGGAGGCTATATCCCGTCCTTCCTAACTGTGCGCAGGCGCAGTGAAGCGGCTTTGATAGAGGCCGTACGGGAGGCCTATGTAAGCGGTGTTTTCACATGCAGGATGGAATGCCTGGTCAAGAGTCTCGGCGTCGACAGTATGTCGCGCAGCCAGGGCAGGCAGGAACAGGGCGTCAGACTTCATAGCCAGATACGGACGCGTTTATCTTGAGGCGGTAAGGTATCTGGAAGACGGGCTTGACGACTCGCTGTCGTTCAATAGCTTTCCGAGCATTGAGACGAAAAAAAATATCGTCGACAAACATGCCGGAGCGATTGAACAGGGAGATAAGGAGAAGAACCGGAGTCGTCGGGATATTTCCCAACGAAGAATCCTACGCACGGCTTGTCGCAATGCACCTGATAGAATACCCGGAAGACTGGTCGGTTACAAGAGGCGGATATCTCAGCCGCGATGCGCTGCGTCCGCTGTCGGACAAAATGGTTCAGCGCAGGACTGACGTTTCTGGAACGAAGATGTTTTTGCGAACTTGTATTGACACTAGCGATTATATATAGTCCGTCGGCTTATATAATCGTTTAACTTTCTTCTATGGATATCGGTTTTCTCGTCGCCCCGCGCTTGACGCGGGGCCCAGCGGCTTTATCTCTTTTATCAAGTTGAACTGCTATAAACGGAATGTATTTTGCCGTCCCGACGCGCGGCGCAGGCGAGCTGTCTCGTCTCTGCACAACGCGGCGGCGATTTCATGCGGGTAAGCGCCGGGATGTTCTTCAAGTAAGGAAAAGTAAGGCAGTACATATCGGCCTTCTTCACCGCACCCAGAGATAGAAAATCGTCTCCGTCCCCTCGACCGGCTCGCCGTGTGCGTCGAAACCCTGCGTCGTCACGGTGTAGAGGCTTTTGCCTTCGCGTTTCGGCAGCCGCAGCGTGCGGCGGAATTCGTATATCGAGGGCGACCCATTATCCGGCTCGGCCGCGTCGTAGAAGCGTTCCAGACCTATGGGAAATTCGTCAATTATCACCTCGCCGCGGCTTATCTCCTCGGCGCGTAGCCGTAGTTTCGTTATCCTGTTTTTTATCGCGTATGTCCCGTCGCCGTTCGGCTCGGCCTCTGAGAGCATCGGCTGGACCGGCGTCACTACGCCGTAGAGAGTCACGGCTTCGCCGGGGCGGAATGTGACGGAGTTGCAGACGTTCCAATCGACGCGGCCAGCGTTTTCGCGCGGGAAATATTTTTCGGGCCGCTCGCCTATCTCGGCGCGCGAGAAGCGCAGCCGTTCGCCATCAGCGAGGCGCACGAGCTCGCCTTCGCGGCGCGCTTCGCCGTCGCGCCCTTCGTAAGCCAGCGACGGCTCGCCGATGTCGTAAGCGTAGAAGAGCACTTCGTCGCCGCGGAACATGCGCCCGTCGAAGGCCATGCGCCCGAGCTCGACGCTCTGCGAGGTGCTGCCCTCCGAGATATTGTAAATTACGGCGTATACGAAGCCCGAAGAATATTCCAGAGCGTCGTTCGCGCGCCAGCGGACGGGGATCTCGCAAGGGGCAGGCAAGCCTGCGCCCCAGTATCCCGGGAACGGGTCAAGGTATATGCGCCAGCTGCGTTCGCGCGCGAGCGCCGAGGCCTTGGCGAAATGCTCCTGCGGCGAGAAGCGCGTCAGAATTTTGTCCGGCACGGAGCCGAGCATAACGTCTTTATAAACCTCCGCGACGACGCGCCCCTCATGCAGCGCGATCACCGTTACGCGGAAGTAGTTCCATTCGAGGTCCACGTCGTAGATGTTGGAATAATCGCTGTCGTATTCCTTTGTAACGCCGCCCTGCACGAGCGCCGCGTAGCCTTCTTCGGTCACGGCGGCCTTGACGCGCGGGTCGAGGAACGACGCCGGATCTTCCGCGCGGAAGACGAGGTCGGGCGGCGGCGAGGCCGCGAGCTCTTCGCGCGTGAGCCTGACCCACGGCGCTATTCCCGCGTAGCCGAAGAGCACGTCGCGCGGCTCCGTCACGCCGCTTTTCCCGACGCGGCTCTCGACGACGCGCACCGGTATGCGTATATTGTCGCGCATCAATCCGGCGTCGGCGACCTCGACGCGGATGTCGAGCGGCATTTCCGCCGCGGGCACGCCATCGCGGTCTATGCGCCCCGCGACGTAGAAATCGCGCCCCGACTCGAGCACCGTCTCCGTCACCGACGGAATATCTATAGTGAGGCGGACTGCCTCCGCGCCGCGCGGAAACGCGAAGCCCGCGAGATAAAGCAAAAACGCCGCCGCGGCGGTAAACTTACGAGCGCGTTTCATCTGACGCGCCTCCTTCCGAAAAGTACTGACACTGCATTATTATAGCGGACGGCGTAAAATTCCGGCGCGTCTCGCGCGCTTGCGCCGCTTAACGCTATAATTCAAGCAAGCAAGAAAATTCTGCGCAAAAAGCGCGCGAGGGGGAACTTTTTCCAATGATAGAGGATTTCACATATTACACTCCGACGAAGGTAGTATTCGGACGCGGGGCCGAAAGCAAGACGGGCGAGCTCGTCGCCGGGCTAGGCTGCAAAAAAACGCTGCTGCACTGCGGCGGCGGAAGCGCGGAACGCACTGGGCTGCTCGGCAGAATCCGCGCGTCGCTGCGCGAGGCCGGCGTCGATTTCGTAGAGCTCGGCGGCGTCGTGCCCAACCCGCGACTTTCGCTCGTGAACAAGGGGATAGAGCTTTGCCGCCGCGAGGACGTGGACTTCATACTAGCCGTGGGCGGAGGCAGCGTCATAGACTCAGCGAAGGCAATAGCCTACGGCGCCGCCGACGAAGAGCGCGGCGATGTATGGGATTTCTATGCGCGCCGCCGCGTCCCGCGCGCCTGCCTGCCAGTCGGCTCCGTCCTCACGATAGCGGCCGCGGGCAGCGAGATGAGCAACTCGTCCGTCATCACCAACGAGGAGACAGAAACTAAGCGCGGCTACGGCAACGACCTCTGCCGCCCCAAATTCGCCGTCATGAATCCAGAGCTGACAATGACCCTGCCAGCATACCAGACGGCCTGCGGATGCACCGACATCCTCATGCACACGATGGAGCGCTGGTTCGGCGGCGGCGGAAGCATGGAACTGACCGACGGCATAGCCGCGGCGCTGATGCGCACGGTGATAAAGAACGCGAAGATCCTCGCGGCGGAGCCCGAAAATTACGACGCGCGCGCCGAGGTTATGTGGGCCGGCAGCCTTTCGCACAACGGCCTGACCGGCTGCGGCACAGACGGCGGCGACTGGGCTACGCACCAGCTTGAGCACGAGATAGGCGCTATCTTCGACGTGGCGCACGGAGCGGGGCTCGCGGCGGTCTGGGGAAGCTGGGCGCGCTACGTCTATAAAGAGAACCCCGCGCGCTTCGCGAAGTTCGCGACGGAAGTCCTCAGCGTAACGCCCGCCGCTACGGACGAAGAAACGGCGCTCAAAGGCATAACCGCGATGGAAGACTTCTACCACGAGATAAAGATGCCCGTCTCGATACGCGGGCTAGGCATAGAGCCGACGGACGAGCAGATAAAGGAAATGGCGAGGAAATGCGAGTCGAAATTTGAAAACGGCGTCGGCACGATGAAGCCGCTCTTCGCCGGGGACATGGAGAAGATATTCAAGGCGGCGATGTAGCCGCATACGGTGAAAAATGGGGCATGGCGCCGCGTCTCGTTTTGAATATATCAAGCTGTTCATGGAATACGAGGCGGACGACATGCCCGTCGTATATTTCTACGAAGCGGATTTGAACGGCGGGCGTTTTTGCCGCAGGGCGATAGAAATATTCCGCGACGGTCGCGTTGAGCGAATAGACGGCCTATACCGCGACGCTATAGAAGCCGTCCCCATCCCCACGGCGGAAAATTTGAACGCATGCGTATGGGGCGCGAGGGCTTCCGCGCCTTCGCCGCCGATGAAGCTGAATTTAAGGAAATATGGCGCGGCGTCGTTTATAACGGAAGTTTATATGCGTGACTTTATGTGATAAGCGCGGACTTTCCGCGCGGCTAACAGTGCGGCTCTTCGCAAGGTTGGCCGCGCGCTTAGTTTATACTCTCTTAACTCCCATGAAGAGTTATTCAAACGACCTGAGAGAACGCGCAGTCAAATATCTTCTTGACGGACACACTTACACAGAGACCTCGGAAGTCTATAAATACTCATTCAACTTCTCATAAAAACTATGCCGCGCCAGCAATTTTCTGCACCCGATGAAGCGGGGCGGGCCCGCTGGCGCCTCCT
>CAVEUD010000056.1:0-6493 GCA_963618995.1 bacterium
TTTTTTTAATATTACAGATTGTCTGCCTGAGAATGTCGTTTTCCAGCTCCAGATCGCGTATTCTGGCTTTAAGGGCTTCGATTTCTTCGCTGACGCCGGACGGCGTCGGCGCTTCTATCTTCATTTTCGGATGTTTCTGCGTTTTCATCAGTCCCGCGACGCCTTCTTTTACATATATCCTTCTCCAATCCCGACTGCCGTCAGGCAGGTATGTATGCTGGCCCGCCGGAGGCAGGCTGGCGTCGCTGCAGCCCATCTCTTAAGCTGCCTTCTTTACGCTTTCGCATCGTTCGAAACAGCGCCGGAGGAGAATTAATTTTATCTCCCATGAAGGTTTACCGGGATTATCCGGCGTACCCGGCCTGCTTTTGAGTGTGTGTACGACGCCGTGTAATCCTCGGATCCATGTGTACAGAGTGGCTTCTGCCACAGGATACCCCAGAATAGCGCATGTCTCAGCCACAGATTTTGTATCGTCATAGACAGCGATCGCTTTGCGGCGTTGTTCTTCTGAACACTTCATCTCTTCGAACCTCCATGTCGCTGGTATTCAGTCCAACTTTTTGTCCGCACCCTTCCGAAATGCTATAATCCTACGTAAACGAGCTGACCCTGCTCTCAGTTATATAGCTCTCTGTCACACTCCGAAATGCTATAATTCAGGCCCTACCCTATAACCGCAAAGGCTAGTTATAGCTCTCTGTCACACTCCGAAATGCTATAATGCGGAGGCCGATATACTCTATAACGGCGCAGTTATAGCTCTCTGTCACACTCCGAAATGCTATAATATATAGCAGTTACTGGAACTGGCGGCGCGTGTTATAGCTCTCTGTCACACTCCGAAATGCTATAATCCGGTCTCGTCAGCGCAGCCGGTGAACTTCGTTATAGCTCTCTGTCACACTCCGAAATGCTATAATTTTACGGTGTCCCGCGCTCCAGCGCCTTCGGTTATAGCTCTCTGTCACACTCCGAAATGCTATAATATGTTGGGAAAGAAATACAATCTACGCATGTTATAGCTCTCTGTCACACTCCGAAATGCTATAATCGAATGGATTACGACGCCTGCCGTGCGAAGGTTATAGCTCTCTGTCACACTCCGAAATGCTATAATGCGCACCTCGCGCGTGCAGTAGAACGCCGGGTTATAGCTCTCTGTCACACTCCGAAATGCTATAATCGCCGCATAGACGGCATGGCATCGCTGCTCGTTATAGCTCTCTGTCACACTCCGAAATGCTATAATTAATTGTAGTTTCACCAGCGAGAATCTTGTGTTATAGCTCTCTGTCACACTCCGAAATGCTATAATAAAACACATACAATATCATCACATTCATCTGTTATAGCTCTCTGTCACACTCCGAAATGCTATAATATGAAGAAGCGGATTATGCGGAGGTATTAGTTATAGCTCTCTGTCACACTCCGAAATGCTATAATCGGAGGGCAAAAAAGCAGCGCCTCTTTTCAGTTATAGCTCTCTGTCACACTCCGAAATGCTATAATTAACGTTCAATCTCACGCTGTATAAGTCCAGTTATAGCTCTCTGTCACACTCCGAAATGCTATAATACGCGCCGATAAAATCCGCTCCGGCAGCGCGCCGGAGCGGGTTTCCGCGTTTATTTTCCGCGCTTAAAACAGCAGCGTCTGGCGTGAATCAAGAGTTTTTTCCGTTTTCGTCCGAGCGCCGACGAGCACCTTCATCGCCGCGTACTGCCTGTCGGTTATTTGAAGGAAGCGCACAGAGCCTTTCGGAGGAAGAGCCTTTTTCAGCCGGTTCAGATGTTTGTCAACGGCGTCCTCTCCGTTGACGATGCGGCAGTAGACGGAGAACTGGAGCATATCATACCCGTCCTCAAGCAGAAACTTGCGGAAACGTGCGTATATCGCTCTGTCCTCCTTCGACACGACGGGCAGGTCGAAGAACACCATCAGCCGCATGAAACGGTTCCTTGCGGGGCAGCCGCGCGCCATGCCAGGCTCACTGCTCCGCGAGCTCCGGCAGTTTCAGAGCCGATGCGTCGCCTTCGGCGCTCGCCGTGCTGAAGCTGGCGCACATTATATCTATTGCGCGCAGAATCTTCTGCCGTTCAAAATTTATCACGACCGGCGCGCCGAGCAGCGCGGCGAGCCCAGCGCGCTCCTTCGCCGTGAACGCGGAGCCGTCTGCGACGTTGCGCGCGACCCATAGGTCTACAGCTGGGCGCAGCGTCTCCATAAAATCGTCTGCGAGGTTGAAGGCGTTCAGCTCGTTCCTGTGGTGGATGCCGACGGCGCAGAGAAAGCCGTATGAGGTGAGCGAGCGGGCGACCGCGCCGCGCATTACCGCATATCCGTAGTTGAGCGCCGCGTTCACGGCGTTGTCCTCCTGTCGCGTCGTGTCTGGCATGTAGCTGTCGAAGTACAGGCGCGCGGCGGCGCTTTCCCTGTTGTCCGGGTCGCCGCTTTTCACCTCCGCAGCGAGCGCACGCAGTTCGTCCCCGCCGCGTTTGCCGAGCATGTCGAGGCAGAGCGCCTGATTTTTTATTTTCTGTCTGACGACTGCCTTCCAGCAGTTTTTGCGGAAGGGCAGAGTCTGCTCCATCTGGCGTTTCAGCACCTTGAGGAACCTGCTGTGGCTCTGGTAGGGCAAAAAGACGCCGCACGGCAGATGCCCCCCGCCGCAGGTAAAGAGCGGCACGCCGCGCTCCGCAAGCCCGCACAGCAGCGCCGCCGTGATTACCGTCCTTTCGCTTTCGACTATTACTGCGGTTATGTCTTCAAGCGGTATCTCCGCCTCCTCTTCCTGCTGCACGACGAGACGCCCGCGCCTCAGCGAAAGGCGCGCGGGGTTGGATATTATCACGTTACGCCAGCTCATGCGGCGGCTTTTCTTTTTTAACTTTGTGGTACTCGCCGAGGACATCCACTTCGTATTTTTCGATGGAATTGGCGGTGCGCATACCGATGCCTCTCCACGTCTGCCCTCCATTAGGTGCGTTAAGCGCGACGCCGCCCGACGCGATGTCGCAACTGTTGTAATATCCGAATCGGGTTATATTTTTGCTGTCGGTTATTTTAACAAGGTCGTTTTTATAGAGCGAACAGATAAAGTCATAGGTCGAATCAATCTCTTCCCAGTCCTTGATGTCTTTATGCGCTACAATCGCCCTGTTTTTAACAACGCGCTTGGCTACGTCGCTGACATAGTACGGGACGAGATAATATTTGCCATCTTTCGCATACACGTCCACGCGCACCATGCCGCCGTTCGACGCTATACCGCCGCACACTTCTACGCCGGATGTTCCGGACGAGAATATCTTTATCGAACGCACCACGGGGCCGGGGCTTCCGTCTTTCGTCGGCTTGCGGAACTCGGCGGCGAATGCTTTCTTCGAATTTCCTTCGCACTCTTCAAGCCGTTTTTTCAGAGCCTCGTATAGCGCCCTGTCGCGCTCCTTGCCGACCATATCTTCGAGATTTTTCAGCGTCACCATTGTAAGCGGGGTCTTTACCGCCGTTTTGCCCTCGCTGAGGTATTTTGCGCTCCTTATGGTTTCCTCGTGGGCCGCGCCGTGCGCGCCTCTGTCCGGCTTTCGAGAGATAAAGATAGGCTTCAGTCCTTCAAGTTCCTCCGACGTGTAGTTCAGCAGGCCGAATTCCCTTATCTTCGCCGCCGGGTCGTCGGAGAGTCGCGCCTCGACTTCTTTTCTAAATTCCGCCCACGGTTCCGGAAAGCGCGTTCTTCGCCCCTCCGACGCCTCTTGTTTCAACAGGTTCAGCTCTTTTTTCCGTGCATATTCCGATATTTTCTGTATTATGGCTGAAGTCGCCGCAGCTATGACGCATGCGTCGAGCGCGTGGTGCAGGTCGTTCGCGGCTCTGTCTTTCAGCGCGTTCAGCCCCCACTGGCGGCGCATGACAGCGGTGGCTCTTCCGTTGAGCCGCGTAACCGGCCTTTTTATCGTATCGTCGGCAAAGCGCAGATTGTTTTCAATCCAGTTGGCGACGTATTTAGTTATATAACGCGTGTCCCCCAGGGCGCGTTCTTTCATGTCGTCCGACGCCCTGTCCGAGAAGTCTTTCGTCAAAAGCCGCGCAGCGCGGCGTCTGTTCTTCACATGGTCGTGGACGCGATAGGCAAAGGCATCCCATGCCGCGCCTTCACCGCCCAGAAATTCATAGGGAGTTCTGTTGCCCTTATTTCTGTTGACACCGCCCATTATGAGGACTTTGTTCGTCAGGCTGTCGTCGAACGAGCGGCTATATGGAATGATGTGGTCTATTTCCGCATAGCTTCCGTCGTCGCCCATAAACGCTGATTCCGGCTCTATGTACAGCCCAGTGTACGGGCACCATCCGCCCTGCTCCTTCCAAAGGCGGTATTTCTCAAGCTGAAGCCCGTTCGGCCTATAATGGAATTGCCCCTCGTATTCCAGAGAGAGAGCCTCCCTCTTGCTTCTGTTGTCGTTCTGCTCTTTTTCTATTTCCCTGCGTTCCGCCGCTGTATGCGAAAGGTCACGCGCAAGCTCTATCTGTATATTTGTCGGAGGGCCGTAGCGCCTGATAATTGCGTTGACCACCTTGCGGATCTGCGCCGCCGCCCTGACGACTACAGGATTGCGCAGCTGGTCCCAGTCCGGGAGTGGAAGAAGTTCGCTCCGTTCCTCGCCGCTGCGCGGCGCGTAGTGCGAATACCCCGCCAACTCGCAAGCCTCGTCGTAGCGGCAGCCTTTTTCCTCCATGATTGGGACGATCTTCCGCAGAGCCTTCAACGACAGGTTTACGGTCCCGCTGAAGTTGAGCGGCAGGACGGCCTCCGCAAGCTCTTGTGCAACGCCATCTTCTTGCAGATATTGCAATATGTCTTCATCGGTTTTATAACGGGCCAGAGCGCAGGCGAGAGCGTCGAGCGTTGTCGGAGAGGTCGTTATGAGCGTCTCCCAGTATTCCTTTCCGAGCTTCGCGCTTATCGTTTTTCTGAACGCATGATACCCTTTTAATTCGACAAAAACGGCGTCCTCGGGGTCTTTGCCGGCCGCGGCGTGAGGAAGGCCGCGGAAGGCGAAGTCCTCGCACAGACCTAGCGCTTCCCGCACCTGCTTGTACGTTACTTTCGCTTTGCTGTAGGCGAGTTTTTCGACTTTTTCCATATTTTCACGGCTAAGCATCCCAGCGCCGCGCCGCCCTTCCGCGCATAGGCTGAGATTCGTTATTTTGCTGAGCAGCACGAAGCGCTCCGCCGTCCACGAAGCTTTTGGGGCGCGCAGCTCTTCCGGCTCTAACGTGCAGTAACCGACCATTTTCTTTATCTGATCGCCGCTTGCGAACGGAAGCTGGGAAGAAAAAAATTCAAGATATTTTTTCTCGAACTCCGGCGAGGCGAAGCCGCTGCCTAAAGCGCGCTGACTTTCAAAGAGCCTCTTTATCTCTTCGGTGAGCGCTGCGCGGGTAACGGAACAGGCGTAGCTGCCAGCTTTATTGCGTTTATGCGCCGCGAATTTTTCGTCAAGCTGTATCATTTCGCCGACCGTTCTGTAGCCTTTCCCAGACGCGCCGGAAAGCAGTTCCGCGTTGGCGCTCATGGCCTGCTTCGCGCGCCCTTCCTCGGCGTCCTTCGCCGCGTCGCCGCTTGAAGCGGAGCGGTTGGACTTGAAGCCCCTGCGCTTCGCTATATGTATCAGTACGCTCGCCCACTCCTCGCCGGAGAGCGATCTGTCCAGTCCCTCGGCGCGGAGTTCCCAAGGCGTCGAAGAATAAGGCTGCGAATAAAGCGCATCCATCCGCTCCTGCGAAACAACGCCGGAGGCAACAATAAGCTCGCGTATCGAAGTCATGCGCTGCCTTTTTCTTCGCAGACGGCGGCGCGCGCCGCGTGCCTCGCGGCGCGGCAGCGCTAGCGAAGAACCGTCTTTGGGATTTTCCGCAATCGTAAATAGGCGCACGCCAAGGTCGGCGATTTTTCCTTCATCCCAATCAAGTACGCACCATCCTACAGAAGTTATTCCAATGTCAAGACCAAGCGAATAGTTCATGAAGAAACTCCTCCTTGCGGAAGCCGCCAACGGCGGCGTTATATGATATGGCGTTGTGTATTGCAATAAAATTACGTGAAATGCAGGGCTTATAAAAGGATACCCTGACCGAGACACGCGAGAACGCGTTCCAGCCAGGGCGAACCTTGCGATAACACCCCTTACGGGATGCACTTATTATAGCAATGTGTCACACTCCGAAATGCTACACTAGCTAAATACCGCGCCGTCATTATAACATATCACCCCCGCGCTGTTGAGCGCCGCGCGCGCATCAAAATATAAAATTCCCCGCCGCTCCGCGCCCGGCTTGTCAACCGGCGGAAAGGGCTGTAAAATAACTGTTATGAATACGATGATTGTAATCTGCCGCTTCAATAACGTTTGTTGTCGCCGCACGGAGTTATAAACCGCGCGGACGGCGAGCCGCGCGCATAGAGGCGCGGCCCGGGGCGGAACAGTTT
>CAVEUD010000057.1:0-5656 GCA_963618995.1 bacterium
CATAATTTCATCTCTAACGATTAGAGCAGGAGGCGCCAGCGGGCCCGCCCCGCTTTATCGGGTGCAGAAAATTGCTGGCGCGACATGGTTTTTATGAGAAGTTGAATGATTATATACAGCGCGGGGCGCGTACGTTGCTGCGATGGGCGGCGAATGTCCTACATTACCGCGGCTATGCAGTAAGCTTATCGATTAACATTTTCCCAACGCACAAACTTTCTCCAACTTTCTTGACCGCAGGTGCTTTCCAATAATAATATAAAAAAAGCGGTGATTTCGCCTCGCGTTAAAAAAATATCAGCCGCGGGGGATTTCGCCTTATCTGTTAAACAAGGAGGGACTTTCATGCTCTGCTCTTTTACCTGATGCGACGCGTCAATGCACGTGCAGCATTGCAGCCTTGACGAGCAGAGTACGGAAAGCTCTTCGCTTTCAAAGATATAAGCGCGCCGCGCTCTCCTCGTTAATTTATCTTTTAGAAAAATCTAAAGGCAGACTGCGTCTTTACAGATAAGACGCTCCGCCGCCGTTTCGTGTTTGAGTACGCCTGTCCGAGCTTCTCCTGACATCGGACGGCTTCGGCGCGTCCGACCTTCCGAAAGATATTACAAGGCTGTGTTTCTCCCAATCGTTACGGAAGGGGTACGGAATTGCCTGCTATTTCGATAAAAAATATACACTTCGGCTATAAAAATGAAGAAGTCCTGAAAGATCTCAATCTTGAGATCGATTCGGGAGAATTCGTGTGCATTCTGGGAGAGTCGGGCTGCGGCAAAAGCACGTTCCTCCGCTTGATGGCAGGCTTGGCGGAGCCTGAATCGGGCGAAATTCTGATAGACGGGCGCGCCGTGCTCGGCGCGGGGCTCGACAGGGGCGTCGTCTTTCAGGACTACAGTCTTTTTCCTTGGTTCACCGCGGGGAAGAACATACGGCTCGCACTACAGCAGAAATTCAAGAACGTCCCGAAAGCTGAGCTGAAGGAGAAAGTGCTTCGCGGGCTGAAGGACGTCGGCCTTGACGAGTCCATTTACAAAAAATATCCGTTCCAGCTCTCCGGCGGACAGAGGCAGCGCTGCGCGATCTGCCGCGCTTTCGCGCTGGACCCGCCCATCCTGCTTATGGACGAGCCTTTCGGTGCGCTCGACGCGGTAACCCGCGGACATCTTCAGCAAATGATTCTGAAGCTGTGGACGCAAGAGGGCGAGAACAGAAAGACGATTATTTTTGTCACGCACGACGTCGACGAGGCAATGCTGCTCGCGAGCAGAATCTTCGTCTTCGGCGCGGGTGCGGGACGCGCAATATACGATTACAAATTCAGCGGTGAAAAACCGTCGCAGGAAAAAATGTTTGAAGACCCGGCAATGATCGATCTGCGAAATACGCTTATGCGTATGCTTCACAGCAATATCGATTTGTAAGGCGCAGAACTTTGGCAGAAAATTTACCGGCAGACGGTATTTTAACAAATAAGAAGGAGAAAAGAAAAATGATCAAACGTATTGGTGTTCTGGCTGCGGCCGTGCTTATGGCCCTTTCCGCCGCGGCGTTCGCGGCTCCAGCTCCCGTCAAGGTGGCGTATAACCCCGCGACGGGCAATATTCTCGGCTTCATCGCCATAGAGAAGGGCATCGACAAAGAAGAAGGCGTCGCGATGGAGCTCGTGCCTTTCACGAACTCGACCGACGCGCTCGGCGCGCTTCAGGCGGGCAAGGTCGACGTCGCCGTATCGTTCGGCACCGCCGCACCGCTGACCTTCGTCACAAAGGGCGCGGACTTCTGCATCTTCGGCGGCTACGTCTCCGGCGGTATGCCCGTCTACGCGAGGCCGGACTTCGACTATAAAGGAATGGAGTCTTTCGTAGACAAGAAAGTCGCCGTCGCGCGCATGTACACGCCCGACATTGTATGGCGCGGAGCTATGATGCGCGCAGGTTATGACCCGTCGAAGGACTGCACCATCATGGAATTCAAGAAGCCCGCGGACGTACTCGCCGCTGTTAAGGCCGGCAAGGCCGACGTAGGCATCGGCACGAACTCGACCTATCTCCAGGCGCTCGCGGGCGGCCTCAAAATCCTCACCTGGACGAACGACCTCGACCCGATGCACGTCTGCTGCCGCCCCGTCTGCCAGAACAGCTGGATAAAAGAGAAGCCGGAAGATGCAAAGGCCTTCCTCCGCGCTTGGATACGCGCCGAGGCCTTCCTTCTCGACAACCAGGAAGAGTGCGTGAAAATCAACGAGAAATACCTCAAGCTCGACGAAGAGCAGTCGCGCATAATGCTGCTTGAGACGAACCAGGTATTCGAGTCCGACCCCAAGAGCAACGGCGTCCGCTATATGTGGGAGCTGCTCGGTAAGCTCAACTACGCCGAGACCGAAGGCATCGACGTCGAGAACCATATCAACGCCGCGCTTTACAAGGAAGCCCTCGACGAGCTTCAGCAGAAAGAGCCAGACAACAAGCGTTATAAAGAATTCGCGGAGCGTTACGTAAAGTACAACCAGTAACCGGCGGACACGATGAAAAAATCGCAATCTGTTTTGCGTGGATACGGGAACACGGTGGCCATCATCGTGTTCCTTTTCGTCGCGTACACGTTGGCGACGGAGCTCGGAGCGCTGGACAGAATGTTCTTCCCGACGCCTTCGATGATAGGAGATGCGCTCTGGGACGCGAGGCCGCGGCTTATAGCGTCGTTCTTCAGCTCGATGGGACTGCTGATTCCGGGATATTTCATCGGCGCGTTCTGCGGCATCACGCTCGGCATAATAATCGGCCTGCACCCTAAGGCCAACCAGGCGCTCCAGCCGATTATCTTCATGCTGAGCCCCCTGCCGCCGTCGATGCTGACGCCCTACTTTATAGCGATTATGCCGACGTTCTACATATCGTCCGTTGCGGTCATCTTCATGGGGAGCTTCTGGCCCTTCCTGAGCGGGACCATCAGCGGCATCGTGCTGATAGACCAGAAATATCTGGACAACGCCAAGGTGCTCGAAATGTCCGGCTGGCGCAAGCTGCTGTTCGTAATCATGCCCGCGGCCTCACCGCTGATTTTCAGCGGCGCGGCTACGGCGCTGAATTTCTCGTTCATATTGCTCACCGTCGCAGAGATGTTCGCGACGGACTCGGGGCTCGGACATTTTGTGCAGTATTACGCCGACTTCTCCGATTACGCGCGCGTCATAGCGGGGCTTCTCGCAACAATGGTCGTATTCGTCGCGATAATGCTGGCCTTCGACCGCTTCAAGCGCAAAATGCTTTTCTGGATGATCGGCGAGGACGCGGAATCGTAGCGCGCCCTTCGTTCCGGATAGCTGAGGAGGTATCTTCAACTTGAAAAAAATACGCATAGGCTGCGGCTCCGGCGGCTGCACATGGGAGCGGCTGGAGCCTAATATAGAGCTACTCGAAAAAGGCAGGCTGGACTATATCGTCTTTGAATGCCTCGCCGAACGCACAATCGCGGCGGCGCAGAAGGAGAAGCTGAAAGACCCGACAAAAGGCTACAATCCCATGCTCGAAGAGCGCATGACGCGCGTCCTTCCGCTCGCGAAGCGCTTCGGCACAAAAATCGTCTCCAACATGGGCGGAGCGAACCCGCCCGCGGCTGTGGACGCTATCGTAAAAATAGCGCGCGAACAGAACGTTCACGGCCTTAAGATAGCGATGGTGCGCGGCGACGACATCATGGACAGAATCAAAGATTATTACGCTGCGCCGCTCTGGGACAGGGAGGGCACGCTCGCGTCGCTCGACGGCTGCATCACCTCCGCAAACGTATATCTCAGCTCCGACCCGATATGCGAGGCTCTCGACCAAGGCGCAGACATAGTCATCACGGGCCGCGTTGCAGACCCCGCGCTCTTCGTCGGCCCGCTGAAGCACGAATTCGGCTGGGACGACAGCCGGCTGGATAAGCTCGGGCAGGCGCTCCTGCTCGGCCATCTCATGGAGTGCGCCGCGCAGCTCACGGGCGGATATTACGCCGACCCCGGATTTAAGGACGTGCCCGACCTTCACCGCCTCGGCCAGCCGATAGCGGAAATAGACGAAAGCGGGGACTTTCTTATCACAAAGCCGGAAGGCTCCGGCGGCCTTGTCTGCGTAGATATATGCCGCGAACAGCTTCTCTACGAAATCGGGGATCCGTCGCATTACGTCACTCCGGACGGTATAGCGGACTTCTCGCACGTGACTTTCGAGCAAAAAGGCGAGAATCTCGTCCTCGCACGCGGCGCGTCGTCAAAAGGGCTGACCGATACATGGAAGGTCAACATAGGATATCAGGACTGTTGGATAGGCGAAGCTGAGATAAGCTTCGGCGGGACGAACGCGATGGCCCGCGCGCGGCTCGCCACAGACATCGTAAGAAAGCGCATGGAAATCACGGGGGCGAAGCCCGACGAATTCCGCGTCGACTACATCGGGTACAGCTCGCTGTACGGCGAGGATATCTCCGGCAGATACACGCCCGCGCCTCACGGCGAAATCCGCCTGCGCATCGCAGCGCGCGGAAAAACGAAAGAGGCTGTGACCAAAGTAGTGCGCGAAATCCAGTGCATGTACATCAACGGCCCCGCCGGGAGCTCCGGCATAACGAGCGACGTCGACCGGATGCTCTCCGTCGAAAATATCCTGATTCCGAAAAAAGATGTAAAGACGAGCATCGAATGGCGCGAGGTGTAAAACAATGGACAAAAAGATACGTTTAGGCGACATCGCCCACGCTCGCACCGGAGACAAAGGCAACAGCTGCAACATCTGCGTCATACCTTACGACGATGCGGACTACCAGATGCTGAAAGAAAAACTCACCGCAGAGCGCGTAAAAGAATGGTACCGCAGCATATGCCTAGGCAAAGTCACCCGTTACGAAGTCGATTCAATATGCGGGCTGAATTTCGTGCTCGAACAGTCGCTAGGCGGCGGCGTCACGCGCAGCCTTGCGATGGACAAGCACGGCAAAGCGCTCGGCATGGCGCTGCTGGAAATGGAGATTTAGCCGTTATTCTACACGCCAATATGCAAAAGCCGCCCCGCCAAGTGAACAGCGCCCCAGAACTTGGACATATTAAAAAAGCCCTCCAAGTTGACACTACACAATCATGGTTCGAAATGGCTCCTGTATTCTGACGGAGCCATTTTTAATTTTACCTGTATTCGCTCGTTGTTGTAATATCGTATGTCGTCGTCAATAACTTTTCTGCTTCTTCGCAATCCTTCAGCTTCACTCTGTTTATCAATGCGGTTTTCAAATGGCTGAAGAATTTCTCCGCCGCAGCATTGTCGAAGCAGTTGCTTTTCTGGACATTGACGGCGTTATCCCATATTGCGACGTCAATCTTTCATATAACTTACTTGTGTACTGGAAGCCCTGGTCGCTGTGCAAAAGTATCGATTTGTCATTGTCTGTCCATATATTCGCAAATGCTTTCTGCAGCGTGTCAGCCACCAGCTTTAAGTCGTTGTTTCTGCTCATACAGTATCCTCTTGTCGAGTTGTCGAATAAAACCCTAACCACAGACAGGAATATGTTTCCTCTGTCTGTGGTTATACTCCCTTAACTTTACATGAGAATATATCTGTTTTATAGTCATCCCATGAAGAGCTATTCAAACGACCTGAGAGAACGCGCAGTCTAATATCTT
>CAVEUD010000058.1:0-5192 GCA_963618995.1 bacterium
ATATCGAAATAGTCGTTTGTCAGCCGTTCGTTGACTCTCGACAGGATAAAGCCTTTATACTCATCGAGCGTAGTCAGTTCCTTGATGCTATTCAGATGGCTTTCAACTGTGGATTCAAAGGAACCCGTGTAGAGAGAAATCAGTGAGGCATAGAAAAACCACAGCGATGTAAGATGCATATTTTCGTTATAGGACGCATTGAACCTGTGTTTGGCAATCAGATAAAAGGAATAACTGTAGAATATGGCATTGCCGGAAAGAATAAGGTCGCCCGAAAGATAACCGGCATTCATGATTGCCTTGAGGAATTCATGCCAGCTATGAACATCAAGCACATCCGGAAGCTTTGCCTTCAGCGTATCAAACCGTTGCACGCGCAGTTCATCGTCAACGGCACCGCGACGGTCGAAATCCGCACCACGAAGTAGCTTATATCCGTACTTCAGCCTCGCCCTGTCAAAAGCGTAAGCCATAACTACTCGAATAATATCCTGGGCGCTCACCGTTGTAATTTGATTATACGACGTTGTCTTGCCCTTTGTCGGATAGGTGGATTCCTTGCTGAACTCCTCAATCTCCCTGCGGCCGTCATCCCAATAAAGAGAAAGCAGGGTAAGAATAAAGTCATTCTGCTTCAGCGAAACGCCGCCGGAGTTTACGCGAACGAATATCTCCGAAACATCTTCTTCCTCGGCATTGGACTTGATATCGAAAACGGGGAGCGTATGAGATTTCAGATTGACCGCCGCGTTGATACGCTCGGCGATAACGCCCTGCTCCTCATCGGTAAGCTCTTCTCCCTTAGACGCACGATAATCTTGCAGACGCCGAATAAAGTCTCCAATATATTTGAAAGTGTTATTCGTGGTAAACAGTTCGCTGATATTATAAATCCACTCTGGGTCTTTTTTCGTGGCAGAATAACCGACCTCGAATTTATCCTGCAACGGGCAGTAAGAAATCACGATTGCCTTCTCATCATATTTGGAATTGATGACCTTCTTCCCCTTCATGACTGCATACAAAGAAGTGAGGCGCTGCTGCCCGTCGATAATAACTTCCTTTGGCGAATCATAGCTATGCGAGTCAACACCAATGGATTTCTTCTTTTCCAATGCGGGGCATTCCCACAGCATGAGATATCCAATCGGATAGCCGCGCATCATAGAATCAAATAAATCCCTGACCTTGGAGTCTTTCCAGATAAACGGACGCTGCAATTCCGGCAGACCGAGTTCTCCCGTATCTATTTTTTCAATCAGCTGATTGACTGTCAGCGTGGTATTGCTGAAAATCTCTTGCATAACTTTTTCTCCTTGTGTCTCGTAGTTGCGGATTATTCCTCTTCAAAGAGTTTCGGCCTGTTCAGCGAGATTAGCTCCGCCTCTGGGTTAAGCCTATATAATAGTATAAGTTGAAAAATTGAAAAGAGCCAGAGACTCATCTCTTAGGTATAGGGGAATATATTAGGAATCAATTGCACGAAGATTATCAAGCCGACCAGCTGAGCCTGTTTGAGCTATAGACCCGTTTACAGGTGGCCCGGTAAAGACAGGCAAAAAAAGCTTCCCGGTAAGCTCCTTTAGGAGTAGGAGCCGCCCGGGAAAATGTTGCGGTTGATGACGGATTTTCGAACTCGATAAGATCTACCGGTCATACGGTCATAGACCATTACAGGGCTGGGACATACCACCGGCTTAGCCGGTGGTTATGATTTTGTCGTTACAGCTTATATATATCGTCCTGCGCAACGATTGTGACGTTGTGCTTTTCAAGGAGCTTGACTGCGTCGTTGATGGATTTGTCCGCGACGCGGAAGACCATGCAGGCGCCTTTGTCAGTGCGCGTCGTGAAGGCGTAGGTATACTCGATGTTGACGGAGCCTTCGCGCATCGCTTCGAGCATCTCGTAAAGCGCGCCGGGCTGGTCGGAGACTGAGACGGCGAGGACCGGAGTGACGGAAGATATGAAGTGCGCCTCTGCCAGCACCTGCTGCGTCTTGTCGGGGTCGTCGACTATGACGCGCGCGATGCCGAAGTCGGAGGCTTCCGCGAGCGAAAGCGCCCTCATGTCTATGCCGTGGCTGCGGAGAACTTCAACGAATTCGGCGAGTTTGCCGGGCTTGTTTTCAAGAAAGACGGAAATCTGTTTGATTGTCATCTCTTTTTCCCCCTTCATGATTTTTTCCTCCTTTATTATATTCAAAAAAGTCTCTGTTGTGTTCCGCCTGTTATATTTTGCGTTTGTCTATGAGGCGGACGGCTTTGCCTTCGCTGCGCGGGATGCTCTTCGGCGCGACGAGGTGGACGCGCGCGTATATGCCGAGGAATCCCTTGAGCGCGTTGACGAGCTCTTTCTCGCGCGCGGTGATTTCGCCGAGGTTGTCGCTGAACATATCTGGGTTCATTTCGACGTTGATGTCGAGCGTGTCTGAGTTGTTGACGCGGTCGACGACGAGCTGGTAGTTCGGCGAGTAGCCGTGCTCGATGAGGACGGTTTCGACCTGCGACGGGAAGACGTTGACGCCCTTGATGATGAGCATGTCGTCGCTGCGGCCCATCGGCTTGGACATACGGACGTGCGTGCGGCCGCAGGAGCATTTCTCATGCGAGAGGACGCAGATGTCGCGCGTGCGGTAGCGCACCATCGGGAAGGCCTGCTTGTTGAGCGAGGTGAAGACGAGCTCGCCCTTCTCTCCGTCGGGAAGGACTTC
Source organism: bacterium (assembly GCA_963618995.1). Classification (GTDB taxonomy): domain Bacteria; phylum Synergistota; class Synergistia; order Synergistales; family Synergistaceae; genus Caccocola. The sequence continues at coordinate 2,714 of CAVEUD010000058.1, forward strand.
GCCGGTGTTCGGGTCTATTATCTCCGCGATGAACTGGTCTTCGCAGATGTGCATTCCGCGCTGCTCGCAGCACTCGTAGCTGACGCCCGGGCCTTCGAGCTCGGTGAGGCCGTAGATGTCGTAGGCTTTGATGCGGAGGTTCTTTTCGATGTCGTGGCGCATTTCTTCGCTCCACGCTTCCGCGCCGAAGATTCCGGCCTTGAGTTTGATCGTGTCCTGAAGCCCGCGCTCGACTATCGTCTCGCCGATGTAGGCGGCGTATGAGGGCGTGCAGCAGAGTATCGTGGAGCCAAGGTCCTGCATGAACTGTATCTGGCGGTCGGTCGAGCCGGAGGACATGGGCAGGGTCAGCGAGCCGAGCTTATGGGAGCCGCCGTGGAGTCCAGCGCCGCCCGTGAAGAGGCCGTAGCCGTAGCAGACCTGTACGACGTCGTCGGGGGTTCCGCCCGCGGCGACTATCGCGCGCGCGCAGGTCGCCTCCCAGAGGTCGATGTCGTGCTGCGTGTAGAAGGCGATGACGCGGCGTCCCGTCGTTCCGCTGGTGGACTGGATGCGGACGCAGTCGCGCAGAGGCATGCAGAGCAGCCCGTATGGATAGGCTTCGCGCAGGTCGTCTTTGCAGATGAAAGGCAGCTTTGTGATGTCGGCGCGGCTCTTGATGTCCTCGGGCTTCACGCCGTGGTCGTCCATCTTTTTGCGGTAGTAGGGCGAGTTCTCATAAGCGTGCTTCGCCGTGCGGATGAGGCCTTCGGTCTGCCATTTCGTGATCTGTTCGCGCGAGGCGCACTCGATCTCTGGCTGGAAGTAGTTCTGTTTCTCCATGTTCTCTCAATTCCTTCCGTGAATATTTTTGTAAAGCTATAAAAAAAGCAGGCCCCGCATCAAACTGCGAGCCCTGCTTCTACGACAAATACGCGGATGCGATTCCGAAAATCTTGTATTCAGAATCAAGCCGATTTCGCGCAGATCCCGTGAAGAGGACCCGCGCCGGTAAAGGAGAACCGCGCGACATGAATATCGTCAAGCCTCTTATATATCTTAGTCATGTCCCGTGCCCTCCTTCCGCTGAAATATCAGCTCTATATCGTACGCGGGCAATTCTAGTTATAAAATTTTGCGTTGTCAAGAGTTTTTCGCGTGCGGGCGTGATTCTTACGCTCGTTTAGGCGAGAAAGCGGCGACTGCCGCTTCCGTCGTCTCGAACCTGTATTCCGCCTCGGGCAGCAGGCGCCCCACCGCGGCGAAGCGCCCGCGTCCAAATGCGGCCTGCGCCTTCATGTCGCTCGCAGTGTCGCCGAAGAATACGGGCGACGACGCGCCGATGCGTTCGCAGAGGATTTCAAGCCCTTCGGGCGAAGGCTTCAGAATGCCGTGGTCGCTGTGTATTATGCGTTCGTCAGGAAAGTCTTCCCAGTCAAGGGCCTTTTTTGCGAGTTCCCACTCGTATGCGTTGCGTCCCGAATATATCGCGACGGGCAACCCCAGCTCATCCCAGCGGCGCGTTAGCATAGGCTTCTCCAGTTTGTAGAGGCTGTCCGCGCCGCCGTAAAGCACGGCGCACATCGCGCGGCTCTCGTCACGCGGAACGAGGCCGCCGTATTTGCCGAGCACCCACTCGACGAGCGGCGCGCGGAAGTCCGCAAGCTCCTCAGCGAGGCGCTCTGGCGAGGACAGCGCGCGCGACAGCAGCTTCTCGCCGCTCGCCGCGGCCATCGAGAGCAGAGTCCACGCGAGGTCGTAGTCGTCGTTAAAGCTGCCGTGGCGCTTCATCACCCACTCGTGTTCCGGCCCGTAGCCCTCGCAGTCCGTCACGCCGCCGCAGAATTTCTCCCAGCCGTCAGCGACGCAGCGCCGTATGACCTCTGGGAAAGATTTCGTAACGTCGAGCAGCACTCCGTCGATGTCGAAGATCAGCGCGTCGGCCTTGAATTCGTCTTTCATATTTATTCCTCCGTCGTCGTTTGCAAAAATGACAAACCCGTGATATTATAAGGCCCGTGATGGAAATCATCAAGCTAGCACTTTAACAGAGCAAAGCAATGCTTGGGGAGGATGGACGAAGATGAAGACGCTTTACAAAATTCCGGCTTCAGTCGAAAAACAGGCGGAGCGCACGCTTCGCGCCGTCCATCTCCGTCACGAGCCGCGACATTGCGGGCCATGCCGCGACGCCTCCCGCTAGGGACGGGCGCGCGAAGCATGGCGAAAGCCCTCATTCTTTTACGATAATTTCACATTTCATTTGTCTTGTATGAAGACGCCGCCGCGGCGCGTTTTTGCGCGCGTCCAGCGGTTCGGCGGCGGAGGCGCGCGGGATGCGTCCGCGCGCGAACGAAACGGGGAGAGATAAAATGACGGACTGCGGCAAAAGTCGCCGCCTCCGCCGCGCGTTATGCGGCGCGTCGCGCCCTGCGCGCGAGAGGAGCGCGACGGCGCTCGGCGGGACGATATTCGGAAGCCATCGGAACTTTACGGAATA
>CAVEUD010000059.1:0-4747 GCA_963618995.1 bacterium
CCGTCAACGTCGTTTCCGGCACGACCTCCTACGCGCTGACGCTCTCTTTCGTGAGCTCCACGCTCAACAACAACGAGTGGAGCGTTATCAAGTCCGTTTCCGACGCGGGACAGGGCGCGAACTATTGGAGCATCGGCGACCGCAAGGCCGTAACGCTTAACGGCACGGTCGGAAAGCTCTCGCTCTCGAATGTCACGACCTACGCTTTCATTATCGGGTTTAACCATAACTCGAGCGTCGAGGGTACAAACCGTATCCATTTCCAACTTGCAAAGACCGCCCTCTCCGGCGGTACGGACGTTTGCCTCTGCGACAGTTCCTATAACTCGACCGTCTCGGCGACCGGCTATTTCTCTATGAACAGTAGCAACACCAACTCCGGCGGCTGGGCGAGTTCGCAAATGCGTACAAACATTTGCGGGACGAGCCTCTCGAGATATTCCGGGACGATTATCGCAGTCATTCCGGCGGCACTCCGTGCCGTCCTCAAGTCCGTTACCAAGTACACGGACAATACGGCAAACGGCGGCGGCTCGACGGCGAGCTACGTCACCGCGACGACGGATTACTTTTTCCTCCTATCGGAGTTCGAGGTTTTCGGCAGCATTTCCTACGCAAATAGCAACGAGTCGAGCAAACAAGCGCAGTACGCCTATTATTCCGCCGGAAATAGCAAAATCAAGTACAAGCACAACGGCACGACGACCGCCGCTTTTTGGTGGCTCCGTTCCCCGCGTGCGAGCAACTCCGGCATTTTCGTGAATGTGTCCGCCGACGGCACAGTCTACTCCACCATCGCGCACTATTCGCTCGGCTTCGCGCCCGGCTTTTGCGTATAATTCGGAAATCGAGACTTGCGCCCTCAATGGGCGCATAGTCGGCGAGGAGGAAAGAAAATGTCCGTACCAAAATCGAGACGCGGCGAAAGCCCGGCGGAGTATATCAACCTCGCCCGCGAGATTTATGTTTTCACATATAACCGCGTCCGCATCTTGCCGAAAAGCTACACCTTTTATTTTTCCTTGCCGCTCTACAACGCGGCGCGAGAGGCTTATCGCATGATAAAGACGGCAAACCTCATTTACGTTGACGAGAAATCTCCCGAGGAGATACGCCGCCGGAACATCCAGCGGCGGAAAGAGTATTACGAGACGGCACAGGGCTACTATAACTCGATGCTCGACGTGCTCGACCTCGCGTATATGACCGTCAACCATGAGAAGATACCGCCGAACGTCCTCAAAGAGTGGGTAAAGCTCATTACGGACGAGCTCTCGCAAATCTCTAAAATCAAGCGGAGCGACAAAGCGCGAGTTTAGTCCTCCGAGTGATTAGGTTATATTCCGTATCGCCGCTAATTGGTGGCTCCGTTCCCCGAATGCGAGCAACTCCAACAATTTCGTGAATGTGAACACCGACGGCACAGTCAACAACAACAACGCGAACAATTCGCTCGGCTTCGCGCCCGGATTTTATATCAACATGGGGCAGACCGAATAACTCCTCACGGAGCGAAAGCAGTCCCTATATAAAAGGGGAATATAACCTCTCTGACGGCCTCACGCCGCCGGACAAACATATACCGCGATACGGTTAGCCGGACGCTCCTTGCATGGGCGCGGAGTGCGTGTTTTCCGCGCTTTCATGGCTCGCCGTTACGCATTTTAGACAACACGCCGAGAAAGAAATGTACGAGGTATTTTTATCTTATGAACAGCGCAGAACGGCGCGAGGTACGGTATCAGCGTCGCAAGGCCGCGAGAATGGAAAAGAAAGCCGCCGCGCTCCGGGAGTACGGAGATTTCGAGACGGTTTTCTCGTTCGAGCGGCTCTATGAGAGCTACCGCGCCTCCGTCCGTGGCGTTGGGTGGAAAGCGAGCACACAGCGATACAAAGCCGCCTCGCTCGCCAACGTCACAAAGACCCACGAGGAATTGATAGCCGGGAGATACCGCTCCAAGGGCTTTTACGAGTTCGATATTGTGGAGCGAGGAAAGCCGAGGCACATTCGGAGCGTCCATATCTCCGAGCGCGTCGTGCAACGGTGCTTGTGTGATTACTGCCTTGTGCCGATGCTCTCCCGGTCATTCATCTACGACAACGGAGCGAGCTTGCGCGGCAAAGGATACGATTTCGCCGTATCGCGGGTGACGCACTTTCTCGCGGAGCATTACAGGAAACACGGGCGGGAGGGCTACGTCCTCGTATTCGATTTTTCAAAGTATTTCGATACCGCCCGGCATGAGCCGGTATTTCGAGAGCTCGAGCGGAGCGGCATAGACGACCGCCTTGTCTCGCTCTCGAAATATTTTATTCAGAACTTCGGCGACGTGGGGCTCGGCCTCGGGAGCCAAGTCTCGCAAATCGCCGCGCTCGCCTTGCCGAACAGGATAGACCACTATATCAAGGACGTGCTCGGCATGAAGCACTACGCCCGTTATATGGACGACGGGTGTATCATCAGCGAGTCAAAGGCAAAGCTCGAGCTCTGCCTGCGGGAACTCCGGTGGCTCTGCGACGAGTTCGGTATCCGCCTCAATCCGAAAAAGACGCAGATTATCAAGCTCACGCGCGGCTTTACGTTCGTCAAGGTGCGCTTTCGCTATGGCGTAAACGGGAAAGTCGTCCGCCGGGCGACCTATAAGGGTATCCGGCACATGAGGGAGAAATTACGGATTTTTCGGCGCTGGGTGGACTCCGGCAGAATGGCGGCGGCGGACGTGGAAACGTCCCTCGTCTCGTGGCGGGGACACATGAGGCGATTTCATTCGTACCACATGGCGCAGACCGTAGAGCGGCGCTATCGAGAATTATTCAAGGGAGGATAAAGCTATGGAGTATATCGTCTATCGGCGCTTTAAGGACGAGGGCATCGACGGAGCCTTTAACCTCCGATACGGTACGACCGTAACGGAGCGGGACGGCTTTCTCTTTGCCGCTGACGGGCGGAAGATTTGCGCCGCAACGTCTGAAAACGGATGGGAGCATTTCAGACCAAACACGCCGGAGGGCGCGTATCGTCAAAAGATGCTCGACGGCCTCTATCACTATTACGGCAAGCACGAGGGCGCGTCGGACTTCGACCCGGAGAAATGGGCGGGGGCGGAAAATCTGTACTGGAAAAACCTCCTCCGCACGATGAACACGCAGGAACTCGAGGAGTTTTATAAAAAGCGGCTTGGAGAGCTGCCGAAAATGGAGGGATAACGTATGTATGCTATCAAAAGCGGCGGAAAGGTCGTCGGCTACTCCGATACCGTTGTCTATGTCCGCCTACACGAAAACGGGTGCTATGTCCCGTGCGACGAGGCGGAGGCCGGGGGCTTTTGCATCAAGACGGCAATCGACCGCACGGACGAGGAGACGGGCGAGACGACGACCTATCTCGAGGACTTCGTTTACGCTTTCGCCGACGGCGGGCTCCTCGGAATTGAGCCGGTCGGCTCCGTGGAGGTCGTGAGCGGTACGCTTATGCTCGCCGAGAACGACAAAGTTCTCGATATTCTGTTAGGGGGTGCGGCGGAATGATTACAGTCGAAAAGGCAAAGAAGCTCCGGGCGATAATCGAGCGGGCAGTCGCCGCGCTCGAGCTCGACAACGAGGCCGCACTTGAGTGCGTCGAGCTTTTCCCAGCATGGGAGAACGGCAAGGCGTACACCGTCGAGACAAGAGTACAGTACGACGGAAAGCTCTATCGTTGCGTACAAGCGCACACGTCACAAAGCGACTGGACTCCGCCGGTCGCCGCCTCTCTTTGGAGCGGCGTAACGGTAGACCCGGCAACCGGATATGACGAATGGAAACAGCCGACCGGCGCTCACGACGCATACAAAAAGGGCGACCGCGTTCTCTTTAACGGCTCCGTGTATGAGAGCCTTATCGATGGAAACGCATACTCCCCGACGGCGTACCCGGCGGGGTGGAAGCTCATCGAATGAGCGCGGCGGTCTACACGGTCGAGCTCGACGGCAAAATCATAGCGCGGCGGGAGTCTCTCTTGTGGGTGAGGCTTGACGCTCCCGGCCTCTATGTCGTATGCACGGAGGCGGAGGGCGAGGGCGTTATCGTTGACGGGGAGATTTACCACGTTCGGGGGTGTCCAGTATTGCCGGGAAAGCAGACAGTTAAACTCGATTATTACGAATTATAACGGAGGTTAAGAATGGACTATGTAGGAGCGATTATAGGAGTCATCGGGACTATCCTCGGCGGCGTGTTAAGCTATGCCGCTTTTCATAGGAACTCGAAAAAGGACAGCGAGAGCGAGGGCAAAGAGGCCGGAACAATGTTGACCGAAATCGGGTACATTAAAGGCGGCATCGACCGTATCGAGCGCAAGCAGGACGCACAGGACGTGCGCTATATCAGCATGGCGGAGCGTATGTCGGCGGTGGAGAGCTCGGCAAAGTCGGCACATCATCGTATCGACAGGCTCGAGGGGCGCGAGGTGCGGGAGGACGGATAATGCCCGCCCGCAAAGGCGCGGCGCGGCGGCGGAAGTTCAAAAAATGGGCGCTCGAGGTATGGAGCTTTGCAAAGGGGTATATCTCCTTTTCAAAGCTCCTAGTTTATGCCGTCCTCTATATCGACTACAAATCGACCATGACGACGCTCGACCTCTGCCGGATTTCCGTAGCCAACAACTACACCGGCTCGCTCCCGTATTTGACCGCCCTTATCGCCTTTTTACAGGCCGCGACCGCTACCGTGCTCTCGTTCTCGCTCAATAAGAGCAAGGCCGAGAACA
>CAVEUD010000060.1:0-4580 GCA_963618995.1 bacterium
AGCGCGTTCGGGACGTGCTTTTGTTTGACAACTACGGGCAGCGGCTCACGGAGAAACAGCGTCTCGCGTGCGAGATGATCCTTATGCGGGATTTTTCGCTCGCGGAGGCGGCGGAGGCGCTCGGCGTCTCGCGGCAGGGCGTCCACGACCTTGTGGCACGCGCGCGGGAGCACATGGAGGAGTACGAAACCTCGTTCGGCCTCGTCGCGCTGAGGCGCAGGCTTGAAGCTATGGAGCGGGAGCTCGAAGATAATAAATCGCGGCTGCCCGAGGATTTTTATATAAATTTCAAGAAGCTGCTGGAGGGGTAGACAATGTTTGATTCGCTCAAAGAACGTTTTGAAAATATTTTCTCAAGCCTCCGCGGCAAGGGAAAGCTTTCGGAAGAGGATATAAATCTCGCGCTGCGCGAGGTGCGCCGCGCGTTTCTCGAAGCCGACGTCAACTACAAGGTCGTCAAGGACGTCGTCGAGGCGATACGCGCGCGCGCGACGGGGCGCGAGGTGCTCGACTCCATCACGCCCTCGCAGCTTATTTTCACGATAGTTTATGAAGAGCTTATAAAGATCATGGGCGACGCGCCCGCGCCGCTCGTCATCTCGCCGAAGCCGCCGACGGTTTACATGATGGTCGGCCTCCAGGGCTCCGGCAAGACTACGACGACGGTCAAGATAGCGCGCCGTATGTCGAAGGGGCACAAGCCGCTCGTAGTCGCCTGCGACCTTCGCAGGCCCGCGGCCGTCGACCAGCTCCGCGTGCTGGCGGAGAAGGCGAACATCCCGTTCTTCGGCCCGGAGCAGGGCGAGACGGACCCCGTCGCCGTCGCGCGCAGGTCGCGCGACTACGCGGAGTCGCACCTCTGCGACATGATACTGCTCGACACTGCTGGACGCCTCCAGATGGACGACGAGCTGATGCGCGAGCTCGAAACTATGAAATCCGCCTCGGCCCCGACGGAAATCCTTCTCGTCGTCGATTCGATGACGGGGCAGGAGGCCGTCAACGTCGCTAACACCTTCCACGAGCGCCTGGGGCTGACGGGCGTCGTCCTAACGAAGCTCGACGGCGACGCGCGCGGAGGCCCGGCCCTCGCGGTGCGTGCGAGCACGGGCGTGCCGATCAAGCTCGCGGGCTGCGGCGAAAAGACGGAGGACCTCGAAGTTTTCGACGCGCGGCGCATGGCGCAGCGCATCATCGGCATGGGGGACATGGAGGGGCTGCTTGAAAAAGTCCAGTCCGCCACATCCGAGGCCGACATAGAGCGCATGACTGAGAGCCTGAAGAAGAACCGCTTCACGCTTGAGGATATGCTGATGCAGCTCCAGCAGATAAAGAAGCTCGGCCCGTTGGAGAAGGTCATAGAGATGCTGCCGATCCCCGGCGTTTCGAAGGCGCTGAAGAACGCCGAGATAGACCCGAAGCGCATGAAGCAGACGGAGGCAATAATCCTCTCGATGACGCTGAAGGAGCGCCGCAACCCCGAGATAATAAAGGGCAGCCGCCGCCGCAGGATAGCGGAGGGCTCGGGCACTTCCGTCCAGATGGTGAATCAGGTGCTCGCGCAGTACGAGCAGATGAAGAGCATGATGAAGACCTTCGGCAAGATGACCGGGGGCAAAAAGGGCGGCTTCCGTATGCCGCCGGGCATGGGCGGCAGGCGCGGCTTTTTCCGCTAGGATTTGATGATTGAGCCGGATATAATCCGTTTTCAATAGAGCATTAAGAGAATAGACACAGGAGGTGTTAACGCAAGATGTCAGTACGTATACGTCTTTCCCGTCACGGGAAAAAGAAGGCTCCTTTCTATCGTCTGGTTGTGGCGGACTCTCATTCCCCGAGAGACGGCCGTTTCATAGAGATACTCGGGACCTACAACCCGCTCGTAGACCCGGCGGAGATCAAGATAAACGCCGAACGCGCGGCGTTCTGGCTCGGCAACGGCGCTTCTCCGTCCGATACGGCGAAGGAGCTGCTCAAGAAAGCCGGAGTGCTCGACGCTCCCGCGGCGGCCGAAGCGGAATAGGGCGGATAAATCATGGCGAATTATGTCGACCTGGTTGATCTGATAGTTCGCAGGCTCGTCACGAAGCCGGAGGCGGTTCGCGTAGAAGTGGACCGCTCCGAGGGCGGGGTCATACTCGTAACGATAAGGGTTGACTCCGAGGACGTGGGCCGCGTGATAGGCAAGAAAGGCTCCACCATCAACGCCATACGCCACGTGGCGAAGGCGGCCTCGATAAAATCGGGCGAAAAGGTGGACGTCGATGTCAAAGAAGACTGACCCTTCTCTCGAAGGACGGTGCGAGATAGGCAAGATAGCCGCAGCGCACGGAGTACGGGGCGATATGCTCCTGATACCGCTGACGGACTTTCCGGAGCGCTTCATCGGGATGAAACGTCTCGACATATCGCTGCCGGGCAAGCCAGTGAAAAGCTGGGAGGTGCGCAGGCTTGAGCCTTACAAGGGGAAGAACACGTTCTTCCTTCGCCTTCAGGGCGTCGAGGACAGAAACGCCGCCGAGGCCATGAAGGGCGCCTCCGTCACCGTACCGAACGACGAAAGGGTCGAGCTCGAAGAGGACGAATACTGGCTGGACGATATAATCGGCCTCGCCGTCCTTGACGCGAGCACGGGGGAGAGCCTCGGAAGGGTGAGCGAAATCATCCAGACGGGCAGCAACGACGTCTACGTCGTGAAGACCCCCGACGGCAAGGAAAAGCCGGTTCCCGCGACGGGCGACGCGATAGTATTGGTCGACGTGGCGGGAGGCACCATGACAGTGAATATTCCAGAGGGATTGTGGGACTGAGATGAAGATAACCGTCATCACGGCCTTTCCGGAGCTGATGCGGGGCTATCTCGCCGCGAGCGTGCTCGGGCGCGGGATAGCTGCGGGAAAGCTCGACGCGGAAGTCGTGGACATCCGCGATTTTTCGGAAGGCGCGTACAGGCAGATAGACGACTACTGCTACGGCAGCGGCGGCATGATGCTCATGGCGGAGCCTCTCGCGAAGGCGGTCGAATCGGTCTCCGGCGGCTCAAAGCCCTACGTCGTCTACCCGAGCCCGCAGGGGGTGCGCCTCCATCAGGAGCTCGTGGAAGACCTGGCGCGCAAAGAGCGCCTCGTCATCGTCTGCGGCCACTACGAGGGCGTGGACGAACGCTTCACGGAAAAGTACGTGGATATGGAAATATCCCTTGGCGATTTCGTGTTGACGGGCGGCGAGATGCCCGCCATGGCGATAGTGGACGCCGTGTCGCGGCTCATCCCCGGCGTAGTGGGCAGCGAAAGCTCCGTTGAAGAAGATTCCTTCTACAGCGGGATGCTCGACACGCCGCACTACACGCGCCCCGCGCAGTGGCGCGGAGAGCGTGTGCCGGAGGTGCTGACGGGCGGCGACGCGAAGGCGATCGAACGCTGGCGCAGGCGGCAGTCGGTCGAGCGCACGCTCGACAGGCGGCCCGACGTCGCGGCGCGCGCCGGGCTGATACCGTGGCTCTCGGGTGGCGCATACGTGATGGAGGTGCATTATCCTGTCCTCGACAAACGCGGCGAGAAATCGTCCACCGCGATAACGGGCATGGATCTGCACGACATCGCGCGCGCCTGCCGCACCTATGGAATAAAGAAATACCTGCTCGTCACGCCAATCGCGCAGCAGCGCGAAATGGCGAAGCGCATCGCTGGACACTGGATCTCGGGCTGGGGCGCGGACTACAACCCCGACCGGCGCGAGGCCTTCTCGACGCTCAAAATATTCGCCTCCGTGCAGAAGGCGGTAGCATGGGCCGAAGAGAAAGAGAAAAAGCCGGTGTTCAAGATAGCGACGACGGCGAAGCTTCACACGGGAGCGCAGCACTGGCTCACGCTCAAACGTGAGATACTGCGCCGCGACGACAGCCCGCTCTTCATATTCGGGACGGGCTGGGGGCTCCACGACGAAGTCATGGATACGGCGGACGCCGTAATGACGCCGATATGCGGCGGCAAAGACGGCTGGAACCACCTCTCCGTGCGCAGCGCCGTGAGCATAACGCTCGACCGCTTCTTCGGCTGGCGTTGAAAAGACGTGGCAGGACAACACAACAGACCAACGGCGTGAAAAACGCTGTAAAAGATGAAAAAATAAAACATTACATAAAGGAGGGAAAACCTCATGCAGGATCCAAGAATGGCTCTGGTAGAGAAAAAATACCATAAGGCGGAAGGCTCCATCCCCGAATTCCGCCCCGGCGACACGGTCAAGGTCCACGTCAAAGTCGTGGAAGGCACCCGCAGCCGTATACAGGTCTTTGAAGGCGTCGTCATCGGCCGCCAGCACGGCGGTCTCCGCGAGAACTTCGTTGTCCGCAAAATCTCCAACGGCGTCGGCGTGGAAAGAATCTTCCCCGTCCACTGCCCCAGCATCGACAAGATCGAAGTAGTCCGCAAGGGCCGCGTCCGCCGCGCGAAGCTCTACTACCTCCGCAAACTCAGCGGAAAGGCAGCTCGTATCAAAGAGCGCAAGGACTTCGAATAACTCCCCGTACATTACGGAGAAACCAAAGCCCCTCCGTAGCGGGGGGCTTTTTTCGTTCC
>CAVEUD010000061.1:0-4001 GCA_963618995.1 bacterium
ACAGCGATGTGCGGCAGTCGGAGGATTTGGAGGATTACGATACGGTTGTGGAGCAAGGGGGTAAATAAACATGGCGGTTATCTATGCGAATAACGGCGGCGGCGGGCTTTGGGATTCGATTATTCCCAAAGCCTTTAGTTTAGGCGGTATGGCACTCGGCGGTCCGATCGGAGGGCTTGTCGGGAATTTCGCGGGGAATCTCGCGTCCGGTCAAAGCGTCGGACAGGCGGCGGGGAATACGGCTGTGGGGGCGGCGAACCAGTATGTGAACCCGATAGGCGGGACTTCCGCGTGGGACGAGGAGATGAGCCGCTGGCGGAACGGAGGCGGTCGCTGATGGCGGTCTACGTTATACCGCGGCGCAATGTCTACGGCAACGGCGGCGTCCTTGGCAATCTCGGCAACGGGCTGATGAATTATGTCTTCGGCGGAATGTTGGCTCGCGACGCGCAGGCGAGGCAGGCGCGACGTTCCCGCGGACTGTGGGCTGATATGTCGCAAACAATGAAAGAGCAACCGGGGCTTCCTCAGCCGGAGGCCCCGCGGCCTCAGTACAGTGAAGACGTGCAGAACATCGCGAACAGCGCGACTCGCGGTATGTCTGCGGCGGCGGAGAATCCGGGCTGGGCGGGGCTGTGGAACAGTACCGTAGGGCTGGGCAGGGATTACAGGCCGGGGCGCGCGGAGCTGCTTGGGGCGCTTGGAAGGCACGGCGCGACGGAGCAGGAGGCGAAGGGGCTTTTCGACTTGTTCAAGAATCAGTTTGAGACTGCGGACAAGCTGGGGTATCAGGACGAGGTTGCAAGCCGCGTGAACAACCTTGACTACGACGTGCGGAGCAATCCCGCGCGAGCTATGCAGAGCGGGCTTACGGCGCAGGCTTACGGGCTGAATCCGCAGGGGCTTTATGCGTATGCGTATCCGAATCTCAGTATCGGGACGATGGATAACGGGGATAGGAATACGGTCTATATCTACGACAAAACTACGGGGACTTTCGGGACGCAGGATTTTGCGAAGAATGTCGACCCAGATACTGCGTATAAGGCTGACGCCGGTATTCGTGAGGCGCAGATAAACCAGTCTCCAACGTACAGCGTCGTCTATGGGCCGAACGGCGAAGTGTTGTCTTATAACAATAAGACGGGCGGCGTGATGAATACCGGAGCGATGTCTTATCCGCGGTACGGCTCTGGAGGCGCGCCCGCGGTGGTTAAGCCGCTGACGCCGGAGCAGAGGATGAAGATTTCGCAGGAGGCTTTGCGATACGCCGGTCAGGGCGGGACGCCGGAGGAGGTGTGGAATCAGCTGGCGAGCGTCGCGGGCGGTAATCCCGAGGTGTTGTCGCTTATGGCTAATTCCGTTTTCGGCACTTCGCAACTGCCTCCGGCGACGGACGGACTCGACCCGCAGGCGAATCCGTATTACAACAGGATTCCCGCGGCAGCGGCGGAGTTTTTCAGAACGGGGAATATTCGGAACGCGGGGACGGGGGCGGCGCAGAGCGCGCAGCAGCAGACGCAGCAGACGCAGGCCCCGCTTAGTATGCCCGACGCCGTAGCAGAAGCGAAGCGGCTGTTCCCCGATGATGTTGTGGGCATGAGCGACGAGCAGATTCAGAGAATGCTTGAGGAATCGAGACGGTAAAAAGCGGGAACCGCCCCTTTGACGGTAGGGGCGGCTGTGGTACAATACTCTCAGGTAGATTGATTACTTACGGCGATTGTCAAGCCACCACTTGACTATCTGCCAAAGTAGGTTCAACCAGGGGACGAGATTCAGAGCTAGGCGGCTAAGGTCTCGTCCCCTTCTTTTTGCCCGAGAGGTTCGCTTTCTGCGGCGTTTCCGCATTCGGTTCACCTCCCTTAAAGGGAAAGACCTTTCACATCGTCAGGCCCCTTTTTTGCCTGAGAAGTCCCGTCGAAATAGATTATACAATAAGGCGGTGTTGTTTATGCCGAGCGAGGAATTTAGCGTAAGATTAGGAAATACATTATCTGAGCCAAGCGAGGAGTTTAAGGCTTTCGCACGTTCGCGTCTGGGCGGCGCTCCAACTTCGACGCAGCGCGAGCCGAGCGAAGAATTTAAGGCGTTTGCGCGCGCGAGGCTGGGGGCGCCCGAGCCCGAAGCGCCCCGGCCTTCGGGGTCTTTTTTGGGGAATATCGCGCGTTCCGCGGCTACGGGCGCGGGGGCGGCTCTGGGCGGGCTTACTTCTGCGGCGGGGTATGTCGCAAGGAAGTTCGACGGCGCTGTGCCTATGGAGCCGGAGCGGGTTTTCGGAAATACGGGCGTGCGCCCCGCGGGGGATATGCGCGGGCTTGGCGCGCGGCTGTCGGACGCTTTGCTTGAGGAGGGCGCGCGCGCGCAGGATATGGCGCGCGGGTGGTCCGCGAATGTGCCGCGGAATCTTGTAAACAGGACGGCGGAGGGTATAGGCTCTATGGTTCCTTATCTTGCGGCGGGCGGCGCGGCGGGGCTTGCCGCGCGGGGTTCGGCGGCGATCGCCGGGCTTGCGCGCGCGGGGCTTGCCGCGCGGGGTTCGGCGGCGATCGCCGGGCTTGTGCGCGCGGAGCTTGAGACGCAGGCGAACGCGGCGCAGACTTATCAGGATATGAGGCGCGCGGGGTACGACGACGAGACGGCTGTGCGCGCGGCGCGGCGTCAGGAGTGGCCGGATAGGGCTGTGAACGCGGCGCTGGAGCCTTTCGGAGCTTTGAGCGGGCGGAGCCGCCTGGTGCGCGCGCTTGCGGAGGCTGTGTCGGAGGGCGTGCTTCAGGAACCGGCGCAGAATATCACGAGCGCGGCGGCGCAGCGTTCTGCCGAGGGCGGGCTTTGGGATTACGCTGGCGCTTTGGCGGACGAAGCTAAGAATTATCCCGAGCATTTTAAAGAGGTCGGGCTTCCGGCTATGATTGCGGGCGGTATCGTGGGGGCTGTGAGTCCCGGGGTGCGTCCGCGGCAGGGGCGGGAGGTGCAGGGAGCGGAATCACAGGCACTGCCCACTGCCGAGAATAACCAGAGCTTGCACGTCCAAAACGAATACCCGACTGTATCCGCCCCCAGTCAGAACATACCAGAGCCGCGCGATGCCGTCAATGATTTTGCCGCACATAGGCCGGAGCAGCGGCGGGTGATTGCGGAGTATCGGGCGGCGGTCGACCCTGGGCTGGTGCAGTTTGTGGAGAATGTCCGATCTGGGAAAATATCAAAAGGCCAGGGGTATAAAATTTCAAATGTTTCACCGCGAGCAATGGATGATATTCGCGGTCTTACCGGTGTTGATGTCGCAGGAGCAGAAAATTATTTAATGCCGGACACTGTGCGCCATATCGAGAACAGGCACGGCAAACAGGGACAGGCTGATTCTTCTATGGCTGACGTGAACGATTTAGGGCGAATCGGATATGTCCTTGATAACTACGATTCTGTCGAGTTGGGGGATAGGGACAGCTCTCATTTCAAAAACAGCGACGGGAGCCTTGCGCAGTCTGTCTTGTTCAAAAAAGCCGTGGACGGGGTTTATGCCGTGGTCGAGGCTGTGCCGGACAGCAAAAAAAGGCGTCTTTTTGTTGTTAGTTCGTGGATTGAAAACAATAAAAAAGGGGCTCGCCGGGGCTCCGATGCTGGAAATTTCCCCCCCAGAGCTGACGTCCAAAACGTAGTCGGCGTCCCCTCGGAAACAGAATCTTTCGTACTGCCCGATGCAGGAACGAATCCCCCCCAAGCCAACGTCCGAAACGGAAACTATTCGACATCTGTCCCCGATAACACAAGCGTAGCAGGAGCGTCTAGCGATGTCAACAATCTTTCTTCCGCCTCCCGCGTGTGGATTGAGCCGGAGATGCCGCGGGGGACTGGCGATAGTTCGCCGAAGGTGCGCGACATCCGCAATATTATCGAGCGTGTCGCCGGTATGCCGGTGCGCGAGGGGCAGGTGCGTAAGCGCAATGTGCTGGGGTATATCGACCATCTGCACGAGGTGATACGCTCGAAAAGCCCGA
>CAVEUD010000062.1:0-3994 GCA_963618995.1 bacterium
ACAGTTCGATAATCGCCTGGTCTTCCAATTTTCTCAGACGATATGTTCCTTTTCCGGATCATCTCCCTAGCCTCCTCCGCGCCGACGTTGTCGAGCACGTCCTGCGCGCCGCGGAGCGCTATGCGGCTTGAGGGCGCGGGCCGCCCGGCGCGGGCCGCCGGAGCGCGCAAACAAGCGGAGCCGCATAAGCGCGGCTCCGCTTGTTTGCGTGATTTCGTGAAAGTTTCGGAAGGTTACGCTCTGTTGCGCAGCATCCAGGCTACCTTCGCGCTTTCTTCTAGCTCTTCGAGGGAATAGAAAGCGTCCATGAGGTTCTTGCCGGGAACCACGGCTCCGTGCTGCTTCAGCAGGTAGCCGCCGCTCTTGTCCACGCAGCGCTCGAATGCGTTGAAAAGCGCCCGGGAGCCGGGCTGCTCATAGGGGACGGCGCCGACGGTGCCGAGCTTCATTTTAAGGTAGGGCGTGTGGTGCGGGATCACGTCCGTTTCGTCATCGGCGGGCACGAAACTCCACAGGACGGCGTAGGTCCCGTGCGTATGGATGACCGCCTGCGCCTCGGGGCGGTGCTTATAAACGCAGAGGTGCAGCGGCCACTCCTTGCTCGGCTTGTTCTCGGAGAGGGTTTTCCCGTCCATGTCCATGACGGCGAACTGTCCCTCGGCGAGGCTGCCGAAGCAGCTTCCGCTCTGCGTGATGTACATTTTGCCATCGTGCAGGAAGCTCATGTTCGCCGACGAGCCCGAGGTCTTGTTGCGGTCGAACAGGCTCTTGCCTATCCATATAGCGTCGCGCAGTTTTTTCTGAAGTTCGTCCATATTTAAGCTTCCTTTCCGGTCATCTTGAGCGCGCGCTCGAAAAAGTCCTCCTGTCCGAAGTTGCCGGACTTGAGCACGAGGCGCACGTCGGGCACGCCGTACGGCGTCATTACAGGCACGCCGGGCGCGACGCTGCGCCCTATGTGGAACGCCGAGAATCCGAGGCCGCGCGTGACCGCGCCAGACGTTTCGCCGCCAGCGACTATTATGCGCTTGTATCCGGCCTTGAGCGCGCGCCTGGCGAGCTCCGCCATTGTGTTTTCAAGCAGCGAGGCGACGGCCTTCTGCCCGAACGTCTGCGCCTCCTTCACGTTGTCGCTCGTGTCGGAACTGTATATAAGCGTGGGCGCGTCTTTGCCGTCCTCTGCGAAACGCCAGATCTTTTCTATGTCGTCTCCGCCGCGCAGCATCGCTATCGGGTCTGCCTTGTAGGCGCGGCCTCCGTTGCCGATGAAGTATTTTATCTGATCGAGCGTGGCTTTCGAGCAGCTTCCCGCGAGCAGTATCGCGCGTCCCTCAGCGCCGTGTATGTGCGACGGCGCATAGCCTCCGTCATTTGAGGCGCGTTTCGCAAGCGGCTCCAGGATTCCGCTGCCTCCGGTCAGCAGCGCCAGCCCGCCGAAGAGCTCCGCTATGCGCTCGCCGTCTTCATCCGTCTCATGGTCCGGTATCACGTAGAAATGTTCGCGCCCCTCGCCGAATTTTTCTATTTTCGCGTAGATTTCGGCGTCCGGCAAAGCCATATCTTCTTTATGCAGCTCCATGCATTCGTACCTGCTCTGCGGGCGCATCAGCTCCGCTATGCGGCTGTCCCACATCGGCGTGAGCGGGTGGTTTTTCATGTGGCTTTCGTCGAGCGGCACGCCGTTTACGTAGAGGCGGCCATTCGTCACCGTTCTGCCGTTCGCGGGCAGTCCGGGGCAGAGCACCGTATAGCGCGCGCCGAGATATTCCATCGCGGCGTCGGCTATCGGCCCGATGTTCCCTTTCGGCGTAGAGTCGAAGGTGGAGCAATATTTTATGTAAAACTGCTTCGCGCCGCGCGCTTCAAGCCATTTGACCGCGGCGAGCGAATCCGCGACGGCTGCGCGCGTCTCCTGCGTGCGCGACTTGAGCGCTATGACGACGGCCTCCGTCTCGCGCGGATCATGCTCCAGCACGCCGTTAGCGAGCAGCACCGACATCCCGCCTTTAGCGAGGAACGACGCCGCGTCGCTTGCTCCGGTGAAATCATCTGCGACGCATCCTAAGGACGGCATAATGATCACTCCTTTGTAAAATTCTGTTCTTAATGATAGCAAATTAAATGCCATCGCAAATTTGCGGCGGCGGATTTTATTCGCGGATTTTTACGTTTCATCGGCGCGGCTGTTGCGTTTAATTGACAGTGTTGTTGCACTGTTGTAGTATTGTTGCGCCAGCAACACATCATAATAATCCGCCGTGAAGGAGAAGTACGGATGCGCATACTTTTCATCTCCCCATACCCTGAGCTTCGCGACACGGTTGAAGAGGTTTTCCGCAGCCACGCGTGCAGGCGCGACATAGATATGGAGATAAGGATCATGACGGTCGACCAGGTTTCGGCGAAGGACGTCGACGCCTACGACGTTGTCATCGCGCGCGGGCTGACGGCGAGGCGCGTGCGCTCGATACTGCCGCAGATGCCGTTTGTGGATCTTACGATCTCCGGCTATGACGTGGTGCGCACGCTCGCGGAGTGCCGCCGCGACTTCGGCGCGAAGCATATCGCGGTGTGCGGATTTTACGAAAAGATATACGAGACTGCGACGCTGTGCAAGCTCATGGACTGCGAGATAACCCTGTATCCCGTGGAGACCTTTGCGGAGCTCGAACGGAGCATCGACCGCGCGCAGGCCGACGGCTGCGACGCGATCATCGGCGGCTATTCTGCGATAGGGCTCGCGCGCAGTCGCGCCATTCCCTGCAAGCTGATATGCTCCGGCGAGGACGCCATTACGCACGCCATCAACGTAGCGGTGGAGACTGTCGAGCAGATCCGCCACGAGCGCGTAATCGCAGAGCTTTACAAAACCGTCATCTACACGTCGAAGGACGGCGTGCTTTACGTCGACGCTGAGGGGATAATACAGGTGCGCAACCACGTCGTGAAGGATATGAACCTCGACGCGAGCCTGCTGCACAAGCCGCTGAAGGCGACGCTCTCATATCTTTACGCCCCGTTTATGGACGTACTGCTCAGCGGGCAGGGGATAGAAGGGCGCGTCATCACGATACCGTCTACTGGAGTGACGGTTTCCGCCTCGCTAGCGCCCGTATCGGTCGGCGGCGTAATATCTGGCGTCGTAGCGACGCTCTCGGACATCACGAACATACAAAAGCTGGAAAGCCAGATACGCCGCAGCCTTAACGAAAAAGGCCTAGTCGCAAAATATACCTTCGACAGCATAATCCACGAGAGCGACGTGATAGAGCGCACGATAGCGACGGCGAAGCGCTACGCCGTCTCCGACTCGAATATCATCATCGAAGGCGAGACCGGAACCGGCAAGGAGCTTTTCGCCCAGAGCATCCACAACGCGAGCGCGCGGAGCAAAGGGCCTTTCGTCGCTGTAAACTGCGCGGCGCTGCCTGAAAACCTGCTCGAAAGCGAGCTCTTCGGCTATGTTGAGGGAGCGTTTACGGGGACTAGGAAGGGCGGCAAGATGGGGCTCTTCGAACTCGCACACGAAGGGACGTTGTTCCTCGACGAAATAAGCGAGATATCTCTGTCGCTTCAGAGCAAGCTGCTGCGCGTGCTCCAGGAGCGCGAGGTGCGCCGCGTCGGCGACACGAAGGTCATCTCCGTAAACGTGCGCATAATCTCCGCGACGAACAAAAGCGTCGCGCGTCTCGCGAAGGACGGCCTCTTCCGCAGCGACCTCATGTACAGGCTCGACGTGCTGCGCCTCTTCCTCCCGCCGCTGCGCGAGCGCGGGCGCGACGCGGAGGTCGTATTTGCGCACCTTCTGCGCCGTCTCGGCTCGCTCTTGGGGCGCGGATGCCCGGAGATTGCGCCCGACGCTCTGGAAGCTCTCGGCTCGTACCCCTTCGAGGGCAA
Organism: bacterium; assembly: GCA_963618995.1. Taxonomy (GTDB): domain Bacteria; phylum Synergistota; class Synergistia; order Synergistales; family Synergistaceae; genus Caccocola. Next base: position 3,898 of record CAVEUD010000062.1, read on the forward strand.
CATACGCGAACTGCGCAACATTGTCGAGCGCGCCGCCGTTTTATGCTCGGACGGCGTGATTACGAAGGGCGACGTAGCCGCGGCGCTTTATCCGAAA
>CAVEUD010000063.1:0-3415 GCA_963618995.1 bacterium
ATTACCAACCTCCCGCAGATTATCGCCGAAATCGTCCGCGCTATGCCGCAGATTATTACCGGCATCGTGAACGCGCTCGGCGAGGGCGTGTCGCAGGTCGCAGAGGTCGGCGCAAACCTCGTCCGGGGCTTGTGGGACGGCATCCAGTCGCTCGCCGGGTGGCTTTGGGATAAAGTGTCCGGGTGGATTTCCTCCATTTGGGACGGCATCACGGACTTTTTCGGCATCGCCTCGCCGTCTAAAAAAATGGCGTGGGTATCCGAGATGAACGTCGAGGGCGCGGTCGTCGGCATCGAGCAGAACAAGAGCAAGGCCGTAAAAGCCTATGGAGCTATGGGCGAGGAAATGCTCGCCGAGGTAGACTCCGGCCTCGCGGCGGTGAGCGACCGGCTCAAGGACTCTATCGGGGAAATCGAGACGGGCTTTTCCGCAAAGGCGACCGTCGAGGCCGTCTCCGCCTCTATCCCGGCAGACTTGACCGGGCGCGGCGGCGGTGCGGCGGTATCCGGCGGCGGAGATACAAACGTCGTAAATCATTTTCATATCGCGGAGCTCGTCGTCCGCGAGGAGGCAGACGTTAAGAAAATCTCCCGCGAGCTCTACAATATGCAGAAATCGAAAACGCGGAGCAAGGGGGTGGCTATGGCGTGAGTATGGGCTTTATTTTCAACAATAAGCATAGCGGGGATATGGGAGTCGTGTTCAAATCCACAGACCGAACGCTCCTCCCCGCGAAACGGGTAACGCAATACACGATACCCGGCAAGAGCGGCACATACGACATCGAGGACGGATACGAAAACCGGGAAATCGTGTGTACCGTCGCTTTCATCGGCGAGGGCGTGTCATACGCGGGCGTTCGGACGCGAGCCCGGGCGGTCGCGGAATGGCTCTCCGGCGAGGGCTATCTCGTCTTTGACGACGAGCCGGAAAAGGCGTACTCCGCAAAGGTCGTCGGCGGTATCTCTATCGAGCAAATCGCAGTTACGGGAACGTGCGAGGTACGCTTTCTATGTAAGCCGTTCGCGGAGTCTCTGCAATACAATCAACAGGACGTGAAATCCGTCTCTCTGCCTCATACGGAGGCGGTCAACGTCAAGGGCTCGCAGGAAACCGACGGGCTAATCTACATCACGGCTCGCGGCAACATTCAAACTTTGACCGTCACACGGTTAAAAGTCAATTAAAAAACGGAGGTAAATCAACATGAGCGCATTATCGAACGTACACGCGACAACTCTCCTCAATACGTCCTTGCGGAGCGGGACGTATTACCTCGCCCTTTTCCTCACCGACCCGACGGCGAGCGGAACGGGTACGGAGGTATCCGGCGGCGGCTATGCCCGAAAGATTATCACTTTCGGAACTCCGACGCTCGTCTCCGGCAAAGAGCAAGTATCCAACTCCGCCGCCGTCGATTTCGGTACTCTGACGGCAGACCTCGGCACGGTGGCCTATTGGGGCATCTACGACGCGCTGACGGCGGGTAATTTGCTTTGGTACGGCTCCTTTACCCGGAGCAAGAACGTACTCAACGGCGACGCTATCACAGTCTCGGCGGGGGCTATCGTCTGCACTATGTCCTAACAAGGGGGCGAGGATATGTATAACCGCGCACCGTATAACAAGACGGCGTACAACCGAACAACGTCTATCGTGTTCGAGTGGCTCGCCACGGCGAACGCGGAGACGGATACGGCGGCGGAGGTCAAAGTCATTCGATACCTCGACGGCTCGGCGGAGGCGATAACGAGCGTCTCCGGCGTGTTCGTCCGCGTCCTCCTGCCCGCCGCGCTCGCGGAGGCGGAGGCCGGGAGCACAGGCGACTATATCCGCACTCTCTTTTTCTCCGCGCTTGCGGAGGCCGTAGCGACGGCAAGCGGCACGGGCGTTTCGACCTACGGCTCCGTGACGCTGATTATCGAGGGCGTGAACATGGTCGCAGGAGACGAGCTTATCATCGACACGGAGCACATGACCGTAACACTCAACGGCGCGAACATCATCGACCGCGTGAGCGACGAGAGCGCTTTCTTTAAGCTCCAACCGGGCGAGAACGATATTATCGTCGAGGGCGGCACGACGGCGGACGTTAAAATCTTGTGGAAAGACAGGTGGTTATAATGGCAAAGCAGCAGATTTTCAACCGCGACATGAAGCGCCTTGCCTACCTCGACAACGCGCTCGCCGTCGGTTATTCCCTCGAGACAAACTCCCTATGGACGGCGACCTTTACGCTCCCGGCGGACGACCCGAAAAACGAATATTGTACGCCGCTGAACTTCGTCGAGATTTTCGACGGAGACGAGCGTATCGACCTTTTCCGCATCATCGGAGAAGATTTAGAGCGGAGCGACGGCGCGACCCGCTATTATAATTGCGAGCACGTCCTCGCTACGCTCCTCTCCGACGTTCTCTTTCAATATCATCAATGCGGCGGCTCCGGCGTAAAGACCGCCGACGTTCTCAATTACATTCTCGCCCGGCAGACCCGGCAAAACTGGAAGCTCGGCGCTTGCGATTTCATTCGCTATTTTGAATATAACTGGGAAAACTCGACGCTCCTCGCGGCGCTCTTTGCCGTGCCGGAGTGCTTCGACAGCGAATACCTATGGTCATGGGATACGACCGTCTACCCGTGGACGCTCTCGCTCACCGTACCGGCGGACACGCTCAAAAGCGAGATACGGTACGCTAAAAACATGACGAATATCAAAAAGACGACGGACGCGACGAGTATCGCAAACCGCGTCTACGCGCTCGGCTATGGCGAGGGTGTAAACCAACTGACAATAGAGGCGGTCAACGGCGGCGTTCCCTACGTTGAGGACGCTTTGAGTATCGAGCGTTACGGCTTGTGCTCGACTATCCTCGTAGACTCCCGGTATCAGGTGGCGGAAAACCTCAAGGCATACGCCGAGCAGATACTCGCCGGGCTCAAGGAGCCGTATATCAGCTACGAGATAGGCGCTATCGACCTCCACCGTCTGACCGGCGACAGCTTTTCCAAGTTCCGCCCGGGCGAGGTCGTCCGCGTCGTGGACGAGGCGGACGGGATTAACCTCCGTACCCGTATCGTCCGTGTCGAGAAGTCGGACGCGGAGGGCGACCCGGGGAGCGTCACGGTCACGATTGCCAACAAGACGCAGGACATAGCCGGGAGCATTTCGGACCTGCAGAGCCGCGCCCTTATCTCCGAGACATACGCACAGGGCGCGACAAATCAGCAGATATATAATTTCTCCGACAATGCCGACGCGACGCACCCGGCGAAACTGCAACTCTATATCTCCGACTCGGTGGTACGCATCAACAAAATGCTCCTCAATATCGAGTTCGAGGCGTTCCGGGCGTATGAGAAAGCTATCGGCGGCGGAGGCGGGCAAACGACCTCCGGCGGCGGTGGACAGACGAC
>CAVEUD010000064.1:0-3407 GCA_963618995.1 bacterium
CCGTCAACGTCGTTTCCGGCACGACCTCCTACGCGCTGACGCTCTCTTTCGTGAGTTCCACACTCAACGATAATACATGGGACGTTATCCGCGCCGTTTCCGACGCGGGGACGGCCTCGAGCTATTGGAGCATCGGCGACCGCCACGCGGAGCCTATGTCCGGCACGGTCGGCCTCCTCTCGCTCAATCTGACGACCTACGTCTTTATCGTAGACTTCGACCACAACAAGAGCAAAGAGAGCCCGTCCGCGCATACTATCACGTTCCAATTCGGGAAATCCGCCCTCTCCGGCGGCTCGGATATTGCTTTCTATGATAGCAAGTATGGCCCGGATAGCAGTTGGGCGACCGGCTCCGGCTTCGTTATGAACACGTCGAACACGAACTCGGGCGGCTGGAAAAGCTCCTACATGAGAAATACGCTCATGCCGCAGTTTAAGGCCGCTTGCTCGTCCTTGCTCCGCAGTAACGTAAAGACCGTGAGCATCTACTCGGACAACACCGGCGGCGGCTCGAATACGGCGAGCTATGTCACAGCGACAAGCGACGACTTCTATCTCGCCTCCGAGTTCGAGATACAAGGCGCGAGGAGCTATGCGAACAGCGCGGAAAAGAACTATCAAACACAACTCGCCTATTACGCCGCAGGAAACAGCAAGATAAAGTACAAGTACAACAGCACGGGCACCGCCGTCCGTGTGTGGTGTCGCTCCGTCGGTGCGAGCTCCTCCTACGCCTTTTGCTTTGTCTACACCGACGGCACGGCGAACGACAACGACGCGTACTATTCGCTCGCGCTCGCCCCGCTTTTCAATATCTAATCGGCTATCCTCAAAAGCCCCGGAGCTCCCCGCTCCGGGGCGGATACCGGGAAAGGAGGAGAAATGTCACAGCTCAAAAGCAAGCGCCGGTCGCAGAGCAAGGCGAAATACGTCAACGTCGCATACGACATTCACACGGCGGCTATGGAGCTCGCCGTCCGGCTCTCTCCGAGGTATGGGCGAGTATATACGGCGGAGGTCGCCGCGCTCGCGCATAAGCTCTCGGACGAGTGCGAGATAACACAAAAGATTTATCCGTCGAACGAACAGCGGGTAAAGGCGAGGGAGTTCCATTTATGCGAGGCTCGCGGCGCTCTCTCCGCGCTCGATAGCAAGCTCACGGAGATTTACGTTATCCTGCTCAATAATCCACAGGGCGCTTTTACGACCGGGAGCGGGAAGAAGATACCGGCAAAGGACGCGGAGCGTATCCTCGAAAATCTCGCCGAGAATGTCGGGACGCTTATCGACATTGAAGATACGGCGATTTCCGGCGTACTGGACAGCGATAGAAAATTAAAGTTTTAGCCGCTATTGGGTGTATCTCTGCATATCGTGCTCGAGCGGGACTTCGTGGCGTTTTGCCGCCGTCAATGTGTGGTGTCGCTCCGTCAATGCGAGCAACTCCAACAACTTTTGCAATGTCAACACCGACGGCACGGCGAACAACAACAACGCGAACTATTCGCTCGCGCTCGCCCCGATTTCATAAGTCAATAGGTCGATAGAGGCTCACGCCGAGGGGCTCGGAACCTATATGAAAGGAGAGATACTTCCCGTGGAGAAATCCCGAAATCGCTCCACCGATACCGCTACACGGACGCTTCTTGCATGGCGAGGGACGCGCTCAACTCGTTTCATGTGTCGCGGTTAAGTAGTTTAGACGCGCTCTATAAGACAGCTATACGGAGGAGTTTATATTTATCTATGAATAGCGACGAAAGACACGAGGCGCGTTACCGGCGGCGGAAAGCAAAGCGGGCGGCAAGGCTCGCGGCGCGTAACGCCGGGATAGGGAGCCTCGAGGAAGTGTTCAGCTTTAACAACCTCTTTCGCTCCGGCCTCGCTTGTTGCCGTGGGGTACGGTGGAAAGACAGCACACGGAACTTTGAGCGGCATTTGCTCTCCGGCACGGCAAAGCGGAGAAAGGCCGTGCTCGCCGGGAACTGGAAAGCCCGAGGGTATTTCCATTTCCGGCTCAACGAGCGCGGCAAGACGCGGGAAATCGACGCGCCGCATATCACAGACCGGCAGATACACAAATGCTACACGCAAAATGTCCTCGTGCCGCTCTATACGCCGTCCATGATATACGACAACGGCGCAAGCCAAAAAGGAAAAGGCTATCATTTCACAATGCGGCGGGTAAAGGCGTATCTCTCGTGGCATTTCCGACACTACGGCATGACCGGCGGGATATTCCTTGCGGATTACAAGGGCTATTTCCCGAACGCACCGCGAGAGACGATATGCGCCCGCCACGCCCGCTATATCCTCGACCCGCGCCTCCGGCAGATGGGCGATAGCATTGTCCGAACGCCGGAGACGGCGGAAAGAGGTATGCAAATCGGCGTGGAGCCAAGTCAAGCGGAAATGGTCGCGCTCCCGTCCAAAATTGACAACAAGCTCAAGTGTCAATACGGGATAAAGGGAGTCAAGCGGTATATGGACGACTCCGCCGTATTCGACGGGGATATAGAGCGGCTCCGCACGGTGGCGCGGGTATTTATCTCCGACTCCGAGCGCATGGGGATAGCGGTCAACCGGGACAAATGCCGCGTTATCCCGTTCGGAAAGCATTTCCGATACTGCAAGGCCGGATACGTCGTCACAGAGACGGGGCGCGTCATTGTGCGGGCAAACCGCAAGGCCGCGCCGCGAGCGTATAAGAAGCTCCACGCCCTCTATGGAAAGTATGTCGCCGGAGTGAGGACGCGGGAGGACGTGGACAATTTCCTGCAATGCGAGATAGCCTATTTCAAAAACTACGACGACCACAAGAAAATCTATAAGCTCAAGGGCTTATACAAGAAACTATTTTCGGGAGGCTGACTCAATGGATTATATCGTCTATAAGCGATACAAGGGAAACGGCATCGGCGGATACTTCAATCTCCCGTTTGGGACGGTCGTAACGGAAACCGGCGGCTTTTTACGCTCCCCGGACGGGCGGTGCATTTGCGCCGCGACGAGTGAGGACGGGTGGGGGCATTTCCGCCCGAACACGCCGGAGGGCGCGTACCGTCAAGAAATGCTCGACCGGCTCTATCGCTATTACGAAAAGACGGAGCACGGGGCGGACTTCGACCCGGAGAAATGGCCGGGCGCGGTAAATCTGTACTGGAAAAACCTACTTCGCACAATGGCAACGCCGGAGCTCGAGGCGTTCTATAAAGCGCGGCTCGGACAGCCGCCGGAAATGGAGGGATAACGTATGTATGCAATCAAGAGCGGCGGGACGGTCGTCGGGTACTCCGATACCGTCGTCTTTATCCGTCTGCATGAGAACGGGAGCTATGTCCCGTGCGCCGAGGAGGAGGCCGAGGGCTTTTGCGTCAAGACGGCAATCGACCGCACGGACGAGGA
>CAVEUD010000065.1:0-3338 GCA_963618995.1 bacterium
ATATCCGCGACGCGCGCAAGGAGAAGTACCAGCAGTTCTCCACGCCGCCCAACTATTCCGCCGTCGTCAACTGGCTGCTCGGCACGAAGGCGGGCGTCTTTACTCAGGCGGCTAAGACGGAGTTGGGGCTCGACCTTATCGAGCGGCGCATGATGCGCGGGGCTGACGGAGAATATATTTCGGATTTCGCGGCTGGGCTCGGCAGTCTTGCGGTGGGGGCGGTGAACGGCGCTCTTGAACTTACGGAGTGGACTGTCGCGGGCAGGCCGTTTACCGGAGTAGCGCGGCGCGTGGCGCCGCCGCAGACGGTGGCTTTCGTTTCGCGGAATATCGCCTCGAGGCTTTCGGCGCTTCCGAGTATGGGGAAGTACGGGCAGGCTGTGCGCTACTGGGGGAGCAACGTCTTTTCGGAGTCTATGACAGAGGTCTTTCAGGAGCTTGTGCCTATCACTATCGACGAGATGCAGAAGCACGCGCTGCTGGGCGGCTATAACGCGCGCAGGCTTGGGGAAATCCGTGCGGAGCTGACGGAGACTTTTGTGTCTTCGCTGTATTCTTTCGCGCTTATTTCCGCAGCCGGCCCTGTCGCGGGGCTTGCGTCGGGGCGGTTCAACTCCGAGCTTACGCGCAGGGAGTTCGAAGCGGCGCAGACGAAGCTGTTCAATATGAAGATGGATAATTTCAAGGAGCGTATCGGCGCGTCGAAGATTCTGAAACGTTTCCCGTCTATGAGCCGCGAGCACCGCGAGGAAGTTCTTGCGGGCGCTGATCTGAGCCGCGCTTATATCGGCGCTGAGAAGGTGGAGACGCTTTTCCAGCAGGGGCTTCTGCCGGGGTCGGAGGAGTACGCGAACGCTTCAAGCTGGGCGCAGGATTATCTCGGCGTCACGGAGGACGAATACAACGAGTCGATGCAGACGGGCTACGAGATGGAGCTCGCGGCGGCGAATCTGTTCGACGCCGTTGAGTCCGCCGAGGAATCCAAGACGGAGGCGATCTACGACGCTCTCGCGAAGGATATACGTTTCGCGCGCGACGGCATGACTTTGACTGAGGCCGAAGCCGCGGACAAGAGCATCAGCGAGATACGGCGCGAGGATTTCTTCCACATGGCCCCGGCTATGGAGGCTGCGCAGGAAGAGGAGGCGTCGGCCAACCGCGTATTTGAGGCGGGGCGCATGCAGATGGAGGAGGAAGGAATCGACGCCGAGACCGCGGCGGCGGATTCGTATATAAGGAGCAGGGCGTATCACCGGCTCGCGCGTATGTACAATTCCGCGCTCAGCGAGGAAGCGAGAGGCAAGAAGCGCCTGCTCGCCGAGGATATGGAGAGGATGTTCCCGCTCGTTATAGAGAAGGACGGCGAGGGGAAGGTTACGGGGGTGACGTTCCAGCAGACGGCGTGGCACGGCTCGCCTTTCCGTTTCGACAGATTCAGCGCGGAGCATATCGGCGAGGGCGAGGGGGCGCAGGCGTTCGGCTGGGGACTGTATTTCGCTGGGAACAGGGAGGTCGCGAGGTATTACCGCGACAGGCTGACCAGGGCGCGCGGCGAGGACGTGAGCGACGTTAAGTATAAGGGCCGCACCGCTCTGGGGTGGTACGAATACTGGAAACGCAAGGCCGAGACCGGAGGCAGAGATTCTCAAAAGTATTACGACTATATGTCGATGCTTGAGGACTACGACATAGGTAAAGATCCCGCAGAAATTCTTACTGAAGCTAAGGATATGGAACTTTCACCGGAGGCTGTTGCGTGGTTCGACAAGACGATAGTACAGAGCAATGCTCGTCCGGGCGCGCTTTATGAAGTAGAGATACCCGACGAGGGAAGTTATCTGCTGTGGGACGAGACTGTGCCGGAATCTCAGGCGCAGGCGGCCGCCGGCGTCCTTGCTGCGCGCGGCATCGATGCCGACGCTGATATGCTGACGGGCGGAGAGAACACCGGAAGCGCCTTTTACGAGAAGTTGAAAGATCTCCTTGGCTCTGAGAAAGAGGCGAGCCTTCTGCTCAAGGAGGCGGGGGTACCGGGCATCAAGTACCTTGACGGAAACAGCCGGAGCGCGGGCGATGGCAGTTATAACTATGTCGTTTTCGACGACGCGGACGTAAGTATCAGGGAGACGTATTATCAGCCTTTGAACGACGGCGTGGATGTGAACGACGGCGTGGATGTGAACGAGATGGTTCGCGTCGTCGTCATTCATCCGATGCTTTCTGCTGAGGACGCGCGGACGGTCAAGACGAACAAGTTTAAAAAAGAGTTTGCGCAGAAGATAGCCGGTACTTATAGCAATGAAGATACTGGGTGGAATATTAGGCTTTCAGTGAATAATGTCTCTCATGCGGTGAGCAGTGCGCTGGATAATACCGTAGTAGCTTTTGAAACTTCAATTAATATCCTGGAAGGGCTGCCGGATATTATCCGTAACGCGAAGCTCATAGAGAGCCATGCCGACAGGCACGAAAGGGAACAAGTCAAACAAGTCCATAGGTTCTTTTCTTCCGTTAAATTAGCTGATGATGCAGGAAAAATCTACACTGTAAAGCTGACAGTAAAAGAAATGGACGATGGCTATGTAGCAGACATAGACGGCATTTATCGCGCGTATGACGCTAAAGTCGAAAAAGAAGCCCCCGACTTAGCTCGCGCGCTGCTTCCTCACAAAGAGGCTCCGACGCGCCATACATCGGAGGCTTCTGAAATATCCGACGCCAAGCCCAAACTACCCGCCCAAGAAGGGCATCCAGAAAGGAACACGCCGGATACTGATGTAATCAGTATAGGCGAGATGCTGAAAAGCGTCAACGACAACGCTGGCGTTCCTTATGTACCTAAACAGCTCAATCAGGCCGCTCCTGTGAACAGCAATCCCGTTGCGGTTGATACGGAGCTTCTTGGAGCGTTCGACGTTTCAAATAAAGACGAGATGAAGGTTCTCAGAAAGAAAGCTCTTGAATGGTTTCGTGAAAATCTCCAGACGTTGGACTCCGAAAAGAATCAGAAGAACCCGCCCGCCGTTCATCCGGTTTTAGGCGAGGTGCGTTTTTCCAGAAGAGGCGGCGTTGAGAGTACTTTTGTCAGACGAAACGATAAGGAAAAACTATATCTCGTCCCTTATCTAAGGGAACTGATTGAGAGCGGAAAACTTGTACAAAATAACGACGGTGGCGTCGAGTTCCCCGTGATGGAGGAGAAGAGGAAGAGCGGAGAGAAGGATATTCTCGCATACTGTTATTTGGATAATACTGTCTATATAAAACATTCCGGCGACAGCATTCCAAGGCTTTATAATGTGCGGCTCTCTCTTGAAAAGCATACCAATGGTATGTGG
>CAVEUD010000066.1:0-3271 GCA_963618995.1 bacterium
GCTTCACGGCCGGGCGGTGATTTAGCCGTGGAGAAGGATGAATGGCCGTGGAGAACGGGAGAGCGTGGAGAGAAATATGCTTAAGAGTGACGAGTTCGCTGGCGCGAACTCGTCACTCTTAAGATATGATACTCCTGATTAAAAATCATGTAGAAATCTACATTTGGTTGAATCATGGTGATTGGACGGAAAAGATATTTGGAAAATCAAGAAGCTGATGGGCTACGTGTTTTTGCAACTGACTCAACGCGAATAGATGGTTCAACCTTTTGCGGTTGCTGTCGCAAAAGGTATGTGATATAATACGCTGCAAATGGACAAGAACTACATAGATCGCGATCTGACGCCTGTTTTGCGAGAAGCGCTTGATGGCGGCAAGGTGGTTGTCGTTTACGGATCGCGGCAAACTGGCAAGACCACGATTGTCGAGCATCTGCTGGCGGATGCGCAGATACGCGCAGAGGGCGTGGTGCGCATTTCGGGCGACGTTCTGCAGGAGCGCAGCTTGCTGGACTACGAACGGATGACGGTCGAGCGGGCCGCTTCCATCATCGGGGAAGCCCACACGCTTTTCATCGACGAGGCGCAGAAGATTCTCGACATCGGGCTTACGCTGAAGATCATCCACGATCACTTTTCGGGATTGCGCATCGTGGCGACGGGTTCGTCGTCGTTCGAGCTTTCCGAAGAGGTGGGCGAACCGCTGACCGGGCGCATGGAGGAGTATGTGTTGCCGCCGCTCTCCTTTGCCGAACTCGCGAAGCACACGAATGCCGTGACTGAGCGCAACATGCTGGAATGTCGCATGACTTACGGCATGTATCCGGACGTCGTCGTGTCCGCAACGGACGTGCGCCGTCAGAAGATCGTCAAGGGACTCTGTTCGGCGTATCTGTTCAAGGACGTCCTGCAATGGCAGAACCTGCGGAATTCGGAGATGTTGAACAAGCTGGTCAAGGCGCTGGCGTTGCAACTCGGAAACGAGGTCTCGTATAACGAAATCGGCGGACTGATCGGCATGGACAACGAAACGGTTCAGTCGTATGTCGAGCGATTGGAGCGCGCGTTTGTCGTTTTTCGCCTGCCGGCCTTTTCGCGCAATCTGAGGAACGAGTTGAAGAAATCGAAGAAGGTGTATTTCTGCGATGTCGGAATCCGCAATGCCGTCATCGGGAATTTTCTGCCGTTTGATTCGCGCGAGGATGTGGGGCATGTGTTTGAGAATTATGCGATTGTCGAGCGCATGAAGCACAACAGTCTGCATGGACTTGACGTCCGGCCCTATTTCTGGCGCACGAAGGGAGATCGGTCGTCCGAGATCGATTATGTGGAGGAAGACGCGACGGGGGGGCTGTCCGCATACGAGTTCAAGTGGAATCCTCAAAAAGCGGCTCAGGCGAAATGTCCGCGTTCCTTTGCCGCCGCCTATCCCGACGCGAAATGGCGCTGCGTTTCGCAGGACAACTACGTCGAGTTCATGACCGGAAGAATGTGACGATATGTCCATGCCCACCCTCAAACAGAAAGTCGTCAAAGGCGCGATCTGGCGCGACTGCTGACGCCTGCCCCGAACCGCGCCTGATCGACGGCGTGGTTGCCGTGGAGATCGGGAGAGCGTGGAGAGAAATATGGTATAATGCGCCTATGAGAATCACACATCTTATCGCCGCGGCCTGCTACTGGACAGGCGTCGACGCGCTCTTCTACCGCCTCAACCGCAAGGCCAAGCGGATCGTCACGTTCCACAACGTGCTGCCCGACCGCCTCTGGCGCGACAACCTCGCCAACGGCGTCTCGAACAGCCTCAAGGACTTCGAGACGATAATCGCCCGGTGCGCGAAGCGCTTCCGCTTCTCGACCGACCTCTTCGACGCGAAGACGCTGACCGTCACCTTCGACGACGGCTACCACAACCAGTTCGCGTTCGCCTTCAAGTCCCTGCGCGAAAAAGGCATCCCCGCCTATGTCTTCGTCTCGGGCGACACCGGGCGGGACGCGGGCGGGCTCTTGATTGACAAACTCCTCCATTGGGTCTCGCTGGCGCCGGACGAGCTGATTCCCGACGGCGACCGCGTAGGCTTTTGGGTTCGCGAGGTCTGGCCGCGCTTCGTCGCCGACCGCGCGGCGCGCGGCGAGACGGTGTTCCGCGAGCTGGACGCGAAGTTCCCCTACGCGAAGATCGAGGCGGGGATGTCCGAGGAGTATCGCCGCGAACGGCTCGGCGGCATTTCGGATGCGGAGCTGGACGAGATGCGCCGCGCCGGATGGAAGGTTGGCTGGCACACGAAAAGCCACTATCCGCTCAATGGGCTTTCGCGGGACGAGTTGCGCGCGGAACTGGGCTGTCCGGACGCGTTCAAGGGCGTGTGCCTGAGCTATCCATACGGCAACCCCGTCGAGGTGGGGGAGGAGGCGGTGCGGATGGCGGAGGAGCTGGGGTATCCGTGCGCCGTGTCGGACTGCAACTCGTCCGAATGGAACGCGGCGTCGCGGTTCTTCCTGCCGCGCATGGCGCTGGACGCGGACAAGTATGACTTCCATTTCTTGCTGAGCGGGGCGAAATTCTTCCTGAAGTTCCGACGACTGCTGCCGAGGGTCAGGGGGTGAGGGGGGGATTGTGGCCGTGGAGATCGGGAGAGCGTGGAGAGAGAATAGCCGTGGAGAACATAGAGAACGTAAAGAATGGGGGCGGGGCTGACGGTCTCTATGCTCTTTATGTTCTACACGGCTAAAAAACATGACAAGGGATAATGGCCGTGGAGAACGTAGAGAACATAGAGAAGGGGATGCGAATGAAGGTGCTGTTGGATGAAGTTCGTCAGATAGCCTATGCAGTGCATGAGTATCTCGGCACAGGCTATCTTGAGAAGGTTTACGAGAACTGCTTGCGGCATCGTCTCGAAAAGGCTGGACATCGGGTCGAGTCGCAAAAGCCCCTTCGTGTCTTTGACGCGGACGGATTCTTGTTGGGGGAGTATTTTGCAGACCTTGTCGTTGACGGGACGCTGATTGTCGAGTTGAAGTCCGTCAGGACGTTGTCAAACGAGCATTTCGCGCAAATTCTCAATTACCTGAAGACAACGGGGAGCGAATACGGTCTTCTGGTCAATTTTGGCTCGTATCGATTTCAGGCTCGGTCGGTCGTGTCAACGTTCCGTAAGATATAATGGCCGTGGAGAACATAGAGAACATAAAGAAGGGGGCAGGGCAGACAGTCTTTATGCTCTTTATGTTCTACACGGCTAAGAAACATGACAAGGGAGAATGGCCG
>CAVEUD010000067.1:0-3161 GCA_963618995.1 bacterium
CGATGCGTGCGGTATGACACGAGCGCACTGGAGGGGTGGCTCATGATGCACAGCCTGCGGCGGGTGATCTGCGGCGGCGAGGACTTTCCCGCGCGGCGCGGCAAGCTCGGCATCGTGGCAAGCGCTCCGCTGATGCAGAAGGAGATCGACTTCATCAACGAGATGAGTGGCAGCGGAAGCTGTCCGCCCGTCGGCGCGTTCATGGAACAGCTGGGACAGATCGTCGGCGTGGTCGATTTCGAGGTCGCGACCGAAACCGACCTGCCGGGGTGGGACGGGACGCCCAATCCCGTGATCCTCTCTAATCCCCATTGGTTCGAGAATGGCGAACTCACGCCCGTCCCGCCTGACGTGTTTCTCTCCGACGAGCGCCAGAGCGGACGTCGACGCGGCGCTCGGATAACCGGCCGCCGTAGTCGCGGACGATGATGGCGAAAGTCAGGATTCTCACTTTTAGTTAAAACCGAGAATTGGAAATGGAGATTTAACGATGTCGGGAAAAGAATTGCCGGGTATGCAGTTGACTCAACCAGATATTCTGATTTAAATTTCTGAGATAAGGACCATAGCATGAAGTTATATACACCCGTTCCAAGCAATTTGGATGATGTTCTGCGTGACGTGGACAATGGTCGCGTCGGTTTGCCGGATTTGCAACGGCCATTCGTCTGGAAGGATGCGACTGTCCGCGACTTGCTGGATTCGATGATCAAGGGCTATCCAGTGGGGCACATCATGCTCTGGCGTTATCCTGCCGATTACAAGGCTGCATCGCGCATTGGAGATTCACAGCAGGTCTATCCGATGGAACGGCTTGTGATCGATGGTCAGCAACGGCTCACGAGTTTGCTGGCGGCGTTGTAAAGGCATAAAAGCTTAAACGGGGGAATCCATGTACGGCGTTCTTGATAACCATTCTCTCTCGACAGCAACAAGAGATGTTGAGAGGTCGCTCGGCGACATCTTGAAGGTTTGCGAGAAGCTTGATTCGTACAAACGAGATTTGGATGGCCGATTGAGAGAGGTCGGATCGGCACTTTCTTCTTTGGAAAGGGCAACGGACGAACGTGTTCGGGAGGTGCAGCGTAATGCGGGCAAGGCATCTGGATATGGCGGTTACAGCTCATTTGATAGTAACATCAGATCCGAGAGACGCAAGATAGACGGGCTGCTCGACAAAATCAACTACGCAAGTCGGGGTCTTGATGACCTGCGTCGGTCAGTGAAGTCGGCGAGCGGAGACATCTTGTCGCGATTTGAGAAACTCCAAGAATCTCACAGGGCGCTGTCAACGGAATTGGACAAGGTGACAGGGGAAGCCGAAACGGTCAATAGAAGGCTTGCGACAACTTCTCGCGAACTGGACGCCGTCGTGCGAAAGCGAGAACAAGACAAACGCGAGTGCCGAGCAGAGATGGCCGCGCTTAAGAAGGCGAATCAGGACAATGAACGCAAGTTGTTGTCGCGGATAGAGGATGTCCAGAGAAATTGTTCCATCGCCGCCGCCGTGACCGCGTTTACGGCTGCCGTTGACGAAAGCGATGACCACCGTGGCAGTGATACCGTTGAGATTGCAGAGATTAGAGCGTCATATGAAAGCAGGATAGAAGAACTCGAAGAAGCTTACAAGAGAAAGATCGCTTCGCTAAGCGATGACGCTGCCCAAAAGAAATTTGAGTTGCGCATCAAAAGACTTTCCGATCTGCTGGAAGAGAAGAAAGTGGAGCTAAGGAAGAGAAACGCCGCATTAGAGGGATTAACCCAAGAAATGGGACGTGCGAGGGTTATGATTGATTCTGAAAGACGGAAGACGCAGTTGCTGGCAGATGAACTTTCACACGCGAAGGATGTCATCGCGAAATATGAGAAGATGCTGAAGTGGAGTGCCGTTGCGCATTTGGGGGCGAGAGTTTTTGGGCGGGCAAAACGGTTGATCGTCGAGAAGTATCTCTGGATCGCGGCGGTGATTGTGTTGCTTTGCTTTGCATACATTCTCTGGGGGCTGTTGGCAGAGGTAGAGTAGGATAGCCGGAGATGATAAGGAATAATTGAGCCTTATAACCTGAACGACTGTTTGACACGAAGATAGCATGACCGACTTTGACGAGTATTACGAGGCGGAAGAGCCTGGGCGGCGCGAGCGGGCGCTCGGCTGGGCGACGGCCATCGGCCTGCAGCAGGTCGACGGCCTTTCGCCGTCCGACTACCTCATCAGGACGGCTCGGCGGAACATCGAGGGCGAGATCACGGGCGACGAGGCGCGGCGGCTCGTGGACGAATACTACGAGACGCGGCTCGGACATGAAGAGCCGACGGGGCATCAGGAGGCCGACAAGGTCTCGGCACGGATGAGCCAGCTTATCCACGCGCCGGTCTTCGGGATGACGCCGGAGTTCTTCGTCGGACTGCACGGAAAAATCTTCGAGGGCGTGTTCAGCCATGCCGGACAGATTCGCGACGTCGAGCTGCTGAAGCGCGAATGGGTGCTGAACGGCGATTCCGTGCAATACGAGGCGTCGTTCCTGATTGAGCGCGCGCTCGAACGGCATTTCGAACGGGAACAGGCCTTCAAGTACAAGGGGCTCTCGGACGATGCGTTCGTGCATCATTTCGCCGCGTTCATCTCGCGCCTTTGGCAGATCCATCCGTTTCGCGAGGGCAATACGCGAACGACCGCGCTGATGGCGATCAAGTATCTGCGCTTCATGCGCTACGACGTCTCCAACGACCTGTTCGCCCGCGAATCGTATTATTTCAGAAACGCCCTGGTGCGTGCGAATTACGACAATCGCCGGCTGGACGTCGAGAAGACGCTTACGCCGCTTGAAGAGTTCTTCAAGGTGCTGGTGTTCGGCGAGGAGTTAGAACTGCATAGCCGCTATCTGAAGATTGGACAGGAATACGGGACGCCAGCCGCAAATGCGATGGCCAATCTCCATCGTCGGGCGGCGACAGACGAAAACGCGGATGTCGGTATAAATGTCGGTATAAATGTCGGTATAAAGACCGGTTCGACGGAAGAGCTGGCGGTCAAGGCGATTCTGCGCAATCCGCGAATAACGGCCGCAGAATTGGCGAGTGTCCTTTCAGTTACGCAGCGGCAGACAGAGCGCATACTGGCAACGCTCAAGAAGACCGCAGGGCTCAGGCGGCAGGGCGCG
>CAVEUD010000068.1:0-3160 GCA_963618995.1 bacterium
TCGTGATAAACGTATTAAGATATCATCAGGCGGGGCTGCCCGCAGAGCAGGCTGGCTTAGCCCCATGGAGTACAGACGACACATGGGTGTGGTCGCTTAGTCCAAATAAATGTCCGCACCTCCTACCTAAGAGCAATTTACATACAAATTTGGACTTGACTTATTCTTTTTCACGCGCCAAAGCCCAGCATACACTAAAGGTGATAAAATTATTAAACAGTAAAAATTAATCTTAATATAATGGCTTATCATAAGTTTGTCGTTTAGAACAAAAACTTTTGCTTGACATCTGCTTAATGTCGGCATTACACTTTTATTGTTAGAGTTAATGAAACATTGTTCCGATATACGGAACAAAAATATTTGGGAAAGTTATAAGTCATTTACAAAATTTGTTGAACTTCATTAGGGAGGCAATACGAAATGAAAAAGTTTGTAACTTTCGGAGAGCTGATGCTGCGTCTTTCGCCGCAGGGCACGGACGTTCTTCTTCAGAAGCCGTCGCTTGAGGCTACCTTCGGCGGGGCTGAGGCCAACGTCGCCGTCTCGCTCGCCAACTACAGCGAGGAAGTCGTCTTTGTCACCGCTCTGCCCGAGAACCCAATAGCGGACGCCGCCATCCGCGAGCTCAGAGGTTTCGGCGTCGAGACAAAGTATATCCGCAGAAGCGGAAGCCGCATCGGCATCTACTACGCCGAGAAGGGGGCCTGTATGCGTCCCTCAAAGGTCATCTACGACCGCGCACACTCCTCGATCACAGAGGTGAAGCCTGGAGATTTTGACTGGAAGGCCATATTCGACGGCGCGGCTTGGTTTCATACGACGGGCATCACTCCGGCTGTCGCCGAGGGCACCGCGGAGGTCACGCTCGAGGCGATGAAGGCCGCGCGCGAGATGGGCGTCAAGGTTTCCTGCGACCTCAACTACAGAAAGAAGCTCTGGAAGTGGGGCAAGAGCGCGCAGGAGGTTATGTCCGAGATAACGAAGTACGTCGACGTCCTTATCGCTAACGAAGAGGACTGCCAGAAGTGCCTCGGCATCGAGCTCGACGTCGATGTGACGAAGGGCAGCATCGACAGCGAGAAGTACAAGGCGCTCGCAGCGAAAGTCATGGAGATATATCCGAACGTCGAGAAGCTCGCGGTCAGCCTCCGCGAGAGCGTAAGCGCCGACATCAACAACTGGTCGATAGTCATGGCGACGAAGGACGGGTTCTACACGAGCAAGAAGTACGAGATCCGCGACATCGTCGACCGCATCGGCGGCGGCGATTCCTTCGGCTCCGGCCTCATCTGGGGCCTTAACAACCTCGAGACGCCGCATGCGGCGGTAGAGTTTGCGGCGGCGGCTTCGGCGCTCAAGCATACGATTTTCGGCGATTACAACAGAGTCTCGGTCGACGACGTACTCACGCTCGCCGGCGGCGACGGCTCGGGCCGCGTGCAGAGATAAGGAGATAAGAACGATGAACGAAGTTCTTGAAAAGCTAGGCCGCATAGGCCTCGTACCCGTCATCAAGCTGGAGTCGCCCGAAGAGGCGCTGCCGCTTGGCAAGGCGCTCATTGCGGGCGGCATCCCAGTCGCGGAGGTGACGTTCCGCACAGACGCCGCGGCGGAGTCGATAAAGATACTCGCGAAAGAATGCCCCGAGCTCATCCTCGGCGCCGGCACCGTCCTCACAACGGAGCAGGCGGACGCCGCCGCAGAAGCGGGCGCGAAGTACATCGTAACGCCTGGCTTCAACCCGCGCGTCGTCTCCCACTGCCAGCAGCTCGGCCTCCCCGTCACGCCAGGCGTAAGCTCGCCGAGCCAGGTCGAGCAGGCGCTCGAAATGGGCCTCAAGGTCATCAAGTTCTTCCCGGCTGAGCAGTCCGGCGGCGTCGCGATGCTCAAGGCGCTCAACGGCCCCTACGGAGGAAAAGTTTCTTTCATCCCGACAGGCGGCGTTGGCCCGAAGAACCTTGTCGACTATCTCTCCTGCCCGAACGTATTCGCGGTCGGCGGCAGCTGGATGGTTCCATCGGACGCGGTCAAGGCCGGCGACTGGGGAAAAATTGAGGCGCTATGCCGCGAGGCGCGCCTGCTGTCGCTCGGCTTCTCGCTTCTCCACGTCGGCATCAACCCGCAGTGCGAGTGCTGTGCCCTCGACGAGGCGCACGTGTTCGCCGCGATGCTCGGAATGCCCTTCAAGGAAGGCAACAGCTCCGCCTTCGTCGGCAAGTCCTTCGAGTTCATGAAAGCCCAGGGCCGCGGCGAGAAGGGGCACATCGCAATAGAGACCCTCTCCGTCGAGCGCGCGCTCGAGTGGTTCTCCGGCTTCGGAGTCGGAGCCGTCGAAGAAACGATAAAAATGAAGAACGGACACATCTCCGTGGCCTACCTTGACAGAGAGATCGCGGGCTTCGCGGTTCATCTCAACAGGAAGTAAGCGCGGACTAAAGGAATACTGCGGAGAAGAAAGAAATTTTTCTTCTCCGCTTTTTCGTGCGGCGCAATTGCAAAAATGATGGACTAGAGTTACATCCTAAATTTGCATTTTTGCAGGCTTTGTCGTAAAACCTGAAAATATAAGAGAACAACCGTTATGAAAAGGTGTTGGCAGTTTTCCTTATCGATCGTGACGGTAATAGTCGTCCTGACCTTAGGCCAGAGCGAAGCGGCTGATAAGCACACGTTGAGAATCGGCACATCACAGACTCACTAGGCGTTCCACCACTATAACGTACATGACGCTCGCCTGCAGGCTTATTGAAAAGCTTGGCGGACGTCTCGAAGAAGACATACTCAAGCAGGCCGTCCATGGCGCTCCCGTCGCGGTGAACACCGATGGGGGGAAGAGCTCTGTCTACGTTAAGGAAACAGGCATCCTTACGATGGCTTGCGTCTTGGACAACGGCAACGTGCAGAGAGATTTCATAACCAATAGCCGATCAACCACCATCGCAGACATTAGGTGCATGGAATCTGCACGGCAATCGGGAGGTTCATGGAGCGCGCAGAAGAGTCCACAGCGGCTCTGTGCTCGACTCCGAAGTCATGCAGCGCAGCGAATTCTGCTACGGAATCCAGTCGAAGACTCTCGGCGGCTGCGAAGCGCATACGCCTCGGACTATATCCTTCCAAGATTTACGAAGTCGCGAATTATAATAGCAAGGCTGGG
>CAVEUD010000069.1:0-2913 GCA_963618995.1 bacterium
GCGCGCACACACCGCGCGGCCTGTGATGTGTCCGTCAGCGGCAGACCGCGTTACATACCGCGTTACAAGCGCCGGACGCGGCGCAAAAAGTCAAGCGCCGCAAGGCTTTTTTGTATGGGTGGCATTTATCTTCCATAAAAACGTATTGCTATACTCTTATGAAATTGATGAAAACATAAAGAAGACGGGGGGTATGCCGGAAGGTGGGACTCCGACGGAGCGGGCGACGAAATCCGCAAAAAAGAAAGCCTCCCCGACACCCTCCCCGCACCCCCATAGGGTTTAGAGTAGGAAGAGGAAATTGAAGAGTAGGCGTGGAAAAAGCGAGACGCGGACGGAAGAAGAGAACGAGAAGCGCTTTAGAGTGCGAGATAAAAAATAAAGAGTAGAGCGCCCGGGGGGTATGCGGAAAGCAGGGACTCCGGGGCGCTTTGAATGTGCTGAAATTTTGAAAAAGCTGGATAGTGGGAGATGAAAAAAGCGATGGCGAGACGGAGGATAAAGAGCGGAGATGCGTTCGGGATGATGGACGCAATGGAAGCGGATCGTCTTGCCAGAGCGGAGAAGCTGGAAGACGAGATCAAGGACGCGCTGAACGTAAAGGAGAAATCGTTTTTCGGGAAGGCTGTGAGCTTCAGGGGCGCGAGCAAGAGAAGCGCGTATGGGCTGAGCGACGCGGAAGAGATCATAGCGGAGATGGTGGTATATTGTGAGGACGCGAGCTGCCTGAACATATCGAACACGCTGCGGGTGCAGTGGAAGGACTGGGACGTTGGGCGAGTGACGGCGGCGCTGCATGATGAACGTGTGCTGAAGCAGATTGCGTACATTGCGGAAGCGGAGAATTTGTGTACGGTACATAAAGCGCGGAGCAAGATGCGCAAGCTTTTGGACAGCGAGGGTGAATGGGTGCGCTTGCAGGTAGCGAGCGGGATTGTCGGGCAGGACGCGAAGGAACGGGAGCGGCGCGAGGTACTGGACAACGCCGCGCCGACGGTCATGTTCACGAACGCGCCGGTTCCGGGGCTGCCTGAGCCGATGGAGTTTGACGGCGATGCGGAGCTGAACATGGACGAGATATTCGGGGTGGTGAATGCGGATGGCGCGAGAGATAGCGATTGATTATAAGCCCACGCCGCGCCAGTGGATGTTTCACACGACGAAAGCGAATACAGTGCTGTACGGCGGCGCGGCAGGCGGCGGCAAGAGCTTTTGCATCGTGATGGACGCGTACATGCGCGCATTGCGCACGCCGAGATTCATGGCGGTTATCGTGCGAAGGACGTATCCAGAGCTTGAACAGAACGATATAGCGATTGCGCAGAAGGAGTATTCGCGCGAGCTGTGCAAGTATAATTCGACCCGGCATGAGTATACGTTCACCAACGGAAGCAGGATCTTATTCCGGCATTGCAATTCAGCGGCCGATATTTACACGTTTCAGGGCTTGCAGCTCGACGCGGTGTATTTTGACGAGCTGACGCAGTTTACGTATGAGATGTACGACTACATCACAACGCGTGCGCGAACGGAGAAGGACAAGCAGATCATGCCGATTGTGCGGGCTGGGTCGAACCCGGGCGGACTGGGGCATGGCTGGGTCAAGGCGCTGTTTGTGGACGCTGGCGAGTACGGGAAGCTGATTCCGCACAAGGTCTATTCAAAGGCCGTGAACAAGACAAGAGTCGTGACGACGCAGTATATTCCTTCGCTGGTGACGGATAACCCGTATATCGGCGAAGAGTATATATTTCAGCTTGAGCAGAAGCCGGAAGCGCTGAGGAAAGCGCTGCTGTACGGCAACTGGGACGCGTTTGAGGGGCAGGTGTTTACGGAATGGAAGGATGACCCGGCGCATTACAGGGACAGGCTTCTGACGCATGTGATCGAGCCGTTCGAGATTCCGCTGACGTGGCCTCGGTACATGAGCTTCGACCACGGCTATACAAAGCCGTTTTCCTGCGGCTGGTGGGCGATCGGGCCCGACGGCTGCGCGTATCGGTATCGGGAATGGTACGGCTGGAACGGTGTTCCGAATAAGGGCATGTGCATCACTCCGAAGCAGATTGCGGAGGGCATTGTCGCGCGGGAGACGGAGGAAGCGCGTGACTGCCTGAAGGTGCTGCGCGTGGCCGACCCGGCGATATTTGACATGTCGCGCGGTGACAGCGTGGCAACGCAGATGCAGCCGTATAACGCGGCGACGGGCACGCACGGTGTGGGCGTGTTCTTTGAGAAGGGCGATAACACGCGCATGGCCGGTCTGATGCAGATTCATGAACGACTTAAGTTTGACGAGAATGGGCGACCGAGGATGCAGGTGTTCAGCACGTGCAAGGCGTTCATACGCACAATTCCCACGCTGCCGTATTCCTTGAAGAAGCCGGAAGACGTTGATTCAGATGCAGAAGATCATTGCTACGACGAGTGTCGGTATTTCTGTATGATGAATCCCGTTCCCGCGGCATCGTACAAGCCAAAGAACAAGAAAGAGTATGATCCATTTTGAGGTTGGAGGTTGATAAGATATGGCGTTTACTGGTTACATTTCCCCTGCGGTTGAGGATGCGATTCGGACTGACACGGGCGGGAACCACGTACTTGACTTCATGAAGGGCAATGGTGAGTTTACAAGCGCGGTCATAAAGTCCTTGGCTACGTATGATGAATATCCCCGCTTCGGCGTTTCGGGCGTGGGCAAGTCCGAATCGAAGCTCACGCGCCTGTGGGATTCAAAGGACTTATCCGAGCCTACGCCCGGCACGGACACGGTGCCGTGTTCCTCGCCGTATGACGCATATGCGCCGTTCAACCGCAAAAAGTGCGTTGGCAACTGGGTACTAGACGCGGCAAGCGCAACGCCCAAGGCGAAGTTCAACGTGCAGGCGTACTACGGAGACGCGGACTACGCCG
>CAVEUD010000070.1:0-2898 GCA_963618995.1 bacterium
GTTATTGGTTCCATCTCAGCCTGCTGCGCTATCTCGATGTCGCTAAGAAAAGCCATTGTTATCACTCCTGACGAGTTTTTTATATTAAAGACGCCGCGCGTAAAATTTTTATAAAATTACGCGGCGCTTCTTTATTCTCCGCGTAAAATATAAAATCTGCTAGCGCGCGCCTCCGACCGCGTTGTCTATCGCTTCGTTGGAGAGCTTGTCGGCGCGCTTGTTGCGCTCGCGCGGTATCCATTCGTATACGACCGTCATGCCCTCCGCGACGCTCCACGCCTCCTGCGCGAGCTCGCGCAGGTGCGGCAGGTTTATCTTCCACTGTCTTGCAAGCTGGCTGACGACGAGCTTGCTGTCTCCGCGCATCGTGAGGCGTGTCACGCCGCGCTCACGCGCCGCCTTGAGCAGAAGTATGGCTGCGTTGTACTCCGCTTCGTTGTTGGTCTTGCGTCCGAGGTAGCTCGCCGTCTCCCAGACCGCAGCGCCGTCGCCGCCGTCGAGCCATGCGCCCGCGCCCGCGTCTCCGGGGTTGCCGCGCGACGCTCCGTCAAAGTATCCCGTCATTTCCAATGTTCAGTTGCTCCCTCCGCCGCATTTTTTGCGCTATACTTTCTTATTATATGCGACGGTAATACGGAGGTAAACACTATGGCCGCAGTGAAAAAAACGAACGCAGTACGCCAGCTCGAAAGCAAGAAGATCCCATTCGAGCTGCTGGAATACGAGATAGACGAAGAACTGCTGTCCGCTGAGGACGCGGCGGCGAAGACCGGCGTCCCCGAGGAGCGCACATTCAAAACGCTCTGCTGCCGCGGAGACAAGACGGGCGTGATGATGGTCTGCGTGCCAGCGGGGCGCGAGCTGGACTTCAAGGCGCTCGCCGCAGCCTCCGGCAACAAGAGCGCCGAGCTCGTGTACCTCAAGGAAGTGCAGGGGCTCACCGGATACGTGCGCGGCGGCTGCTCGCCGCTCGGCACGAAGAAAAAATATCCCGTCGTCATCGACGACTCCGCGATGAAGTTCGACTTCATCACCGTCAACGCTGGGCACCGCGGGCTGCTCTTCAAGCTCGCGCCCGCCGATTTGGTGAAAGCGACGGAAGCGAAGCTCGCGCCGATAATGAGATGACGGAGCCTGCGGAGCTTGCGCCGGCTCCTAAAAAATGGCAGCTCATCCTCGCCTACTTCCTCATGTAAGTCGTATGGGAGTCGTCGTATCTTGCGATACGCTACTCCGTCGAGACGATCCCGCCGTTTTTGTCGGGCGGCATGCGCTTTGCGGCGGCAGAGGCCATCCTGCTGCCGCTGCGCCTTTTACAAACGCGCGACATCCCGACGGCGCGCGGCTGGCTCGCCGCCTTCGTTACGGCGCCGCTGCCATTCTCCGGAACCTACGGGCTCATCACGACCGCCGAGACGGTCATCCCGTCGTCGATATAGCGGCGCTGCTGCTCGCGATAGAGCCGCTGCGGTTCTGCCTGCTCGGCTGGCCCTTCTTCAACGGCAAAAAGCCCGAGCCGCGCCACTACATAGGCATAACGGCGGGCTTCGCCGGAGTCTGCATCCTCATCGCGGGAGACCCGAACGCGAACCTCTCGCTGCGCACCGGCTGCACCTTCTGGATGCTGCTCGTCGTCGCGGCGAGCATGACGTGGGGCGTCGGCGCGTTTATCTCAAAGACGCCCGGCATCCACCACGACCCGCTGACCGTCTCCGGTATGCAGATGATATGCGGCGGAGCCCAGATGATCCTGCTCCAGCTCGCAGTGTCGGCTTACACCGGAGAGCACCCCGACCTTGGAGGCATTTCGATGCGCTCGCTCGTCGCGCTCGGCTATCTTATCTTCTTCGGCTCTCTCGCGGGCTACACCTCGTTCGTCTGGCTCATGCGCTGCCAGCCCGCGAACCGCGTCGGCACGTACGCGTTCGTCACCCCCGTAATAGCGGTCATAATGGGATGGCTCGTCGCGGTGAACGGCTCCGCGCGAACGTCGTGATAGCGACGGCGCTGGTCGTCGTCTCCGTCGTCATCATGATATGGGAAAAGCGGAAATGATTTCCAGTGCGGCGTCATATTGTAAAATAAATATGAAGTCAGAGGCAGTTCTCAAAATAAACAACACTGAAAGGAGACATTTCAATGTCAAAAGAAGTAGTAAGCACGACAAACGCACCGGCGGCGATAGGCCCCTACTCCCAGGCAATCAAGGCAGGCGGATTCCTTTTCATATCGGGACAGATCCCGCTCGACCCCGCGACCGGAACGGTGGTTCCCGGATGCGTCGGCTGCCAGGCCGAGCAGTCGCTGAAGAACCTCTCCGCGATACTCGCGAGCCAGAGGCTCACGACGGCCGACGTCGTCAAGACGACGGTCTTCATTAAGGATATGAACGACTTCGCGACGGTCAACGAGGTATATGCGAAGTACTTCGCCGAAAACGCCCCCGCGCGCTCCTGCGTCGAGGTCGGACGCCTTCCGAAGGATGTGCTCGTAGAGATAGAGGCTATAGCGGCCTGCAAGTAAACTGTAAGGATAACGAAAAAAGGCGGACGTTCGGATAGCTGTTCATAAAACAGGTTTTGAGAAACAAATACTATGGCAGTTACCAGACAGGAGTTGCTGACAAAAGGGGTGTGTACCATTACGGTACATACCCCTTTGCTTTGAAGGTTGGCTTAAAAATGGATAGGGCGGATTTGTGTACGATTTAAGGTAGAAAATCAGGGGATTATTTCGCCCGTGAGCGGCACAAAAATGTGGTCGTATGATTTGGTGCTGTTGTGTAAGCGTGGGGCACATAACCAATATGCATCTATTTCAGCTTTTTTCTGTATGGTTATACTCCATTAACTTATAAGCAGAACGCAATAGCGTCATCAAGAGACGACATATGAGTCA
>CAVEUD010000071.1:0-2774 GCA_963618995.1 bacterium
GATACTTCGGAAACTTCGCCTTGACCCACGAGATCACGGACTGGAAGTAGAGCCATAGCGCCGGCCGCGCGCGTCCACGCCGCACGACGCCGCGTTGAGCGGATAGTCGTCCGGCACGCCGAACTTCCGGTCGCCGCCGTGGATGCTCGCGCCGAGCCAGACCTTGTTCGCCTGCACGAGCGGGAAGACCTCCTTGTAGGTGAGCGCGTTGACGTTGCCGATGATCAGGAACTTCTTTTCGTGGGCGACGAGCTGCGCGACGTATTCGCGGAAGAGCGAGAACGGCGGGTTGGTGACGACGACGTCCGCGCGCTCCAGGAGCGCGACGCACTCCTCGCTGCGGAAGTCGCCGTCGCCCCTGAAGGCGTGGATGCCGATCTCCTCCGGGTCGGGGACGCGGTTGCCGTTGCGGTCGCCGTCGTATTCGAGCCAGATCGCCTTCTCGCTCGCGCTCTGCGAGAAGAGGTCGCGCTCCTGGCTGCGATAGCACGTCGTGATCAGCTTCTTCAGCCCGAGCTGCTCGAAGTTGTGGCTGAAGTAGTGGAAGAAGTTGCTGACGCGCGGGTCGTCGCAGTTGCACAGCACGACCTTGCCGCGGAAGTGGTCGCGGTAGTGCTTCACCTCCTCGGCGATGTCGTCGAGGTCCGTGTAGAATTCGTCCTTCTTCGCGCGCTTGGCGGCGGAGAGCTCTCGTGTCCGTGTCATGATTCCTTTCCGCAAGGCAATCACGACAGACGAAAAAGGCGCACTTCTCGCGTGTCTTCACTGAGGCCTTAGGATGCCCGTAACGAAACACGCCAAGAAGCGCGCACGATGTGCGCACTTCCCGCTTCGTATCGTCGTTACGTGAAAGTTCCTAAGTTTCAGTGACGATTACTTTGCAGTAATGCTTTGAAATGGAGGCCCTTTGGATTTCTCCCATCGGCGCCGTGTCCGTGCGGCGGTCTCCCGCCTTACGAACGCGGCACATTATACCATATTCGCGTCCCCGACGCGCAAGCGCACGATTTCGTCCCAGCCCGATCTTCCGGGTGCAACGAGACTTTTATCCTAAAAACAGCAGTCGGTTTTTTAACACAGAGGCACAGAGGCACAAAGGCACAGAGGTTGTGATGAAAATACGAATTTATCGGCGTAAGACATGGATTGCTCGCTTTCACCAAAAAGGTGAGTTGGTCGGGCTACAACAAAAAGGACTTAACTTCCTATTTCTCTGTGCCTCTGTGCCTCTGTGTTAAAATATCAGAACAAAAGGAATGTTCAACTGCCGAATTTAGGTTTATGCAAAAACGATCGCGATTCCTACACTGAAATTGGGAATATTACGAATTTGAGCGCACGGACATCTCTGAATGTGATAGAGTCCTATACACGGATATGGCGAATTCCCATGAGAATTGAGGAATCGTGCATAAAACACTCGGTGCACCCCGATCTTCCACTATTTGCAAATAGTGGAAGGTCGGGGATGGGCTTTTTTGGTATAATTCTCTTGTCGGATTGAGTGAGCATCTACATTGGACAGCGAAAGGGATTCCGAAATGAACAAGAAAGCGAATGCGCTATGCGATGAGAATGACTTCTGGAAAGTCTGCGCGGCACTTAACAATCCCGTGCGGCTCGATCTGCTGAAGATGCTCGTCGAAAGTAAAAACGAGTTTCCCTGTGTTCTCGAGATCGCCGAGAAGATGCGTCTGTGCTGCGGCACGACGAGTGCGTATCTCAAGCAGTTGCGCGAGGTCGGCCTGGTGTCGTCCGCCTGTGCGGACGGCCGCGTATTCTACCGCGCATTCCCGACTCGTGAGCAGGGACGAAAGGCCCTGAACGCTCTCACGGCGTTCTTTGAGACGCGGCCGACGGATTCTCGGCTTGCCGAATTCTTCAAGGTCGTCGGTGCGCTTGCGCATCGCCGGCGACTGTCTTATCTCCGGCATCTCGATAGAAATCCCGGTGTGCGGCTCATCGACGCGGCACGAGCTCTTGGTGTGCCCTGCGCTACGCTTGACCGGATGTTCGACCAGCTCGGGCACGCGCATCTTGTCGATCTACACGGATGCGTCACGCCGCCCGGACGGGATCCCGAAGACGCGCTCCTTGCCCTCGCGCTTGAGTAGCGAGACGACGGTTGTTCAAACGGTTTCCCCCATCCGCCCGGATCTTCCACTATTTGCAAATAGTGGAAGATCCGGCGTCGTCTGTTTCGATGCCGTTGCGAAAGACGCGGCAGACGAAACATGCCGTTTCATTTACAGTATTCGCCTTGAAATGCCAGTATTATATTGCTTCGGCAATCGAATATTGTGGGCCACAAAGAACACTAAACCTTTGCGGCCTTTGCGGCAAAAAACAAGCAAATGAAAACGACACGAGTTGACGGTATGCCGACGCTTTATAAACTGTGGGCATGGACAGTCCCTTTCATCTCCGCGCATCTTAACGCGATTTTCACAAAGCCCTCATTCTCGCCTAACGGCGAAAAGCCATACTACGCGGCGGAAACCAAGGAAAAGGAAAACGCCGCGCCAATCCCGGCGGGCAACAAGAACAAGGAAAAAGAGAATGAAGACGAACACGAGAAAGAAACAGACGCTCGCCCTCCTCGGCGCGTCCTGCGCCGCCGTAGCGGCCTTGTGCGCCTCGGGCGCACAAGTCGTCTCCAACGAGACCGTCCGCGTCGACGTCGGCGCCGAGGTGCGCCTCCGCTACGACGTCACCGACAACCTGCCGAACGACAAGCGCGGCGAGGCGGACGACTCCAACTACGCGCGCGTCCG
>CAVEUD010000072.1:0-2172 GCA_963618995.1 bacterium
GCGGTAGAGGCTTGATTCTAACAAACCCCTACCGCCTTTTCGCCCAAATATCGCGTCTATAACTTACAAGAAACACTCAAAAATCACTTCATTTATTGCATTTGACATCCTTTCACACCTTTTGGTATAATGCCAACCATCAACAGATGGCGTTGACATGAGGCGAAGCCTTATGATACAATACCCGCGTTGTGATTTTGACGTGGTAGGCGATTGCCATAAAGCGCGATTGTCACAACGAAATCACATAACTAAAAACAAACAACAGGAGAGGCGGCATGAGTTATTTGCCCAAGGCGGTGGTTGAAAGAGGTATCAAAAAGCGCGTCCGCAAGGACAAGTTGGGGCGCGAGAGAATAGGCTATGAGGCCTATTTCGGGACGGATCCGTTTACGAAGTTCGCCGTCCGTATCACTCGCGCAAGCGAGGACGAGTTGAGGCGCGACATCAAGGACTTCTACCTGCGGCACCAGGCGGGCGGGGACGCCGCCGTGAGACTTACTCCCATCGAAGCGATTGACGCGAAGAACGCACTTGACCTTCTGCATGAGGCTGGCGTGAAGATAAGCCTTGCGGATGCCGTGCGTTGCTATCTGAACGGCGACGCGCAGAAGAGGCAGGGCGACCTGCGAATCACCGTTGGCGCGGCCTACGCCGAATACTATGCGTCGAAGGGCGAGGGCGCGGACAAGAACAAGACGGCGGCGACCGTCGGCAAGTGGCTCAAAGAGACTGGCGAGAACGTCTTGCTCGGAAACGTCGCGGCGAAGGATGTTGTCGAATACCTGAAACGGCATTACGGCGACAGGAAGCCGAAGACCTACAACTCGCACCTTCTCTATCTCAAAACGTTCTTCAACTGGTGTGCGAAGGACGAGCGGAGGTATCTCGCGGAAAGTCCGATACGCCTGATAAAGCCAAAGGAAGAGCCGTGGGAAGAGCCGGAATACATGAAAGCGGCGGATGCCGAAAAGTTGTTCCGCCTGTTGGAGGGCGAGAAGGACGCGCACCCCGAATACCTCGCCTATGCGGTCATCAACTTCTTCTGCGGAAGCCGCGCCGTCGAGATTCAGCGGTCGGCGGCGTTGGGCGACGAGGCCGTCCGAATCAACCTCGACGACGAGATGGTGCGCATCGCCAAGGGCAAGGGCTATCAGCGCGGGAAGCGTCCGAGGGCGTTCCACATTGACGCGACCGCGCTTGCGTGGATGAAGTCGTTTGACTTCCTGAAAGCCGTCAAGATGATAACGGGCAAGACGCAAGGCGAGATCTACAAGCTCGCCCGGAAGAACGGAATACCCGTCTTTCAGAACTGCGGACGGCACTCGTTCATCACCTACCACGTGGCGGCGTATGGCGATCCGGCGAAGACGCAGGCCATCGTCGGGACGAGCGCGAAGATGAGGGCGGAGAACTACTGCGGGCTTGCGAGCAAGGCGGAGGGCGAGGCGTTCTTCAGGATTCTGCCAAAGGCAGGGTGAGTTGAAAGGAGGTGATTGAGATGGAAAGGAAAGCGAGAACGGTCAAGATTGGACGCGACGCAAAGACCGGGCGGATTGTTTCACCCGACTACGCGAAGAAGCATCCGAACACGACCACGGTTGAAACCCGGCGCGCGAAGAAGTGACGCGCACGAGATATTCAACGAGATAGCAGAGCGTTTCCTCGTCGGAAACGCCCTTGTCGGCAAGCAGGCTTCTGGCAGTGTGGACGGCTTCGTGAACGAGAACGAAGAGATCGGGTTCCGAAAGCCATATCCCCTTGTCTGGAAGCCCGACAAAGCCGAAGGACGCACCAGCGGAATCGTCAAGTCCGTTGGTGTCGCCGTCTATCGCAAAGCCGTCCGCCGCGAGAGCGTTGACGGTTTGGCGATAGCTGCCGATGCAGACGACGACACCGCACTTGAACAGGTCGATTGGAATCTCGATTTTAGTAAAAGGCGGAGTTGGCTTTTTGCGAGGAGGTTTGTGCTTCATGTCGGAGTTCCTTTTGTTGCGCCCGACGGCGCGGGCGCGGCAAAACGCTGATGGACGAACAGGCACTCGCGCCGCGCCTTGTATTCGCAATTGCTCATCTTCATGATTGAGCGTTTCTGCCGCGTCCAGATTGCCGCGAAATCGTCGGGCGCGTCCGTTTCGGAAACGTAGACGGGGTAATCTCGCGTCCGCGCCC
>CAVEUD010000073.1:0-2058 GCA_963618995.1 bacterium
TTTCGTGGATGTGCGCGACTTCTTTGAAAAGCTCTTCGTATTCCCTGTTTATCTGCTTCATAACTTCTTCGCTTCCGCCCGCGTCCGGATGATTTTCGATTACCAGGCGGCGGTACTGTCTTTTGAGCTCTTCGACTGTGAAAACTTTGGTGAAATATGACATGATGTAATCTTTTCAGTACGTTTATAGTCAATCAGTTTATCAACCGCGCGGGCGACGACGCATGGGACGAAGGCGTGAAGAACCTCGATTACCTCCACAGGCAGCGCGCGAACGAAATTCTCGACACGGGGCGCGCGACGCGGAAGGATATAGACGCGCTCGGGAAGGACGCATTCGGCGGCGAGAGTTCCGCCGCGTGGCACGAGTCCGAGGGCGGCGTGTGGATGGAGAATTTGCTGAACGGGCGTTTTGAGGCGCGCACATTAAGCCCAGAACAAAAGAAGAGCTATCGGTCTGCCGCAATGATGAAGGGCAGGGACGACGAGATTGTACGCGAAGGGCAAAGGATTGTGCGCGGGCTTATGAAGAAAGATTTTCCTGAGATAAACGGGGTTAAGCCGTATTTTTCGCCCGGAGGCAAGGATAAAACTTTTGAGGAGTATGTGCTTCATCAGCTTCGCGGGGGCGCACAGGATGGCGTCGAAAAGAAGGTTTCGAGCGGACGGCTTGCGG
This sequence comes from bacterium, assembly GCA_963618995.1. Taxonomy (GTDB): domain Bacteria; phylum Synergistota; class Synergistia; order Synergistales; family Synergistaceae; genus Caccocola. The sequence continues at coordinate 677 of CAVEUD010000073.1, forward strand.
GGCTGAGCTTCGTCGAAGAATCGCTCTCTAACCCGGATTTTGTTTTTCGGCAGAAGAACGATAACAGGTACTGGGGGACGCTTTATAAGACTGACAGGAAAGATACTCTGCATGTCGTCGTTACGGAAATGGAGAAAGACGGCAGGGCGCGCGAGATTACCCAGTTTCCAATTAAGAGCAAGGGCAGTGAGATACGGAACGCTATCAGGAAAAATTTTGGGGATTCAACCCTGGAATATGTCAGCGACAATGTGAAAAATATTGGACCGTCCAAGCTCCCTGCGCCCAAAGCCTCGCCCCAGTATCAACAGCCGGGGCTGGCCTCCGCTGACGTAATCAGTGTAAATAATGCAAACGACCCTGTCAAGCTCGCGATGTCCCAGCGCATAACGCGGCTGAACAACGCGCAGCGCGAACAGATGCGGAAGCTCGGCATACCTCTGGAATCTATCGACGAGGCCGGATATGCGTATGCGCCGCACACGCTGACGGACGAAGCGAAGAAGGAGATGCGCAGCAGCAGAATGCGAATGTTGAGATGACGACGGGTTTCGCGCATACGCCGTAGCGGCGGAGGGTTATTGCGGAGTATCAGGCTGCGGTTGACCCGGGGCCTAAAGCTTTCATCGACGACGTGCATAAAGGCGCCGTAAAGAGCGGGGCTTCTTACCAGATTTCAACAGTTTCCCCTCGAATGGCGGAAGACGTAAAGCGTATTACCGGCGTTGATGTTGCCGGGGGAACAAATAACTTTCTGGCTGAACGTGTGCGGCATATAGAAAAACGCCACGAAGCGCTTGGCGACGCCGACCAGCCTATGGCTGATACTGATGATATTGCGCGTGCGGCGTATGCGTTAAACAATTATGATAATGTAGAATTACACCCAGACAGGAATAGACGATTTAAGAAAAAAGATGGAAGTTTAGCCGATATATTACTGTTCAAAAAAGCAATAGACGGTACTTTTGTCGTTGTTGAAGCAATACAGGACGGCAAAAACAGAAAGCTGCAAATAATGTCTATGCGAATTGAGAAAGGCAATAGACAAAAAACGGGAACAGACTTTTTTGTGCGGCCTGATTCAGGAAATATCCCCTCCGAGCGGAACGTCAGAAACGAAGACTACTCAATGTCTGCTCCCATTGAGACAGGCGTAGCAGGAGCGTCTGCCGATGTCAACAATCTTTCTTCCGCCTCCAGCGTGTGGATTGAGCCGGAGATGCCGCGGGGGACGGGCGATAGTTCGCTGAAGGTGCGCGACATCCGCAATATTATCGAGCGGGTTACGGGTATGCCGGTGCGCGAGGGGCAGGTGCGTAAGCGAAATGTGCTGGGGTATATCGACCATCTGCACGAGGTGATACGCTCGAAAAGCCCGA